>CAZSIQ010000005.1:0-99397 GCA_964606915.1 uncultured Woeseiaceae bacterium | reverse complement strand
CGATAAATGTTGGCAACCGCACCCTGCACATCGGTGAACTGCGTATTTTCGATCACGAGGTTTTCAACGTTGTAGATACCAAGATCATCGGTTTCCTTGTTCATCGCCAGTATTGAGCCGGTGACATTGGTGAACGACGAGTCGATGAGTTCAACACGGTCAGCGAACGTGTTTCGGTACACCTTCAGGAAATCAAAACTGTGGTTGACGTCCAGGTTCGTCACGCTGAGGCTTTTCATCAGCAGCGAGTAATTGCGATTCATTGAGTAGCGGTCCGTGCTGATCACATTGTTGCCCGCGACATCCGGCGATTCGGCACCGTCGAGTTGCAGGTTCTCGAGTTCCAGCGAGCCGCCGTTGCGGATGATCAGGAAGCTGTTTTTCTCCGAACGAATAACCGGCTTGTCACCGGGAACGGCCACGACGCTGACCGGGTGCGCGACATAGGCATACTTGGTCAACAGGTACTCACCGCCGTTTTCGAGCATGAGCACGTCGCCCGGCGCGCTCGCAGCCAGCGCATCGATCAGCGTGTTGATGCCCGGCGGGACGCTGACTTCCGCACCGCTGCGAAACGTTACGGACGGATCGACTTTCGGATAAAACAGTGCACCGGCTTCGTCCTTGGTGACCGGTAGTCTGACCTCGCCGAAACCGATCTGATCGAGCAGCGCCTGCTCCGGGACCAGCAGGCCGTGCATGTTCTCGCTCACGGCATACGGTGCTTCGGAAAAGCCTTCAACGACAGGGACACTGACGCCGGCGTTTACGGTATTGCCGGCAAAGCTGATCCCCGAGATGTCGTCGTAGACCGTGAACGGATTCAGGTTGGTTTGCGACATCAGGATGTTGTTGTGCATCGTTGTGCCGGTCGGCGGAGCTGAACGTTCTTCATCCGCCCCGGCACACAGCTGAATGTGATCGCTGTCGATAACGATGTTGTTGTCGAGGACCGAATCGACGACCGGATCGTAGCGGTTGATCGGCCCGTTCGGCACACCGTTCATGATGACGAGCGCGCCGCGGAACCGGTGGCCCGTCAGACCGTACAGGTAGTTGTTTCTGACGGTCTGGTTCTCATTGATGATGCGAATGCCGCCGGTGTTGGGCTTTCGGTTGCCGATGAAGTAATTGCCTTCGACCGTCGTATAGTGGCCGTGACGCATGGTCAGGGTGCCCTGGCTCTCGAAAAACACGTTGTCACTAATCCGGTTGCCGCAGGATTTGCTCGAGATTATCTCCAGTTCGCCGCTCGTGCGGTCGAAGTAGTTTCTGCGGACGACCGTGTTGGAAAATTCACGGGAGTAGTGGCTGGTCCCTATGCGCAGAGTTTCTCCGCCGTTCGAACCGAGCGTCTGGCGCGGGCCAAAGTAGTTGTTTTCGATGACATGGTCGTTTTCGAGGCTGGCTTCAGTGTTCAGTCGCACCGCCAGCGTTACACCACGGTTACCCTTATTCAGCAGCGTGTTCTGGTCGAAGCGGTTGTTCTTGCCATAGATCGCGACCCAGGTGTCGGACGAGTGGCGTTCCGGGTTGCTGAAGCTGTCGATCACGGTATTCGTAACCCGTGAGTGATTGGCGAGCTGGTCCTTCGACGTACGAAAAGAGATGACCTCACTCGTTGGCGTATAACCATCTTTAAACACCAGCCCGGATACGACGAGGTGCTCACCGGACAGGCTCAGATTCGACTGGCCGGAAATCACGACCTTGCCCGGGTCCTGGGCTGTCATCGTGATCGGCTGATCGGCTGTGCCAACACCACGAAACACCAGCTCGACATCAGACCAGGTGCCATTTGCGAGGACGATGCTGTCGCCCGGCTGCGCCGAGTTCACCGCGTTCACGAATTCGTCGATGTTTGTTACTACGCTGTCGACGTTGGCCGGGGTTGACGGGGTATCGGATGTGCAGGCCGCCAGTGCCAGCACCGCGAATGCCGTGAGGCAAATGGGTCTCAGATTCATGATGTCAGGTGCTCTTTTCGTCATACAGTGAAGTAAGGAAACGGTGTCGGCTCGCTGCCGTTTTCGCACGAAGCGCCTCGACGGCCTGCGCTTCTGTCGTGTCGATCATCGTCGACAGCAACCTTGCGAAATGATCCTGCATTGCGCTTCGTGCGGCTGCCGGGTTTCTGTTCCTGAGCGCTGTAAGGATCGCGTCATGTTCGGCGCGTCGTTCATCCGCAGATTCATCAGTGCACACCGACGCGTGCACGTCTTTCACGTCAGGAATGTCCGAGCGCATTTGCCACAGGGTTTCGACGACATGGGAGACGGCCTTGTTTCTCGACGCCTTGGCAATCGTCAGGTGGAACTCGCGGTCCGCGTCCTGGATGGCGTTCACGTCGTCGGCACTGCCCATGATCTTCACCAGCTCGTCGAGGCGCGCCACGGTTTCGTCCGATATCGAACGGGCCGCCAGCGCCGCAGCTTCGGATTCGAACAGCAGGCGGGCTTCCGTGAGCTCCAGGGCGCTGACGATCGGCAGCCGGGTGAACGACGCCTCCCGTTGGTCGGTGACGTAGGCGCCGGAGCCGGTCTTGATGCGAATCAGCCCCTGGGCTTGCAATGCGATTTCGGCTTCGCGAACGGTCACCCGGCTGACACCGAACTCCTCAGCGAGTTCGCGTTCGCCGGGCAGTCGGTCACCGGATCGGTAGACACCGTCTCGTATTCGCCGCCGAATCTTTGCCGCGATAGATTGATGTAGACGCTGGTCGGGCATAATCGTTGTCCAGGTATATTGGTAGGACCAATTTAGTGATCAAAGCACAATACTAACGAATTGCTCAGACAGAGACCAGTTTCAATAAAAATCAATAAAAAAGGCGGAAAAACTCTGATTGGCTAGTACAATTTATATAAATTGACCTGTACAGTTGGGTTCCCAAATAGAAAAACCTGGCGCTGCTGGCGACTGGGCGAATTCACAATGACTTGTAAGACGCTTCTACAAAAAACCTGTGTCGTGTTGGCCATCCTCTGCTGGGCGCCAGCCGTCTCGTTCGCGGAAGGCCATCCGAGTCTTGTGATGACGAAGGCGGGTGTTGAGCGCATTCGGGCGGAGCTCGGTCGTGTCCCGCTGTTCGATACGACCGTGGCGAGCGTAAAGGCCGAAGTGGACGCAGAAATCGCGTTGGGCATTCAGACGCCCGTACCCCGGGATTTCTCGGGGGGCTACACACACGAGCGGCACAAACGAAACTTCCTCATCATGCCCAAGGCGGGTGCACTGTTTCAGATTCTCGACGACGATAGGTACGCGATCTACATCCGCGACATGCTGTTTCAGTACGAAGCGATGTACCTTGATCTGCCGCTGCATCCCCAGGAACGATCGTATGCGCGCGGCAAAATTTTCTGGCAGTGCCTGAATGACGCCAACTGGTTGCTCTATGCAAGCCAGGCGTACGACGCAATCTACGAATGGCTGTCACCTGCCGAACGCGAGCAACTGGAGGCCAACCTGTTTCGGCCATTCGCCGACTTCCTGTCAGTGGGCAACCCACAGTTCTTTAACCGCATTCATAACCACAGTACCTGGGGTGCTGCGGCAGTCGGCATGATTGGACTGGTTACGGGTGACGATGAGCTCGTGAGTCGTGCCCTCTACGGTCTCGACGATGACGGCCTGGACCTGCAAGCCCGGGACAACGACGGCGGTTTTATAAAGCTCGAGGGCCAGTCTGCCGGCTTCCTCGCAAATCTTGAAGAGCCGTTTTCGCCGACCGGCTACTACACGGAAGGCCCGTACTACCAGCGCTACGCTATGTATCCGTTTCTCATTTTCGGGCAAAGCCTGCACAACGTTAAGCCGGAACTGGGCATCTTCGAGTACAAGGATGGTGTGCTGCTCAAAGCTATTGACGCGCTGCTGCAGCTGTCCGATGCGGATGGTGAGTTCTTTCCGTTAAACGACGCGCAGAAGGGGATGTCTGTATTCAACCAGTCGCTGGTTACCGCCGTAAATATCGCTTACCACTCGGGCGGTGACGATCCGAGATTGCTGGATATTGCGGCGCAGCAGGGCGAGGTGGCCCTCGACGATGCGGGTTTCGCCGTCGCACTGGGATTGCGTAATGGCGAATTGCAGCCGTTTCGGAAACGAACCGTCAATCTGACGGACGGACCTGCCGGCGACCAGGGTGGCGTTGCGATCCTGCGCCACGGCGATGAAGACCTGACGCTGGTCTTCAAATACTCGGCACAAGGCTTAAGTCACGGTCACTACGACAAACTGTCGTTCTCGCTGTACGCGCGAGGCGATGAAGTGCTGCAGGACTATGGACTGGTTCGTTTCGTTAACATCGAGCAGAAAGGCGGCGGAAACTACCTGCCGGAGAATACGACCTGGGCGAAGCAGACCATTTCTCACAATACGCTGACGCAAAACGCGTCTTCGCATTTCGATGGCAAGTACGAGATCGGCAGTCAGCACCACTCCGAACTGGCGTTCTTTGACGCCGATGACCCCGACCTCCAGGTCGTCAGTGCCGTCGAGAGGAACGCGTATCCGGGGTCCGTGATGCGACGAACAATGGCCATGATAAAGGACGAAGCGTTCGAGCATCCGTTTGTCCTGGACCTCTTTCAGGTCGACTCGGTATCGGGAAATCTCTACGACCTGCCGTACTGGTACATGGGCCAGTTTCTCGAAGCCAGTGTGGCGCTTGAGGCGTCACCCTCGCTGCAACCGCTCGGCGACCGGAACGGCTTCGAGCACCTGTATCTTGAGGCGAGCGGCGAGTCTGACGCAGACAGTGCTGTGTTCCAGTGGCTGGGCGACGGCCGGTTTCACACGCTGACACTGGCGCAGCAACCGGGTGACCGACTGTTGTTCGCGCGCCTCGGCGCCAATGACCCGGACTTTAATTTGCGACGTGACCCGGCGCTGATTCTGCGTCGCGAAGAGGCACCGTCACGTACGACGTTCGCCAGCGTTGTTGAGTCGCACGGGAGCTACAGCCCTGTCTCCGAGCTCACCATTGGCCCGAGGGGATACCTCGCCAGTGTGTCAGTTATTCATGACGACGAGCGCTATACCGCCGTGCTGCTGAGCGACAAGCAGGGTGGCCGCAAAGTGTTCATCGTGTCGAACGGTGAGGTATCCCGATCGGCGAACCACAAGTTAACTGTCGATGGCCGTTCCATTGAGTGGCAGGGGCCGTTTGTTTATCGAGGAATCGACTAGCCGGTAACCACACTATCGGCACCTTTTTAAAGGCAGACTGTTTCGGCAACGCTGTCTCAGAAAAAAACAGAAAAAAGGGGAAACGGATGAAGGCGCTAGAGGGGAAAGTCGCGATCGTTACCGGCGGAGCGCGAGATATTGGCAGAGCCGTCTCGGAAAAACTGGCGGCTGAGGGCGCACGGGTCGTCGTAAATTACTTCAGCAATCCCGCACAGGGTGAGGAAACGGTCGATGCGATCAAGGCGTCCGGCGGTGAGGCGGTTGCTATCCGCGGTGACATGACCGAGCCGGGTGAGGTCGAAAGCCTGGTGGCAGAGACCCGAAAGACCTTTGGTGAGTCGATCGATGTGTTGGTTAACGTTGTTGGTGGCCTCGTAGCCCGACAGCCCCTCGCCGAGATGGACCGGGATTTCTTCGAACGCGTGATGCGTCTGAACGTCAGCAGTGCCTTCCTTACCACGCAGGCAGTCGCTCCGCATATGAAGGCCGGCTCGGCAATCGTGAACTTCTCATCGCAGGCGGGACGCGACGGTGGTGGCGGCGGCGCGGCGGCCTACGCGGCGTCCAAAGGTGCCGTGATGACGTTCACTCGATCGATGGCAAAGGAACTGTCGTCATCCGGAATCCGCGTCAACTGCGTCTGCCCGGGAATGATCGCCACACGCTTTCACGACGACTTCACCAACGACGCCGTGCGCAAGAATGTTGCTGCTGCGACACCGTTGCAACGCGAAGGTGAGGCGAGTGAGGTGGCCGACCTTGTCGCGTTCCTCGCTTCCCCGGCATCCAGCTTCATGACAGGCAATAGCGTCGACATAAACGGCGGCCTGCTTTTCTCCTGAGGTTCATTTACGGCGTATGGCAACTGTAAGCATTTTCGGCGAACCGCTTCTTGAGCTCTCATCCGACGTGCCGGGTGGAGTCCTGGGGGCGTCAAAACTCGGCGTGGCGGGCGACACGCTGAATACCGCTATCTATATGTCGAGACTCGGACACGATGTCCGCTTCGTCAGCGCTCTCGGAACCGACCCGTACTCGGACGCGATCGTTGATCGACTGCAGTCCGAAGGCGTTTCCGTCGAATTCGTCCTGCGACACCCGGACCGCATCGCCGGGCTGTATGCGATTCGTACCGATTCACAGGGCGAGCGCTATTTCACGTACTGGCGAGATCGTTCCGCGGCCCGCGAGTACTTCAGATTGCCCGGTGCAGATACCGGCATGCGATCAGCGCTGAATTGCGACCTTTTCTATTTCAGCGGTATTTCGCTGTCGATTCTTCCGGCCAGTCACCGCGGCTCGTTACTTTCGATGGTGGCTGAGTCTGCTGGCAGCGGTGTTCGCGTTGGATTTGACGGCAATTTTCGCCCCTACGGCTGGGAGTCAGAAGAGCAGGCGCGCCTGTGCTTCGAAGACGTGGCTCGCAGCCTGGCCGTCGCTCTGCCGACTTCCGAAGATGATGATCGTCTCTGGGGCGAGAGTTCGCCGTCTGTTCACGCCGAGCGATGGCACCGGTCAGGTACGCAGGTTGTAGTGGCAAAGAATGGTCCTGACGGCGCGTGGGTTCTCGACGAGGGCGACATGACGCATGTTCCCGTGGAGTCGGTGATCTCGCCTACAGATACCACCGGTGCCGGCGACAGCTTCAACGCAGGTTTTCTTGCGGGCTGGCTCGACGGTGCGTCCCCGGCCAGCGCCGCGTCGCTGGGTAACAAGCTCGCGTCCCGCGTCATCCAGCATCGCGGCGCCGTTATTCCAGGGTCAGAGATGCCATGATCAAAATCGCATCCGCCCTACAGAAACATAAATACAGGATTTAACAGGAGTTAGTTATGAACGAACCCGTCATTGGATTCATCGGCCTTGGCCTTATGGGTGGAAACATGGTCGAGTGCCTGCAGAAAAACGGCATCAAGCCGATCGTAATGGACCTCAACAAGGACGCCGTCGCGGCCGTCGTTGCACGCGGGGCCAAAGAGGCCACTTCCGCTGCCGAACTCGCTGCAGAGAGCGACATCGTCATGTTATGCCTGACAACGTCCGAAGTTGTAGAGAAACTGATGTACAGCGATGACGGAATACTTGCGGGCATCCGGGACGGTGCGGTCGTTATTGACTTTGGTACGTCAATCCCCGCATCGACGCGAAAGATCGGCGCGGACCTCGCCGCGAAGGGTGCGGGTATGGTGGATGCACCGTTGGGTCGAACACCTGCACATGCCAAGGATGGACTGCTCAACATCATGGCCTCCGGTGACAAGGACACTTTCGACAAAGTGAAGCCGGTGCTCGATGTTTTGGGGGAAAACGTCTTCTATCTGGGAGCGCTGGGCGCGGGCCACACAACCAAGCTGATCAATAATTTCATGGGCATGACGACTGTCTGTGCAATGTCCCAGGCCTTTGCAGTGGCCGAGCGGGCAGGCGTTGATCGCCAGCAACTCTTCGACATCATGTCCACCGGACCCTCGACGTCGCCGTTTATGCAGTTCTGCAAGAACTACGCAGTAGACGGGGTGAGTGATCTGGGATTCTCAATCGCCAACGCGAACAAGGATCTCGGCTACTTCGTGAGAATGGTTGAGGATCTCGGGATTCAATCGCTGATTGCAGAGGGCACGTCGACAAACCTCAAGGCGGCCGTCGAAGCGGGCATGAGCAGCGGCAATGTGCCCGAGATTTACGACTACTATCTAAAGTAAGCATGTACAGGCGTTAAAGCACGACGCTTGTTTTATTCCAATCGTTTGCGCTGTCCCGACGAAGGAGCGATTGGTTCAGCGGCTTGCGAACGCTTATCTGGTTCACCTGTGTGACCGTCACAACGATTCCCGAAGCAGCAACTGGACGCGTTCCCGCAGAACCGGCAGAACCTCGAGCTCAAACCAAGGGTTCTTCTTGAGCCATCGGTTGTTTCGCGGACTGGGGTGTGGCATCGGCAGTTGATGCGGCCAATAGTCTTGCCAGTTTTTGACCGTTTCCGTCAGGGTCCTTGATTGGCGGTCACGCAGGTGCCAGTCAAGAGCGTACTGGCCGATAATCAGTGTCAGATCAATGCGAGCCAGTTCGGAGAGCAGTTTCCCTCGCCAGATCTCGGCACAGCGTTTCGGTGGCGGGAGATCACCTCCCTTGCCTGTTCCCGGAAAACAGAACGCCATTGGCAAAATAGCAATCTTGGTCGGGTCGTAGAACGTACTTTGGTCGATACCCAGCCAGTCCCGCAAACGGTTGCCCGACGCATTGTCGAACGGCACGCCCTTGGCGTGAGTCTTGGATCCGGGCGCCTGTCCCGCGATTAGAATTCTGGCGTTGCTGGCAACCTGCAATATCGGCCGCGGCCCCAAGGGCAGGTCGGGACATCGAGTGCAGGCAAGAACCTCTTGCAAGGTTCCGTCGAGCCTCGAGTCCGACACCTTAGGCCGCTATCCGATTGTTCGCGCGGCGGTACTCTCCAGGCCGTTGATCGAACTGCTTTCTGAATGCCTCGCTGAACGCTGCCTCCGACTTGTAGCCGATTTGCTCAGCGATGCTCAGCAGTGACAGCCGCGTTTCGACCAGCAATCTGCTTGCCTTTTGAAGTCGGACAAAAATGACGTACTGCAACGGTGTCATGTTCGCGAGCTGGGTAAAGCGATTTGAGAATGAGGATCGGGACATGTTGACCAGCTTGCCAAGTCGTTCAACGCTCCAGTCGTTGGCAGGGTCAGAATGGACCGCATCAAGAACGCGACTCATCCGCTGGTCCGTGAGTACGGAAAGAAACGGCAGATCGTCATCAGCCCCGTCAATCGTTGCACGAATGACCTGAATGAGGATGATCTCCGAGAGGCGGTCGATAATCGCATTCGCACCCGGTTCCAGCTGTGCAGCCTCATGCGCTATAAAACCGAGCGCGCTGTCTAACCACTTCGTGTTGTAGCTGGTGTCACCTGTTATGCCAAGACGGGCGGGCAGGTTTTTCAGCAAGGGGTGATTCCCAAGATCATCAAAGGCAAATTCACCACACACAAGACAGCAGCCCGCGCCACCCCCACCGTAAACCAGCGAACCTACCCCTGAGTAATTCACACTATCGAGAACGTCCTGCAAAGGAAGTGGCTCAGTGTCGGCGGAGTCGGCAATCACGTGTGAAGCGCCGTGCGGGATGATGACCAAGTCTCCGTTGGACATGTGCATGCTGTCCTGTCCTTCAATCTGTAACCAGCATTCGCCTCGGATGACAATATGAAATCGGGCTACGTTGCCACTAGCTGGCACGGTGATTCCCCACGGTGATGTCAATTCGGTTCGGAAATAAAGGCTGCTGGACAATCGCAGCGTATTCAGAATCTCTGTCAATACATCCACTAAGACGCCCTCAACAAGTGTGCTTGCAGAAACCGTAACAGTCGCGCCGTTGCGCGTCAGTTCGTTTCGCTGAATACGATACGAATCAGTAAGCAATAAATACGAATTGGTATTAGTTCGCAAGCCTTGTACGAATCAGTACCAAAATAGCTTTTCCGATTATTTTAAGTCTTGCGTATTTGCTGAATTCTTGTCTCCGGAACGCGGGTGCTTTCTGCGCCTCATTCTCAGAACTCAGATGGAGACTAACGATGTTGAAACACTACTTAATCGCGCTGGCAGCAGCCCTGGCCTTTTCAGGCAATGTTTTCGCCGCTGACTACACCCACAGTACGCCCGCAGTTCAGGGCTACGATGTTGTGACCTACCACACCGGCAAGCGCCCGATACGTGGCAACGGAAATTTCACGAGCGTTCATGATGGCGCCGTCTATCAGTTTTCAAGCAAGAAGAACCTGGAAACATTTGAAGCGGATCCACAGAAATATGTACCGGCGTTTAACGGTTACTGCGCGTTCGGCGTATCCGTCGGCAAGAAGTTTATCGGCGACCCCGAAGTTTTTCGCGTCATCGACGGAAAGACCTACCTGAATCTGGATGTCAGCATTCAGAGTGAATGGCTGAAGGATGTCCCGGGCCGTATTCGTGCCGCCAACGACAAGTGGGAAGACATCAAGAACGAAGACCCTGCTTCTCTATAAGGCACGGGCGCGGTGGTCGCGTTTAGCAGCGCGGCCGACCTTGACAATCAACTAAGGAAAAACAATGGAAACTGCTTACCTCTATCTTGGCCTAAGTGGACTGCTCACGGTGCTGTTGTGGGTGCCCTACATCCTTGCCAGGGCAATAACCTGGGGAATCCCGACATTCCTGAACAACTATCCTGATGGCTTTCCCAAGGAACAGCCGGAGCCCCCTCTCTGGGCGCAACGTGCTCAGCGTGCTCATTTGAATATGGTTGAAACGATGCCCGCGTTCATTGCGGTGGTCATTGCGGCGGGAGCGCTGGCACCACAGTCTGCTTATGCTTCGCTGTCGATGTGGGCTCAGGTGTTTTTCCTCGCCCGCTTGGGCCACGCGGTCGTTTACACGCTCGGCATTCCTTACCTTCGAACGCCTGTCTACCTTGTTTCATGGGCAGCGGTGTTGATGATTGGAGCAAACAGTTTGTAGACCAAGCGCGGCGGCTCCCAATGGCTCCAAACAAGGCCAATCACTTGTCGGTGGTTGGCCTTATTTGCTGTAGGCCTTAATGGGTAACAACAGGCCCGATGGGTAATAGTCTCAAGCGCCGATGGTACAAGCGCTCGACCTCGATATCTGTTGCCAGTCAATCAAACGCCTCCCCTTGCGCAGCCCTAAATGTCTCCCAAGAGCCAAGAGCGCGTTCTGGGCAAGTATGAATGGTCGTGAACGGCTTAGCGATTCAACACTGACCTAGTCGTCCAAGCGGCTTCCGTCATCCAAACAAGTGCTCTCGCCTGTTCGCCGTCTAAGAAAGCCAATCGAAAACGATGTCTCGACCGTCCTGTCTCACCGATCTGACGGTCATCAGCAACAAGATGTAACAGCGCTCGAAGAAACGTTTGTTTGCCCGGTAGCGCGTGCAACAGTCTCCTCAACAGTAGCGCGGGTTCGAACGATGTTCAGGAGTCCTGTCAGGAATGCCGCGGCATTGGCCGTCGTGACGTTGCTTATTGCCGGCGTTGCAAGGTCGCAGGAACCTGTAAGCCCGGGCCCTGATGAGAATGCCGCGAAAGTGGTCAGGACTCACTTTCAGGCTGGTGTGAACGCGGTCAGCGAGCGGAATCTCTTCTGGAATTTTAGCGACACGGTGGCACCGGATGCGGGATTTGATCCGGACACTGAGTGGCTCGAAGCCTATATCAAGGCGGGCATCAGTTTCGAAGCCGTGATGTCGTCCGGACCAACCGTTTACGGGAAAGTGTCCGGCGTCTCCTCTTACACCGTTGGCACGGATGCTTATGATTTCGACGACATCGGGAGCACCGATCTCGAAGAGATGTACCTGCGGATTCGCTACCAGACTATGGCAGGCATCGAAATCGACGCGTCGGTCGGTCCACGTGAGCTGAAGCTCGGCACAGGAATGCTAATCGCGAACGGTGGTTCCAGCGGCTTCGAACGAGGCGCTATCAAGTTCGGGCCCAGAAAGGCCTGGGACATGACAGGTCTGTTCCGACTCAAGAAGCAACAATTCACGGCTACCGCCTTTTTCGTTGACCCTAATGAGCGGCCCGCCCTGGATCAGGACAATCGACTGGCGGGTGTGGATGTTCGTTTCGACGGCGCAAACAAAG
This sequence comes from uncultured Woeseiaceae bacterium, assembly GCA_964606915.1. Lineage (GTDB taxonomy): Bacteria > Pseudomonadota > Gammaproteobacteria > Steroidobacterales > Woeseiaceae > UBA1847. The sequence continues at coordinate 87,536 of CAZSIQ010000005.1, read as the reverse complement.
ACTACGTCGGGCTGACCCTGTTTAAGGTTCTGAATTCCGAGTCTCCCTACGTCCAGGCCGCGCCAGGCGGAGTCGGCGCCCCGACAATCCTGGACGGTGCCCGCGACGGCACGGAAGCCCTGCAACTCTATGCAAGGTTCGATCCCCGGTCGGGCAATCTCGACAACTGGACAATGACTGCAGATGTCGCGATCGAAAGGAACGATCGTATTGACCTTGAAGCCTGGGCAGCCAGGTTTCAGTTGATCTACGCTTTCAAAGACGCGATGTGGTCGCCATCACTGATGTACAGCTTCCAGACGTTTTCCGGCGACGACCCCGATACCCCTGAGCTTGAGCGATTTGATCCGCTTTATTATGAAGGCTCACCCAGCGCCTGGGCGACAGGATCAAAATCGTCGATGGTGTTTATTAACTCCAATGTTCAGGCTCACGGCATTACGCTTCGAGCCCAACCCTCGCAGAAGGACACTCTGACACTTCGCGTCGCTCATATACGTGTCAACGAACTGCGCAGCCCGATCCAGTTCGGCCAGGCAACGCGCGTGGATACGACGGGTGGTACAGCAAACGTTGTCAGCGGTGTCACGGACAAGCATTTGTCGGATGACGTCTTTATTGAATATAGCCGGATCATAAATCGGAACACATTCCTGACAGCGGGGATCAGCGTGTCGTTGCCGGGTGACGGCACCCGGTCAATTGTCAATGGCGATGTGCCGGACTGGACCGGCTTCTTCGTCAACGTTGTGGTTAACTACTAGATGCGGGGGACCCTTCATCCTGGCCCGGCAAACTAGAGCGTACGTGGATATCACGCTGTGGGAACGGGATAACGATGTTCTCCCTCGAGAGCGCGCGTTCGATGGCGATACCTACCGCGCTCTTTGCAGGTAATCCCTCCTCGTAGTTTTCAATCCAGAACAGCACCCGAAAGTTCAGTGAGCTGTCACCAAACCCGTCGAAGAAAACGAGGGATGGTGGATCTTCTTGAACCAGCGGTTCAGCATTGACTGCGGCCAGGCCGTTGGGCTGAGGAAGGCGATCGTCGCAAGCGCGATTGCGGCTCGTAAACGGGCGTTCGATGTCACTGTTATCCCCCCTGGCTCTGTAAGTAACGATTCGGAGGAAGACGTCTGTCAATAAGATCGCAATCTCCTGTTTACGGACGATTGCTAACCCAAGTGTGCGTCGGTGCAAAAAACCCGGGTTGCCTGTAAGGGTTTCAGGGCTCCATCGATATAACGAAACTAGCTCGGCGTACAGTACAAGCCGAGTCATCACGTTGCGCGAAGCGTCGATATGTTTTGGCCTTCTGCCTCTCGAAATTCCGTTCAAATCGTCTTGCAGCCGAACATCGTTCGATCTTGTAACACCCACTTGGTGTAACGGAATTTGTCATCTCGTAACAACACTTTGCTGGTACACCCAGTTACAGGTTTGAACTCTATACTCGCTCGCCGTCAATGGATGGAGATAGTGAGATGGATCATCAAACAGAAAGTAACCCCGAAAAACAGGCAATCGTCGGTTCCGTAATCGCAATTATTGTCGGCGCCCTGGTTGCCGCAGCCGGAAGCCACAACGGTATCTCGTACGGTGGGTTTTCGATCTTCGCGATTTGCGCCGTGCTGGCCTTCGCGATCAACTGGCTGGCCTTTGTGCCTGCAGCCATTAAACGGACCGAACACTACTATGACCTGGTCGGTGGTCTGACCTACATCACCGTCACTGCTGTTGCTGTGGTGATGTCCGGTCCGCTGGACCTGCGTTCTACGATCGTCGCCGCGATGGTGATGTTCTGGGCGATTCGGCTTGCCTCGTTCCTGTTTCTCAGGATTTCACGTGCAGGCAAGGATGGTCGCTTCGACGACATCAAGCAAAGCCCGTCGCGGTTCTTCATGGCCTGGACGGTGCAGGGTCTCTGGGTGCTGCTGACAGCAGCCTGCGCGCTGGCGATTATCACCGGCGGAAACCGCGAGCCGCTGGGCCTGGTTAGCGCTCTGGGCATTGGCGTATGGACCGCGGGTATCCTGATTGAGATCGTCGCGGATCGCCAAAAGTCGGTCTTTCGTTCGAAGCCCGAGAACAAAGGCCGGTTTATCAGCACCGGCCTCTGGGCTTGGTCGCGTCATCCCAACTACTTTGGCGAAATACTCCTTTGGAGCGGCATGGCCTTGATCGCTATCCCGGTGCTCGAGGGGTGGCAATGGGCAACGCTTATCTCGCCAGTGTTCGTTGCGTTTCTGCTAACCAAAGTTAGCGGTGTTCCCATGCTTGAGAGAGCCGCTGATGAGCGTTGGGGCGGACAGCCGAACTACGAAACCTACAAGCGCAACACGCCGGTGCTCCTGATGAAGCCGCCGGTGTCAACGTCCGGCGATGCGCAAGCTTCCGTCGGCAGCTAGAGCCAGACGACGCCAACGAGGACATAGCCGGAATCACCCCGGGCAAAGCTGCTGATCTTTCCCGGTTCTGCTAAGGGAAACCGGTTACCAAACGTCCCCGGGGAAACCTTACGCCGCCATCGACTCTCTGCAGGTCGGTGGCGGCGTTTCATTACCGGGCTCATACAAGCGAAAGTCAGCACCTGAACACCAGCACCGGCTCAGCTGATCTGGACATCCCCGATACACTCCGAGTGTTTACGCAAGCGCTAACATGTCGATCAGATCATCGGGGTTGCCCTGACCCAGTTGATCGACAGGGCGGCGCAGATACAACTGTTACGTTTTTTCGAAAAACGTCGCAATTCGATACAACGCGAAAACTTGCAGAGACCACTTGTTTTCGACGCGCTGCCACACTTCATCTCAATTAGGGACAAGTTCAATGATGAACTTTGGAGATGGAGTTCCGATGAAACCGATAATCACAAACCTGGTTGTTTTCAAGATCGCCTGGACGGTCGTCGTCCTCAGCGCAGCAATTGGCCTTCCTGTTTTCGGACTGGCGGCTGTTGCCATCGCTGTCGGTGTTCATGTCGCAATGAGTAAAGATCGCCAGTCAGAGGTCCTGCTGTTAACTACGGCAGCAATAATGGGACTCGGCTGGGAGTCGGCCCTCGTTGCCACCGGGTTGGTGAGTTATCCGTCAGGCAACTGGGTGCCAGGGATGGCGCCCTACTGGATCGTTTCGATGTGGGTGCTGTTTGCAACCACGATCAATGTCGGCATGCGATGGCTCAGACGAAGCGTGCCGATCGCCGTGGTCGCCGGAGCACTCGGCGGTCCCATGGCTTTCTTCGCCGGGTCCAGTCTCGGCGCCGTCAATTTCAGCTCGACTGCCTTGGCACTGACCGCTATCGGTCTGGGTTGGGCTGTCTTGCTGCCTCTGCTTGTTCACGTCGCGCGACGACTGGACGGGCAGCGCAAACCGGTTGCGCAAGCAGCCTGACTCCAATGGATGGACTAAATAGGGAAATTGAAATGACTAATCTAGGAAAGACTCTAACGACCATTGTGTTGATCGCTGCATTCACAGGCACGGCTTTCGCAAACGTCGACGAGGGAACGACACAGGAATCCAAGTGGAACTTCGAAGTGCTGCTGAACAACAAGCCGATCGGGTTTCACAGTTTCGACGTGTCCGACGACGGCGGAAACAAGGTCTTAAAAACCAGGGCCAGCTTCGACGTGAAGGTGCTGTTCATCAATGCATTCCGGTATCGCCATGACAATACCGAGGTCTGGAGTAACGGGTGCCTCAAAAGCATTGACGCGAACACCAACAGTAATGGCGACGTCCTGAGTGTGCGTGGCGAGCGCGGCGCTGATGAAACCACGGTCTTCACTACAGCTGGCGAGCAGACCCTGGGTTCCTGCGTTCAGACGTTCGCTTACTGGAACCCGGATATTCTGCAGTCCAGGCAGTTGCTCAACAGCCAGACCGGCGAACTCGAGGATGTCAGTGTAGAAAAGGACGGTCTCGATACGGTGGAGGTTAACGGAACCCCGGTTGACGCCGTGAAGTACAGCCTGAAGGCCAAGGCGGGTGTCATCACGCTGTGGTACTCGAACGACGAGAGCCAGCGCTGGCTCGGGCTGGAGGCGCCCGCAAAAGGTGGCCGCAAACTTCGCTACATTCCGGTGGATGTTCCTGCCGGCCACAACGCCGCTGCGTAACCGGACAGGAGATATGCAAATGAAAAACTCATTAGTTGCCCGGTTTCGTTCCGTTCTCTTTGTTGTTAGTGCCGGCTTTCTCGGGGCGGGGTGTTCTACCCTCCCGGAGCAGGGCGAAATCCTGACCGAGAGTTACGTAGACATCGAGCGCTTCATGGGTGACTGGTACGTGATTGCCAGCATCCCGACCTTTCTCGAGAAAGACATCTACAACGCGACGGAGACCTATCGACTGGATGATGACGGGACCATTGATACAACCTTTGCGTTTCGTAAAGGCAGTTTCGAAGGCAAGCAGAAGTCCTACAACCCACGCGGCTTCATACGAGATACACAATCCAATGCGGAATGGGGCATGCGTTTTGTGTGGCCGATAAAGTCTGACTACCGGATCGTGTACGTGGACGATGCCTACTCGCAGACCATCATCGGTCGCAACAAGCGGGACTTTGCGTGGATCATGGCGCGTACACCGTCGATTCCGAATGACGACCTGGTTGCGCAGGTTCGCCTGCTCAAGGAGCAGGGTTACGACATCGACAAGTTACAGGTCGTGCCCCAGCGATGGGATGGTCAACAGTCGGCTTACGACCTGTCGTCGGTCGTGTCACCGGACGCTGGCGCGTCGGCTGAAGTGGCAGCGCTCTAGGCTCTCGTTGGCGTCGAGCATTGTCGCTCAAGGGAAGGTCCTCAGTCCGAGGACCTTCCTGTCATTACTTCGCAAAAGTGTGCATCCAGCGTCCGCTGGCCGTGCCTGTCACCGACCACGTCCATCGTCATTACGCTCGCCATAAATTGTAGCGGGCCGTAAACCGAGGCCGGGGTTAACCAGCGCATGGCCCGGACCGCTGCAGACACCAGGCCTTCGGGCACCGATGAAATTTTCGCCGGCTTGCCAACAGCTTCGAAGGCCAACTCCGCGATCTCGCGATAGGTAAACACCTCAGGTCCGCCGACCTCGATGCGGTTCGAAGAGCCAGCGATGGCGTCAACACAGACATCGGCAAGATCAGCGCCGTGTATCGGGTTGATGCGGTTTGATCCGTCACCGAACAGGTAAACGCGGCCGGAGCGCGCCATGCCGAGAAACTCCTCCATGTCCGAGAAGAAACCGGTAGGGCACACGATCATGTGTTCAATCTCCGTCTGTTGCAGGTCATCGACAAACGCCTGCTTCGCCTGGATCAGTGCAACGTTCGGCATCCTGTCGGCGTTCAATACATGCACGTATACGAACTTCTCAATACCCGCTGATTCAGCTTCGACCAGCAGGTTCTTGTTGCCCTGGTAGTCGACATCCCGGTAAGTCAGGCCGTCCTTTTGCCTCGTGATACCGACAGACGAAAACACGACATGAACGCCGTCGCAGATGCCGGCGAGTGACTCCGGCTCAGTGACGCTGCCAAGCACCAGCTCATCAGCGATTTCCCTGATAGCGTCGAGCTTCTGTTCGCTACGTCCAAGCGCTTTGACCTGGTAGCCCTTTGCTTTGAGGGCCCGGACCACGAACTGACCGAGGTAGCCCGTTGATCCGGCCACCAGAACCGTTTTCATCGCACTTCCTCGCTTTCGTGTGTGGCAGGAAGGCCTGCCGCGGTCGGGCGGCAGACGACCCGCCTGGCAAAGTGACAACCATAAAGCGGGAAGTTTTGATGGCAGCGGTGCAACCGTCAATTCCGGGATTTACCTAGCGTGTCCGCGTGGCCACACGGTCGGCGCATTGTGTAAGCTATCCCGAGAAAATCAATACAAGACGTGCCTTGGATGTTTACGGGTCTATTCTCGCCTGGAAGCGATGGACAACGGGCGCGGCATGGCCGGGGGAGCCTTTCTATGACAACCGTTAATCCTGTCCTTTCGCAACTGGACTCAGGTTTCGACGGCGCGATCGATCGCCTGTTCGAATTCCTGAAGATTCCAAGCATCTCGACAGACCCCGAGTACAAGGACGAGTGCGTGCGCGCCGCCAACTGGCTCGCCGATGATCTCAAGTCGATCGGATTCGATGCCCAGGTCTGTCCGACAGAAGGTCATCCCATGGTCATGGGCCACCTCAGAAGTGATGAGCCGTCTGCGCCGCACATTCTCTTTTACGGGCATTACGACGTGCAGCCACCGGACCCGCTCGATCTCTGGACGGCGCCGCCGTTCGAGCCTCAACTGGTCAGGGCCGATGCGCAAGACGAGGGACGCATCGTGGCCCGTGGCGCCATGGATGACAAAGGGCAGCTGATGACCTTTGTTGAGGCCTGTCGGGCGACCATGGCCGTGCACGGCAAGCTGCCGCTGTCCGTGACGGTCCTGTTTGAGGGTGAAGAAGAGTCAGGCAGTGCAAGCCTGCAGCCGTTTCTCGAGGCGAACAAAGAAGCCCTCAAGGCTGACCAGGTTCTCGTCTGCGATACGCTGATGTGGGACAAGCAGACGCCCGCGATTACCTCCATGCTTCGTGGCATGGTGGCCGCCGAGTTTACGGTCAGGGCGGCCAGCCGTGACCTGCACTCCGGGCTCTACGGCAATGCGGCACAGAACCCGAATAACATCATTGCGCGAATTCTGGCAGCGCTTAAGGATGCTGACGGTCACGTCAACGTGCCCGGGTTTTATGACGGCGTCGAAGATCTCGATCCCGCTGTGCTGCAGCAGTGGAAGGACCTCGGTTTCGACCAGGACGCGTTTCTTGGCGATATCGGACTGTCGATACCGGCGGGTGAGGGGGACCGGCACGTGCTGGAGCAGATCTGGTCGCGCCCGTCCTGCGACGTCAACGGCGTCTGGGGTGGCTACATCGAGGAAGGCTTCAAGACTGTGATTCCGGCGGAAGCCCACGCGAAGGTCTCGTTCCGTCTTGTTGCGGGGCAGGACCCTGCAGCCGTGCAGGAAAACTTCAAAGCGTTCGTGGAGTCGATGATCCCGGCGGACTGCTCGGTCTCCTTCCATTGGCACAACTCAAACCCCGCGGTCACCTGCGATACGAGCAGCAACATCGTGAAACTGGCGCTTGCTGACCTGACGGCGGAGTACGACAAAGATGCCGCGTTTGTGGGCTGCGGCGGGTCCATCCCCATCGTCGAGAACTTCGCCGACGCGCTCGACATGGACAGTCTTCTGATCGGATTCGGGCTGGAAGATGACTGCGCTCACAGTCCGAACGAGAAATACGAAGTCTCCAGTTTCCGTCACGGTGCCCGTTTCTGGGCCCGGCTTATCGACTCGTTGGGCCGCAAAACCTGAACCCGCTCACTGTGCTGATGCATTCCTGACCCGCCCTGGCCGCACGCGTCCGGCAACCTTGGTCATCGATTCGTGTAGCCAGAAAACCTGTCAAAAAGTCAGGTTCTCTTGACAAACTTAGTTTGTCAGGTATACCTTACATTCTGTCAGGTATTCTTGCAGGTAATCGCTATGAAAGGTTTCTCGAAACTTCAGCCAACGCTTTTGGTGCTGCTGTTCCTCGGCGGTGCGAGTCATTTTCCCGGCGTCGCCGCAGGCGGTGCGCTGGATGTCAGCGAACGGTTTGAGGTGTCGATCGACGGCACGGGTGATCCGGTCATCTTTATCCCCGGATTGACGTCGTCTCCCAGAGCATTCCATGCGGCGCTGTCGTCTCCGCTCGATGCACAGGCGCACTGGATAACCCTTGCCGGGTTTGCGGGTGTCGCTGCTCCGCCGTCGACCGACAACTTTGTCGAAGACGCGGCGCAGTCTCTTGCGACGTTCATCGAGTCGGAAGATCTCTCGGACGTGAAACTCGTCGGTCACTCGATGGGTGGTGTGCTGTCGCTGATGATCGCATCGAGACTGCCGGAGCGTGTGGATAGCGTCTTGATCGTGGATTCTGTTCCGTTTCTCCCGGCGCTGTTTCAGCCGGGTATTACTGAAGAGCGCGCCGCCCTGCAAGCTGCTGGAGTAAAGGCGCAGTTTGAAAACATGCCGCGCGAGCAATTTCTGAACATGATGGGGCAGGGCTTACCGCGCCAGGCGACGAGCGAAGACTCGCAGTCGCTCGTTTTCGAGGACATCAAAATGTCGGACCAGGCCAGCATCGCCGCGGCGACGGCTGATCTTCTCGGCACGGACTATTCCTATCTCCTTGAGGCCGTCCAGGCACCGGTTACCGTTCTCGTACCGCATAACGCCCTTATCGGAACGACGCCGCAACAGCACGTGTCAATCTACCGGGCGCTGTATGCCGGACTGTCCGATGTCGACTTTGATCTTGTTGAGAACTCGCGCCATTTTGTGATGCTCGACCAGCCCGACGTGTTCGATGCTGCGCTGAGCCGTTTCCTGGAGGACTAATTTTGAAGCCCGCATTGAAACGCTACATGAGACAACTGGTATTGACGCTGGTTGTCTATACTGCCGCCATTGTTGGCATCAACGTGCTGGACGCATCGCTGGATCTGCCGGTACCGTTGCTGATCGCGCTTTCCCTGTTGCCTGTAATCCCGGCGATCTATCTGCTATTCATCATGACCGAGTTTGTACGAACGCTTGATGAGGTTCAGCAAAAGGTCGTCACCGAGTCCACACTCTGGTCGGCGGGCCTGGTCGGGATAGCCGGATTCACCTACGGGTTTCTTGAGGGCGCCGTTGAACTGCCCGCCATTTCACCCATCTGGATCTTGCCGGCATTGCTGATGGTTCAAGGCATCGCGCAGGCATTTGTCAGGATGCGCTACCTGTGAAAAACAGGATTCGCGTTCTTCGTGCCGAACGGCAGTGGAGCCAGGCCGACCTGGCCGAGAGAGTCGCCGTCTCCCGGCAGGCGATCAACGCCGTCGAGAAGGAAAAGCACGACCCGTCCTTGTCACTGGCCTTCAAGATTGCCGATGTCTTCGGGCTGACCGTCGAGGATGTCTTCGACCCTGAGCGGCCGACCGGCCAGGGTCCCACTTCCGCTTAAGTCTTCAGGTTTTTTCGAGCGATCGGGAGCCGGGTATCGATAATCGGACTCGGCGTACAGGGCGTGGATCAGATCGACATGACAAATGTCACCCGCAATGCCTGATGTTTGCTCCTGATAAACACGGCGACTGATTTGCACAATGGAAATCCGTTTCCACTGGAGGGTTTCCACGTGAACACATCGGCTGTTTTACACGCTGAAGGCGTTGAAAAGACATACGGCAAGACTCGAGCGGTTGCCGGCGTCGATCTCTCGATACGCAAGGGCGAGATTTGCGCACTGCTCGGTGAGAACGGCGCCGGGAAGACGACGTTCATTCAGTGTTCTCTGGGTCTGACCCGACCGACTGCCGGTGGTATCCAGGTGCTTGGCCAGCCGGCCGGCTCGCGTTCTGCACGCAGTGCAATTGGCGCGATGCTGCAGGACAGTGATCTGCCGGACTTGATGAGCGCACGTGAGCACCTGTCGCTGTTCGCGACGTACTACTCACAACCTGCGGATGTCGAGGCGCTGATCGAGGACACCGGCATAGGCGACTTCGCCGACACCCGCTACAAAAAACTGTCCGGCGGGCAGAAGCGACGCGTGCAGTTTGCGCTCGCGCTGGTGGGAAACCCGGAGCTCTTGTTCCTCGACGAGCCAACCACGGGTCTCGACCAGGGGTCGTCCCGCGCGGTGTGGAACAGCGTGCGCGCCATGGCGGACCGTGGCAAGACGATTCTCCTGACGACGCATTATCTCGAGGAGGCGGACGCGCTGGCTGACCGCATCGTGGTCATGCAGAACGGTGTGATCGTCGCCGACGGGCCCACGGACGTTATCCGCGGTCGTGTCGGTGGTGCACTCATCGCATGTAAGACCGCGCTGTCGAAATCGGAGGTGGTGTCCATTCCCGGTGTGCACTCCGTGCAGGAAAAGGGCCGGGGACTCGAGATCCTGTCGGCGGATGCAACGCTAACGCTTAGACACCTGCTGGAACGCGACCCGGGCCTCTCGGACCTGACCGTTGAGAAACCCGGCTTGAGCGAAGCCATCGACAACCTGACCGACAGCGTGACAAAGGAGGCCGCGTAATGAGCAACAGTATCGAGATTCTCTTTGCCGAGACCGGCGCCGAGTTGCGCAAGACGTTCCGTTCGCCGGAGTTTGTCATCCCGACGCTGGCGTTGCCGACCTGTTTCTACCTGCTCTTCGGCATCATGCTGTCGCGCGGCGGTGCCGCTGAGACACTGCTGGCGACCTACGGTGTATTCGCCGTGATGGGGCCGGCGATCTTCGGGTTTGGAGCAGGCGTTGCGACCGAAAGGGAACGTGGCTGGCTGGACATCAAGCGTGTATCACCTGCACCCGCGTGGTCCTACATCGGCGCGAAGCTCCTGGCGACCGTGGTGTTCGCTGTTTTCGCGCTGCTGCCGATCTACGTCGCCGCGGCCACGCTCGGCGGTGTCGCGCTCGAACGCAGCGCCTGGCTCGGCCTGCTGGTGACGCACCTGCTCGCCGTATTCCCGTTTTCGCTGCTGGGCCTGGCACTGGGCTTCCGTTTCGGTGCGAATGCCGCCGTTGCCATGTCCAACCTGTGCTTCCTGTCGCTCGCCGTGCTCGGCGGACTGTGGTTTCCGATCACGTTGTTCCCGAGTGTCATGCAGAACGTGGCGCTTGGACTGCCGTCCTTCCACCTGGCCGAGGTCGCACTGTCCTTCACAGGCGTTGCGGCCAATACCGGAACGGCGGATAACATCGCGATGATCTGCATCATGACGACCGTACTGGCGGGTCTCGCCGGTCTTGCATGGCAAGGCCAGCGCAGCTGAGTCGGAGTCGCGAGATGCACTCGAAAACTTCGCTTGGTGCCCTGATCGGATGCGCTGTCCTGGTAGCAGCACTCGTCTTCCTGCTGCCGGAACCGGAGATGAGTGAGCCGGTGACCGGCAGGACGACCGTGATCGAGAACGTTCGCATCTTTGACGGTACACGTGTGCGCCCGGCAGATCGTCTTGTCATGCGTGACGGTAAGCTGCTGGCCAGCGATGCGGACATTCCGAAGGATGCGGTCACGGTCGACGGCAATGGCCTGATCGCGCTGCCGGGACTGATTGATGCGCACACGCACACTTACGGCCCGGCCCGTCGAGATGCACTGCGCTTTGGCGTCACGAGCATGGTGGACATGTTCACGTCACCGCTTGAGTTCCAGGATCGCGATGATCGGGCCGGTTTTTCGGAAACCGACAAAGCGGCGCTCTTTAGTGCGGGCATGCTGGCCACGGCAGAAGGCGGCCACGGTACCCAGTTTGGTGTGCCCGTAACCACACTGTCGGAACCGGCAGAGGCCGCCCAATGGGTGGCCGATCGAAAGGCGGAAGGTTCCGACTTCATCAAGCTGGTTTACATGTCCGGCAACCCGATGTTCAGGAGTCTCGATCTCGCAACGACCAAGGCCGTCATCGAGGAAGCGAAGGCGCAGGACCTGATGGTTGTTGCGCACATATCGCGGCACGACGACGCGGAAGATCTCGTGGATGCAGGTATTGATGGCCTTGTGCATATCTTCGCCGATCGCGAGATTAGCGACGAGCTCGTGCAGAAAATGCTCGATCGCAATGTGTTTGTGATCCCGACGCTCGCCGTGATCGCGATGATCGACGGTGAAGACCCGGGCCGGTCGGTGCTTGATGACCCGCAGCTCGCGGAACACCTGACAGAAGCGCAGAGATCGGGTCTTGCCGGCAGTTTCGGGCGACCGATCCCCGGTTTCGTTCTGAATAACGCCTTGCACAATGTGGGCGTTCTACACGCGGCCGGTGTCCGTATCCTCGCGGGCTCGGATGCGCCCAACCCCGGCACTGCGCATGGCGCCACCCTGCACCAGGAGCTTGAGTTGCTGGTCGACGCCGGCATGAGACCGCTGGACGCATTAAACAGTGCGACGGCCTGGGTCGCTGAGAGCTTCAATCTCGTCGGGCGCGGTGATTTGCGTCCCGGGGCGAGGGCAGACATCGTGCTCATAAGCAGCGATTCACTCGACAACATCGACTCGACGCGCCGGATTCACTCGATCTACCGCAACGGCTACCGCGTTGATCGAGGCATGACAGCCAGCGTGCCGGCGGGTGTCGCCTTGCCTGCTGAGCTGGGGCGTTTCGACGAAGCCGTTTCGGCGCCTGACGGGTTTACCTGGCAGGCCACCAGCGACGAGATGATGGGCGGCGCTTCGACCGCAAGCATTGACCGTATCAACGTGGGCGCAGGCGGTAGCGCCGGTGCGCTCGAGGTTGATGCAGCGATCAACCCTGGCTTTCCATTCCCCTGGGCGGGCGCATTCTTCGGTGGTGTCGATCCGGCCAACGTGGCCGGTCTGGGCAATTACCAGAGTATCCGCTTCGACGTACGTGGCACACCGTCTACCTATCGCCTGATGTTATTCTCCTCCGAGAGCGCTGGCGCACCGCCAACCGAGGAGTTCAGTGTGACAAACGACTGGCAACGCGTAACCCTGTCACTGGATGGGCTGACCGGTACTCAACGAGATCAGTTCGTCGGGTTCGCACTGGTCACACCGATGACACCGGGTCGTTACCGGTTCGCGATCGACAATGTTGAACTGCTCGAGGACAGCGCCAGTGACTGAAGCTGTCGCAGAGCAGAAGACCGGCATGGATCGCTGGCGCTACTTCCACCTGATCTACATCGCGTTCTATTTTCCGGAGTGGTTATGGCGCGAACCCACGACGGTGGATTACGTGGCGATTGCCGTGGCACTCGCCGTGTTCGTGCCGATCTTCCTCAGCGCACACGAGAAGCACTCGCCGAAATACACGCTGCACATCGCAGCCTATGAAATCATCGCGATCGCGCTGTCGCCGTTTTCCGGCCTTCACGGTGTGTTTCACATCTATGCCTGCGCGCAGGCCGGCTACCAGCGGCCCAAGACATCGGCAACCCGGATTATCCTCGGGCTGACGCTGTTCTACGTTGCCTTTAACTTCGTCAGTGGCGCCTCACCCCAGGATCTTTTCAATGCGATATTCGCGGTGGTGTTCGGGCTGATTACGGGCTTCGGCTGCATGTCGCATGCCGACACGCTGGAACGCGAAAGAAACCTGAAGCGCGCCCGCGTGCTCGAACGCCAGCGAGCCACGCTGGCTGAACGTGAGCGCATTGCTCACGACCTGCACGACCTCTTGGGGCACACCCTGACCATGATCGCAGTGAAGTCGGATCTTGCGTCCAAGCTGATGGACAAGAACCCGGAAAAGGCGAGGCAGGAGGTCGACGAGGTCGCCGGGTCAGCCCGCGACGCGCTGAAGGAGATTCGGGCGGCGGTCTATGACATGACGGTCACTACGGTCGAGGCCGAGATCGAGCTTGCACGGCAGGCCCTGGATGCGGCCGGAATCTCACTCACCGTTGATGACGACGTGCCGCCACTGAGCCTGCCACTTGGCAAGGCGCTGGGCCTCACGATTCGTGAGGCGGTGACCAACATCGTTCGTCACTCCAAGGCTGACCGGGCGCGGATTCATATTAAACCTCTCAACGAAGAGCTAACGCTGACCGTCAGCGACAACGGCGTGGGCAGCAGCGGTGACAGCACCGGCGGAGCCGGTCTCGACGGTGTTCGCAAACGCATCACGGCGCTTGGGGGCGACATGCAGCTGAAAAATCGCAACGGCACCGAACTCAGCGTCTCGTTACCGTTTGCCGATGAGTTTCCCGCCGGGAGCGAAGCATGATCCGGGTATTGATTGCCGAGGACCAGGCGATGCTGCGCGGCGCACTTGCCACGTTGCTCGACCTCGAGGACGACATCGAGGTGGTCGGCGCCGCCGATGACGGTGAAGTCGGCATGCGAATGACGGAGGAACTCAAACCCGATGTGTTAATGACCGATATCGAAATGCCCGGCATGTCAGGCATCGATATCGCATCGGCAATTCGCGAGAAGCGCCTGAATACCCGCGTGCTGATCGTCACGACCTTCGCCCGGCCCGGTTACCTCCAGCGTGCGCTGCAGGCCGGTGTGTCCGGTTACGTCCTCAAGGATGCAGCCAGCGATGAACTGGCGGGCGCTATTCGGTCGGTGCACAAAGGCGAGCGCTATGTACCGCCCGAACTCGCCGAACTGGCCTGGACCACGCCCGACCCGCTGAACGCTCGCGAGCGCCAGGTCCTTCGCCTGGCGGAAGAGGGCATGTCCAACAAGCAGATCGCCGCTGAGCTGTCGCTGTCAGACGGTACGGTGAGGAACTACCTGGCCGAGGCGATGAGCAAACTGGGCGCCGGGAATCGCATCGAGGCGTTCCAGACAGCAAGGGACCTCGGCTGGTTGTAGACACGACGTCCGGCGCCGCAAAAGAGAACCGGTTTGACCTTTTTCAAGCAGACCCTGCCGCGGCGCGTTCGCGTTTTGCAAACACCAATACGCATCAACGACTCTACCTGATGGTTCGTTGAAAGGGCCTCGTATGAGGCCCTTCGGAACAGACTTCCGTGTCGCTACTGGCAGCTCACGGCAGGTGAAACGGACAGCGCTCAGGGTTCCAGTCGTTCAACCACGGTCGTAATGCCCTGGCCGAGCCCGACACACATCGTTGCCACACCCAGGTTGCCCTGGCTCTGCTGCATCACGTTCAACAGCGTGCCCGTGATGCGCGTGCCGGAACAGCCAAACGGGTGACCCAGCGCTATGGCGCCGCCGTTGAGGTTCACTTTCTCGTCCATCTTGTCCAACAGGCCGAGGTCCTTGAGTACGGGCAGGGCCTGCGCGGCGAAGGCTTCGTTCAGTTCCACGTGATCGATGTCATCCATGCTCAAGCCGGCACGCTTCAGCGCTTTCTGTGTCGACGGCACCGGGCCGTAGCCCATGATCGACGGATCCACGCCGGCCACCGCCATTGAACGAATGCGGGCCAGCGGCTCGATGCCGAGCGCTTCCGCGCGTTCACCGGACATGACGATCATGCAGGATGCACCGTCGGTGATCTGCGAGGAACTGCCGGCGGTCACTGTGCCGTTGGCCGGATCGAAGACGGGCCTGAGTTGGGCAAGGCCTTCAACTGTCGTGTCCGGGCGAATGGTCTCGTCCTTCTCGATGAGGACTTTTACGCCGTCTGCGTCATGGCCTTCCATCGGGATGATCTCTCGATCGAAATGACCGGCTTCGGTCGCGGCGTGCGCGCGGTGGTGCGATCGTGCAGAGAACTCGTCCTGCGCCTCGCGCGATATCCCGTGCATGCGGCCCAGCATCTCCGCTGTGAGTCCCATCGATCCCGCCGCCTTGGCAGCATGTTTCGACAGGGCCGGGTTGATATCGACACCGTGCATCATGTCGATGTGCCCGAGGTGCTCCACGCCGCCGACGACAAAGACATCGCCGTTACCGGTCATGATGGCCTGCGCGGCAGAGTGCAGCGCCGACATGGATGAACCACACAGTCGATTGACAGTCTGCCCCGCGACCTCGTTCGGCAGCACGGACAACACGGCAACAAAACGAGCGAGGTTCATGCCTTGCTCGAGGGTCTGCATTACGCAACCCCACAGGATGTCTTCAACGTCGGCCGGGTCGACTTTGGGATTGCGTGCGAACAGGCCGTTGACCAGCGCGGCCGACAGGTCATCGGCGCGTGTGTATCGGAAACAGCCGTTTTTCGAACGACCCATGGGTGTGCGTGCAAAATCAATAATGACCGCGTCTCTCGGATTCAGGTCCATTTCAGTCTCCTGTTCTCTGCTTATCCGAAGAAGGTGCCGCCAGCGGCCGCCATCTCGCGAAGTTTTTCGGTGGGTTCATACAGGGCGCGCATCGATCCCGCGGCATCGGCAAGTTCGTCAGCACGTGCCACGAATTCGGCCAGGCCCATGTCATCCATATAGTGAAGGGCGCCGCCGCGGAACGGCGGGAAGCCGATGCCGTAGATCAGTGCCAGGTCGATATCGGTCGCCGATGCCGCAATGCCGTCTTCGAGGCAGCGAACCGCCTCCAGGCACAGCGGGATCATCATGGCGTCCACGATATCCTCCGGACTGAGCGTCTCCTGGCCGTCGACCACGGATGCGAGCAATTCGGCAACGGACGCATCGACGATCTTCTTCGGACGACCCTTCTTGTCCATTTCGTAGGCGTAGTAGCCGCGGCCGTTCTTCTGGCCAAAGCGCTCGTTCTCGTACATCACGTCATGACTGGTCGTGAAGTCGTACTGCATACGCTCCGGAAAGCCCGCCGCCATCACCTTGCCGGCATGCACGCCGGTATCGATGCCAACGACGTCAGACAGGTAGGCAGGTCCCATCGGCCAGCCGAAGCGCTCCATGGCCTTGTCGATCGCGACAAAGTCGACGCCGCGTTTCACGAGACCGAGGAACGCGCCCATGTACGGCGACAGGATTCGATTCACGAGGAACCCCGGACAATCATTGACGACGACCGGCTTCTTGCCCATGGCAAGCGCATAGGCCACCGTCTTGGCAATGGCGGCATCGCTGGTCTTCGCGCCGCGGATGATTTCTACGAGCGGCATCCGGTGTACCGGATTGAAAAAGTGCATGCCGCAGAAGTTTTCAGGCCGCGCAAGCGGTTCAGCCAGGTGGTCGATTGAGATCGTCGAGGTATTCGACGTGAGTATCGCGTCTTCCCGTATCTTGCCCTCGGTCTCCGTGAGCACGGCGTGCTTCACTTTCGGGTTCTCGACGACCGCTTCCACGACGATGTCGACGTGCTCAAAGCCGTCGTAACCCAGCGAGGGCTGGATCTTGCTGAGGACAGCGGCCATCTCTGCCGGGCTCATGCGACCACGATCGACCTGCTTGGCGAGCAGCTTGCTTGCCTCGGCGAGACCCAGGTCGATGCCGGCCTGTGCGATGTCCTTCATGATGATGGGTGTGCCTTTGTAGGCAGACTGGTAGGCGATTCCGCCGCCCATGATGCCGGCACCTAGCACGGCAGCCCGTTCAACCTTGCCACCTTTCTTCGCAATCGCCTTGGCGGTGTGTGCGAGCACCTGGTCGCCAACAAACAGGCCGACGAGGTTTTTCGCCGCCATCGTTTTAGCCATCTTCGCGATGCCCTTCGCTTCCTCGCGCAGTGCGTCGTCGCGATGCATACCGGCGGCTTTTTCCATGACCTTGATGGCGGTGACCGGCGCGGGGTAGTGCGGGCCGGCCTGTCCGGCAACAAACGCCTTGGATGTTTCGAACACCATCATCGCCTCGATCTTGTTGAGCGTCAGCGGTGACTGTTTTTCCGTTCGCCGCGCCTGGTAGTCGAGCTTGCCGTCAATACACTGTCTTACCATCGAGATCGCTGCATCGCGGAGTTGATCCGCTGCGACGACCGCATCCACGGCGCCGGCCTTGAACGCCGGCTTCGCCCGCTGCTCCTTGCCCGACGCAATCCACTCGATCGCATTGTCAGCGCCGATCAGTCGGGGCAGGCGAGTCGTGCCACCGTAACCGGGAATGATGCCGAGCTTGGTCTCCGGCAGACCGATCTTTGCGGTCTCCGACATGACGCGGTAGTCGCAGACCAGCGCCATCTCGAGGCCGCCGCCGAAGGCGATGCCGTTGATCGCAGCAACCGTCGGCACGGGCAGGTCTTCAAACACATTGAAGACCTCGAGATTGATCGCGTAGATCCGCTCGACGAGTTCGTCTTCGCTGCCACCGAACAGGCTGCTGAACTCCATAATGTCGGCGCCGACGATAAACACGGGCTTGCCGCTGGTCACGATGACACCTTTGACAGAGTCGTCGCCGGCAATGGCGGCTGTCGCGGACTTCAGTTCTTCGACAGTGAGTGCGTTGAACTTGTTGACCGATTCACCTTCAAGGTCAAAGCAGAGTTCTGCGATACCGTCTTCGACCTTCACAGAGATCGCTTTTCCGGAAAATAGCATTGTGGTTCCTTAGGTCGTATGGGCGTTGACTGGCGTGGCTCAGAAAACGAACTGGTCTTCTTCGATACTCATCAGCGTGTCAGCGCCGGCCATCATGGTTTCGTACAGGGACGTCGTGCGCGGCAGGAGCTTGGCAAAGTAAAAATCAGCGGTGCGAATCTTCGATTCGTAGAATGCCGTTTCCGACGTGCCTTCCTTGAGTTTCTTGTGAGCGATTCTCGCGCTCGCGGCCCAGGCGACGGCCAGCAGCACGTAGCCCGAGTACATCATGTAGTCGACGGACGCGGCGCCTACCGCATCGCGGTCACGCATGGCAGCGAAACCGATTTTGCGGGTCAGCGATTTCCATTGCTTGGTCAATCGGCGCACCGTTTTCAGGTGCGGTCGAAGTTCCTTGCAGTCCTGCGACCGGCTGCAGAACTCAAGTATAGCTGCCGTAATCGGATCCAGTGCCTTGCCGCGGGTGCCAAGTACTTTTCGACCGAGCAGATCGAGTGCCTGGATGCCCGTCGTGCCTTCGTACAGCATACCGATACGCGCGTCGCGAACGTTCTGTTCGACGCCCCACTCGGTGATGTAACCATGGCCGCCGAAACACTGCAGGCCCATGTTAGCGCACTCAAAACCGGTTTCCGTCAGGAACGCCTTGACGATGGGCGTGAGTACGCCAAGCGATTGGTCAGCCAGCGCGCGTGCTGCCGGATCGTCGGACCGGGTCAGGATATCGCCGAGCTTGGCCGTGAAGTAGAACAGGGCCCGGCCGCCTTCGGTGAGGGCCTTTTGTGTCAGCAGCATGCGACGAACGTCCGGGTGAACAATGATCGGGTCTGCAGGGCCGTCGGGGTTCTTCGGGCCGGACAGAGCCCGCATCTGCAGCCGGTCGCGTGAGTAGGCGACCGACTTCTGCAAAGCCAGTTCGCCGTGGGCGAGTCCCTGCAGCCCGGTGCCGAGCCTTGCGAAGTTCATGAACGTGAACATGTATTGCAGGCCCTTGTTGGGCTCGCCAATGAGGTAGCCCGTCGCGCCGTCGAAGTTCATTACGCAGGTCGCGTTGCCGTGAATGCCCATCTTGTGCTCGAGCGCGCCGCAAGTGACGCCATTGCGGTCACCGATCGTGCCGTCGTTCTTGGGCAGGTACTTCGGCACGATGAACAGGGAGATGCCCTTGGTGCCCGGAGGCGCATCGGTCAGTCGCGCCAGCACGATGTGCACGATGTTCTCGGCCATATCGTGTTCGCCGGAGGAGATGAAGATCTTCGAACCCGTGATGCGGTAGGTACCGTCCAGCGCGGGCTCTGCCTTGGTCTTGAGCAGGCCGAGGTCTGTGCCGCAATGTGATTCCGTGAGACACATCGTACCGGTCCAGCGCCCGCTAACCAGCGGCTCCATGAACAGGTCTTTCTGCTCGTCGGAGCCATGTTCGTTGATGGTCTCCATCGCACCGTGCGACAGGCCGCCGTACATCGACCACGACCAGTTTGCCGTGCTGCTCATTTCCTTGATCGGCATACCGATGGACATCGGCAGGTTCTGGCCGCCGTACTCGGCCGGCTGGTCCAGCGTCGGCCAGCCACCGTCGACGTACTGCTGGTAGGCCTCCTTGAAGCCGGGCGGCGTTTTCACCTCGGCGTCGTCCTGCAGCTCACAGCCCACGCGGTCACCGACCTCGTTGAGCGGTGCGATGACTTCCTCGGAGAACTTGGCGATCTCTTCGAGGATGGAGTCAAACAGCTCGATATTCACCTCGTCGCAGTCCGGCAGCGATTCGTAGTGCTTTTCGAAGTTCAGGAGCTCCTGGGTGACAAATCGGATATCGCGCAAAGGTGCTTTGTACGGGGTCATCTCGGGTCTCTCGGTAAGTTTGCGTACACTTGTGCGCACAACTGTACCACACGTCTGCTAGGATACCACCCTTCAGGCGTCAGCAAGGCACGGCCGCGGACCCCCATGGACCCACGAAAAAAGAAAAAAGAGCAGACACGACAACGACTTCTGGAGGTGACAGCGCAGGCGCTCGCGTCCGGGCGCAGTTTCGATACTCTGAGTCTTCGCGAGGTGGCGAAGCTCGCCGAGATCCCACCGACGTCGTTCTACCGCCATTTTCATGACCTTGATGCGCTCGGCCTCGCGCTGATCGAGGAGCATCGAAAGGCGCTGGTCAGCCTTATGGAAGACGTCCGTGGACAATTCGCCAACGGCGAATCGCTGATTCGGGCATCCGTGGAAGCGGTCTTCGAGTTCATCTCCGACAACCAGGGCGTCTCGCGGATGACGGTGCAGGAGAGTATGTCGCCAGGTTCCGCCTTTCGCGAAGCCTCCGAAAGCGTATTCCTGACGATGGCGAGTGACCTTGCCGACTTTCTTGAGAAGGACGCGGAACAACGGCAGGTGCCGATCGCCTATCCGAAGCTGGCGGCGAACGCGATGTTGTCCATCATGTTCACCACCGGTATCACGCTGCTGAATTCACCGGAAGTCGACCGCGAGCGGCAGATCAACGCCGCCGTCATCAAGGTTCGAATGATCATGCACGGGGCGGAGACTCTGGGCGCTCGCTGATTCTCGAGTAGCGACTCTGTCCTCATCGCGTGAGGCAAAGCGTTTTCGTCGACAGCAACCCTGACTGAACGCCCCGGAATCTAACGGTCACTGTCACGCGTGGGCAGCAGCTCGGCATCCAATTGAGGGCGCCGCCCCCGGTCTTCTTCGCTGTAGTTCGCCGCCAGGTAATCGAGTATCAGCGTTTCCTGGTCCGGAGGCAGCGGCCAGAGGTTTTGCGTCTTTTGCATCCACCGAATCGTCTTTAGCCAGAAGTCCCGGTTGCCGCGCTGAGACGTGACGAGGTCCAGCGAGTGGCAGGCGCCACAGTGGGCGCGAACGAAGACGTCGCCCTTACCGGGCTTCAGGTCTCCAGCGAACGCGCCGCTGGCGAGGAGCAGGGACAAAAAGAGTGCAAACCTCATCGCTTATACGGCCTGCACGGCGATCCGGTGGCAGGCGTTGTTGAGGTAGCCCTTGGGGTTCCAGTTGGGGACCAGCATGGGCTGCGAGCGCCCCAGTTCATCCGTCGCGCGTACGTAGATCTCGTGGTAGCCCGTCGACGGCAAGCGAATATCGGCTTGCCAGGATTGCCAGGCGAGTCGATTCGCCGGTGCGGCCAGTTCCGCTGCTTGCCACGTTGCGCCGAAATCGCAGCTGGTGTGCACGGCGTCCACTTTGAGGTCGCCGGCCCACGCCTTGCCGCGCAGTCGGAGCCGCTTGTCCCGGGCTACGGTCAGGCCTGAACGCGGTTTCGTAATCAGCGACTTCACGGGCATCGACTCGATGATGCACATGGCCTCTTCCGGCACGTCGCTGCCGGGTGCGACCGGCTCGCAGGGCACCCGGTACGAGTAACCGCCCATCTTCGGGCCGTCATGGACGCGATCGCGGACGAGGAGGGTAGTCAGCCACTTGCCGGACACCGAGCCCGGCCAGCCGCCAATCACCAGTCGTAAGGGCGCGCCATGCAGCGGATCAATCGGGGCTCCGTTCAGCTCGAACGCGATCAGCGATTCGGCCTCCATCGCCTTCGACACGGGTACGCCACGCGAGATTACCGTCTTGGCCAGGTCGCCCGAGAGATGGCGGTCGGCACCTTTGTAAGCCACATACACGGCATCATCACGAACGCCACAGAATTCGAGGACGTCTTTCAGGCGCACACCGGTCCAGCGCGGGCAGCCGACAGCACCGGTCGTCCACTGGTTGCCCGATGCACGTGGCCGGAACTCAGAGCGTCCGTTGCCGCCGCATTCGAGCTGCAGGTCGAGCGTGACGTGTTCGAACTGTTGTTTGAGCTCAGCAATTGAAAACGATGTCGGACGCAGGCAGCTCTCGCCCTGCACGGACAGCGTCCAGTTGTCGGGGTCCATGGACTCAGGCAGGAGTCCGTTGTTACGGACGAACAAGTGCTCGGTCGGTGTTACGTCGTCGTCCAGGAGATGGGCGGGTGTTTCCGCATTCAATGGCCGCTCGTTGAGGATGCGCAGGCCAGGCTTTGCGAGGTTTGTCGTCTCTGAGCTAAACGACCAGCCCAGCGACGGAGTCGCTACGAGGATGCCGCCGACGCTCTTCAGGAAATGCCTGCGCGTGTTCGCCATTGCTGTCCTCCCCGGTCTATCGCTTACGCCAACCGTAATCCGGCGGGCTCTTCGTCCAATATACCAAGACACTTCGATTCGTTAGCGACGGCAAAGGCAAGGGAGGATTCAGGAAGCACTCGTTGCGAGACTGCCGGTGCCCGGTTCAGGTTTCCACCCGCGACGGTCGATTCCTGCGAATTCGTCCCGAAAGCAGCATGCCGTCGCGAATATTCAGCGCCATTAGCGTGAGGTTGATAGCACCCGCGCCAAGTTCCAGCGCCTGGACGGCATAGAACCAGGTGTCGAACTCTCCCAGACCCGCCTTGTACGCGAGGAAGAACGCAGACGGCACTAGAATCATCAGGCCATTCGCGGCAATCACTGGCATGCGTCGTTTTTTCCTGTCCAGTTTTGGACCGGCGCGTCGATAGGCGAGCGAGGTTCCGGTACCTCCGGTCGCGATCAATGCGGGAACCAGTATGAGTAAGCCCCAGAGAATGGATTGTTTGACGGCTGCAATGTCCGATGGCGAGCCAAAGAGTTCGGAAACTGCCGTGGAGATCCAGAATACGGCGATCGTAAAGAACGCCAGCGTACCGGCCAACGCGTGAATTCGTTGTTTCATTTCAAGCTCCCTGTACGTCCATGCCCGCGCTCAGGCGTTGGTTGACTGACCGCAATACGCCAACCGCGGTCAGGATGTCCTGTTGGCTCGCTTCTGCTGCGAGTCCCTGTGCCCAGTCCGTCTGGCGCTCGTCGGCCTTCGCGTAAGCGCGCTCGCCCTTGTTCGTCATCGACACGAGCCTTGCACGCTTGTGGTCCGGGTTATCCGAAAACTCTAAGACGCCAGCGACTTCCAGTTCGTTGACCACGCGTTGCACGGCCTGCCTGGACAAACCCATTCGACGCGCGATCTGCGCGACGGTGAGCGGGCGTTGTTCCAGCGCTATGGCGCCCAGTACCTGCCAGCGAGCGCTGGTCAGGCCGATGTCGCGAACCAGTTCATCGCCCGCAGCGAGCAGTGCGCCGTTCAGGCTGAAGGTCTCGAGAATCAGGTCGGTCAGGGCCTGGCTTTTCCGGGTCTGCGTATTCTGCATAGACAATATATTGTCGTAATGACAGTATGTTGTCAAATAACGCAGTTAACGGGCATTCTGATCCGGTAGCGGATGGGTAATGCAGGAACGGAAACTGACGGGACGCGCGCCCCGTCAGTTGAGAGATCGTCCGCCTGCAAGCGATGGAGCCCGTCTCCATACCCCAACTGTCGTCAGCGTGGCGAGGCGGGTATTTATTGCGTGACCACCCGGCCCGGCAGCGACAGGTCACCGGAAGCGATGTCGTGCACGCCGGTGACGCAAAGCAGAGGGGCTTCGCCTGACTCATTAACCATGAGTTCGGCCGTGACGGCGTCGAACGCCACGTCTGCCGTATCGGCGACAGGGACGGTGATACGGGCACTACCGCCATCGAGAATCGGGCTCATACCCGGACTGTCCAGCGCGATCGGCAGGTGAGGCGCCGTTGCCGGCAGCAAGTCCTGGCCGGGCGAGACGTCACGGACTTTCAGGCCCGCGCCGCAGTTCTCGTCTTCAACCAGGACGACCCAGTGCGAATGCCAGTCGGCGCCGTCATTGGCCGGATCGCCATCCTGGTTCTCGTCAAACAACGGTGTGTCGTCGAAGTCGGGGTGCGCGGTAATCGCCAGCGCCAGGATGCCGGAGTTGGCGTCAAAACCGACGGTCGACGGATCCAGGTTGGTCGGCCAGACATAAGACTCGACCTTGGCGCCGGTGAGCTGGCCAATGCGCTCCGGCTTCACGCTGCCGGCGATACCGGCAACTTCCATGGCGAACGTGGTCAGCCTGCCGTCCGTGGTGGCGCGAGCCGTCGTGATATCGAAGGCGGGTGTCTTGTCGCTGTCTTTGCTGCTCGTGATCGGGTGACCGATAGCGCTCAGCGGAAGGACAGCAAGGATGGTTACAAGGATCAGGTGTTTCATCTTCAGTCTCCTGTTTGGGTTGTCGATAACAGTTTCGAGTCGAAACGATAAACACCGATTCCGGGAATTGCAAGAAACGTTTTTAGTCGATACTATTAACTCATGAACAAGAGGACAGAACTGCCCGTACTGCTTGAGCGACTGGGTCGCCTGTTGCAGAACGATGCGCACCGGCATGGCCTGAAGCCCACTCAATGGGAAGCGTTGCGCTACCTCGGGCGTGCCAATCGTTTTTCCCGGAGTCCCGGCGCCGTTACGACGTATCTCGGCATGACCAAAGGCACCGTGTCGCAGACGCTGACGGCGCTGGAGCGTAAAGACCTGATCAGGAAGGTGCCTGTGCCAACGGATCGTCGGAATGTCCGGCTCGAACTGACGCGCCGGGGTAGGGCGCTGCTCAACAAGGATCCGCTGGCTGATCTTGAGCTCGCAGCCGGTAGCCTCACCGCTAAAGAGCAGGTGCAGTTGAGTGACGGCCTGAAGACCTTATTGGCAAATATGCTGGAGACACACGGCGGTAAACCGTTCGCCGCCTGTCGGACTTGCCGCTACTTTCAGAAAGACCATGACAACGGCAAGCCGCACCGCTGCGGTTTACTGGAAGAGACCTTGTCCGAGGCTGACAGCGAGCTGGTCTGCGTCGAACAGGAGGCGCCGGGCTAGCGCGGGTGGAATTCCTGCTCTTCGAAAGCTTCCTAGAACACCAGGTTTAGCATCACGATGACGACGGCCAGGAAAAGCAGGGTCATGATGCCGCCGACGCGGATGTAATCGCCCACCCGGTATTTCCCGGGACCCATGACCAGTGCGTTGACCTGGTGTGTCGGCAGGATGAAGGAGTTTGATGCAGCCAGAGCCACGGTGAGCGCGAACATCGTCGGGTTCGCATCTGCGCCAAGGGCAACACTTATCGCGATGGGGACGAGGATCACCGTGGCACCGACATTCGACATGATCAGCGTGAGAACCGTGGCGAGCACGGCCAGCAGCGCTTGCAGCACCCACGCCGGGGGATCTCCCGCTGTCTGCAACAGGGCCTGCGCGAGGTAGTCGGCTACGCCGGTGGTGGCCGCGGCTGTTCCGAGCGGTAGCAGTCCTGCAAGCAGAAATACCGTCTGCCAGCTGACTGCCCGGTACGCTTCATCGATAGACAGCACCCCGAACAGGATCATGCCCACGGCGCCGGTCAAAAAGGCAACCGGCACCGGCACGTCGGACAACACCACCAGTGACAGTGACAGGGCAAAGAACGACAGCGCCAGTGCAACCTTGTAAGGGTGTTGCGACTCTCTCGGGTAGTTGCTCGTTACGACAACAAAATCCCGGTTTCCTTCGAGTATCGCGAGGTCTTCCCATTGCGTGTGCACGAGCAGGGTGTCGCCGGCCTGGATGGGCACTTCCCAGTAGCGTTCCTTGATCGCCTTGCCGGCGCGCAGGATCGACAAAAGGGTCAGGCCATAGACCTTGCGCATGCGGATTTCGCTGGCGGTCTTGCCGATCAGCGATGACTGCGGCGGGATGACAATCTCCGCGATGCCGGCAATGGAGCGCGCCAGCATGTATCGAAAGTCGCGGAGCTTGCGGCGCAGGGTCAGGCGGCCTTCCGACAGGAACGTTCGCAGCGGTGCCGGTTCTGCAATGACGCCGAGGATCGCCGGAGCCGTGATGACCGTCTCGGTGGGTGGCTCGATGTAGCTGCGCTCGTTGTAGCGGGTGGCGACGATACGCACTTGGTACTTTCTCTGGATATCGTCGATGGTGAACCCGACGATAGGACTGCCGCGCGGCACGATGATTTCGCGAACGGCGGCGTCAACGCCGTGAATGCGGCGCATGTAACGCGCGGTGCCGGTTGCGCGAGCGGTTGGATTCATGTCCCGGGACGGCAGCAGTCGTTTGCCCAGTGTCATGAAATAGATCAGTCCGGCGGCGACGAGCACGAGGCCGACCGGTGTCACGTCAAACAGGCTTAAGTTTGACAGGCGGTCGGCCATCGGCAGCGTTTCGTTCTTCGCATCGATCAGGTCGTTCAGAGCAATCAGCGGACTGGACGCCACCATGGTCAGTGTGCCGCCGAGGATGGCGGAAAACGCCATGGGCATCAGCAGTCGCGAGATCGGCAGGCCCGTTTGCGTCGACAGTCTTGAGACCACCGGCATAAACAGCGCGGCGGCTCCGATGTTCTGCATAAACGAAGAGAGCACAGCGACCGACCCTGAGGTCGCCGTCATGACATGGTGTTCCCGCCGCCCGCTGTAGCGAAAGATCACGGCCGCGATGATGTTCATGACGCCGGTCTTGTCCAGGCCGCGCCCGATGATCATGACGGCGATGATTGAGATGACGGCGTTACTGGCAAATCCCGAGAACAGCTGGTCCGTGCTGAGGATTGGCTGCAGGCCCGGCATCGAGGCAATCAGCCCGAGCAATGTCAGGATGAAGATCGCCGTGACATCGACACGGAGCTTGTCGGTCACGAACAGCAGGATGGTCAGGAGCATCACACCCATGACCACCATCATTTCGGTGGTCAGTGCCTGCATGTCGAGCCTCGACTTGGGCGGCATTGAATGGCTCGTGATGAAGGCAAAGCCCGTTTGCTCCGTTGGCTTGGATTGACTGTCGGGACATCTCCAGTGGCCGGGGCTTACAGAAAGCGGACACGCTGGAAGACGTTGATATCGTAATGATAACCGACATTGCCTTGCCGGCCCGGCATTTCTGACGGCGTCGGTCGGTTTAATTTGCAGTTCTTTGGCCGGTTGCGAGAGCACGCTGCGGCTATACTGGCCGCGATGTTCGAGCGACTCCGCAATATCGGTCCGGGCGCGCTGGTCGCGGCGGCTTTCATCGGACCGGGCACCGTGACCACCAGCACGCTTGCCGGCGCAAATTTTGGCTATGCGCTCATCTGGGCGCTGGTATTCGCCACGGTGGCGACCGTTGTGCTGCAGGAAATGTCGTCGCGGCTCGGCACCGTGGGCCAGCTCGGGCTGGGCGCCGCCATTCGGGACACCTTGCAGAACTCCGTGTGGCGCTGGCCGGTGTTCGCGACCGTGCTGATTGCCATATTCATCGGAAACTGTGCCTACGAAGCGGGCAATATCGCGGGCGCTACGGCGGGCGTTATCACGCTGACCGGTATTGACGCGTCCGCAACGCCGGCGGTCGTCGCCGGGATCTTCATTTTGTCGCTGCTTCTGCTGTCGGCCGGCAGCTACCGCCTCGTCGAAAGGACACTGCTCGGCCTCGTGCTGCTGATGGCCGTGGCCTTCATCGTGACTTTCGCAATGGTGCGCCCTGCGTGGGGCGAGTTGTTCCGCGGGGCTTTCGTACCGAGCCTTCCGGACGGCAGCCTGTTGACGGTTATCGCCCTGATCGGAACGACAATCGTGCCGTACAACCTGTTCCTGCATGCGTCCGCAGCAAAAGCCCGATGGCGTGGCGGCAATGACGTCGCAGAGGCCAGGTTCGACACGACCGTATCGATCGGCCTCGGCGGGTTGATCGCCATACTGATCGTCTGCACGGCCGCTGCCGGCCTGTTTGCCGCGGGTCACACGGTCGAAAACGCGGCCGACATGGCGCGGCAGCTGGAAGGGGTTTTCGGCTCGGCGAGCAAGATACTGCTGGGAACGGGCCTGTTCGCGGCCGGCCTGACCAGCGCGATTGCGGCGCCGCTGGCGACCGCCTTTGTCGTCACCGAGATACTGGGTCTCGACACTGACGTTCGCAGCCGGGGGTTCCGTGGCACCGCCGCGTGTGTCCTGCTGTCCGGATCGCTGCTGGCGGTCACCGGCATTCGGCCCATTGAACTGATCGTGACCGCGCAGTTTGCCAACGGGCTGCTGTTGCCGTTTGTGGCCGGCTTCCTGTTGCTCGTTATGAACCAGCCAAAGCTGCTCGGCACCTATGTGAACGGACGCCTTGCCAACGTGCTTGGTGCAGGCGTTCTGCTGGTGACAGCCGGTCTCGGTATTCGTTTGCTGGTGCGCTCGTTGGGCTGGCTTTAGGGTCAGCGACGCACCTAGTCGGATACGTCCAGCGACAGCAGCAGCCGGGGAATTCCGTCGGTTACGGCCGGCGAGCGATGTACGAGCCCTGCGCCTTCGTTGTTTTCCCAGAGCTCGCCCTTCATCAGGGAAACCTCACCGCAGCTGAGCTGTTCAATCTCCGTGCCCGACGGGTAAAGGCCGGAACTGTCGTCCGGCTGGCCGCCGCTGCCCAGCCCGAGCTTCGAGCGATTCACGGCGTCGTGCTGCAACCACTCGGTGCCGCCGCCCTGGTAGGTGGTGATCAGTCGGCACGGTACCCGGTCGACGTGGAATTTCGGGCACATCGCGCTGTTCAGAACCGCGAGACGGAGTCCGGCGCGTTTAATGCCCAGCAGGTAGCAAAACATGTCGACCAGTTCGGCTACGTCGTGGCTGAGTGAGCAGTCATTGCCGGTGCCGAGCGATTCGCTGACGCGGTCAAGCGCGCTGTCCGGCGCAACGCTCATTGAAACCGTCAATGACGGGCTCGACGCGACGACACTGCTGACGACATCGCGCAGTTCGATCGGTAGTTCGCGTCGCCAGGTGGCGATATTGACGTCATCTTTGAAAACGTCGGCAAGCACGGCCGGGTCGTCCCCCCAGACCGGAGACCGTGCCAGGTTCGGATCGGGGATGAAGGGCTTCGAGCTGGATGGGCCGGTCGACGGGGTCGGATTCACTCCTGTCGCTCCCAGGTCGGGAACGGATCGGGCAGTGTCTCCCAGTAAGCCCTCCCTCGAAGGGTCTCTTCTTCAGTCAGCAGGCAGGCATCCAGTGCAAGCGTAACTTTTTCCTTGTCGAGGCCCTGGCCGATAAACACCAGCTCCTGGCGCATGTCGCCGAACGGTTCGACCCAGTTCTTCTTGATGCTCTCGAGATACTCTTCGTCATCGGGCCAGTTCGTCTGTGGCACGGCCTTCCAGAACATGCCAGCGAATCCGTACCGCGCGATGCCGCCTGCCTGGCTCCATGAGCCCGCAAACTCGGGTCGCGAGGCAAGCCAGAAGTACCCCTTGGATCGAATCAGGTTGCCGTAGCCCCTCGTGTTGTGGAGAAAGTCGTGGAATTTCTGCGGGTGGAACGGCCGCCGGGCAAGGTAGGTGAAACTGCTGATGCCGTACTCTTCCGTCTCCGGTACGTGTTCGCCACGCATCTCTTTGAGCCATCCCGGCGCGAGTTGCGCCTTTTCGAAATCGAACAGGCCGGTACTGAGCACCGAGTCAATATCGACGTTGCCGTTCTCGATGGGGATGATCTTTGCGTCGGTATTCAGCGTCTTGAGGATGGCGGTGAGCCGATCCACGTCCTTTTCGTCGACGAGATCGGTCTTGCTGATCAGGATAATGTCGGCGAACTCGACCTGGTCTACCAGCAGGTCAGCGACACTACGCTCGTCCTCCTCGCCCAGCGATTCGCCGGTGTCCTGTAAGAGCTTCGCGGTTTCGTAGTCCTTCAAAAAGTTCACCGCGTCCACCACCGTCACCATCGTGTCCAGCCGAGCGACATCGGACAACGAGATGCCGTCCTCGTCGGCAAACGTGAACGTTTCAGCGACCGGAAGGGGTTCTGAAATGCCGGTGGACTCAATCAGCAGGTAGTCGAAACGGCCGTCCTTCGCGAGCTTGGTGACTTCCTCCAGGAGATCTTCGCGAAGCGTGCAGCAGATGCAGCCGTTGCTCATTTCAACGAGCTTCTCCTCGCTGCGGTTCAGCGAGACCTCGTTTTGCACAATCGACGAGTCGATGTTGATCTCACTCATGTCATTAACGATTACCGCGACTCGCTTGCCTTCGCGGTTGTTCAGGACGTGACTGAGAACCGTGGTTTTGCCGGCACCGAGAAAGCCGGACAGGACGGTTACGGGCAGTCTTGCTGCCGGAGACGCTTGCATGGTCGGGTGTTCCAGATTAAGGGGAGATACAAACGTTACAACATATCTTTTTCCTCGTCGAGACCGCAGGGCGGGGAGGCATTTTTCGATGCCAAAAGCGTGGCTTAACGTCGGAAAAAACTGCGAATGGGCCGGAACGGGGCAGTCTGGGAGGCGTCTATGTAGAATAGGTGGCATGAGCCGTACCCATGGTCCACGGCCTGAACAAGGATATTCAATGACCGTTTCCAACACTTTGATCAGTCGGGTGACAGCCCGTTCGAAGGGAATTGACGTATACGACCTGGATCGCCGCGGTCCAGGCGCTACAGGCTCACTAAGGGCGACCATCGCTGGCCTCGTGTTGCTGGCAGGCGCCCCGTCGCTGGCTCTCGCACAACATGTCCATGGCGTTATTGAGCTGGGTGTGGTGATTGAAGACGGCACGCTCGCGGTATCCATCGACGCCCCGTTGTCTGACGTTGTCGGGTTCGAACATGCGCCGTCGACCGACGAACAGACGGCCGCACTGAAACGAGTGGCATCCGTTATTGGCAGCGCCGATGCCATGTTCGGAGTTCCGGGGGCGGCAGGCTGCAGCGTGTCGGACACGACGATCGAGGCGCCTGAGTACCTGCAGGCGATGATGTCCGGTCACGACCATGATCACGAGGGTCACGACCACGATGACAATGATCATGAGGGCCACGATCATGATGACCATGATCATGAGGGTCACGATCATGATGACCATGATCATGAGGGTCACGATCACGATGACCATGATCACGAGAGTCACGATCATGATGACCACGATCATAAAGGTCACGATCATGACGACCACGACCACGACCACGACCACGACCACGACCACGACCACGACCACGACCACGCGTCCGACCATGCCGAGCTCAACGCGAGTTACCAGTGGACCTGCAGCAATCCATCCGCGCTGGACGCGCTGGCTTTGAGCTTCGTCAGCGGGTTTATCAGCGTCGAGACAATCAAGGTGCAGCTGCTGACGGCGGACGATGCGCAGGTAATGGACCTGACGTCCAACGACACGATGCTGCCGCTGAACCGACGGTAGACGCCGTGTCCGATGATCGAACGGGGTACGAGTTCGCCGTATCCGTCGACAAGCTTCGATTCGGCTACACGCCTGGCGAAATGATCTTGTCCATCGATGATCTGTCGATTGAGCCGACCCGACGTGTCTTTCTCTATGGTCCCAGCGGCTGCGGAAAAAGCACCCTGCTGTCCATGATCGGCGGCGTCCTGGTCCCGGATGAGGGCAGCGTATCCGTGATGGGCAAGGACCTGTCGGCGATGAAGGGTTCGGAGCGGGACCGGATCAGGGCGGACCACCTCGGCATTATTTTCCAGCAGTTCAACCTGGTGCCTTACCTGTCCGTGGTGGAAAACGTCTGCCTGCCGTGCCGCTACTCGCAGCGCCGACTGGAGCGGGCGCAGAAAGATGATGGCACGGTGGAGGCGTCGGCTTCGCGACTGCTGTCTGCGCTCGGTATCGACGACCGACTGCGCGCCAGGCGTTCCACTGAGCTCAGTGTTGGCCAGCAGCAGCGCGTTGCTGCCGCGAGGGCGCTGATTGGTCGACCGGAGCTGATCATCGCCGACGAACCGACCTCGTCGCTCGACGCCGATCGACGGCGTGATTTTGTCAGTTTGCTGCTGTCCGAGTGCGAGAGCGCGAAGAGCACCGTGATATTTGTCAGTCATGACCGATCGCTCGCCAGTCATTTTGATGAGGCGATCGATCTGCAGACCGTCAACCAGGTTGAGCGACAGCCCGATGCTGCTTAGCCTGCGCAACACGTTTTCGCTCGGGTTCAAGAGTCTCTGGAACCGGCGCGGTACCGCCGCACTGACGCTGGCGTCGATCGCCGTCAGCGCCGCACTGCTCAGCGTGGTTGATCGCGTGCGCACCGATGCGCAGACGAGCTTCGCAAACACGATATCGGGAACGGACCTGATCATCGGCGCACGCAGCGGCGACCTGAACCTGTTGCTCTACTCGGTATTCAGGATCGGCAACCCGACAAACAACATCAGCTGGGACAGTTTCGAGACGATTCAGGCGCGCAGGGAGGTTGACTGGCTCATTCCGATCTCTTTGGGCGATGCACACCAGGGATACCGGGTCCTCGGCACCAACCTCGATTACTTCGAGCACTACCAGTACGCGGACGGTCGATCGCTCGGTCTCGCCAAGGGCGATGTGTTCACCACCGCTACCGATGCGGTCATCGGTGCGGAGGTGGCAGACCGGCTCCAGTACGAGATCGGCCAGAAGATCGTCATATCGCACGGCCTGACCGCGACCAGTTTCGTAACCCACGACGACAACCCGTTTACGGTCGTGGGCGTGCTGGAACGAACCGGTACTCCTGTCGATCGGACGGTACACATCAGCCTGGCCGGCATGGACCTGATACACACCGCACCGGGTGACTTCAAGACGCCGCCGGCGCTGGACGACTACGAGCCGGAGGCCATCACGGCGGTGATGGTTGGACTCAAGTCCCGGATCGCCGTCTTTTCCGTGCAGCGGTTCCTCAACGAATACCAGCGTGAACCGCTGTCGGCCGTGATTCCCGGCGTCGCGCTGCAACAGCTCTGGGGCCTGATCGGCGTTGCCGAGTACGCATTGCTTGGCGTCTCTGCGATGGTCGTCCTCGCCGGTGTTCTTGGCCTGCTCGCGACCCTGCTGGTCAGTCTGAACGAGCGCCGCCGGGAGATGTCCGTGCTGCGTTCCGTTGGCGCACGGCCGGGCCATATTTTCTCGTTATTGTTGTCCGAGGCGGCACTGTTGGCCTTTCTCGGCGCACTGACCGGTTTGCTGACGGTCCAACTGGCCGTGGTTCTCGTCAGGTCGTACGCGCTCGCGGAGTTCGGCATACAGCTGAGTGTCGGTCTGCGCGTCTTTGATTTCGCGGTGCTTGCTGGAATACTGTTGATCGCGGTGCTGGTCAGCATCATTCCGGCGTGGCGCGCGTACCGGAACTCACTCGCAGATGGCCTCACCGTCAAGGTTTAGCTCGGAGCACCTATGCAATTTCTGAAACACTCGATGCGACTCGGCGTCTTGCTGACACTGCTGTTCGCCGGACCGTCACTCGCCGACGATGTCCGCACGCTAAGTTGGGAAGACCTGCTGCCGGAGGGCGAGACGCAGCAGATTCCGGTGCCGAGTCACGGCCCGTACGGCGAGATGTTTCCCGGTAGCGAGACCCAGGACTCGGTGATCCCGATGCAGTCGCTGCTCGGCGGCATCGTCGAGGACTTCAACGACGAACTGGTGAAGCTGCCCGGCTTCGTCGTGCCGCTCGAATACTCGGATAAAGGCAAGGTAAAGGAGTTCCTGCTGGTACCGTACTTCGGTGCGTGCATCCATTATCCGCCGCCGCCGCCCAACCAGATTGTCTACGTTGTCCTCGAAGAGCCGGTTGCACTGAACTCCATCTGGGACCCGGTCTGGGCCGTGGGCACCTTCAAGGCGGAGCGGCGCGGTTCGGAGCTGGGAACGGCCGGCTATACGATGACGGGACAACAGCTCGAAGAATACGAGTATTAGCGCTGCGACACCGCAGTGACGGTTCGATGAACCATGCGAGCACCTGGGGATGCTCGGCAAGCGATCACCTGACGTAAAGAAGGTGGCGACGGATGCCTGCGAAACAGTCGCGGCCTCCGCAAACAAGAAAAGGGGAAGTCATGACTAGATCACTTCGCAACCTGTTCGTTGCATTCGTTTTCCTGGCCGGTCATTTTGCCGGCGATGCCTACGCTGACGACGCACATCCGCTGGCCAGCCTTCCCCTGAGAAGCATCGGGCCGGGCCTGACAACGGGTCGAATCTCGGACTTCGCGTTCCACCCGGAACACGACCACGTGTATTACACGGCGGTATCGTCCGGCGGCCTGTTCAAAACCGAAAACAACGGCACCACGTGGACGCCGTTGTTCGACGGTGAGGGGTCCTACGCGCTTGGTGTCGTCGAGCTGGACCCGGCAAACCCCAAGGTTGTGTGGGTGGGTACCGGCGAGAACAATGCGCAACGCAGTGTTGGGTTTGGTGACGGTGTTTATAAGTCAATCGACGGCGGCGTCACGTGGACCAACACCGGTCTCAAGGACTCGGGGCATATCAGCCAGATCTGGATCGACCCTGAGGATTCCGACACCGTGCTGGTTGCCGCGCAGGGACCGCTGTGGAATTCTGGCGGTGACCGCGGACTGTACAAGACCACCGATGGAGGCGAGACCTGGAAGCTGATCCTGTCGGTCGACGAGCACACGGGCATCAACGAGTTCGTCGTTGATCCGCGAAACAGTGATCGCATCGTGGCGTCGAGCTACCAGCGTCGTCGACATGTCTGGACCCTGATCAACGGTGGTCCCGGCAGCGGTATCCACCGCAGTGAAGATGGCGGTGAGACCTGGACCGAAATTACAGCCGGTTTGCCGTCCGATAACATGGGTCGTATCGGCCTCGCCGGTGCGCCCAGTGATCCGAATCGCATTTACGCGATCATCGAAGCCAGTGACGATGAGCGCGGCGTCTACCACTCGAGCGACTTCGGCCTGCGCTGGGAGAAACGCTCAAGTCACATGACCACCAGCCCGCAGTACTACAACGAGCTGGTGGTTGACCCCGTCAATCCGGACCGCGTCTTCTCGCTGGACACCTTCACGTATGAGTCAATGGACGGTGGCCGTTCCTGGTCGAGACTGGGCATCGAACATCGACACGTTGATGATCACGCCCTGTGGATCAACCCGGACAACACGGCCCACCTGATCATTGGCGGCGACGGCGGCATCTACGAGAGCTACGACAACGGCGCGAACTGGCGGCACATGAGTAACCTGCCCATCGTGCAGTTCTATCGTATCCAGCCGGACTACGGCGAGCCGTTCTACAACGTCTGCGGCGGTACCCAAGACAA
Source organism: uncultured Woeseiaceae bacterium (assembly GCA_964606915.1). Taxonomy (GTDB): domain Bacteria; phylum Pseudomonadota; class Gammaproteobacteria; order Steroidobacterales; family Woeseiaceae; genus UBA1847. Next base: position 52,606 of record CAZSIQ010000005.1, on the reverse strand, counting down.
CAACTCCATGTGCGGTCCGTCGCGCACGACGAAGCGACACGGTATCGCGAACCGGGACTGGGACCTGGTGCTGGCGGGGGACGGTTACGAACCGCAGTTTGATCCGGACGATCCCAACATCATCTACGCGCAGTACCAGTACGGCGGTCTCGCACGCTACGACATAACCAGCGGCGAACGCGTGTTCATCGTCCCGCATCCGGGCAGCGGTGAAAACAACTACAAGTGGAACTGGAACACGCCGCTGATCGTCAGCCCGCATAACAGCAAGCGCATCTACTATGCGGCCGAGAAACTCTTCCGTTCCGATGATCGCGGCAACAGCTGGACGGCGGTCAGTCCCGACCTGACGCGACAGCTCGATCGCAACATGCTGGAGGTTATGGATCGGGTCTGGAGTATCGACACCATCGCGAAGAATGACTCGACGTCGATCTACGGCGCGGCCATTGCGTTGTCCGAAAGTACGCTGACGGAAGGCCTGATCTATGTCGGTACGGACGATGGCGTGATGAACGTCACCGAGGACGGCGGGGAAACCTGGCGTCGGACCGAGTCTTTCCGTGGCGTGCCGGACATGTCGCTGATCGAGGATACGGTGGCGTCCCTGCACGACCCGGACGTGGCTTACGCGACCATCGACAATCACAAGCGCGGCGATCACAAGCCCTACGTACTGAAGACCGAGAATCGCGGCCGCAGCTGGACGCTGATCTCTTCGAACCTGCCGGAACGGGGATCGGCACACACCATTGTCGAGGATCACGTTGACCCGAACCTGTTGTTTGTCGGTACGGAGTTCGGCCTGTTCTTCACGCAGGACGGTGGTGCGTCGTGGCATCGACTGAAGTCAGGCCTGCCGACGATTTCGGTACGTGATATCGAGATCCAGCGACGTGAGAACGACCTGGTCGTTGGCACCTTCGGTCGGGGTATCTACATTCTCGATGACTACTCGCCACTGCGTACAAAGCAGGCGGATGTGAGCTCACAGCACCTGTTCGGCGTTCGTGATGCATGGTCCTACGTCGTCGGCGACGTGCTGGGCTACGGCGAACGCGGCTTCAATGGAGCGGACTTCTACGTCGCACCGAACCCGCCGTTTGGCGCGGTGTTCACGTACCGCCTGGAAGAGGGAATCGAGACCGCACAGAAGACGCGCCGCAAAGCGGAAATCGATATCGAGAAGGACGGTGGCGATACGCCGTACCCTGACTGGGATACCGTGCGCGCCGAGGACCGTGAAGAAGACCCGGCCGTTTTGCTGATCGTCCGCGACAGTGACGGTACGATCGTCCAGCAGGTCAAGGGCAACACCTCTGCCGGTCTGCACCGGACCGCCTGGGATCTTCGCTGGCCGGCGACCAACCCGGTAAGCCTGTCATCGTCGGGCAATCGCGCTCCGTGGTCCTCGGACCCGCAGGGACCGCTGGCGGCTCCCGGGGAGTACACGGTGAGTCTCGCGATACGGCAGCAGGGTGAGCTGACCGAAGTCGGTGAAGCGCAGTCGTTTACCGTCAAGTCACTGCCGCAGGGCAAGGAAACCAGCAACAACCCGGACGCCGTGCTGGCCTTCCAGCGCAAGGCTGGTGAGTTGTACCGGGCCGTGACCGGTGCCGGCCGACTGTCGGCCTCGCTGAACCAGCGCATCGATCACCTGAAGGTTGCGATTCCGCGCACACCGGCGGCTGACGAATCGCAGGAACAACGCCTGCGCGGTATCGAGGCTCGACTCGATGAACTGAACGTCCTGCTGCTGGGCGACAGCAGCGTCTCATCGCGCAACGAGCCCACGCCTTGGTCGGTAACGCGTCGCGCCGGTGCCGTTTACGGCCTGATGCTGAACGTCCGGTCAGACGTACCTGAGCAGTACGAGTCCTCGTACGCGATCGCGGCGCAGGAGTTCCGGGGCGTACTCGATGACCTGACGTCGATTGATTCGGACTTGTCAGCGCTCGAGGCGGAGCTGGAACGGCTTGGCGCGCCGTATACACCGGGTCGTGTGCCGCAGTGGCAGGGGACAGACTGAGCAGACAACCGATGCCCCGGCGAGTGTTTCGCCGGGGCTCCGATGTCTGATTCCGATTAGCCGAGTGGCTTAGCTCTCGCGCCTGACGGCGACCACGCTCGGTCGCGGCGGCATACCGTCTTCAAAGTCCGGCCAGCGCGTTCGCGGATTCTCGAAGGTCGTGCCGCTACCGTCACCCGGGTGCTGCACGGCCAAAAACAGCGTGCGTCCGTCCGGTGTGAACTTCGGTCCGCAGACCTCGGCACCGGCGGGCGCGCGGAAAAAGGCCTTGCCGGTGCCGCGTCGATCGCCCGTGGTTTCCATCGCCCAGATGCCATCGGCGGCACCGGTATCCTCGTTACCGTCCGTGGCGACCCAGAGACGACCGGCAGGGTCAATCGCACAGTTGTCCGGGCTGCCAAACCAGCCGTTTTCGCTGGTCTGTGCATTCCACTCGGCGCCAACAGCCGGGTCGTTTGGATCGCCGCATTTCACCATGATGTCCCAGCGCGAGCGCGTGGCCGTGAAATCGCCGTCCGGCTCAATGATCTGAACGATGTGGCCGTACAAATTTCCTGCGCGGGGGTTGGCCGCATTGACTTGTGCCTCGGTGCGACGGTGGTTGTTGGTCAGCATTACCCACACCGTACCGGTGCGCGGATCCGGTTCGACGTCTTCGGGTCGATCCATTGGCGTGGCGCCGAGCAAGTCAGCCGCCCGACGTGTTTCGATCAGAACGTCCGCCTGCGATTCGAAACCGTTTTCCTCGGTCAGCGGGCCTGTCCCGAACGTGATCGGCATCCATTCGACGGAACCGTCTTCATCGAAGCGTGCAACGTACAACGTGCCGTCGTCGAGCAGATCCGTGTTGGCAGCCGGGTTGGACGTATCCACACGAGATGCCGACACGTATTTGTAGACGTAGTCGAAGCGCTGGTCGTCTCCCATGTAGATGACCAGCCGGCCGTCCGGGGCGATGACGCTCTCGGCGCCTTCGTGCTTGAAGCGGCCGAGTGCCGTGCGTTTCTTCGGCGTGGACGTCGGGTCCATCGGGTCCACCTCGACAATCCAGCCGAAACGGTTCGGCTCGTTCGGCTCCGTCGCCAGGTTATAACGGTCGATGTGTCGGCCCCACTGATACAGCGCGGCCGGCACGCCGTAGCGTTTCATGTTTTCCGTTTCCGGGTGGCCTTCGGGCGGCTGCCCGAGAAAGTGGTAGTTGAAGTTTTCCTCCGCCATCAGCCAGGTGCCCCACGGCGTGATGCCGCCAGCGCAGTTGTTCATTGTGCCGGCGGCCAGCCGGCCAGTCGGGTCATCGCTGGTCACCAGTCTGGGGCTGCCAGCGGCCGGGCCGCGTATTTCCATCGGTGTCGTGTGCGGGGTGATGCGACGGTTGTAACGGGAACCGACGACCGGCTTCCAGCCATCGTCGGTTTCAACGACTTCCAGCACGCTGCCGCCGTGAGCAGCCATCTCGGCCAGGCACAGCGCCTCGGTCATCGATTCCGGGTAGCCCGCGACAACGTCAGGGAACATCAGGTTGGTCGAGCCGTACTCGTGATTAACGCACAGCAGGCCACGCGCGCGGCCGGCATCGTCCGCGTCCAGCGCCACGAAGCCTATGTAATCGTTGTTGTAGCCAAACTGGCGAAGCTGTGCTGTCTCGGTCTGGCGCATCGGGTCGAACGCCGGGCTGTCGTTGAACATCGCGTCACCCCAGCGAATCAAGACATCCGCCGTGTGGCCCTTGGCGACGTGGTGCGTCTGGTCGAGCCCGCGCGGGATTTCCTCGAAGTCGAAATCAATCGCGAGCGTCTCCGCCTGCAGCGTCTCGTCAGTCGCGCAGCCACCCAGCGCGAGGCCGACCGTGGTTGCCGTGACACCGCCGAGAAACGCGCGTCGTGACAACCGGATGCCGATGAGTTCATCGATCGTCTGGGCACCCTCCGCTACGCGTGGGTTGGATGTCTGGTTGTCGGAGTCGTCGAAAAACATGAAGTCCCGCCTGTCAGGTTCAGAATAGGTTTGCGTCCAGGGCCTGGCCTGTCGCTGTGTAGATCTCGGTGGTCGCCGTATCATTAAAAAACCGATCCGCCTGGACGAAAAAAGTGACAGCTCTGCCACTTGATTCGGTTCCCCCCTTAACGAGAATGGGATCCTGGCAGGGGCGCTGAAACCGGATGCGAAGCTTGTGCGAGCGCTGAAGCCGAACGACCGTCACACAACTGATAGATACTCACACTCGGACATTGAGTGGACCTGTGGAATTTTACACGCCATGAATCGATTAATCCCAATAGTTTTTTGCGCATTTCTCCTCGCCGGCTGTGCCGAGAAGGAGGCGCCCGTGCAGGACGCTGACACGACAGAGGCTGCTGTCGCGGAGGTCACGATCATGACCTTCAACGTCGAAAACCTGTTTGACACGACCGACGACGAGGGCAAGGACGATCACACCTACCTGCCGCGAGCCGTGAAGGACGATCCGGCGCATATCGCCAAATGCGAACCGCTTGAGGTCGAACGCTGGCGCCGCGACTGCCTTGAGCTGGACTGGACCGAGGAGGCGCTGGACTTCAAGCTTGGCCAGGTCGCGAAATCCATCCTGCAGGTCAATGACGGTCGCGGTCCGGACATCATTGCGTTTCAGGAGGTCGAGAACGCGGCGGTGCTCACCCGGCTGTCGACGGATTACATGGCAGAGGCCGGTTATGGCGAGGCGATCCTGATTGAAGGCCAGGATCTTCGCGGCATCGATGTCGCGTTCCTGTCGCGCTTGCCGGTTGTCGCCGGTCCGGTACACCATGACTTCGAAGCCACCGGGTTTCCTGATCGGCAGCCGGATACCCGCGGTGTGCTCGAGGCGACGTTTGAGCTCCCGGACGGCAGCCTGCTGACCGGCTACAGCGTGCATTTCCCGGCGCCGTTCCACCCGATCGAGATGCGCGAGCTGGCCTACGACCACCTGAATTCGTTGCGGCCGAACGTGCCGTCTGACCACTTCGTGTTCGCGGCAGGCGACTTCAATACACCGCTGCGCGAAGTGACCGGTACCACCATTCTTGACGATCGCGCGCGCCCGTTCTGGACGATTGCGCACGAAGTGGACTGCGAAGGCTGCAAGGGTACAAATTACTGGTCGCGGGGCCAGAGCTGGTCGTTCCTCGACACGATCTTTTTCTCACCGGCGGAATCGGCCGATACCGACTGGCGCATCAAGCAGGGCGGCGTATTTATCGCTGACCAGTACCCCGACCAGTTGAACGAAGACGGAACTGTCAAACGCTTCAATCTCGAAGCGCTGGAAGGCGTGTCTGATCACCTGCCGATGGTCATGACACTCGAGGCCGTCACCGCCAAATAGGACTCACGCCGGCCGGGTGCTTCGCGTACAGTCCGGCCATGCGCTCGCTTATCGCCCTGCTGTTGCTGGTGCTGGCTTCGTCGGCCGGTGCCCACCCCGAAGACGAATTCTGTGTACCGGGCGAGGGCGGCCTCGACCCTGCGCTTTGCGAAGCGCTGAACGCCATGCAATCGGGGAACGAGCTGAGGCCGCTGCTCGATGCGCAGGGTAACGAACTGGGCTCCATGGCCACCGCGTGGCTGTACACCGGGATCGGCGTGGGCCACATCCTGCCCGGCGGGCTGGATCACATCCTGTTCGTGCTTGCGCTGTTCCTGACGTCGACGCGACTGCGCGCACTCGTCCTGCAGGTCACGATGTTTACACTGGCACACAGCCTGACGCTCGGGATGGCGGCGGCGGGTTTGATCAGCCTGAATTCCGCGTGGGTTGAGGCGTTGATTGCGGCCACGATTGCCTTCGTCGCGATAGAAAACCTGTTTGTAAAACGCTTGCCAAGCTGGCGGTTGCCGGTCGTTTTCCTGTTCGGCCTGCTGCACGGCCTGGGTTTTGCCGGATTCTTTGGCGAGCTGGGCTTACCGGACAACCAGTTTCTCGCCGGTTTGATCGGCTTCAACGTCGGCGTGGAGATTGGCCAGATCGGCGTTGTGCTTGTGGCCCTGGTGCTGGCGACGATGCTGCGTCGCCTGTTCGAGGCGCGGCAGTTGCCGGAATCGACCTACCGGCGCTTCGTCGTGCTGCCGTCGACGCTTGGCATCGCGGCGGTCGGTTGCTTCTGGACCGTCGAGCGTTTGCTCGCGGTCTGACGGTCCGCCGCCGCAGAGACGGCGGACCATCCAACCTCTTTGTTAGCCTCCGCTGGTCGCGAAGCCACGACCTTCGAGCAGCGGCTCGATGCTCGGATCCTTGCCGCGGAACTCGCGGTACAGCTCGTCGGCCTCACGCAGGCCACCGGCTTCGTAGATCCACTTCTTCAGGCGACCCGCTGTTTCGGGATCGAAGATGTCTTCCGCTTCTAGGAACGCGTTAAAGCCGTCCGCGTCGAGAATCTCGGACCACAGGTAGGCGTAGTAACCCGCCGAGTAGCCGCCCGCGAAGGTGTGCGAGAAGTACTGCGAGCGGTAGCGCGGTTCGATCTCGTCGATCAGGCCGTACTCGTCGAGGATCTGGTCCTCGAACGCCTTCGCGTCGGTAATCTGCATGGCTTCGTCGTAGCTCAGCATGTGCCAGCGCATGTCGAGCAGCGATGCAGCAACATACTCCGTCGTCGCAAAACCCTGGTTGTGGTTTGACGCCGCAAGCAGGCGCTCGACGAGGTCGGTCGGAATGACTTCACCCGTCTCGTAGTGACGCGCGTAGATTTCCAGCATCTGCGGCTGTGACGTCCAGTGCTCGAGGATTTGCGCCGGAAACTCGGTGTAGTCCCGCGGACCGTCTACGCCGGAGAAGGTCGGGTAGTCGATCTGCGTCATCAGGCCGTGCAGGCCGTGTCCGAACTCATGGAACAGGGTCTCAACCTCGGAGAAGCGCATCAGCGCCGGCGAGCCTTCCGGCGGCAGCGACAGGTTCATGTTGTTGGTGACGATCGGGCGAATGCGCTCGCCGTCGATGTTCGATGTCCCGCGGTAGCTGTTCATCCACGCACCGCCGCGCTTCGAGTCGCGCGCGAACATGTCCATCATGAACACGCCCAGGTGTACGCCGTTTTCATCCTTGATTTCGTAGGCCGTGACGACGTCGTTCCAGGTCGGCACATCGATTTCCTCGAACGTGACGTTGAACAGGCGCTTCGCCATCTCGAAGGCGCCGTCGGTTACGGCACCGAGCTCGAAGTAGGGCTTCAGCTGGTTTTCATCCAGATTGAAGCGTTCCGCGCGAAGTTTCTCGGAGTAGTGCCACCAGTCATGCGCCTCGAAGGTGAACTCGTCACCGATCAGCGCCTGCATGTCGGCGCGTTCCTGCTTGGCCTGCGCGAGTCCGGGTTCCCAGACGCGCAGCAGGAAGTCCTCGGCGCCTTTCGGTGTCTTCGCCATGCGGACGTCGAGCTGGTAGTGCGCGTGTGATGCGTATCCCATCAACTCAGCACGCTTGGCGCGCAGCTGCGCGGTTTCAATCAGCAGCGGGCTGTTGTCGAACTCGCCGGAGTTGGAGCGATTGGTGTAACCGTCGAACAGGCGCTTGCGCAGCTCGCGGTTCTCCGACTGCGTCATGAAAGTCTCGTAGACGCTGCGGTTCAGGCCGAGGACCCAGGCCTGCTTTTCCTCGTCCCAGATGCTGGCTTTAAAGCTGTCGGACAAGCCGGCCGTGTCTGCTTCGTCGGTCAGCTCGATCGTGAAAGCCTTGGTCGCAGCCAGCAGGTTCTGTGCGAACTGCGTCGTCACGACCGACAGCCGGGAGTTGATGTCCGCAACTTCGGCCTTCACGTCGTCCGGGAGAGCAGCGCCCGAGCGCACGAAGCGTCGATGGGTCAGCTCGAGGAGACGGGCCTCCTGTTCGCCGAGATCCAGGGATTCACGCTGGTCGTAGACGGCCTGTACACGCTTGAACAGCGCATCGTTGAACGTGATGGCGTCGGTCTCGCGAGACCACATCGGGCCGATTTCCTGCTGCAGCTTCCGGAGCTCGTCGTTCAGCTCGGTGCCAACCAGCGGGTAGAACGTGTAGAGAACCTGGGTGACGGAATCGCCGGATTTCTCGAGCGCGAGGATCGTGTTTTCGAAACTCGCCGGCTCCGGGTTGCTGACGATTGCGTCAATTTCTGCGCGCAGCTCCACGACACCCTGCTTGAAGGCCGGCATGAAATGCGCGTCGTCGATCTCGGCAAACGGCGGTACGCCGAAGGGCGTGTCCCAGTCTGCGCGGAACGGGTTGGCGGCCAGGTCGGCCTCGGAAACGGTCATGTCGGGCGCGTCGCCTGACTCGGAGGTTGCGGCTGTCGTAGCCTCGTCGCCGCCGCTGCAGGCAGCGAGGATTGCGGTCGCCGAGAGCAGCGTCGCGAGTTGTTTTAGCTTCATGTTGACGTCCAGTTTTTGAGTGCCACCCCGTGCGGGTGGGCCGGGTAGGAGGGCGATTCTTACAGAAGAAACCGCTTTTTTGTATCCGTGAGGTGACAGACAAGGCGTTTAGAGGAAGGTTCGGACCGCAATTTCGTGCAATATGGCTTGGTCTGAAGACCTGAGATAGTCGCCCGCGGCCGTGTGGAATCGGTTAGATTGCCCGCATCAAGGCACAGCGAGCTAGTCATGACTCTCGAACGAATTTCCCTGTCATTGTTGATTGCCCTCGGTCTCACCGGCTGCGCCGCAACGGGTGTTCCCGACCCGGCACCGAGTCACGACAACACAGACTCCGTCGTCTGGTTGCAGTCGTCATCCGAGTACGCAGCATTGACGGCTGGTGTGTATGCGTCGGCGACCGCTGCGCTGGCCGACGTCGCCCAGTCGGGGGACGTCGCGCGAATGGCAATCGTGCTGGACGTCGACGAGACGGTTCTCGACAACTCGCCGTACCAGGGACAGCTGGTTCTCGATGACGACACCTACGGCAGCGAAAGCTGGGACCGCTGGCTGGCGTTGCGAGATGCGGTTGAGGTTCCGGGTGTGGTTGCGTTCATTCGCGAAAGTCAGTCACTCGGCTTTCACGTTGTTTTCATCACCAACCGGACCTGCATCGAACGACCCGATTCCAGCGATCCCTGCCCGCAGATCGAGGACACGCGCGTCAATCTCGAGGACGTTGGCATCGACACGTCGTCAACGACGTTGTACCTGCGTGGCCAGAAACCGCCGGGGCCGTGCCAGTCCCTGTTGACGGCAGAGGAACAGGCAGACGGTACCTGGTCGTCGGACAAGACCTCGCGCCGGGCCTGTGTCGAGCTTGATCGGGACATCGTTATGTTGTTTGGCGATCAGTTCGGCGATTTCACCGAAGAGCACGGTTCGGCGGGGAGGCCATCGGCGGCCGAGTTCGAAGACAACTGGGGCAGGACCTGGTTCATGTTGCCCAATCCGACCTACGGCGGCTGGAAGCCGCGTTCCGCGACGGAGAAGCGCAGCCTGATTCGCGGTATCGATTGATCCCGGCGGGATGTTGAGTCGCCCGGCAGCGCCTGGCGTCCGAAACGCCCGGCGGTAAGGCGGGTCCTGTTTTTGCGTGGTCACCGGGGCAAGGCAGCGTCTGCCCCGAGGGCGTCAGGCACCGTGTCCCCAAGCCGCAGGTCTCTGTATCCGTTTGACTTTCCCGGGCCGCCGGATTTGGTCTGGTGTCGTTAGTGTTATAAAATAACAACCTCCCACGAGCTCAAACCTGACGCGTTCGCCGGCGAACGCGCTACCTCTTTCGCACTGAAGAAACCACATGACCTCCAAACTCCCCGATATTGCTGCCCTTGAAATTCCCGCACACGCCATGCCCATAGACTGGGTCGGCATGCAGGGCATCGACCTGCCCGTCCTTGTGGAAGAGGGCGACTATCGCCGTGAACACCACGCGCGTGTTGATGCCCAGGTCAATCTGCCGGACCCGAACGCCAAAGGCATCCACATGTCTCGCCTGCACCTGCTCGTCGACGAACTTGATGAGCGCAAGGCACTGAGCCCGAAACGTCTGACGCAGCAGCTGGAGGCCATGATCGCCAGTCACGAAGACTGTGACACCACCGCGGCCCGAATTCGTGTCACGCTCGACCTGCTGGTCTGGCGCGGTGCGCTGGAAAGCGACGACATCGGCGGCTGGCGTGCCTACCCGGTCATACTGAGCGCCGAGCAGAACGAGAGCGGCGTTGCACTCGATGCCGAGGTTCACCTGACCTACTCATCGACCTGTCCGTGCTCTGCCGCGCTTGCGCGTCAGCTTATCGAGCGCGGGTTTCTTGCGGACTTCGACGCCGAGGCCACCATCTCGGTCAAGGACGCCGCCGAGTGGCTGCTGGAGAACGCCACTCTCGCGACGCCACACAGCCAGCGCAGCGTGGCCAAGGTCCGGGTCGGGATCGACAAGGACGCAGAACACTTCGGGCTGGTTGACTTGATCGACCGCGTCGAACAAACGCTCGCGACGCCGGTTCAGACCGCCGTGAAGCGGATCGACGAACAGGCGTTTGCAGCTCGCAACGGCCAGAACCTGATGTTTGTTGAGGACGCGGTGCGCCGTGTACACGATGCGCTGGTGCATGACTATGCTCGCGTCGAGGTGGATGTTGCCCACCTGGAGAGCCTGCACGCGCATGATGCGGTCGCGTCAACCCGGCCCGTAACCTAGCGCTTTCGCCGCTATTGAGCCCGCTTGCCGGCGGGCCCACCTTTATCAGGTTTTTTCGAAGTGTTAGGCGATCATTTTTCGAATTGACCATAGGTAAGACGATCCGTAAAACGTCGCTCCACCCCCCCTAACGTTAAGGAACTCTCATGACTTTGACTGTTTCGAAAGTTGTTGTACTGGCTTCGGCCATGCTTTTCTCGTCTGCACTGAAAGCGGGCGAATTTTCTGACCATGTGAACGAGTTGCCGAAAGGCCCGGCAATCACCCAGAGTGACGTCGAGAACGCCCAGAAAGCCTGGGGTGACGCGGTTGTCGCCATCGGTGAGGCCGGTGACGACGCGGCTGCTGTTGCTGAAAACGCCGCCAAATCGGCCTACGCGTTTGAGCTGGGTCCGATCCAGTTCAAGCCGACGCTGGCCGCTGAAACGCCGTTTCGTCCGGACCTCGAGGGCACGCTGAGCTACTTTGTGTCCGGTAACGACAAGTACGCGGAAGACAAGGGCTTTGCGCTGCGTCCGTGGTCGAACGTCCGTTTCGACAACCACACCGTGAAAATGCAGGGCAACATTGCTATTGCGATGGGTCACTACTACTTCACCGGTCCTGACGGTACGGAAACCAAGGTTGAGTACACGAAGGGCTACGTGAAGACGGAAGACAACCGCGTGCTGATCTTCCTGCAGGATTCATCACTGCCGTACCAGCCGTAAGGCGCGACTCCGACACTTGGTCGGATCGCAATCGCCGGGTTTGTCATCTCTCTCCATGCCCGGTGACCACGTTCTCCAGACGTGACAAGTTGGGCCCGGTTCCGCCGGGCCTTTCTTTTTTCCGTCACGGTGAGCCGCTGTACGCCATGGTGTGAATGTTATAAAATCACGTTTCTGGTGCCATCGTGGCCAGCGATCCCCGGATCCTGCCAAGCCGCCATTTCACAGAACATGCCGAGCCGGACTCAGATGACCGGTTCGTGACCCTACGCTCGAGCGCCGGTAACCGTCAGCGCCGTCACCCAGGAAACCCGAACGCATGAATACACGCACGACGTCACAAGCGCCCTTATCGGGGGCAGGCATCGCCAAAGCGGACCTGTTCGCGGCCGTGATGTCGATTGCGTGCATTATTCACTGCCTGGCGCTACCGCTGCTTATTTCGCTGCTGGCACTGTCTGTCCCTTTCACCGAGAACGAGGCGGTGCACATCGGTCTCGTGTTGCTGGCCGCACCGGCGACGCTCTGGGTTATCTACAAATCGCTGGCTCGCGACGGTCAACGCCTGTTTATCGGCGTCGCCACAACCGGTCTCTTGCTGTTGCTTGCGGGAACCTTCGTACCGCCACTGGCTCGTTTCGAGGAGCCGCTGACTGTCGTTGGCGCCTTCACACTGGCGTCGGCACATCTCTGGCACTGGTTTGCGTTCCGGGCTGAACTGCGAACGCTGGTGCCTGCACACAGTCAAAGCGAGTCTGCCAGCTGACTGACCCCTACGCGTTGCCCGTATGAACGCTGCCGTCGAAATCACTGATCTTTCTTTCGCCTACGGTGACCGTCCGGTCGTCGAGCTTGCCCATTGTGTGCTGGAACAAGGGGCAAACCTCGCCGTTATCGGTCCATCCGGCTGCGGCAAGTCGACGTTTCTGCACCTGCTGGCGGGACTGCTGCGGCCGGATTCCGGACGCATCCGACTGATGGGCCAGGACCTGTCACAACTCCGCGGCGCAGCGCTCGATCGTTTTCGCGGCCGGCAAATCGGCCTCGTTTTCCAGCAGTTTCACCTGATGCGCGCTCTGAATGTCCGCGCCAACATTCAGTTGGCCGCGAAGCTCGCACGCAGCGACGTGGACGATGATGAGCTGCTAGCCCTGTGCGGGCGGCTGGGTCTCACGGACCTCCTGTACCACAAGCCGTCCATGCTGAGCCAGGGGCAGGCGCAGCGCGTCGCGATTGCGCGAGCGCTGGTCCACCGACCCTCGATCATCATGGCTGACGAGCCGACATCCGCACTCGATGACAGCAACGCGAACACGGTGATCGCCTTGCTGAAAGAGACGGCTGCTGCTGCCGGTGCTGCCTTACTGGTGGTTACCCATGACCAGCGCGTTCGCGGCCTGCTCGATGCCGAGCTCGACATGAGGGCGCCGGCATGACCTGGCTGCGCCTCGCGTTTGCAAACCTCACCTTGTCGCCGCTCAGTTCGGCGGTCAACGTCCTGCTGATGACCCTCGGAACGGCCAGTATCGTGCTGCTTCTGCTGGTCGGTTCGCAATTGACCGAGACGATGTCGCGTGATGCGAGGGGGATCGATCTTGTTATCGGCGCCAAAGGCAGCCCGGTTCAACTGGTGTTGGCCGCGGTCTACCACGCCGATGTTCCTCCTGGAAACATCCTGCAGTCCGCTGCCGACCGGTGGGCGGATGACCCGCGAATCGCCCGCGCTGTGCCGCTGTCACTGGGTGACAGCTATCGCAACTTTCGCATCGTGGGCACCCGTGCCGAGATCCTGGAAATCTACGACGCTAGCCTGGCCGATGGCCGTCGCTGGACGCACACCATGGAAGCGGTGGTCGGCTCGGCGGTGGCTGACGCCGAATCGCTGAAGGTGGGTTCCCGCTTCGCCGGTTCTCACGGGCTCGGCGACGGTGGCCACATTCACGACTACCAACCTTACCGGGTGGTTGGCGTGCTGGCGCCGACCGGCACGGTTGTTGATCGATTGATACTCACGTCGCTGGAAAGTGTCTGGGACCTGCATTCCAGCGAGCACAGTCACTCGCATGGCGCGGAGCGCCCGTCGAACGGGCCGTCAGGGCATGCCCTTGTCGATATCCGTCAGCTCGGCGCCCGAGCCGGTCCGGATCGCGCGCCGCAGGAGGCTGCCGAGGAAGCGGTCGCATCCGATCATGACGAAAGTCGACGCGAAATAACGGCGATGCTGCTGAGCTATCGCTCACCGATGGCGGCCGTGTCGATGCCGCGCCTGATCAACGCCGACCCCGCACTGCAGGCAGCAGCACCGGCGGTGGAGATTTCCCGGGTGCTGCAACTGATCGGTGTCGGACTGGACGGACTTCGGACCTTCGCCTGGGTGCTGATTGTCGCTGCCGGCCTGTCGGTGTTCGCGGCGCTGTACGGGTCTCTGCATGCCCGGCGCCGTGACCTGGCAACCTTGCGCTGCCTTGGTGCGACACGCGGCGAGCTGCTGGTATCCATGTTGCTCGAAGGCCTGCTGCTGTCGGTGTTCGGTGTTGCACTTGGATTTGCCACCGGGCATGTCGCAATGGAGCTCCTGGGCGGCTGGCTGGAGACCGCGCGCGGTGTCACGCTGACCGGCTGGATCTGGTTGCCGGTTGAGACGTTTTTGCTGCTTGGCTTGTTTGCGGTGGGTGTCATTGCAGCCGCCATTCCCGCCGTGCAAGCTTACCGGACAGATCCGGCTCGAACGCTGGCGGAAACCTGATGGCCCCCCAAGTAAACAACAAACTGACTGCCTGTCTCGCCGTTGCTGCGTTGCTGCTCACGACGGCGCTCGCTTACGGGGCGACGGACACCGTGGGTGTTGATGACGCCGGCAAGATGGTACTCAAACCGATCGTCGAGAACGGCTACCTGGACGAGAAGGACCGGCTGGTCATCGATATTTACCAGGAGGACTTTGCAAACATCGCCGTTGAAGTACTTTCCGAGCGTGAAGAGTACGTGGACGGCGCTCCCCTGGAGGTCTCTATCGATGGCACCAGTGAACTGTATGTGCCGCCGTACCCGGAAACGAACCAGTACGGCGTCTTCGAGTTCTCGTTGATTGGTGGAGAAATGGGACTGGATACCGTGACGGTATCGGTTGGCGATGCCAGTATCGATATCCTCGTCAACATCATCAGTTTTGAAGCCTTCACGATGCCGATTCCCGAGGTTTTTGAGGGCGGCATACCCTGGGAGCAGCTGCTGGAGGCGGAGGTCACCTTCGAGGAGTACACTCTGCTGTCGTCGTTTCCTGATGAAGTCAGTCAGCGTGCCGGTGAGACGGTAAAGATCGCCGGGTTCATGATGCCTTTGGAGACCGACAGCAAGCAGAAGTGGTTCCTGCTGACATCGAATCCGCCACACTGTTTTTTCCACATACCGGGCGGTGTCGCGGGTGCGATCGAGGTTTTCTCCGACGAGGGCATCGAGGTGTCGTGGGAACCCGTCGTCATCGAGGGGCGTTTCGAGCCGCTGGCGAAAAGTGACAGTGCGGTTTACCAACTGCATGACGCCCAGCTGGTTGAGCAGTAGGCAAAAACGTAGAGTTTCAGAAATGTGGCGAACGAATAATCGAGGTTTTTATGTCTGGAGAGCTTAAAAAAGCGGCGTCGTACCCGCTTGCAGACGAAATTCTCAGTGTCGCGGAGTCGCGCTGCAAAACCGCCGGTAAACGCCTGACCCCGGCGCGCCGCGAGGCTTATCTCGCGATCCGGGCCCAGGAAAAACCTGTGTCGGCCTATGACCTCATTGCCGTGCTTGAGAAGATCAAGGGCAAGAAGATTGCGCCACTGACCGTGTATCGGCACCTGGATTTCCTCACCTGCGTAGGACTGGTGCATCGACTCGAATCCACGCATTCCTATGTCGCCTGCGATGACCCGGGACACACCCACGAGAGTCACTACCTCTTGTGTTCGGCCTGCGGCGATGCAAACGAAGTCGAGTCGCCTGCCCTTGAGAACCTGCTGGACGAGATCGCGGGTACACACGGCTTCCAGACCCAGAACGCCATTGTCGAGATCAAGGGTGTCTGCGGAAAGTGTGCTGTCGAAGAGGGCGAGTAGACCCGGGCGAACGAACCGTGCGGTAACGGCCCGCCTAGAAACGATCGATCACGGCGACCCCGGTTCCGGGAAAGCGATTCATCTCAGGTAACGCGACCACGGCCTCTTCCAGGCTGATGGTCTTTCCGATCAGCAAATCCGGCTGCAGCTCACCGGCCTGGATCATGGAGAGCAGTTGCGGATAGCGGTGCGCCTGCATGCCGTGTGAGCCATAGACCTGGAGCTCGTGCGCGATGACGCGGTGCATCGGCACTTTCGGCCAGACATCGTCACCCAGCATTAGCCCGACCTGGATATGCCGCCCGCGTTTCCGCAGGCAACTGATCGAGTTCTTGCAGGTTTCTGCACTTCCCAGCGCATCGATCGAGATGTGCGCGCCACCATTGGATGCCACCTTGATGGCTTTCGGCACCGAGTCTGTCTCCAGCGCGTTGATCGTGACATCAGCACCGATCTGTTGGGCGAATGCCAGTTTCTCTGCGTCGATATCGACCGCAATAATCTGCGCGTCGAGTGCGCGGGCAATCATGATGGCGGACAGGCCAACGCCGCCACAGCCGTGAATGGCGACCCACTCGCCGGCAGACAGGCCGCCCTGGTCGACCACGGCCCGAAAGGAGGTCACGAATCGGCAACCGAGACTCGCTGCGGTAACGAAGTCCATGTCGTCCGGCAGGCGGACGAGGTTTTCGTCGGCGTAGTCGATGGATACGTACTCCGCGAAGGAGCCCCAGTGAGAAAACCCGGGTTGTGACTGGTGATCGCAGACTTGCTGGTTGCCACTGTCGCACTGCGGGCAGGTTCCGCAGCCGCAGACAAAGGGCACGGTCACACGGTCGCCGGCCTTCCAGTTCGCAACGTCCCTGCCGACAGCCTCGACGACGCCGGCCAGTTCATGACCGGGCACGTGGGGCAGGGCGATCGACGGATCGTGTCCTATCCAGCCGTGCCAGTCGCTGCGACACAGTCCGGTCGCTTGCACCGAGATGACGACGCCGTCCGGTTTCGGCTCGGGATCGGGAACTGACTCAATGTTCAGTGGTTCACCGAAGGCGTGGAAGACGGCGGCTTTCATGCGCATAACCTGAACGGAACGTCGATGCCGAATCATAGCAAACGCCGCTTCTCCGCCACTATTTGCAAGCTGAAGCCCAACGACCGGTGTGATACGCCGGAGAAGGAAACTGTCCGTTACGGACGCTACACTGTCCGCGGATGATTATCGGTTTGTCCGCACCCTGAACAACACTACGTGCCTACCTGGAGATCACGAAGGATGAAGGCAATGAAAACCATATACCTGCTCGCTGCTCTGCTCGTCGTTGGCGTCGCCTGTTCGCAAGACGCCCGGGCTGACCGTTTGCATTCCTCGCTGGTCGCCACGGGCGCCTCCGTGGCAGTACAGCAGGCAGACCCGGAACGCCGCAGAGAGCGCCGCGGCGACTCACGCAATCGGCGTTCTGATGAGCGTCGTGACGATCGACGTGACGACTGGCGCGACGACCGACGTGACGACTGGCGCGACGACCGACGTGACGACCGCTGGGATGATCGACTCGACCGCCGGCTCGACCGTATCGATGATCGACGCGACGAGCGCTGGGAGCGATACTGGCGCTACCGGATTGGTGTCCGCCTGCTTTCGCTGCCGGCACGCCACACGCGCGTTACGATCGGCACCACCGTTTACTACTACGCTGACGGTGTCTATCTCGTGCGTCGTGGCGGTGGCTACGTCGTCGTCCGTTCACCGGTGGGGGCGCGTGTCGCGTTCCTCCCGTACGGATTCCGCAGCGTCTGGGTCGGACCGCGTCGGTACTTTTACGTCAATTCAACCTACTACGTCTACGCTCCGTCAACGCGCGACTACGTTGTCGTGGCACCGCCGTCGGGAGCCGACGCCCAGGTGCAGGCCATGTCACCAGACCCGATTGTCTATCCTGCCCAGGGCCAGTCGCAGGAGCAGATCGACCTGGATCGCTTCGAGTGTCACCGCTTCGCCATGGGTGAGTCCGGCTTCGATCCAACGCGCGGTGAGCAGGATGCGAGAGCGGACAGGGCCATCTACGATCGCGCAATCAAGGCCTGCCTGACCGGCCGCGGCTACACCGTCGAATAGGAGACAAAACCATGATGAACCGTGTTTCGCTTTTTATTGTTCTATCGGTCCTGCTGTTCTCAGGTTGCGCCACCTCGCCGACCGTCCAGCTTGGCCCGGATGCGCGCGTCGATGCGAACGGACTGCACTTTGTCGACAACACCGTCATGGACGAGGCGTGGTTTCGCCCGGACGCGGACATGACCCAATACTCGAAATTGATGATCGTCAGCGCCGCGACCCGGTTCGCCGACACGAACGTGGCGGCAGACCTTGAACGACAGGCGCGATTTAACGCCATAGTTGCTGAAGAATTTGCCGAAGCGATGAAGGGTCTCGATGCGTTCGAAATCGCGGACGAAGCCGGGCCGGACGTATTGCTAATGAATGCCGCGATTGTCGATGTTGAGCTGGTGCAGGAGGTGTCCGGTGCGTTCGAACGCGTGTTCGTTCGCGAACTCGGGTCCGCCGACCTCGTTATTGATCTCCGTGACTCGCTGTCGGGCCAGGCGATCGTCGTTGCGAAGGACAAGGGTGTCCTTGACGGTGCTCCGGCCGGACCGCGTGGTGAGATGACTGAAGCGACCGAGGCGGCTGTGTGGAGCGCTGTGCGTAGCCAGGCCCGCCGCTGGGCAACGTTGGTACGCGACCGCCTTGAGCAACTGGCAGGCTATCGCCTCGGAAGTGGTGGCAACGCGGGTTGAGGCTGCCCGCTAGCGGTCCTGCGACTGAAACTGGGCCGGTGTCATACCGGTCCAGCGTTTAAACGAACGGCCGAAATTCCCGGGCTCAGAGAAGCCCAACAGGTACGCGACTTCGCTGATACTGCGCCCCGGCGTCGACAGGTACTGCTGGGCGAGTTCGCTGCGTATCGACTCAAGTAGGCCCGAGAAACTCTGCGCCTGGTCTGTGAGCCGGCGCTGCAAGGTCCTGCCGCTCATATTGAGCAGGCTCGCAATGCGCTCCTGGCTTGGCGGGCCGGACGGCAGGCTGTCGATGATGCCTGCACGAACCTTATTGACGATATCGGAGTCGCCCTGCCTATTCAGGTAGTCAATGATGACCTGGTCGTTAGCCCGTGCAAGCTCGGGGTTCGCCATCGGCAGCGGCTGGTCCAGCTCCGAGTGATCGAAGAATAGGGCGTTCTCATCAGCGTCGTAATGGATCGGGCAGCGAAAGAACGCGTCGAACGGTTTTGTATCTTTCGGTGCGACACGCTGCAGGTCGACCCTTGCTGGCGAGAACGCCGGATCCCTGGTTATCCGGCAGAGCTGAACGAACATGGCCAGCGCCGCATCCAGCGACGACGGCGCAGCGGCGCCTTTTTCTCCGGGTATCAGGTAAGCCAGGCGTACGTGGTCCGTCGTATCTGTCAGCGCGATTTCTCCCGCTGACGCGATCAGGCGGTAGTAGCGAACAAGCCGATTGAAGGCATCCCGCAACGTGTTGCTGGCGGCCCACGCGAAACCCAGTCCGTGCAGAGCCGCCGGATGGACATTCTGTGCGTAGGTCAGTCCGAACGCTTCATCCCCGGTCTCGACGACCGCCTGCCGCCAGACTCTCTGCATGGCAACGGATACCACACGCTGGTCTCCGTCACCGGGGCTCGCCGGCAGTCCGGCCTGTTCGAACACACGCGCGCTGTCGATCCCGTAGCCGGCCAGCGTCCGGGCCATCATGCGGGCAATCCCGCCATGTGTTGTCGAATCCAGGTGCTTGTTTTGATTGGCCATTGTGTTGCTGTCGTCAACGGATCATTCGCTGTCCGGCGGTGATTATCGGTGAATGCTCGTCATCCTTACAGTGGCTTTACGGACAACGCGCAACGCAAATCGTCCGCAAATGCCAGAGAACGTAAAGGAGAGAAGCTATGAAACCCATCCACCACCTGATTGCCGGAATCCTGATCCTGTTTGTCGCGAGCAGCGCCCTGGCGTCGGAACCACCACGTGTCTACGTGTCCGACCTGGATGTGAGCAAGCTTGAAATTGAGTCGCCCCGCGATCATCGGTTTCCGTACCGCGGCGAGTTCGAGCTGTCCGACAAGGAACTGGCTGGTCTTCAGGAGTTGTACGTGTCTTCGGTCAGCACCGCATTGCAACGCAAGTCGCAGTTCGTTCTTGTGGAGTCGGCAGCTGAAGCGGACTTCGTCGTCAGCAGCGAGCTACTGAAGCTCATGCCTGCAGCGCCAAAAGATGATCTTCGTCACCGTGACGTAAACGAAAGACTCGTCAGCTACGGTGCCGGACAAGCACTGCTGCGGGTCGAGATCGTCAGGGATGAGATCGTCGTTGCCGAAATCGAGGACGTCCGCGACGCCGGCCGCGACTGGGGCATCAACGACCGCTTTCACAACAAGCAGCACGTGAAACGCATGTTCAGCAGCTGGGGTAGCAAGATCGCGAAGCAGTTGTCAGGCGCGTAGTTCCGGCCACACGGCATCAAGGCCGCCTGCGGGCGGCCTTGATTCGTTGGGGTCAGTCGTCCAGCGTCCACTTGAACTGGAACTCCAGTTCTTCTTCACCGTCGCCCCGCTCGTGTTCGATACTGAAGACCGCGCGGACCGGGACATAGATTCGTTCACCGGCAACCTGAATCTCGAAAGGTTCGCCGGCCTTCATACAGGCGACCAGTCGCTCAAGTTTGTGAATGTTCTCCTCGCGGGAGTACTGTTTTTCGACATCACGTTCTTCAACAGCCATGTTCATTATCTCCGATGCGTATGACCCTGCAGTGTGAAAGCACAACATGACCAAAACGTGATGCGCAGGTTTCGAACCTGTAGCGCTGCGTTTCGCCGTATAGTCTGCATATGATCCAACGGTTGCTGTACTACCTGGCTTTCGCCACGGCGATGGGCTGTTCCGGGCCCGAGACGCCGGACTCCGCGCGTCCCGAAGCGCCTCAGAATCCCCGCTTTGTCGGCAGTGAATCCTGCGCCACCTGTCACAACACCGCGTATCGGGACTGGCTGGGATCACACCATCAGCTGGCAATGCAGGTTGCGAACGGCGAGTCCGTAATGGGCGATTTTGATAACGCGAGTGTCGACTACTTCGGCCAGACCTCGAGGATGCTCCGAGAGGGTGACACCTTCATCATGCGTACCGACAACGCGATCGGTGAGCCCGAGAACTTCACCGTCAGCCACACCTTCGGTGTCTATCCGCTGCAGCAATACCTGACCGAGTTCGACGATGGCCGTAAGCAGGTGCTGCCGTTTGCCTGGGACACCCGCTCGACGACCGAGGGCGGGCAGCGCTGGTATCACCTGTACCCGGACGAGGAGATCCGGCACGACGATAGCCTGCACTGGACCGGGCGACTGGCGAACTGGAACTACATGTGCGCGGAGTGTCATTCGACTAACCTGAAGATGGGCTACGATCTTGCCACCGACCGTTTCAATACGACCTGGTCTGAGGTGTCGGTTGGTTGCGAAGCCTGCCACGGACCGGGATCCGAGCACCTGCGACAAGCTGCCACCGGGTTTGACGCAAGCTACGGGCTGAAGGTCGGCCTCGACGATCGCGGCACGGCTGCCTGGATCATGAACCCGGAAACCGGCATCGCCGAGCGCAGCGAGGTCGCGAAACATCTTCAGCAACCGGAAAGCTGTGGTCGCTGCCATTCGCGTCGCGCTCCGTTGAGAGAAGACTATGAATACGGCCGGCCGCTGCTGGACACGCATCGCGTGGCACTGCTGGAAGAAGGGCTGTATCACGCCGATGGGCGTATACAGGATGAGGTCTTCGTTTACGGTTCCTTCGTGCAAAGCAAAATGTACGCGGCAGGCGTGACCTGCACGGACTGCCATAACGCACATTCCGGCGAATTGCTGACCGGTCCCGAGCCAAATGATGTGTGTGCGCAGTGTCACCTGCCGACGCGTTTTGCGACGACCGAGCACGCGCCACACAACGACTGTGTGTCGTGTCACATGCAGGACGAGGTGTACATGGGCGTTGACCGGCGTCGTGATCACAGTTTTCGCGTACCCGGAACAGCCTCCGACACGAACCACTACGGAGCGGCAATCGGGTTCGCACGTTCGGCTGGCGGCGCCGTCGCCGCGCACATCGATGACGACTACTCACCCATCGTAAGGGCGACCCTGGTCAGCCTGCTCCGCGCTCCGTTCGATGCGGACGAACTCGCCGTGTTGGAGGCGGCGACGGAGGACGCGGATCCGCTGGTTCGTCTGGCGGCACTGCAGGCAATCCATGTGGCGCCGCCACTCGAACGACCGCTGTTGGGCACGACGCTGCTGTCCGATCCCGTTCGTGCCGTTCGTGCGCAGGCTGCCCTAACTTTCGTCGGAGCGCGAGACGTGCTTCCGGCCGACGCGGCGCGCGCCTATCCGGACGCTGCCGGAGAGTACCGTCACGCGCTTCTGACAGCGGCAAGTCAACCTGGGTCGTTGGCGATGCTTGCAGACTTCGAGTTTCGAACCGGCGACAACGCCGCATCGCTGCGCTACCTGCAACAGTCGGTCGAGATGGCACCAAAGCTGGCGATTGCCCGGCATGCCTATGGCCTCGCACTGGTTCGTGACAAGCGTTACGACGCCGCAATCAAGGAGCTTGAGACCGCTTATCGACTGGCACCGGACAATGCGCGGTTCACCTACGTCTACGCAGTCGCGTTAAACCAGCTCGGTCGGGTGGAAGAGGCGAGCGCGGTGCTGGCGAAAGCGCGCACGGATTTTCCGGACGACTCCGACATTCAGTCGTTTTGGCGCTTGCTGAATCGATAGCGCAGGACGGCCGACAGGAGACTATTCGGCTGGCGGGCTCAGGCTGCGCCGAGTTCCTCGATAACCTCGTTGGACAGCGTCAGGAATATGCGGAACGAATCGTCTGCGGCCAGTTTCTCATCCACCAGCAGTTCAAACGCCGTGTCCTGCAGCGCCCGAATCTTCTCGATTGCGTCAGCGCGATCGTCATCGCCGTCGGTAACGGAGCGCCGGATGCGGATGACCTCCGTGTAAAACCGGTCGATGCGGTTCTTGCGTCGCATGCGATAGATACGTCCGCCGGCCAATACCGCACTGCCCAGGGCAACCACGACAGTAACCACGACTTCGGCGATACCCGAATAGCGTTCGTAGACGGACGGGGCCTCTCGCTGCAGGTACGCCTGGGTGCCCTCATGCAATACGAACGTCGAGCGGCTGGCATCAAAATCGCCGCTTAACTCGGTGAATAAGCCCGGTTGCTCAGCCGCGAGCGCCGGCCTGAGTCGAACCAGCTCGTTAATCAGGTCATAAACAAGCGACTTGTCGACGTCACTTCGTGCCAGCAGCATTTTGTCGACGGCCAGGGTCAATACGGGCTCGGGTGTTAGTTCACCGTAGATGCCCGCCGGGATCACAAAGGGCCGAAAGAAGGGATTGACCAGCGTGGCGGCGTCGATGGTTGAGCCTGTGCCCACGCTGTCGACGGGGCCGATTCCTGACAGCGTAAACAGGGGCACCTGCTGCACCTGTTGACGGATGATCGACGGGGACACCGGCGCAAACACGACGAACACATCCGGGATGTTCGCCAGACCGGGTTCCTCGATAAACCGATGACCCAGATCGCGAAGCTCTGTCTGGTTGAGAATGCGCCTGAGCATGACGCGAGCGGCAGATCCTTCGGGACCGGCATAAACATCCGCGTCGCGCAGCAACTCGGCGAGCGTCGGAAATACGTCGTCACTGGTCTTGCCGACATGCAGTGCCGTTGGATACAGCGGGATCACCGTGGCAACACCGTCCCGGTACGGCATGCTGTTGGAAATCAGCGCGAGATCGGCCTCGCCGGTAGCCAGCGCGTCGATCGCCAGCTCATCGGTGAGCGACGTGTCGGTCAGCGACAACGAAAGCCCGGACTCTCGATTCAGCGCATCGACAATACTGGTGGCGACCGCCTGGTCGATTGGCGACTCCGGTAGCACCACGGTTAGCGAGTCCTGCCGCGACTCGCAACCGGCGAGGTACAGGAGCGCAAAGAGTATCGGTGTCAGTGATCGGCGCATGGCCCGGCTGCCTCTAGTCGCCGAGTAGCTTGTCTCGTCGCAGTTGCCTGACGATCTTCTCTGACGCTTCGTTGATCAGCAGATCCATGTAGTCCTTTGCTTCGATGGTTGTCTCAAGCGCCCAGACCTCCTTGTCCGCCTCGGTCGCGAACAGCTCAGTGTAGAGCGTCACACCGAGCCGGAAGTCCACGTCGGTCGGTTCGTTCAGTTCTTCGTAATCGTACCGAAACAAATCCAGTGGCCGTCCGTCCCGGCGAACCGACTTGGTCGCGGTCGAGCCGTCCCGGATGGACGTCGATGCGTCGCTGGCGAGCATCCGGGTAATAAGGACCGCGTCGTAGCCGTTGGTTTCGATCAGTGCGACAACCAGCTCGCGGGAGATCGGGACATTCCCGTCGGCGGCGACGTACAGCGGTGTCGCCGTAATTCCCTCGTCTTCCAGGTCGCCGGAGAGACGACGTTCGAACCGGGTTCGGCCTTCGTAATCCTCTCCGATGCCGATAACGAGTACGTTGCTGTAGCTCGACTCGACACTGGCCGCGTCCGTGCCCGCTGTGGTCCGACCACTCGTAGCACAGCCTCCTGCGAGTAGCAGGGCGAGAAGCGCGCCGGAAAATGCCAGTGATTGTCTGCTTCGATTCATGCTCATCTCCGCGTCCCCAGACGGGACGCCCTGATTTTATTGAAGTTTCGGTTACGGAAATACCCGGATGTGACGGCTTAGTGTCCCGGGACGTCCGTGATGGTAGTTGAAATGGGTTGGCGGGCGAAACAGGCGGCGCAAGAGAATAGATTCAACTGGAACCTTGGTTGACATCGCTGTCATAAACGCTTTATAAACCTTCTGACAGCGTTGTCATCGGGGTGGCCGCGCTATGTATGGGGTAATTTCCGCAGGCGCAACGCACGCGGAGACATAAAAAAAACGCTACAGGTTCGGGGGGACCAACCAGATGCCTAATCCGTCGTTTAAACGAACGCCGCTTGCTGCGGGTATTGCACTTGCACTGGGCGCAGCTGTTCCTGCGTACGCGCAGGAAGACGAGATGGAGGATTCCGGAAACCAGGTTATCGAGGAAATCGTGACCACCGGTATTCGAAGCTCACTGTCTTCGGCGCAATCCATGAAGGAAAACGCAGACACCTTCGTCGACGGCGTAACCGCCTCCGATATCGGGGCACTGCCTGACCGGTCTGTCGCCGAAGCGCTGCAGCGCGTACCGGGCGTCAATATCGGGCGCTTCAAGAAATCGTCGGACCCGGACCGATTCTCGGTCGAGGGTGCAGACGTCATCATTCGTGGCCTGCCGTTCGTGCGTTCCGAGCTGAACGGACGTGACGTGTTCTCGGCGACGGGCGGCACGGTACTCAGTTTCAACGACGTTTCGCCTGAATTGCTCGGTGGCGTGCTCGTCTACAAGAATGCCACCGCCTCAATGATCGACGGCGGCATCGCCGGCACGGTCAACCTGCAGACGCGCAAGCCGCTGGATACCAACGGCATGCGCTTCGCGGCATCCACTGAATACAATTACGGCGACATCGCGGAAGAGGGCTCACCGACGGTCTCGTTCCTCGGCTCAAACAGCTGGGAAACCGACGGCGGTCGTTTCGGCCTGCAGCTCGGCTACGCACAGTCCGAGCTGAACACGGAGTCCAACGCATCGCAGGTCACTGACCCCTGCTACCGTGACGCAGCGCTGGACGCCGGCTGCATTCGCGTCTCGCCCGTCACCTCGGGCGGCGTCGAAGGCGCCCTGAACTTCACACCGGAAACCTTCCCGCCGGACAACACCGTGATCGTGCCGAAGGGCGCCGGTGTTCGCACGACGGGTTATGAGCGCGACCGTAACGCGCTGTCCATCGTCGGCCAGTGGGAGAACCCGACCGGCGAACTGCTGGTCACGGCCGAATACCTGCGCGCCGAAGCAGAACTGTTCGTCGACGAGCACGCTATCCTGGCGCTGGTCAATGACGACGCACTGTTCCCGGTCCCCGGAAACAACCCGGACTGGACCTTCAGCCCGAACGGCACGTTCGAGACCGGCACGCTGTCTCAGGTCGCATGGCGCGGCATCGACAACTGCCTCGACGGCTCGCTGTTGCCGCCGCCGGGACTGGATCGTCCCTGCAATGTTCAGCTCGGTGTACCGACCGAGCTGCTGCGCTTCCAGCGCCAGGACGACTCGGTTACCGAAGACATCTCGCTGGACATCTCCTGGATTCCGACCGACAACCTGACGGTCAACGCGGAGTTCCAGCGCGTGCAGTCGGAGCGTTCAGAGGACGGCATCATCAGCGCGATGGCCTCGTACTCTGACATCTTCCTCGACATGCGTGGCGAAACACCGGACGTACAGTTCCGCACACCAACAACGAGCGACGGTTCCACCGACCCGGCCTACTTCACCAACCCGGATCGCACCTACTACTCGTTCCTGCTGGACAGCCAGATCGAGAACGAAGGCGAGATGGACACGTTCCGTGCTGATATTGAGTACTACCTTGGTGAAGATCGCCTGATCTCGGAAGTGAAGTTTGGCGCACGCTGGTCAGATCGCACCCGCATCACCCGCGACAACAATTTCGCGAACTGGGGTGTCCTGTCCGCGCCGTGGAGTGGCTTCACGCCGGCAACCTACGCGAGCCAGGATGGCGACGTGTCGAACTACGCCAACGTGCGTAACCCGTTCGACGATTTCCAGCGCGGTGAGACCTCGACACCCGTTCCCAACGGCGCCGGTATCTTCTTCGGCGGTGACAACCTGCTGAATGAGTACTTCGCCGGTGTTACCGAAGTACAGGCTGATGCCATCGCTGCCCTGAACCCGTTTGCAGACTGGGGCCAGGCGTGGGGACCGGTTGGTCGTCGTGACGGCCTCGTGGGCGACTCGCCGTTCCTGCCGGGTGAAATCTCCGACGTCGGTGAACAGACCCAGGCGGTGTACATCCAGGCGGACTTCAGTTTCGGCGATCGCATCCCGGTCACCGGTAACTTCGGCGTACGCTACGTGGAGACGACGATCGAGTCGGATGGCGAGATCCAGTTCCCGCAGAACCCGCCGGATCCCACCCTGTGTACGACACCGGGACCGGGCGGACCGCCGGGCTACTGCTTCCTGTCTCCGGCGCGTGAGGCAGAATTCCTGTCAGCCTTCACCGGCGAGCTGATCAACGACGATGCGGACATCAAGTACGACAGCGTCCTGCCCAGCTTCAACATCAAGGTCGGTGTGACAGAGAACTTCTACATCCGTGCCGCGGCGTCCAAGGGCATCTCCAGACCGGATCTGGCGGCCTACAAGACGGGTGGTGTGATCTTCGACAACACCAACGCGCTGCGAGATGCAGGCACGCTGGAGACCGGCGAGCTGTTCGCGCTGCAGACCGGTAACCGACTGCTCGAACCGGTGGAAGCATGGAACTACGACCTGTCAGCCGAGTGGTACTTCAGTGACGTTGGCTCGCTGACCTTCTCGCTGTTCTGGAAAGAGTTTGACGCGCTGATTACCAACGGTGCGACGGTTCGAACGCTGACCGCGGCTTCCGGTGCCTCTGCAGAGACCGAGATTCGAGGGCCGTCCAACGTCAACGACGGGTCACTCGAAGGCTTCGAGATCGGCTACCAGCAGACGATGGACTTCCTGCCTTCACCGTTTAACGCACTTGGATTGCAGGCGACCTACACGTACATCGACGGGTCTGACCTGTCGGGTGCTACCAACGAGGTGCAGCGACAGCCGTTTGCCGATGGCCTCGGCTTCCCGGGAATCTCGGAAGACACGATCAACTTCGTCACCTTCTACGAGGACGACGTGTGGTCCGCTCGCCTCGCTTACAACTGGCGATCCGAGTTCCTGATTACGCCGAGGGATGACATCTTCCCGTTCTCACCGATTATCGGCAACGATACCGGCCAGCTGGACGGCTCCGTGTTCTACAACTTCAACAACGTGTTGGGACTGGAGAACATGAAGATCGGACTGCAGGCGGTGAACCTGCTCGACGAAGTCACTCAGACCTCTCAGGTCATCGACTTCGACGGCACCCAGGTTCGTCGATCGGCCTTCAGGAATGACCGTCGCTTCACGATCGCGGCGCGATTCTCCTTCTAATAACGGGCCTCGTGCCCAGGAACGAAGCCGGGCTCCCCAGTCAGGGAGCCCGGCTTTATTTTCTGTGGCGATAGCGCTGAGTCGTGCGAAGCCGTCGAAGGCTTGGCAGAATAAGACAGCCGACCGGCCATTAATCTCGTAAACAGGACAGTGACACTGCTTTGAGTATCAAAAACATAGTCATCGTTGGAGGGGGCACCGCCGGCTGGATGGTAGCCGCTGCGTTTAGCAAATTCGCCAGCACGGGCCTCGCGAACATCACCCTGGTTGAGTCCAAGGATATCGGCATCGTCGGGGTCGGCGAGGCGACGATTCCGCCGTTCCAGGGCTTCAACAAGCTGATTGGCGTGAACGAGGCGGACATGATGGCCGCGGTTGGTGGCACGTTCAAACTGGGCATCCAGTTCGTCAACTGGGGCAACCAGGGTGAAAGCTACTTCCACCCATTCGGTAACTATGGTTACGAGATCGAGGGCGTGGCGTTCCACCAGGTCTGGCACAAATACCGCAAAAACGGCGACCCGCGGCCGCTGTACGCGTTCAACGTTGAAACGATGGCTGCCCAGTACGGCAAGTTCGCCATTACTAACCCGAACGCGCGTGCTGACCTGCCGCCCGTCAACTACGCCTACCACATCGATGCCGTCAAATACGGGCAGTACCTGCGCGACTTTTCCAAGGCTCGCGGCGTCAAACGCATCGAAGGCCTTATCGAGGAAACGACGTTGAACCCGGAGTCCGGCTTCGTCGAGTCCGTCACCCTGAAAGACGGACAGGTCATCGAGGGCGACTTCTTCATCGATTGCTCCGGTTTCCGCGGTCTGTTGATCGAGCAGGCCCTAAAGACCGGCTACGAGGACTGGACTCACTGGCTGCCGTGCGATCGCGCCTGGGCCGTTCAGTCAGAGCAGCCGGGTGAGCCATTGCCGTACACCCGCTCGACAGCTCACGCCGCCGGCTGGCAGTGGCGGGTGCCGCTACAGCATCGCCTCGGCAACGGCCATGTATTCTGTTCGAACTTCATGTCCGAGGATGAAGCGCGCGACATCCTGATGAACAACCTGGACGGCAAGCCGACGGTCGAACCGAGACTGCTCAAGTTCGTGACCGGTCATCGCAAGAAGTTCTGGAACAAGAATGTCGTCTCCATCGGTCTCGCCTCCGGTTTCATGGAGCCGCTGGAGTCAACATCGATTCACCTGATTCACTCAGCTATCAACAAGCTGATGCTGATCTTCTCGCTGGAAGGCATCCAGCCGGACCAGGAGAAGATATTCAACCGACTGGCGCTGAAGGAATTCCAGCGCATCCGCGATTTCCTGATCCTGCATTACAACGCGACGGCAAGAGACGACAGCGAGTTCTGGAACTACTGTCGCACGATGGACGTGCCGGACACCCTGACGGAGAAGATCGAACTGTTCCGCCTCAACGGTCAGTTCTTCAGGGAGGAAGACGAGCTGTTTACGGCAACGAGCTGGGCCGCTGTCATGCTGGGGCAGGGTATCCAGCCGCGGACCTATAGTCCGTTGGTCGACGCCCTGAACCAGGACGCCTTGTACAAGGAAGTGGCGGAGATGGAGAAGTCCATCAAGTACATCGTGTACCACATGCCGAGCCACCTGGAGTTCCTGCAGAAGTACTGTCCGGCGCAGCAGGCCGCCTGATCCGCCTATTGCGGGTGCACACTCGCGAAGAAGTTAAACGTCAGCCGGCCCGTCGTGAGGTCGTCGGTCAGTAACTGCGGGTTGACGATGTGGCCGCTGTGCGGGGCTTCGCCGTTGTAGAAGACCAGGCGGTTGTAGCGGGGCGGTACCACCGTCAGCAGCTCGGCCAGGTCGTTCGATTCCGTCATATAGCGAGGTGTGCCCCGAAATACCTCCGAGGCGTCTTCGAGGTACTTCATGGACGCGGCCGGGTCCGATGCGAACAGTCTCTCCGCTTCCTTGATCACGTCCGGGTTCTTCCATCGATAGAATGCCGTGCCGCCAAGGTCTTCATTTCGGAACAGGTAGATGAGCCCCGCGTAGGTGTGCGTGTCCAGGCTCATCCGTCTGTCGATGTGGCACATGCGCTGCAGTTCGCCAAGCTCCTCGGGCGCCATCGTGACATTGGACAGGCAGGCGCGGAGCTCTATGCCGGACCGGAAAATCGGGAAGTGACGGCTGAGTCTGGACTTGACGAGCCGATGCAGGTCGGTGAGCGCTTCGTCGGGCAGAACCAGCCTGGGCCCGGGAGGTCCTTTCAGCCACGTGAACTCGTCGGCTCGGTCAACCGCGTAGCTTACGAGTGTGTCCGGGTCTTCGAGGACATCGTCGACGATCGCGCAATAACGCCCGTCCTCGATTTCATGCAGGCGAACCTCGGCGTTCGGGTTAATTTGAATAAGCTGTGGTTTAGCCAAAATGCACGGTTCTTTGCGGCGTTCGACGCATAATGCCGCAATTGTCTTTCGCGTTGTAGGTCGCAACGCGCAAGGCAACTTCGATACCGCAACCGGGGACGGTAGACTGTCCGGGTAGCACCAAAAAGCCGCAGGCAACAGGGATTCCATTGCAGAAGATAGAAGAATGGCAGGACGTGACTCGTGACGTTTTCGAAAACGAGATTCTTCCCGCGAACCGCCCCGCTGTCCTGAGAGGCCTGCTCAGTGACTGGCCCGCTGTGCAGGCTGGCGGTGAGTCATCGGCGAGTGCCGTTGACTACTTCAAGGGACTGGATACCGGCGGTTCCGTAAACGCCTATGTTGGTCCGCCCGAGATCGAGGGACGCTTCTTTTACAACGATGATTTCACCGGCTTTAATTTCAATTCCCAAGAGGTGTCGATCAGTGTTGCACTGGACACGCTCGCGTCCCTGGTCGATGACGCCAGTGCGCCGGGGATCGCCCTGCAGGCAATCGAGGTTCCGCAGGTCATGCCGCCGTTCCTTCGTGACAACGCGATGCCGCTGCTTGATAGCAGCATCGAACCGCGGATCTGGATCAATAACAAGACAATGATCGCGGCGCACTTTGACGTGAACCACAACATTGCTGGCGTAGTCAGCGGCCGCCGCCACTTCACGGTGTTTCCGCCAGGCCAGGTTGGCAACCTCTACATTGGTCCGTTGCTGAACACGCCGGGCGGACCGCCGATCAGCACCGTCAATCTTCGCGACCCGGACCTTGACCGGTTTCCACGATTTGCTGACGCACTGGAGACGGCGCAGGAGGCAACGCTGGAACCGGGCGACGCCGTATTTATCCCGATACTGTGGTGGCATGGCGTCGATTCACTCGGCCCGCTGAATATTCTCGTCAACTACTGGTGGAACGACACGCCGACGGCGCGTCACGACCCGATGCTGAGCCTGATTCACAGCATGGCGATCATGTCAGGCCTGCCCGACGCCCAGCGAGAGGCATGGCGGGAAATTTTCGACTGTTTTGTTTTCCAGGGCCGCGGCCATCCGGGCGCGCATCTGCCGGACGGCCTGCGAGACGTCATCGGCCATTTGTCACCGGAAGACCGGGATATTCTCATCGCGAACCTGGCGAAGCGTCTCAACGCCTAGTCTGGACATCCACTGCCCGTCACGTTCGGCATCCGAACACACCTAGAGGAGAGTCAAACTCCATGAGCAAGCTGCCCCCCCTGGTCTACACCGACTGGTCTGATACGAAGGACACGCTGCATCTCTTTCTGCAAATCATCGGCAAAGTGCGTATGAAGACGCATCCGAAGCTGAATCACTGGTGGCATGTCACGCTTTACCCGCATGTCAGGGGTCTTACGACAGGTCGTATCCCGTTTGCCGACGGCGGTTTCGAGATCTTCTTCGATATGCTGGATCACACTGTCTTCGTGAGTACGAATGACGGGCGACAACTGTCGTTCAAGGCGTCGGGCTTAAGCGTTGCCGAGTTTTACAAGGCGCTGTTCGACCGGCTCGCGGAGCTTGATATCGCGGTCGAAATCCATGCCGTTCCGTACGACAACAAGTCGACCATCCCGTTTGCCGAAGACACGGCGAAACGTGCTTACGATGAGGCGGCCGTTACGGCGTTCTGGCGTGCGCTGTGTACGATCTCCAGCGTATTCGAACGTTACCGGACCGGTTTTGTGGGCAAGCAGACTCCCGTGCAACTGTATTGGCACTCGTTTGACCTCGTTGTGACGCGATTTTCCGGTCGCGAACATGCACTGACGGAAGGCCGGCAGTCCGATATTGAGGCCTACTCCCACGAAGTCATTTCTGTTGGCTTCTGGCCGGGCGACGACAGCTTTCCCGAAGCGGCGTTTTATGGATACGCCTATCCCGAACCGGCCGGCTTGAACGAGGCACCCCTCGAGCCTGCCGATGCGTTCTGGGCAGAGAAGAACGGCGGCGCACTCGCCATCCTGAAATACGAAGACGCACGCAGGGCCGACGATCCGTCGAAGGCGATACTGTCATTCCTGGACAGTCTGTACGAGGCCGGTGTGAGCAAGGGCGACTGGCCGACTGAGGCTTTTGTTCATCGCCACGCACAGACCGGATAAGCGCTGATTCCACCGGTGCTCCGCAGCTAAAGGCTCAGCGGTAAAAGATGTGATTGCCGATACGCGCGGTGCGCGTCCGTGGCCGGGTCCAGGGCACGGCGATCGACGTGCTGTGGAAAAACAGTGCGCCTCGCGTCGGGTCCGGCGGCGGGTTGGTCAACAGGCGAGCCGCAAGGACCTGTGAGCGAATCCAGCTGTCCCGGTCACGGGGTCGATCGCTTTTACCGTCGCACCACCAGGAGAACTGGCAGGGCGGCGTTTCGCCACCTTCGAAGACAACGCCGCAGACCGTTGACGGAAATTCCGGGCTGCGTTCGCGGTTGAGAATGGTCCAGCCAACGGCGTACTTGCCTTTCTCCGGTTCTCCGCGCGCCTCCCAGTAGATAGCGAGGGCCAGGCAGTGATGCTGCTGCTCGAGGATGCGCTGCTTGCTGCTCGCCTCGGCAGACATCGATAGTCCGAGTGCGAGGATCATGAGTATGAGTCGTCCCGTCATGGCGCTGACCTCCCTGTCGGTTGCTGCGCGTGTCCGACCACTAGACGGCCGTGAGACTGAACGCGACCTGAATCGTTGGCGTGTCGTCTGCAACTGTCGGGATTACTGTGACATGGCGCACAGGCGCCGGCTCTTAAGCTCATCGTCCAGGCGTACCGCGCTACGACTAAGGTCTGATTGCCAGCTCAAGGTGACGCGTCTAGTTTTATAGAGCCAGTTTCCATAGGGGGAATCGTCGAGGGCGCTGCCGATCGGCGTTTCCGTGTGTTTGCTCCCGATCGCACGAAGAATTGCCATGACACAGAATCACGAACAGACCTGGCGCGCCGCGAACGAGAACCCGGATGCTTTCTGGACCGACGCCGCGAAGGCTATCGACTGGACTTCTCCGTGGGATGCGATCGTCGGAGGAAACGCCGACGATGGATATCGCTGGTTTCCCGGCGCGACACTGAATACCTGCTACAACGCGGTTGATCGCCACGTCGACAGCGGGCGCGCGGACCAGCGCGCTCTCGTTTACGACAGCCCGATTACCGGGCAACAGCGCACGTTCACTTACGCCGAGCTAAAAGACGTAGTGTCGCGAACGGCGGGCATGCTCAGTGGCCTCGGCGTCAGCAAAGGCGACCGGGTCATCATCTACATGCCGATGGTGCCGGAGGCGGTGTTCGCGATGCTTGCCTGCGCGCGGCTGGGTGCCGTGCATTCGGTGGTGTTCGGCGGCTTCGCGGCGAAAGAGCTCGCGACACGCATCGATGACGCCAAGCCCAAGGTCGTCCTGACGGCGTCCTGCGGCATTGAGCCAGGGCGTATCGTTGAATACAAACCGCTGCTGTCCGCCGCTGCCGAGATCGCTTCTCACCAGTACGACAGTTGTGTGGTCCTGCAGCGCGAGCAACACCGCTGCGAGCTGGACGATGCGAGTGACCATGACTGGACAGCGCTGATGCAGGACGCACAACCCGCCGACTGCGTGGACGTCGCGGCGACGGACCCGCTCTACATACTCTACACGTCGGGCACAACGGGCATTCCAAAGGGGGTCGTACGCGACAACGGTGGGCACGCGGTGGCCATGCACTGGAGCCTCGCCAACGTCTACGGCATGAAACCCGGCGAGACTTTCTGGGCAGCATCGGACATAGGCTGGGTCGTGGGTCACTCCTACATTGTCTATGCGCCGTTGATCAGCGGGTGTACGACCGTTCTCTTTGAGGGTAAGCCGATCGGTACGCCGGATCCCGGCGCGTTCTGGCGCGTGATCGATGAGCACAACGTGGATGTGCTGTTTACGGCGCCGACAGCGCTGCGTGCGATCAAGCGCGAGGACCCGGCCGGTGACTTTGTCGGCAAGCACGATATCTCGAACCTGCGCACGCTATTCCTCGCCGGTGAGCGTGCCGACCCGCCCAGCATCGAATGGGCCGAGCAAAAACTCGGTGTGCCGGTCATCGATCACTGGTGGCAGACGGAAACAGGGTGGGCCATCGCCGCCAACTGCCTGGGCATCGAACCGCTGCCGGTCAAGCGGGGCTCGCCCGCACGCGCGGTACCCGGATTCAACGTGCAGTGCCTGGACAACGACGGTAAGCCGGTCGAGGCCGGGCAGATCGGTGAGCTCTGTGTGAAACTGCCGATGCCGCCGGGATGCCTCGCAACGCTGTGGAAAAACGAGGACGGGTTTCGCAGCGCCTACCTCGCGAAGTTTCCCGGCTACTACGCAACCTCGGACGCCGGCTACATCGACGAGGACGGCTACGTCTGGGTCATGAGCCGTACCGATGACATCATCAACACCGCCGGCCATCGGCTGTCGACCGGTGCGATGGAAGAGGTCCTGGCGTCTCATCCCGATGTTGCCGAGTGTGCGGTCATCGGTGTAGCAGACGCTACCAAGGGCCAGATACCGATCGGTTTCGCGGTGCTGTCAGCGGGCGTCGATCGCGATCCCGATGCGATCTGCTCTGACCTGGTCAGCATGGTGAGGGAATCGATAGGTCCCGTCGCTGCTTACAAGAAGACTGCGATTGTTGCGCGACTCCCCAAAACGCGTTCCGGCAAGATTCTTCGAAAGACCATGCGGGCTATCGCCGACGGTGAGGACTACACGATGCCGGCAACGGTTGAAGACCCCTCCGTGCTGGATGAAATTCATGCTGCACTGGGAGCCCTGGGCCTGGGTCACGTTGATGAGAAAAGGGCGGGTTGACCCGCCGTGTTGGCGCGCCCGACTAACGTAACTACCTGTGTCACGTGGTAACAAGATTATTCGGACCCTGTGACCGCCTGACAACCTCCTTATACTCATGCCCAGATTGCTTTAGGGAGTTGTCATGTCTGAGCGTTCGAGTACTCAGGTTTACATCAGCATTGCAGTGACTGTCCTCATCGGCGGCCTTGTTTCTTGGGCCGGCGGTATCGGCGGTGACCGGTTCGGCGCGTTTTCCGTCTTCGCGGTTTGCGGTGCGCTGGCGTTTCTCGTGAACTGGCTGGCGTTTATTCCGGCCGCGATCAAGAAGACCGAACACTTCTATGACCTGACCGGCGGTATTACCTACATCACCGTCGTGGTTGTTGCCGTGCTGTTGTCGAGTCCGCTGGACCTGCGATCGACCGTCGTTGCCGGAATGGTGCTGTTTTGGTCGATCAGGCTGGCGTCGTTCCTGTTCGTACGTATCTCGCGGGCTGGCAAGGACAGTCGTTTCGATGAGATGAAGCACAAGCCATGGAATTTTCTGCTGGCCTGGACGCTGCAGGGACTCTGGGTGCTGTTAACCGCGGCTTGCGCGCTCGCCATCATCACAAACGGCAACCGGGTTCCGCTGGGTGTCATCGGCTACATCGGGATCGCGATCTGGGCCATCGGCATCACCATCGAGATTGTCTCAGACAGGCAGAAGTCGGCCTTTCGCGCTGATCCTGCCAACCAGGGTAAGTTCATCTCGACGGGACTGTGGGCCTGGTCACGGCATCCGAACTACTTCGGTGAAATCGTGCTGTGGGTTGGCATGGCCATCATCGCGCTGCCGGTTCTTCAGGGCTGGCAGTGGGCCACCCTGATATCGCCGGTCTTTGTTGCCTTCCTGCTAACCAAGGTCAGTGGCGTACCGTTGCTGGAGAAGTCTGCGGACGAACGCTGGGGCGGCCAGGAAGACTACGAGGCGTACAAGCAAAGCACACCCGTGTTAATCATGAAGCCGCCGGCCAAACCGTCGTCCACGGAATCCGCACAGCGAGGCTGATCCGGCTAACGGGTCGTTGGCAAGGATGTCCGACACGACACACAACAACGGTGAGCGAACCGGTCTCTACCGGTTCACATCGATCGCTCGACCGATCGACCCGTCGTACCTGACCAACCGGGCATTGTTGTACGCGCTCCCGGTGCTCGGCGTGCTGGGCGCCGTCGTTGCAGTCACCACCGGTCAGGGCGACGAGGCATTGCGCATCGCGTTCACCGGTATGCTGGTCTCCTTCATCGCCTGGGCCTTTACCCGTGACCTGGCCCCGGACTACGTCGAAACGGCGTTTGTTGCCCTGGGTCTCGCCTGGCTTGGCAGCCTCGCTTTCGGCACCGACAAGGTCCTGGTGGTCTTCGCCGTCTTGCTGTTGTTGCGGGTGGTGAATCGTACAACCGGTCTGCCCCTGACCTGGTTTGACACCGCCAGCGTGCTGGGCTTTGTGGGCTATACCTCGATGCAGACCGGCCAGCCGCTCCTCGTGCTGCTTATGGCGCTGGCATTTGCGCTCGATGGGTTGTTGCATCAGCCCCTTCGCCGGCACCTTGCGGCCGCGGCCGTTTGCCTGCCCCTGTTTGCCTGGTTGGTGGCCAACGCACCCGGGTTTGCGCTGGTCCAGCTGGCGTTGGTTGACTGGGTCTTGTTGGCTTTGGCCCTGCTTGGCGGCGCGGTTTTCGTGGTACTCAGTCCAGAGCCGATCTCCTACTACGACAACGCTTACGATCGCCTCGACCTGGGCCGGGTCAACGCCAGTTTCCTTATCGGCCTCCTGGCAGGTTTGCAGGCGGTGGTGACACTGGGACCGACGGCGTGGTTCGAAACGCCGATATGGGCGTGCCTGTTCGCGGTCCTGCTGTCGTTTGTCGTACGGAAGTTTTTCGACTGGAAGGCGACGGTCAGCTAGGGGTGACAGCGACCGTCGTGATGCATCGTCAGAGAACCAGTTCGATCGTCATCGGGTTGTGATCAGAGGAACGGACGGACGAGGTGCCACCGCTGGCCGATGAAAAGCCGCGGACGAAGACGTGGTCCAGCGGGAAGCCGTTGAACGTCTTTCGATCGTCAGTACTGAGGGACACCGTCGAAAAGCCCAGGTCGCTGACCAGCTCGTTGACAACGTTGAGGCGTTTGCGGCTCCACGTGTTGAAGTCGCCGCTGAGGATGGCGGGACCCTGGTGTGCATCGATAACGTCGCGAACCTGGCCGATCTGTTCGCGGAACCGGGTAACCCCGAACGTGAAATTCACCGCGTGAACATTGACGACAAGCAGCGTCTCGCTCCTGTCGGCAAGGGGGTAAACCGTGACGCTGGTGGCCTTCGGCGTGCGCAGCAGCGGTTCGACGACCTGGAAGCGGCATTCGCTCAACGGGGCAGTGCTGCTGTAGGTGGCGACGCCGGTCGTCTTGTTGCCCGTGGCATAGCCACGTGCAAAGGAGGCGTGTTCCAGGTGCGGCACTTCGGACTCAATGCCGATGTCGACGGCGGCTTCCTGCAGGACAACGAGATCGGCATCCAGCGCCATCGCCCTAAGGTCGTCTTGCCAGACAGACCTCGAACCCTTCTTGATGTTCCAGTTCAGCAGTTCGATCTCGGAACCGAGGCCAGCGTTCGAGTGCAGCGTGGGCTTTCGCAGTGCCTGCTGACAACCGGCGACGGTGGTTTCGACGAACCGACCGTTGCCGGTCGCACTGTCACTGGCTATCGGTCCCATTGCGCAGGAGGTCGTCAGAAGACCAAGCGCAATGGTCGAAAACAGTTGAGTGCGTCCGTAGGTCAAAAAATGGCCGGGGTGTGATCGAAGAGCGAAAGATAATACGGTGTTGATAAGCCATCGGCGTAACCGTTTGTATCTTGAACCGGACGCGCGATGGCAAACTTGAGCAAAGTCTATACATGGAAGGATTAATAACTGTGACGAAAGCCGCGCAATGACCCATTGGCCTTCCATTCTGCGTCGGAGAACGCATCCTCGTGACGCAACGATCCTGTGGGATTCCAGCGTCTACTTCTTTTGCCTCGGGCTGCCTGTCCTGGTCATTCTCGCGTCGCTCGATGCAACCGAGATCAACGGCGAGCCACGCTGGATCAAACCGATAAAGTTCTTTCTGAGTATTGCGCTGTACAACCTGAACCTCGAGTGGCTGTTCCGGGTTTTCCGCACCGAGGCGAATGTGGCTCGCCTCAACCGTGTGCGCTGGATTATCGGCGTCGGATTGCTGATCGAAGCCGTTCTGATCGTCGTGCAGGCGGCGAGGGGCGTGCAGAGTCATTTCAACGTGGCGACAGCGCTGGACGGCGCGATTTTCAGCATCATGGGTGTCACCATTGCGATTGTCGTGCTCGCCGCCTTGTACGGTGGGTACATCATCTGGCGTGCTCGTCGGCAGGCGCCTGCCATCATTGCAGAAGCGACTGTTCTGGCGATCCTGGTCATGACCGTTGGTTCGTTCCAGGGGTATTCAATGACCAGTCCGACGGCGGAGCAGATGGCGGCACTGGAGCAGGGCGGCGAGTTCCTGCAGTCGGGATCACATTTCGTCGGTCAGCCGCCGCTCGATACACACAACACGGTACCGCTGGTCGGCTGGAGCCTTGATATCGGCGATCTCCGGATTCCGCACTTCATTGGTTTGCACGCGCTGCAGTTCTTTCTTGTGCTGGCATTCCTGCTGTATCACTTCAAGGTACCGGCGTCGTTCGCCATCGTTCGGTTCTTCGCCGCTTCCTATAGCGTTTTGTTCCTGTTTTCCTTCCTGCGAGCGCAGGGCGGCGCACCCCTGATCTAGGAGACTCCCATGGAGAACTTCCCCAACCTGGTGTTCGACGTGGCGGGCGCT
Organism: uncultured Woeseiaceae bacterium; assembly: GCA_964606915.1. Classification (GTDB taxonomy): domain Bacteria; phylum Pseudomonadota; class Gammaproteobacteria; order Steroidobacterales; family Woeseiaceae; genus UBA1847. The sequence continues at coordinate 13,838 of CAZSIQ010000005.1, read as the reverse complement.
CCGCTGCTGGTTTTCTGGTTCCTGATTGTCTTCCTGCCGACCTGGTCCTGGACCGACCGCTTCTATCGCACGAAGTTACCCATGCTCTACCTGGCGGCCATGTACACCGTCATCGTGGTGTACGGCCTGGCTACGAACCCGTCGGCGTTTGCGATCCTGCTGAATCCGGACCTTGCCGGCGTTCAGACATTGCTTGGCTCGGCCATCGGTGCAACGGCAGGCTGGATTCACTTTCTGTGTTTCGATCTGTTGGTCGGTACCCTCATCTGGCGTCGGGCACTGCAGAACGGCCATTCGTTCTTCTGGGTGTCACCGATCATGGTGCTGACGCTGTTCCTCGCCCCCATGGGTTGGCTCCTTTTCGAAGTGGTCAGTTTCCTGACCCGGAACGACGAACCGACGCCGGATCCCGTTAGCCATTAGAGCCGGTTAGCCTGCCGGGAAAGGTGGGCAACCACGTGCAAACTTGAATGAAGAGAAAGTTTCATATAGTTTGCTCGTATGAAAACAAAGGCGTCATCATCGGCAAGGCGTAAAAAAGGGGACTGGGTCGGGGATCCGAAGGCTCGCATCAGCGCGGTCGCGGCGAGCCTGTCACCGCAGCAGAAGCTGATTGCCGACTACGTGCTGGATCATATGAAGGACGTGCCGTTCCTCGCGGTGCCGGATCTGGCTGAGCGAATTGGCGCGTCCGAAGCCACGATCGTTCGCTTCTGCCAGCGCATTGGCTACAGCGGCTACAGCGACCTGAAGATGGCGCTGGTCGACTCGCTGCGAGAGGACATGCAGGCCTCGCAATCACGATACGCCAACCCCGATGTCAGCGAGATTGGCCAGGATTCGCTGATCGCGATGGCCAAACTCGAACAACACAATATCGAGCGCACACTCGATAGCATCGATCGACGGGATTTCAGGTCGGCGGCATCAAATCTCTTCAAGGCGGATTACGTGCACTGCTTCGGCTTTGGTATATCCGCCTGTCTCGCCCAGTTTGCGTCATACCTGCTGACCGAACACGGCATGCGTTCGACGGCAATGCCCACGCATTTCAGCTCACCCAATGAGCAGCTGGTTGCCCTGACAAAGAAGGACACTGTCCTGGCGTTTTCCTTCCCGCCCTACTCACGACAGACGCTGGATCTGCTTGAAGAGCTCAAGCATCGAGACATTCCGAGCGTTGTGATTACCGATCGGGCCTCGTCACCCGCGGCCGCTCTGGCCGGCCAGGCGCTGGTCGTCTCCAGTCACGGAATGACTTTCACCAATGCAACGGCATCGACGATGGTGCTGCTGAACGCGTTGGTGGTTGAAATCAGCTCACGACATCGTGATGAAACGGTCGACGCGATTTCGCGCATCAACGACATCCTTCGCGACCAGACCTACGTGGTGGACGAAACCTGAATGCTGACGCTGATTCGAAACGCGCGAGTCTATGCACCCGAGCCGCTCGGTGTCTGTGACGTTCTGCTGGCCGGTGGAAAGATCGCGCAAATCGCAGAGCAGATCGATTTGTCCGGTGATGCGGTGTCGATCATCGACGCGGACGAGGCCATCCTGGCGCCCGGTATCGTTGATGTCCTGACGCACCCCTGCGGAGGCGGCGGTGAAGGCGGGTTCGCCAACCGGACCGCGGAAGTCGACTTTGCGACGTTTGCCAATGCCGGTGTCACGACGCCGGTTGGCGCTCTCGGCACCGATTCGACGGGGCGCAGCCTGGATGTCCTGTATGCGACAACGATGCAGCTGCGAGCGATGGGATTGTCACCGCGAATGTATACCGGTGCTTACCGGGTACCGGTGCCGACAATGACCGGCGATGTGATCCGCGACCTGACGCACATCGATCCTGTTATCGGCGTTGGTGAACTGGCGATCGCCGACCACCGGGGTTCGCAGCCGAGCTCAGAAGAACTGCGGCGTGTTGCGGCTGAAACACTGACCGGTGGAACCCTGCTGGGTGAGGGCGGCGTCGTCTTCCTGCACGTCGGCAGCGGCGAGAGTCGACTGGCCCTGGTCAGGGAGGCCCTGTCGGGCAGCGACCTGCCACCACGCGTGTTCTTCCCGACTCACTGCAACCGGACACCGGAATTGCTCGCGGAAGCGATCGAGCATGCACAGCAAGGTGGCTACTTTGACGTCACGGCATCGACGGTGCCTGAGTTCCTGGCCCAGGGAGAAGTGCCCGTGCTTGATGCGCTCGCGGCGGCAAAAGACGCCGGGGTCGCGGACCGGATAACGGTGTCATCCGACGCCGGTGGCTCATTGCCGGTTTACGAGGGCGGCCAGCTCACCGCGGTCAGTCGCGCGGAACCGGGCGTTTTCTTGGACCTGCTGAAGACCGCATTGAACGACGGTCTTGAAACGACAAAGCACCTGATCGCCGCGCTGACAAGGAACCCGGCAAAGGCGCTGAATCTAAACAACAAGGGTCGCATCGCGAAGGGTTGTGATGCCGACCTGCTTATGCTTTCGCACGACAGTCACGGCCCGGAAGCCGTCTTCTGCAACGGACAGTCGCTGCTGCCCGTCGATGCACCAGTCTGATTTTTGGGAGAGATCATAATGAAAAGAGAAACGTGGAAGTTCATAGCCATCGCTGCCTGCCTGCCGCTGACGGCTGTCGCGCAGGACGACGAGGTGATCGAAGAGATCCTGGTTACCGGTACACACATCGAGGGCCTCGATCTGAAAGGTGCTGTCCAGGCTGTGCAGATCAATCGCGATGATATTGATGAGTCGGGTGCGGAGAATCTCGGCGAGCTCATGCAGGACCTGTCGATTACCGGGGGTGGAACAGGGACCTTCACGACCTCAACAGCCGGTGCGCTGTCGAGCGATACACCGGTTGGCGCCTCCGCCGTTTCGCTGCGCGGTCTTGGAACAGGATCGACGCTGACGCTGATCAACGGCCGGCGGGCGACAATCAGTTCGTTTGCTGTGGGCCAGGCCTCGTTTATCGACATCAACTCGATACCGATGGCGGCCGTAGACCGAATCGAGATTCTTCCCAGCGGTGCTTCTGCGACCTACGGTGCGGATGCCGTGGCTGGCGTTGTGAACTACGTGCTGCGCGACGACTACGAAGGCCTTGAAGTCTCGGCGTCATACGGCAACTCGTCGGCATCGAGTGACGATTCCCGCAAGAACCTGAACCTGTTGTTCGGGGCAGGTGAGGGTCGCCACCACGTCATGGCGGTCGTCGACTGGTACGAGCGCAACCCGATGTTCGACCGGGATCGCGCTATCAGCGCAAACTCCGTACGGCCGAGCCAGCAGGGTTTCTTTCCGTCCTTCAATGACCTGTTCCTGATGATCAACGACCAGACCGAAGAGCCGGCCGACGGCGGTTGCTCTGCCGATGAGTTCGGATTCGGCAATTTCGGTGAGTTCTGCGAGGTCGACAACAACCAGTTCACGTCCGTGCTCGACGTCTATGAAAGCGTCGGCGGCATGCTGACCTACCGCTTCGATGTGAGTGACACAATAACCTGGCGCAATGAGCTCCTGTACCAGGAGACCGACTCCAACGGCACCAGTTCACCGGCCAACTTCTCCCGAGCGCCGATGGATCCGGAGAGCCCGTTGTGGCCCGCTGCCCTTCAGCAGGACATTATTGACGAAGGACTCGCCGGCGGCTTCTCGGATTACTTCGGCTTCCCGATTTTCGCCTGGGGCAAGTTCCCGGAACCGCGGTCGGTGCGTGTGCAGTCCGAAACGCTGCGCTTCGTGTCGTCGCTGGATGTTGAATTTGATTCCGGCTGGAACCTCGGCGCAGGCGTAACTGTCGGCCGCAACGAATCCCGCCAGGACGGTCTCAGTGGCTTGTTCATTGCCGAGGCGTTCTACAACGCTTCACTCGGCAATCTCTGCAGTGACGGCAGCACCGTCGATCGCTGGGACGTTAACCTGCAACGCCCGAGTGCCTCGTTTGTCGGCGAGACCTGTGAGGATAATGGTCTGACGACGCTGTGGTACAACCCGTTCGGCGGCCAGACGCAGCAGGCTGACGGCATCGATGAGGCCATTCGCACCACGGCGACGCGCAACGGTGAGTCGGACATGCTGATGTTTGATGCCATCCTGTCTGGTGAGCTGTTCGAGCTCAACGGGCGTACAGTCAACGCGGCATTCGGCCTGGAGTGGCGCAATGAAAGTGTCGAAGACGTGCCGTCCGGTGTTGCTGTCGCAACGACGCTGAACCCGGAACCGATCCTCGGCTTCAGCTCAACCTCCGCGGACGCCGAGCGCGACCAGTACTCGCTGTTCGCCGAGTTCTTCGTGCCGCTGAGCGACAGCTTTGATATCCAGGTGGCGGGCCGTTTCGATGACTACGACAGCTTTGGCAGTGACTTCAATCCGAAAGTCGGCCTTCGTTACGCTCCCACCGACAGCCTGATCTTCCGTGCCAACTACTCGACGTCCTTCCGGGCGCCGTCACTAAGCCAGGTTGGCGCCGGCGTCCTGCTCAGCTCCTACACGGTGGACTGTGAAGCGACACCGGGCGCCTGTGATGGTGATGCAACGGAAGACGGCGAGGCCCTGTTGTCCGAAGATGTCGCCAACGATGCACTCGATCCGGAGACCGCTGACAACTGGGGCTTTGGTGCCGTCTTCACGCCGAACAATGACCTGACCATCTCGCTGGATTACTGGAACATCAAGTACGAGAACCTGATTGGTGTCGACGAAGACGACTTTATTCGCCGAGCGCTGAACGGTGACTTTGCCGTTGTCGGCGAGGGCGAGCTGGATACCGGTGTCCCCGGGCTTGAAGTCGCTGGCGGTTTCGTCATCGACGCACACTTCCAGCTGACGAACCTCGCGTTCCAGGAAACCAGCGGTATCGATTTCGCCTACACACAGTACATCGACATCGGACGCGGCGAGCTGTCGCTGACAGCGGATGCCACGTATGTGTTCGAATTTGAAACGCAGGCATCGGATTCCGCGCCCGTTATCGATGAGGCCGGCGATTTCCGCACACCGGAGCTTCTGGCCCGCCTGCGCGGGCGCTACTCCATGGACGACTGGTCGGCGTCGCTGACGATGCGCTACACCGGCGACTACCGTGACGATCCGTCTGGCCGGACACTCGAAGCTGTTGGTCTGCCAAGCGATGCAGAAGTACAGGTACCGTCGTGGACGGTGTGGGATGCCTCTTTCTCTTACGATATCAACGAGGACAGCTTCGTCAGCCTGACGGCGAGGAACCTGCTGGATCGCGATCCCCCGTTGGTGCTCGGCACGAGCGCGAATGTTGACCACATCAACCACACGTCGCTCGGTCGCTTCCTGACCTTGCGCTTCGTGCAGTCATTCTGATGAGGCGGGGCCCGCTCCGAAGCGGGCCCCGAATTCGCATGCGTCGACTCATCTCTATCCTGATCCTGTTTCCGCTGGCGGCGTTTGCTGACGGCACACTGGTTATCGCGGGCGGCGCTGTATCCCCGGACAACGCCTCGGTCTATCGGGCGTTTGTTGACGCGATTCCTGGCAAGGGAAAGGTGGCAATCATCAGCGCAGCATCCGGCTCGCCGGTCGAGTCAGCTCGACGTGCGTCGGATGCCCTGTCGCGCTATGGACTCCGGAAGAAGGATATTGTCCACCTGCGCCTCGCCGTCGTTGATGATGACAGTACCGACATCGTCGACGAGAGCCGCTGGATGGACAACGGCAACAGCGAGGCAGAGCTTGGCCGCCTGGAGGGCGTTCGAGGTGTCTGGATCACCGGAGGTGACCAGTCACGGTTAACGCGTGTCCTGCTTGCTGATGGCCGTGACACGGCGATCCTCGGGGCGCTTCGGCAGATTCTCGATGACGGTGGGGTTATCGGCGGCACGAGTGCCGGAGCGGCCATCATGAGTCACCCGATGATCCTGTTCGGTGACACGCTGGCAACCTTGCTGGACGATGAAAGTCTCGGCGAGCGACTCGACATCGGGCAGGGCATCGGCTTTTTCGACGCCGGCCTCGTCGACCAGCATTTCGATGCGCGTGCGCGCCTGGGTCGTCTCGCGGTTGCCTTGCAGTCACTGCCGGAGTCACAACGGCTGGGCTTCGGCATTGATGAAAACAGTGCGATGCTGGTCAGCAACAATGACGTGCGGGTTGTCGGTGAGGGCCAGCTAACCGTTGTCGATGCGCGTGATGCAACGTGGGCACTCGACACGTTCGGCTATCGAATCGATGGCCTGCGGGTCAGTGTGCTGTCGCCGGGCGACACGCTCAAGCTGCCGTCACTGCGCCTGCGACCGGCCGGTTACCTGAAGAAGACCGTTGGCAATGAGTATTTCTCCAGGCGCGAGGCGAACGCCGCCGGCATCGCAGCGCCGGTGGGCCGATTGTCGGAGCAACTGGGCCAGAGGCTCCTCGACAACAAAGCGGCAAGCCGGTGGTCGGCACCCACGCTGGTCGAGCAAGATGAAGGGTTTGCGGTGTTGAGATACGTTTTCGTGCAGTCATCCGATTCCGAAGGTTGGTGGGGTTACGAACCCGACGGACCTTCTCGATACAGCCTCCACCGGGTTGGGCTGAGTATTCACATCGACTAGTCGTCCGGGGGCGCCACCTTGTAGCCCAGCACGAAGCCGATGACTTTCTCAGCCGACATCTCGCACGGCTTCAGCAGCGGTTTGCCGGCGCCTGTCATGTACAGGTTGAAGCTCACGATGTCCTTGCCGCCGAGTTCTTCGGCGAATAACTTGAATCGACTTCCGTTGCCTGCCTCTTCCAGGGACGTACTCCAACGACGCCCGTTGTAGTGGCCGAGACTGTGGCCCCGCGGTAAGGACCGCAGCGCCCGGAGGAAGTCACTGAGTTCCTCCGGAGCTGCGGTCGTCGACTTCTGCATTAACGTTGTCCCGGGTTTCGGTGCGAAGGTACGCGCTGCTGCTTCTTCGCAGCATGTATTACGAGTCTAGAAGCGTCGGGTCAGTGCCGTAAAGAAGAAGGCCTGGTTCGGCTCCGACGTCAGCGACGTATCTGCCGAGTCGCCCAGCAGCCTCGACACCTGCAGGACGGTCGTCAGCCGCCATTCGCCGACAACCGGGACACCAAGTACCCCCTGTACACCGACGCTTTCGAAGCCACTGCTGGCTTGAAAGGCCGCCAGTCCCGTGTTCGCCGATTCCAGCGACGTTACGCCGTAGAGGTTCTCCATGTAGGTGTCATCACCCCAGCGAACGGTCGGGCCGACGGACAGGAACGAGCGTTCGCCCAGGCGAGTCCGCCAATCCGCGGAGAGATCGACTGTCAGTCCTTCGTGACCGGCGCCCAGTTCCTGACCGACAACAGCGGACACGGCGAACGGACCGCGCTCCAGTTCCCAGCCAAGGCGAGCCTGCACGCCCATACCGAACGTATTCAGGCCGTCGAAATCGTCCGGATCCCGGTCGACAAACGCCGGTGCGATGGACGCGAACACGCGGCTCTGCATACCGTTGTCCAGCTGCTCCCTGTAAAGGTAGGCGCCGAAACCCTGCGGCACATTCGCGAAATACTTTTCGCCTTTTTCGTCAAAGTAGCGGAAGTCGAAGTACGGGAAGGCCATGATGTCGTAGCTGCTGGCGCCCTGGTATTCGGTATTGGAAAGCAAGGCGGCACCGAACTCGCTGGACCAACCGGTCATCGGTTCGGCATCTGTCGTTTCACCGTTCGCCTGCACGGACATGAGCAGGAGTGAAAATGTGCCGACGATGAGAGCGATGTTGCTGACTTTTCGTTTTGCGGCAGCCGTGGCTGTTTGAGTTGAGTTTTTCATTTGAATGTCCTTTTCAATAGGCAATAGGGGATTGATAGCGGGCGTTTCGCCGCCCGCCGGGTGTTTCGTTTTGCAGGTTTTGGCCGCGCTGGCGCGAGCCGGAAATTGGTTTGTCTAAATAGCTCCCAACGCCTTGTAAACCGATACCAGGTTCAGGCTTTCGCGGGTTCGCTGCACCACCAGTGCGTCCTCGGCCTCAAGCTTCCGTCTCTCAGCATCGAGTACCGACAGAAAGTCGCGGAGACCGGATGCGTAGAGTCGACCGGCGATATCCGCCGCTTCTGCCGATGCCTCCGAAGCGATTTCCGAGTGCGACGCGCTTTCGATGCTCCGTCGATACCGGTTTAGCGAGCCCTCGGAGTCCTCAATTGCCCGCAGCACAGCCGCGCGGTAGTTCTGCTCCGCGACGCGCAAACGCGCCTTGGCCGCATCGCTCTGGCCCCGTAGGTTGCCGCCGGTGAACAGCGGTTGTGTCAGCAGGCTCGACAGGGACCACGTGTCGGTTGCCGCGTTACCCAACGCGGTGCCGGTTTGTGCCTGCCAGCCGTAACTGGCACTGAGAACGAAGCGCGGGAAGAAGTTGCTCGTTGCGACACGGACATCCGCGGTTGCGGCAATCACGGATTGCTCGGCGGACCGGACATCCGGGCGGCGGCGAAGCACATCGCCGCGCAGGCCGGGCGCTACCGGCAGCGAAGACGAAGGAATCGCGCGCACCGTGACAAAGTCAGCATCGACGGCCGCGGGTTCCGAATCGATCAGCGTCGCGAGCCGAAGGGTGGCCGCACGAACATCGGCTTCGAGCAAAGGGATACGTGAGCGCGTGGACTCCAGCTGCGCACGCGCATTCAGCGTGTCGAGCTCGGGCGATAGACCACTGCGTTGGCGTGACGTGACCAGTTCAAACGTCTGCGACTGGAGTTCCTCGTTACTCCTGGTGATCTCGAGGCGACGCTGGGAGCCACGGAGTTCGACGATGGTTCGAACCACTTCCGCGGCGACCAGCAAACGCACGTCCTGCAGCCGCAGTTCGCTGCCCAGCACCGACGCGTCCGCGGAGTCGACACGGCTGCGATTTGCGCCGAACAGGTCCAGTTCCCAGCTCGCATCAAAGCCTGCTTCATACAGCTCGTCCTCGATCGGTGCGAGACCGCCGGACGCGGCGAAGTTCGGTGACTCCTCCGAGAGCCGAGAGCCCAGAACGCCGGCACGGGCACTGAGCTGCGGCAGCAGACGAGCACCGGACTGGCGACGAAGCGCACGGACTTCGGCGAGCCTGGCTTCGGCGAGGCCGATGTCCGTGTTGCTGTCAAACGCCCGAACGACATACGACTCAATCAGCGGGTCATCAAAATAGGTCCACCAGTCAGACGGTACGTCTGCCTGCGTTTCTTCCACGGCCTCGAGCCAGGCGCGATCCATAGCTTGCGTGTCGGCGGTGTATTGCGGGCCGACGGCGCAGCCGCCCAGGAAGACCACGAGGCTTGCCGGAACCGCGGCTCGCCATGACAGGGAGCGGCGGCGCGCGGTCATCAGCTTGAAGGCGGCCGGTGTAAACAGGAGAGACAGCGTGACGGAAAAGCCGACGCCGCCTGCGATGACGACGGCAAGCGGCGGCCAGAACTCACCGCCGGAGAAGACCAGCAGTGGCAGGAAACCGCCTATCGTCGTTGCGGTCGTGGCAAGCACATGGCGTGCCTCACGCATGGTGACCGCGACGATGGCGTCGGTGTCACCGCTGCTGGCTTTCGCATCGGCTCTCAGCGCTGCAAGAACCACGATGGCACCGTTGATCGCAACACCAATCAGGCCAGCTGTTCCGATCAGCGGATTGAAGCCGAGGTTGTATCCCGACAACCACAGCGACAGCATGCCGAGCCCGGCTGAAAGTGCGGCAACCGAGCCGATCAGGACGGCGGCGCCTGCGCTCCTGAAGGACAGGATCAGCGTCGTGACCATCAGCATCAGCAGCACCGGCAAGAAGGTGCCGAGCAGCCCAACGGCATCCTGCTGCGCATCGCTGTCGCCTTCGAGTTGCAGTGAATAGCCGGGAGGCAGCGTAAAGCCGGTCTCGTCCAGTTTCTGCAGGACCAGGTTGGCAGCTTCGATCGGCAGCACACCGGGCTGTACCCAGGCGTCAATCACATTGACTCGCACGCCGTTCCTGCGGGTGACACTCGCGTTTTCCGGTTCGAGCTGCAGGCTGCCGAGCGCATTGGCGGGAACCCAGTCGCCCGATTCACCGACACTCAGTGGCATGGACGCGATGTCGGCCAGTGAGCTACGTACGTCGCCGTCATAGCGAATTCTCACGGGCAGGCTTTCAAGGTCCTCGCGCAAGGTGCCGCCCGAGAGTCCCTCGAGATCGCCCTGCAGTTGCAGCGCAATGCTGTCCAGCGTGAGTCCGGCGCGATTGACCTCGGCCTGGTCGGCGTTGAAGGTCAGCTTGGCACTGGAGCTGACCGACGCGCGTGAATAGCTGATGCCGGGTACCTCGGACATGACGCGACGGATCTCGTTGCCGAGCTCACCCAGTGTTGCGACGCTCGGACCCGCGACGCGGAACCCGACGGGGGCATCTACTGGTGGTCCCTGTGCAAATGGCGCGACGATAATCTGGGCACCGGGGAACCTTTGTTCCAGCTCAGGTTGCAGGTGCCTCACCAGGTCATTAGCCCGGTCAGCAGTATCCGCCTGCACCATCGCATGAGCGTAGGCGGCGTTGTTGTCCTGCTTCATGATGCGGTTGTAGTAGATCTGCGGGTGGCTGCCGCCAACCAGCCAGCTGACCTGCTGCACACCGTCCTGCTCTCGAATGGCCCGCTCGATACCCAGGGCAACATCCCGCGTGCTTGCCAGCGATGTCTGGTCCGGCATCCAGACCTGGACTTCGAACTGGTCCCGGTCTGCCGGCGGGAAGAACTGCAGGCTGAGCGTGCCCGAGAGGACAAAGCCTATGACCGGCAGCAGAAGTGATGCACCGATGGTCGCCAACGGGCGGTCGAACGCTCGGCGCATCAGGCGCTCGCTGAGACGATTCAGCGACTCGACGCGCACACCGTCGCGCCACCACGTTGACGTGGATTCTGCCTGCGACACGGGAAGCAGGCGGCCGGCGAGCGCGGCGATGATGGTCAGGGAAATGACAAACGATGCACTCAGTGCGAGCACAACAGCAACCGCGATCGGTCCCACAAAATCACCGGTATTGCCCGGCAGCAGGAAGATCGGCATGAAGCCCAGGATGGTTGTCAACGTAGACGCAAACAACGGTGCAAACAGGTGGCTGACGGTTGCCGAGACCGCTTGTCGACGGTCTTCACCCTGTAACAGCCGCTTCTTGATTTCGTCCGTGACGACAATCGCGTTGTCGATCAGCAGCCCGATCGCGATGATCATGCCGAAGATCGTCATCTGGTGAATCTGCTGGCCGACGAACGTAAAGCCGAACAGCGTTGCGGAGGCGCTGAGTGGCAGGGCAAGACCCACGATCATGGCTGCCCGCCATCCGAGTCCCAGGAGTACAACCAGCATGACAACGGCAGCACCCATCAGCAGGTTAGTCGACAGGGACGACAGTCGTTCCTGCGTGTACTCGCTCTGCCGAAAAACTTCATCGATACGGATGCCGTCATCGAGTGTCGCTTCGAAAGAGGCCAGCACCTCATCGGCGGCCAGCTGCCAGCGATCGATGCGTACCGACTCCGCTGCAGCGACTGCGACAAAGACCGTACGCCGACCGTCGACATAGCCGATACTGTTTGGCGGGTCGCGGTACTCGCGTTCAACGGTGGCAATGTCGCCCAGCCTGAGTTGGCGCCCGGCATCACCTTGTCGCAGAACGAGGTTGCGAATCCGGTTGGTTGAATCGAGCTCGCCACCGACCTCAAGAAACAGGTCCCGGTCGCCCGAGCGAAGGGCGCCCGCCGAACTTTTCGGATCGGCAGAGGCTATTAACGCCGCAAGCTGTGCTGACGACAGGCCCTGTGCTGCCAGTTCGCCGCGAGACAGGGAGACCGTAATCTCTTCCTGCGTCTCACCATACACGCTGACGCGTTCCGAGCCGCCGAGGTTGCGGAATCGATCCGCGAGCTCATCGGCGAGGCGGCTCAGCATGCCCATCGCCGCGGTGTTGGATGTGTCGGCCGACAGTCCGATCAGAAGGGCGAACGCCGATGCGCCGCGTTCATCGTCGAAGTCCGGTTTGCCGGCGCCGGCTGGCAACAGGTTCTCTGCTTCCGAGAGCTTGTCACGGATACGCGAAAACGCCTGCTGGTTGGTTGTCTTGTCGACCTGGTCCACCAGCTCTATCGACAACACCGAGATATTGGCGCGTGACGTAGAGGTGATGTCCTTGATCGCTTCGACTTCACGCAGCTGGTCCTCAAGCGGCTTGGTCACCAGTGCTTCGACTCGTTCGGCGGATGCACCAGGAAACTCTGTAATGACCAGCGCGTTTCGTGTCGTGATCCGGGGGTCTTCGATCCGCGGCAGGTTGCCGAGCGCGGAAGCGCCAGCCATAACCAGCACGAGGATGGAGAGCACCAACAGGTGGGTGTTCCTGAACAGCAGATCCTTCATGCCTGAAGTCTCAGTCGACATGCTCGTCTCCCGCGATCGCTACTCGCTCAGGCTTCAGGGGAGCATCGATCCGTACGGCCTGGCCAGCGACAACGCGCTGCGTACCCGTACTCACCAGCAGGTCACCGGCCTGCAAGGTGCCGCGTACGAACGCCCTCTCAGAATCAGCGTACAGAACCTCCAGCACATGGCCTTCGAGCACGAAACCGTCATCGCCATCGCTGTCGGCGACCAGCACCTGCCAGAGTCCGCGCGATCCCTCGACCAACGACGACAAGGGCAGCCAAAACCCCGGTGTGTCATTCCACGTGCCGGTTTCGAGAACGGCCGTATCACCCGGCCGGACCGTTGTGCCCGCAGCGTCAATGGACAGCAGAACATCGACCGTTCGCGTGCGTTCGTCGCGTACGTCGACGACTGCACGAAGCTGCGTCGGGACCAACTGCCCGTTAATGCCGAGCGTAAAGTCGTCACCGACCTGCATCGAATTGGCGACCGAGGGCGCAACGCCGATTCGCGCCTCGAGTTGATCGCTGCTTTGCACGCGCAACACCGGCGACCCAGCTGACAGGACGGATCCCGGATCAACATGCCGCCGCGTAACAGTGCCGTCGAAAGCCGCCGTCAGGGCTGACTTGCTGATGTCGACATCGATGCGCTCGAGCCTGGCGGCCGCTACCGCGCGGCTGGCGGCCAGCGAAGAGACCTGCTGCTGAGCTTCATCCAGCGCCTGCTTCGATACGCCCTTGTAGCTGTAGGCCTCGGCGACTCGGGACAGCGTGGCCTCTGCCAGCGTGAGTTCGGCATCGACGCGGTTGAGACCGGCCAGGGCTTCTGCCCGCTGTGCGTCCAGCCGTGCGGTATCCAGCCGGGCCAGTGTGTCGCCACGCTGCACAACGTCACCCTCATCAACCACCAGGTCGATCAGTGTTCCGCCGAGTTCAAACGCGAGCGCGCTGTCGTAGGCGGCTTCCACGCGGCCGGAATAGCTGCTGATCGACTCATAGCCACTGGCGGGGGAGAGCGCCATTGTCTGCACGTAAGCCGGTGGCGCGACCGGTGCTGAGTCCGTCTCTGTCTGCCCGCACGCGCTTAAAGACGCGCCTGCAAGAAGGAGAAAAACTGCGAAAAATTTGCTGGGCATGGTGATATCTCTTTGAAAAACAGTTGTTTTTGCAAGAAAAAGGATTAAACTAGACCGTACAGTTTGATATATCACCATATGCAAACTAGACTGTCCAGTATGAAATTAGATCAAAATGTAACCGCACGACGTGGTCGTCCGAAAAGTGAAGAGAAACGCCAGCAGATCAAGACGGCTGCCGCGCAGCTGTTCATGTCCGAGGGCTTTGAGCGGACATCGATGGACAACATCGCCACGCACGCGGGTGTGTCCAAGCAGACCGTGTACTCGCACTTCGCCAATAAGGGCGAGCTGTGTCGCTACTGCATCTTTGGCAAGGTCGAGGAGTACGAGTTGCTGCGCGATAAC
>CAZSIQ010000004.1:0-100715 GCA_964606915.1 uncultured Woeseiaceae bacterium | reverse complement strand
TGGATCCAACGACGATCACTTTCTGGCACATGTCTCGCGCGATCGGCAGGCCGAATCCGCCGCAGACGACGTCGCCCAGGAAATCGAGCAATACGTAATCGAAATCCCAGTCGTGGAAGCCCAGTTTCTCGAGCAGTTCGAAGCCGTGAATGATGCCGCGACCGCCACAGCCACGACCGACTTCGGGGCCACCCAGTTCCATCGCGTAGACGCCGTCGCGCTTGAAGCAGACGTCGCCGATCTCCACCTCTTCACCGGAGGCCTTTTTCTTTGACGAGGTTTCGATAATCGTCGGGCAACTGCGACCGCCGAACAGCAACGAGGTTGTGTCGCTCTTCGGGTCACAACCGATCAGCAGGACCTTCTTGCCCTGTTGCGCCATCATGTAAGACAGGTTCGAGAGCGTGAAACTCTTGCCGATCCCACCTTTCCCGTAGATCGCAATGACCTGGGTTTCCTTTGCCGCTTCACCCGACGGAACCGGATCCGGGTCGACAGCCGCCTCGTTTCGCAGGCGGTCCCTCATTTCAATCTGGGGGTCAATGCGGTGTTCTTTGACCTTGGTATGCATCAGTTCCTCCAGTCCAGGATCATCTTCAGGCACCCGGCATCGGAAAACGCCGTGTCGTAAGCCTGGCGTGCATCGGATGCGCGTACGCGGTGTGTAATCAGTCCTTCGAGTGACAACACCCCGCTCTCAACCAGCGACTTGACGCTTCTCAGATCGGAACGGCGCCATTCGGCGGCAATCCGGAAGCTGGCTTCGCGCATGAAAGCCGGCGGAAACTGGAAGGACACCGGTTCCGCATAGAACCCGGCGAGAACGATCTCACCGCGTTTATCGAGATGTGGAATAACCTTGTCGATGACGCCTGAATCACCGCTCGCATCAATGATGCGGGTGTAGTCATGTCGATCGTCGCTGCCGGGATTCAGGACCGTGTAGCCATCCGCCCCGGCGTTACGTTCCGGGTTTGTTTCCCAGACCGCTGGCGCCTTGCCGCCCAGCGCAATCGTCAGGCGCGCCAGTAGCCGACCAACGACGCCGTGTCCGATGACCAGGTCAGGCAACGCCAGCTCGCCATCCACACACAGAGCGTGGTGCGCCGTCGCGGCGAGAGCCATCAGGATGGCTTTTTCTTCCAGTTGTTCACCAACAGGAATCAACTTGTCTTCAGCGACCACCATGTTCGACGCCGCGCCGCCAAACAGGCCGCGGATTTCGCCGTAGCAGGAGGCGCCGGACACGAAAACACGGTCACCCACCTTGAAACTCGAGTTGTCACCGACGGCGGAAACCCGACCGACGGTCTCGTAGCCGGGAATTAACGGATAACCAAGCCCCGGGAATGGCGGCATTCGGCCACTCCATAGCAGTTTTTCAGTCCCGGTGCTGATACCGCTCCACTCCACGTCAACGAGGACCTCTCCGGCCTCGGGAGGTCGCACGACGAGTTGCCGGACGGCGACCGCCTGGGGTTCCTCAAAAACCACCGCGGTTACCGGTACTTCGGGACTTTTCGCAGTTATGACAGGCTGACTTACCATACCGAGTGTCAGTTTACTCTGACGCTATGCAATGTCAATTTTTCTTTACAAATAGATTCAGTTCGACGCGGAGAACACGCTGGTAATCAGCGGGACCGGGGTCCGGTGATGCCGAACCGTCGAAAAACCCGCCTGTTTCAGCAGCGATTTCAGCTCGCTTCGGGTCCTCGGCCGACCACTACCCATTGCCAGCAGGTAGACCTGGAAATACACGTCGTTCAGGCGGCCCGCCGCGTCGTTTGCCGCGACCGGCTCGGCCAACAGCAACTGCCCGCCGGGCGCCAGCGCGTCACGCGCCTGTTTAAGGATTTCCAGCGCCTTGTCATCGCTGTGGTCGTGGACGATGCGAACCAGGCTTGCGACGTCATAACTGCCAGGGATCGGGTCGGTCGATGCATCCAGCCCGACCACATCGATGCGGCGCTCCAGGCCACTGGCACGCAGGGCATTCCGTGCAATGTCAGCAACCGCCGGAAGGTCGGCGACGGTGATGGCGAGGTGCGACCAGCGCTCCGCCACAGCGCGTGCAAACGCGCCAGATCCGCCGCCGATATCCACGAGGCTTCGGCACCGCTGGAACGAAAAGGCAGCCAGCACCTGTTCGGCAACCATTGCCTGTGATTCAGCCATCAGCGCGGTGTAGTCGCTGACTTCTTCGCCGCTCAGGGCGCCGTCAGATCCGGCGTATGCCCAAAGACCGGCAAGCGCCGGCTGCGTCTCTCCGCGAAAAAAGGCCAATGGATCGTCGAGGTCTCGATACAGGACTTCGTGGTGCCGCACGAAGGCAAGCACCGACGCATTACCCAACATGGCCGCACCCAGCGGGCCCAGTGCGAAACGATCGCGGCGTCGCCGCGACACCAGGTCCAGCGCGCTGGCCGCTGCCAGCAAATGGCGCAGCCGCCCCTCCTCGACTCCACACTCCGCGGCCAGCTCGGGAACGGATACCGCACCCGCCGACAGGCGCTCGAACACGCCAAGCTTGACGCAGGAGAGCAGCACCTGGGTATGAATGAAGCCGCCGGCCATACGGAACATGCGCACCGAGTAACGGCGTGCAAACCATTGTCCTATAACGTTTTTTTCGGCCGACCGGCGAAAGCCGGGGCTACTCAGGAGACGGTTTTGCCAGTTTCGGAACAGGTCAATCATAAGCACCCATTCGCGCTGCCGAACCAGCGCCGTCCGCGAATCAGGCCGCGTCCCGGGCCTTCAGTGCCTGGCTGGAGAAGCGGCCGGCCTCTTCGGCGATCAGGTCAAGCAGGCGGGGTCGACCCGGACAGGCAGGGACCGTGTCGAGAATACGCTCGATCATTTGCTCAAGACGACCGGAAGCGCCGTCAGCACCCCACTCGTCGACCGCGTTGGTCCGTTCGAGTAACTCGTCTCGACCAACCGGTTTACCGATCACCTCCGCGGAGCCGAAGTGATCGAGCAGGTCATCAGCTACCTGGTAGGCACCACCGATCGCCTCACCCAGGGCTCGCCAGGGTTCATGCGGCGCACCGGCAGCTGCTGCACCCGACATGGTCGCGGCGGCAAAGAGTACGCCGGTCTTTCCACGCTGGTATTCCTTGAAACTGCGGGTCGGCTCGCACTCCCAGGCCTGTCCGGCGACGATACCGTCGGGCGCGCCGACAGCGCTGCTGACAATGCCCATAAGCGTCGCGACACGACGCGGCGCATGCAATCCACGTGATGCGAGAACCTGGAACGCCTGGACGATCAACGCGTCGCCGCAGAGCAGCGCCAGTGGCTCGCCGAATTCGACATGCACAGCGGGCTTGCCACGGCGGGTATCGGCGTTGTCAAAACACGGCATGTCGTCATGCACAAGAGACGCACAATGAAGTAACTCGATGCTCGCAAGCGCGGCATCGACAACGTCGGGGTCCGCGGTTTCGTAGGCTGCTGCAACAGACAGGCACAGGCGGGGACGGATACGGTGACCTCCCGGGAAAACGGCATAGTGCATCGCCTCGGCGAGTCCGCCGGGGCAGGCACCGCCGCGAGTTGCGGCTAGCGCATCCTCGAGCGCCGCATTGATTCGAGCATCAATGGCCATGCACGTCCTTCCTCGAAAGTGTAAACCCAGATTGTCACTTTTTATTGTAATTTACAATAGACATTGACAGGTTGTCAGTCAATATAGACACCGTGACACCAGCCGGTACCCTGTTTCCCCGTGAATCGTTTTGAACAACAGCGCGCTGAGGCCTCCGGGCCTCGTTTCGATGTCGATGTACCCGAGAACGGATACCGTTGGTGGTACGTGGACGGAGTGTCGAACGACGGCAAGCACGGCATCGTCGTCATCGCCTTCATTGGCAGCGTGTTCTCACCGTATTACTTCCGCGCCCGCCAGCGCGGACCGGCCGAGCCCGAGCGGCATTGCGCGATCAACGTTGCGCTTTACGACAAGCACGTTGGCCGCTGGTGCATGACTGAGCGCAGCGAATCCTCGCTGTCCCGGGATGCCGGGCACTTCACCGTGGCTGGCAGCTCACTGCACTGGGACGGCGATGCCCTGCGGATCCACGTCGACGAACGCTCGGCACCCTGGTTCCGAAAAGTGACAGGCGACATCGTGCTCCGGCCCCACGGACTGAACGACACGGGATTTGTACCGGATGCCAACGCACGTCACCTCTGGCACCCGATCGCGCCGGTAGCGAATATCGACGTCACGATGTCATCGCCGGCCTGGGGCTGGACGGGCAGCGGTTACTTCGACACCAATTGCGGCAGCGAACCGCTGGAAGCGGGCTTTCGTCGGTGGAGCTGGAGCCGCAGCGCCGGTCACCGAGACTGTCGAATCGACTATGCGATCGAACAGCGCGACGGCATGCATCGGTCGACTTCCCTGCACTTCGACGACAGCGGCGGCATCACGGAACAGGAACTGCCGCCGCGCATCGATTTACAGACAGGGTTGTGGCAGGTCCAGCGCCACGTCTTCAGTGATCACCATCCGCAGTCCGTTCGCGACCTTGAAGACACGCCGTTTTACACGCGTTCGCTGCTGAATTACGGCGAGCGTCACGACATGCACGAATTCCTCGACCTGGATCGTTTCCGCTCCGGCTGGGTGCGTTTCTTGTTGCCGTTCCGGATGCCGCGACGTCGCTAGCGGTCCTCTTTGGACGCCGGTTTATCGTCTTCCTCGTCCAGCTCGCGGTTGATGCTGTAGAGCTGCCACGCGAGAAAGATGAGCAGCGGGCCGCTGAATGCCACCGCCTTGAGGAAACCGAGCTCCACGTCAGGTTCTCGCGACGGCGTCGAGCAGGAACACCGTCTCCTTCAAAGGCGGCGCATGATCATGTTCGTAACGCCGAAACGCATTTCGCGTGGCCTTGGCCAGCAATGTGGCTTTCCGGCGTTTGCCGACATAGGCCCGCATGGTGACGGAATCGTAGGCGTTCTCCTCGACCTTGCGGCCGATCTCTGCATAGATCGCTCCTGCCGCAAAAATGCCCGGGCGAACACTGGTAGGCAGTTTGCTGATACCCCATTCGGAGCGCCGGTAGTGACGATCGGCGATGCCGAGTAGCTCTGTCAGTGTCCTCGTCACCGGCAGACAAGGTACGGGGTCGCGCATCCACGACTCGACCTGCAGCTGGTGCTCATCCAGCAACTCGCGAGGCAGGTAGAGCCGGTCATTCCTGGCATCCTCGCCGACGTCCCGGGAGATGTTCGTCAGCTGCATAGCAACACCGAGGTCGCAGGCGCGGCTGATGACGTCGGTCTTCCGCACCCCCATCAGCAAGGCCATCATGATTCCAACGGTTCCGGCTACTCGCGTGCAGTACGCGTACAGATCGGACAGCGTGTGGTACTCCTTGCCCTCAACATCCCATTCGAAGCCTTCGATCAGGGCCGCCGGGAGCTCGTACGGTATGCGGTACTCGTGCACAACATCGGTGAATGCCCGGTCGACCGGCGAATCCAGCGGCTCACCGCGGTAAATACGGTCGAGCCTTTTACGGATGCTTGCAAGTCCCTCTGCAGGGACGTCAGCAAGATCCACGGCATCGTCCGCCTCCCGGCAAAACGCATAAAGCGCCGTGATCGGCTCACAGTATTCATCGGGCAACAGCAGCGAAGCTGCGTAAAAGGAATGCGAGCCGTGCTTCAGGATGCGGCGACAGTCTGTCCTGTCCGCGTCCTGGCCCAGTACTGCTCTCAGACCCTTAACGTAGCTCATGCTGATCCGCTACTCCTTCTCTTCCACACTGATTTTCTCACGAAGTCGGTGCACACCAAGGTACACGACCAGAGCGACCAGCGGGACACTCGCCCCGGTGACGATAGCCGGATTGACATTAAGCCCCATCTCCACGGCACTCTTCGCGAGGTAACCGACCAGGCCACTGATGTAGTACGTCACGGCAGCCACGGACAGGCCCTCAACGGTTGCCTGCAGCCTGAGCTGGGTTTTGACTCGCCGGTTCATCGACTCGAGCAGTCGCTGGTTTTGACGCTGACGAGCGATGTCGATGCGCGTGGACAGCAATTTCGTCGCACGAGCCATTTGCTCAAGAATGCCTTTTTGTCGACGGGAAACCGCGCGGTAGGTTTTTACTGCCGGCGCCAGCCGCCTGGCCGTGAACTCCTCGAAGGTTTGCAAACCAATAATGCGGGATTCACGAAGCTCGGAGATCCGCTGCTGGACGATTTCATAATAGGCATCCGCGGCGTCGAACCGGTAGCTGCTTCGCTGGTGTCGATGCTGGCCGCCGGCGGACAGCCGGGTCAGTCGCTCCAGCAGAATTTCTTCCTGGTTGTCTTCCGCATCAACCAGCGCCTTGCCGATTTCAGTCAACTCTCGTTCGTTATCGTCCAGGACGGGGGCGAGTTGCTGGGCAACCGGCAAGGCCAGCAATGCCATCATCCGGTAGGTCTCGATGTCGAACAGGCGTTGTACAAATCGTCCGACCTGCTGTTCAGTCATATCCTCGTTGATGAGTACGAAGCGACTGAATCCATCTTCATGGATTCGCAGGTCGGTCAGTGCCACACCACGACCCTCAGCAACCCGCGAACCGATGAGAACGTTGCCGGCAAAATACTGCGCGCTGATCGCATCGAGTTTTTCGCGCCAGTCGGGCATCCGAATCACCTGGGCGTGCACCGCAACAAGCAACTCTTCGCCGACACCGTCGAGCCAACTGTCCGGAATCACATTTGCCGGCATCCTGTCGAATGGCGTGAGGCCCTCTGCATCACCCAGCAGGGTGTAGCGGTGATACTCGGTGTGCGCCTCCCAGCGCAGGCGGATGTCTTTCAGGTTTGCCGTGTAGTGCTTGGTTGCAGCAACCGGCCCGTCGATGCCGAATACCGTCAACAGGTCGTTCAATGACTCAATCGCCGGTGCAGCGTCATCACCACGCTGTGGTGCACGAACGATGTAGGACATATCGCACGGTGTGCTGAGGCTCTCCGGTGGCCGCGCATGGACCTCATCGTTCAGTTCGCGACGCCTGGGATGTTCATTTGCGCGTGCAACGGTCAACATGTCAGGACGCACTCTCCGCGAATGTGCGGATGAGGCCAACGACACGGTCCGGCGCCTCTTCATGCGCCAGGTGGCCGAGACTCTCAAGCTCGACTACCTGGAGGGACGGCAGCATCTCGCGAATCTTGCCGGCCTCCTTTGGACTCACGGCTTTGTCCTGGCCTCCCACGATCAACATGAGTTCGGGCTTGAGCTTTGGCAGATCATTGATAAGCGGATGCAGGTCCCAGGTCGCCATCATGTCGAGAACGGCAGCAAGATGAGACTCGCGCTGCAGCAGGCACTGGTAGAGAAACAGCCCGTCGCTGTCGAGTCGCGAACCGGTTCCCTCAAGAACGCGAATGACGGCCTTGCGGTCCCGGGCCCTCCGGGCAAGCATCCGTGGCATCAGATGGGTCGATGCAAAAAAGCGCGCCATCGGTGAGAACACGTTTTTCAAGACGCCGCCAAACGGCAGCAAGGCTGAATTGATACCGCTGACTGTTTCCGGCATCACACTGCGATGCACTGCGAGATCAAGCGCGATCGCGGCGCCGGCAGAGTGGCCGACCAGGTGAGCGGGCCGCACATCCAGGGTCTCGAAAAGGTCGGCGACAGCCGTCGCAAGGGACGGCAACGTCATCGACCTGTCGGGCAGTCGTTCACTGTAGCCATGCCCCGGCAGGTCCATGGCGAGGACCTCGTAGTGTTCCGCCAGTAGCGGCATCATATCTCGCCAGGTGTGCGTCGAAGCAGCGGTTCCGTGTATAAGGATCAGGCACGGCCCCTGCCCCATGCGTTGCACGTGCCAGCGACAGCCGGACGACACGACGAAGTCACTCCGGTCGCGGTGAGGCCAGTCACTTGGCAGAAACGGCAGACCCTCGTCATCAATGGCATCGCCGGACATCATGACTGCACCGGCCATGCTTACGCCGCCAGCGTGCGTTGCACGGTGGTCGATATTCGCGCTGCATCTGCCTGCGGCAGAGCGATATAGGTGGCACCCATTTCCGTTGCGAGTGCCTTCGCCCGTGGCTTGGGGCGTCGTGATGTATCCACCAGCAAGGACTCAATGCCCTCAACCCGGAACAGCCGCGCTGACGCCTTGGCATCCGACTCCGCCTGTTCGGGTCCGGGCGTGCCGTCGCGCGCGATGTTCGCGCGGCCGTCGGTCAGCAGCACCACCGCCGGCACCCGGCCGAGGCGCTTCAGGCCCAGCGCCATCACGCGTGCCGCATCAAGTCCCGCGGCAAGCGGCGTCCCGCCGCCACCCGGCAACGCACTGAGCGACTTTTTCACGCGGGCAAGGGCGCGGGTCGGCTCGAGGAGAATCTCCGCCGCGTCTTTCCGAAACGCGATCAAAGCCACCTGGTCGCGCCGGACATAACAGTCGTTGAGCAGCAGCTCGATCGCCCCCTTGACCTCGGCGAGACGTTGCGCGGCCTGCGAGCCGGATGCGTCAACAACGAAAATCGTTGTGGTCTCAACACGGTCTTCGTACCGATTGATATGCAGGTCTTCAGGTCGCAGCCGCAGCTGGCGAGATTCGGTGCTGCCGCGACGAACGGTCTGCCACGGCGCCGCAGCTTTCAATGTCGCGAGAATATTCAGTCGCGCGCCCTGCGGACGCTCTTCCGGCACAACGCCGATCGGACGACCGCGCAGGCGGCTTTTTGATGCGGGCCCGCCGCGACCGCCAGACGTTCGCTGGCTGCCGCTTGCCGATAGCGCAAGCTGCTCAAGCAGCTTGTCGGGCAGGGACGCAAGCACCGCATCAACGAGCACATCGTCGGGCATGTCACGTTTGCCCGTGTTTTGTGTGCTGTCCTGTTCCTGCTCTTCCGGCGGCGCAGGTGCAGAGTCGTCTTCGGGCGCCTGGGGTATCTGGCGTGCACGCTGCGGCAGCACCAGGCGAACCGCGAGCGCTGCATGCGCATCGCTGACCGACCGCCTGCCGGCGAGCGCTGCGGCCGTACGCGCGGCCGACAACATAAACAGCTCTGCGCGCAGCGAGGTCACACCGAATGCGGCGGCGGCCTGGCTGAATTGTTCAAGCACGGATTGTCGAATCCGGACGCTACGCAGCTTGCGCCGGGCGCGCGCGACATCACCTGGATTCCAGTTCGCCAACTCGGACAGGTCAGGCGCCTGCTCTCGCAACAGCACGCGAAACGCCAGTCGCTCTGCCAACCCGTCCGGAACGCGCTCTTCCGGTTCCAGTCCTTCGTCGAGTGCAACCACGCAGAAAGTGGTCTCGCAGTCTCGACGCGCGCCGTCACGTTCGACCTGCAGGCGGCCCGAATCCATCGTCTCCGAGATAACGGACGCCGTCAGCGCACGCATACGTTCGGCCATCGCCAGTAATACGACACCGCCGTTCGCAGACTCGAGCAGCCCGGTAGCATACACCGGCCTCCCGGCCGCAATCGTCGATGCGAAGTCCAGGCCGCCCAGCAGCCGGTCTTCGCCGACGTTGACGGGAACCTTGTGCCAGGGAGTCTCCTCGTCGAGCAACTCGCGGAAGGCCTCCAGCCAATTGTCCCGCGCCGGACCGGGCAGTCCGTTGAGGATGACGCCACCGAGGGCAGGCGTGTTTACCGCCAGCAACAGCGCAACTGCAGCAGCATCGTCCTGCGGCAGTGCGCGTTCGTTCACGCGGCGAGTACCTCGTTCAGTACCCGGTCAACACGAACAACAGCGCTGGACTCATCCAAGGGATTTCGACGCAGTCGGTGCCCGAGCGCGAGCGGACCGGTGCGGCGGAGATGGTCTTCGTTCACCTCCGTCACGCCGTCGAGCGCGGCGAGCGCGCGTGCGGCACGCAACAGTGTCAGTTCGCCGCGGGAACCGTCAGTCTCGAGCGC
The DNA here is from genome assembly GCA_964606915.1 of uncultured Woeseiaceae bacterium. GTDB lineage: Bacteria > Pseudomonadota > Gammaproteobacteria > Steroidobacterales > Woeseiaceae > UBA1847. The sequence continues at coordinate 90,806 of CAZSIQ010000004.1, read as the reverse complement.
GATACAGATTTCGGCAACCTTCGCGAGAATGCTGTCATCGACAACCACGTCATCGATGATTTCGCGCGCCGACACAACCTGTCGGCGCAGCTTGCCGTCCTGGCGCGACCATTTCTTTCGAAACGCATCGCGGTCCGTCTCATAGGCATCGCGCCGCTTGATGACTTCCACGCGCTGGGCAACGTCAACCGGCGTCGTCACGTCCACGGCCAGGCCAAAGCGGTCGAGCAGCTGCGGTCGCAACTCGCCCTCTTCGGGGTTACCGCTGCCAACAAGAACAAAGCGTGACGGGTGACGCACGCTGAGACCTTCGCGCTCGACAACGTTTTCGCCCGAGGCGGCAACATCCAGCAGCAGGTCAACGATGTGGTCCTCCAGGAGATTGACCTCATCGATATACAGGAAGCCACGATTCGCTCGCGCAAGCAGGCCGGGTTCGAAAGCTTTCTCTCCCTGAACCAGGGCGCGTTCAATATCCAGCGCACCGACGACACGGTCTTCGGTAACGCCCAGGGGAAGATCGATGACCGGCACAGGCACTAGCCGGTCGCGCCGCTTGTCCTCGGCTACACCGCAGTGCGCGCTGTCACAAAACGGTTCGGTGAGCTCGCACGCGTACGGGCAGGTCCTGACCGCTCGCATCTTCGGCAAGAGACTCGCAAGTGCGCGAATTGCTGTGGATTTGCCGGTGCCCCGGTCACCGAAAAGCAGCACACCCCCGACACTCTGGTCGACAGCCGCGATCATCAGTGCCTGCTTCATATCGTCCTGTCCGACGATGGCAGAAAATGGAAACATTATTCGACGTTATCCGGCGGCCGGACCGCCTCCCCCTCTAGAGCGCATCCCAGGTCGCCACAATACGTCATCTTTGACACGCGCGACGAGAAACCAGTGTTCGAGCAAAGCGAGTGCCAGCAAGGTAGCGAGCAGTGTGTAACCGGTGCGAAGGGCGATGTCGTCACCCGCCTGGATCGCAACTACGGCAAGCACCGCGAGGCCAGCCGTCGAGACAACAATTGACACGGGGAACAGCTCGTTCGAAGTCCGTCGACCCACGAAACTCTTCAGGTACGCAAGGTGCTCGGGCCAGAACTCCTCGTGCAGATTGCGGACACCGAGGAAGATATTCAGCTTGGCACTCCAGCGCATCAGCCAGAGGATGGCGAATGTCAGCAGACCGATCTTGTTCGGGTAGTTCCACGTCGCGGCAGCGAGAACCGCTACTGTCGAAACCACCGCGATCTCGTGGTAGAAGCAGGTCTTTACACCCAGGACGAAGCGTCGCCAGCCACTCGTACCGGGTGGGCAGGCCTCAGGCCGCGGACCACTGACAAAGCCGAACAGGTAGGACACTTCGTGCCAGCCCCAGATCGCCAGTGCACCGAAAAAAGCGAGATACGCACTGCCGGGCGTAAGCTGGTACCGGCTTTGCAGGATCGCGTACACACCAAGCAGCGCGACCAGGCTCGTGCCCAGCAACGTTGCGACGAATGACTGTCGCGGCAAGCCCGCCCGGTAGATGATCACAACCGTGCTCAGCCACCAGGCGGCTATCGCGAAGCCTATGGGCAGGACGAAGTCCACTGCTACCAGATCGGTGCCAGTCGAACGTTACTCGGTAACTCGTGCTTCACAACCGGCAGCATATACAGGCGGGCAAACACCAGCGCTCCCTGCACGTTCAGTGCACCGCGACGCAAAGCGCCCGCGATGCCGCCGCGTTGCTTGGCATCAGCAATACGCTGGTTGAGGTCTACCAGCTTGTCCATGCCCCGCCAGAAACGTTCGTCATCCAGGTTCAGTGAAACCGGGAAGATCTGCTGGCTGATTTCCGACGTCAGGCCGATCACGCGCTTGTCGTAGTCCGTCGGGTCAAAGCCGAGCGCTTCGTTCATGGCCGGCCGGGTGTGGTCCCTGACGTACATCGTCGCGTAGACGGCCAGCAGGAAGAAGCGAATCCAGTACAGGTTGTGGCCGCGAAGCAGTTTCGGGTTGGCTTTCAGGATCAGGGCGAACACTTCGCCGTGCCTGAACTCGTCGTTGCACCAGTCCTGGAACCAGCGAAAGATCGGGTGGAAGCGTTTTTCCGGGTGCCGTTCGAGGTGCCGGTAGATCGTGATGTAGCGAGCGTAGCCAATTTTCTCGGACAGGTAGGTCGCATAGAAAATGTACTTGGGTTTGAAGTACGTGTACTTCTTCGCCTTTCTCAGGAAACCAAGATTCACCGGAACACCGAAGTCCTTCAATGACTGGTTGATGAACCCGGCATGACGCGACTCATCACGCGCCATGTAGCCCATGACTTCTCGCACGTCCTCGTTCTCGACTTTTTTCTTGATGTCGGCATAGAGCACGTGACCCGAATACTCCGAGGTCGCCGAAGACACCAGGAAATCGAGGAACTCCTTGTGCAGTTCGTCCGGCAGCTCCTGGATTTCTTTCTCAAAGTCCTCGTCACGCTTGAAGTGATTCTGGTTGTTGTCGTCGCGGAACTCGTTCATGAGCTCTTCCCACTCGCCGCGAATCGGCTCCATGTCGAGCTTGTCCATGGCGTCGAAGTCGGTCGTGTAAAACCGCGGCGTCAACATGGTTTCTGTCCGCGCCTTGGTCGTTGATGTGTTATTCCGCGTATCCGTTTGAGACGTTGTCACTGTCTTCCCTCCTCTACTACTGATGTCGCCGCTGTCGCTACCCCTTGCTCAGCGGTGTTCGGCATGGCTGCGCCGTTTCTGTGATCCAGGAACCGCGAGAACGCACTGGTGTTGGTTGCACCGAACGCTCGCAGGTCAATTAGCTGACTCGTCGCCGGATCGTGAAGCAGAACGCGACCGGACACAGTACGCCTGACCTCGAACGGAATTTCCGGGCCGATACTCGATGCGCGACGCGCACGAACGAGACTACGGAGCGCACCACGCAGGAATCCGTTTGTCTCCGGAGCGAGCGTTTCGATCCGCTCGCCGCTTGCCGCGTCAAAAACGTCGATACCGCCGTCTTCCTTGTCCACGAATCGCAGTTCGATACTTGCAACCGCCTGTTCCATGGCACCGCGATCAAGACGAGCATCGGACAACTGGAACAACGACACACCGACAACCGTCATCACTATCAACGACGCCACCGCCGCCAAAGGCCAATTCATGCGTATCGCCTGCAACCGGTCGTCGAACGTCATCGGTTCGGGCTTCACAGTCGGCTTAGGCTCTTCGACCTGTTGCTCGGCGTTGATTGCATACTCGCTAAGGGCCGTCGCGAGAACAGCTGCGACGGACTCTGCGTCCTTGATGCCGCGAAGCACCGGGCGAACACTGAGCCAACGAAATGGTTTCACCATCGGCCACAGGAGGATGTAGGACACCCTCTCGCGACGATCGATGCCCAGGGCAATATCGCCGCTTCCATCCTTGCGAAGTCTTAGATCGGCTGCCTCTACGAGCTTGAACGGCAGGTTGACCGTCACGCTGACGGCGACGCCTGTGCGAATGACAATTCGCTTGTTGGTGATCGTGAAAATGCTCGATGACGCTGCGCGCGCCGAGTAAAGCAGCATCAGCACGATGGCCACGCTGGAAAGCATGATCAATCCTGCTGCGCTGCTCGTGATTTCCGCAACAGCCACCCCGTCGCTGTATTGGAAACCGGCCCGGATCACCAGCATGACAGCGAAGTACGCTGCCAATTTCCAGGCGTGAAAGGAACCTTTCGCCAGACTTGCGAAGTCCGGCTGACCCTGCCACACGATGTGCTCACCGCGTGGCAGGACCTGCGGCAGGCCCCTGACCGGTTCAAACTCGTGTTCGAGTACCGCGCTCAAAAGAGCGGCTCCGCACGTTTCTTATCGGCGAACAACAGCCCGCCACCGAAGTAGCCCATGAGCTTGTCTTCCTCGAGCATCGTGATCTGGTCCGGTGACGCCAGGGTCGGCACATTGGCAAACTGGTTGGCGTACAGCGCATCGACCCGGATCTTGTTGCCTTCCTTATCGATGTCTGCGAACCCGAACGGAACCATTTTGCTTCCCGAGCCTGTCGAAACCTCAAGGAAGTAGATCATCGGTTCGGCCAGGTCAATCCAGATGTCGGACACTTCACCAACGCTGACGTCATCAGCACCAACGACAGTCATGCCACGCGGATCGATGTCCTTCTCATCGACGTGGAATCCGTCCGCCACGCGAAGTGGCACGATGCGCGGCGCGCCCTCGAGGGTCTTCTCGACCACCTCGGGACGGTTCGCCCAGGCACCCGGACCGAAACGTGCGGTCAGTGGATCGCCGGTCGGGTCCAGAGGCGCACCAAAGTGCCCGGTCGCCGGCTTCGCGTTGAAGTCGGTGTCGGGTGCTTCATCACGTGGCGCCTGGACCACTCGCCCGTCTTCTGTGTGGTAGGTCTTCGGCGACGGTATCGCCGGGAAGCCTTGCACGGTGACATGATCCGAGCGATCGGATACGAGCGGGTAACCCTCGCGCTTCATTTCGCGCTGCAGGTAGTACACCAGCCCGATGAAAAATACCCAGAACAGGGTGAACAGGATTTCTACTAAATCGATATTGCCAAATCCGCTGGACATGACGGTCCTCCGGTCTTTTCTCTCAACTAGGAAATTCGGCCAGGCCGAATCGGGGTTTTTCCTTGTGGTCGGACCGATGCGTAAACGCAGCCAACGGTCCAATCACAACGAGTGTTGCAAACAGCAGGATCACCTCGACCTGGTACACAAAGGTGTACCCGGTCGCAGGGCCGGTCAGTGCCGTCCCCAGTGCTCCGCTGCTCGCAAGTTCTGAAACAAGGTCACGAATCGCGCCACCGGCAGCGATGGCCACGCCGGTCGCTGTTGCCTGCACGGCGCCCCAGGCACCGAGTGCGATGCCGCTGTTGCCGCCCTTGGCCAGCGTCATTGCGGATGTCAGCGTGCCAACGGCGAACAGCCCGCCGCCGAGCCCGATCATCACGACACCCACTGCAAACATCAGCTGGATCTTGAAGGCACTGACGACAGCGACGATGGCAAAGGCAAAGACGCCGACAAGCGCGCCGTAGGCGGCCAGCCGGTTGGCGTCGGTACCTTGCGCAAGCCGGTAGCCTGCGATGAAGAAAGCGATCAGCATGCCGCCCGCCAGCAAGGCGGTCAGTCCGGTGGTTGCCGATACGGACATGCCGAGAATCTGGCCGCCGAACGGCTCAAGAAGAATGTCCTGCATCGCGAATCCCGCGGTCCCCAGGGCGACAGCGAGAAGCAGGCGCGACGTCTTGGGGTTGGTCCGCAGCTCACGCCACGCTTCCGAGAAACTGCTGCTGCTCACCGGCTCGAGGCGCTTGGCGAGATCGCGAGGCTCCTGTTTCCACAGGGCGATGACGTTCAAGACCAGCGTAATCACCGCCGCGCTCTGGATGACACGAATAAGGCGGCCCGGCGTGTAATCCTGCAGCAGCCAGCCAAACAGCAGCGCGCTCAGGAACATGCCGACCAGCAGCGTGACGAACAGCAGCGCTACCACACGCGGGCGGTTCTCGGGCAGAGCCAGGTCTGATGCCAGCGCGAGCCCGGCTGTCTGTGTCATGTGCAGTCCGGCGCCCACGAGAAGGAAAGCCGCGCCTGCACCGAGCTGCCCGATCCAGACAGGACCGACACCCGTGCCTGACAGCACCAGCATCGCGAACGGCATGATCGCCAGGCCCGCATACTGCAGGCAGGTCCCCGTCCAGATAAACGGAATGCGACGAACACCGAACGCGGAATCGTGCACATCGGAGCGATAACCGATCAGCGCGCGCGCCGGTGCGAACACGACCGGCAGCGCCACCATCAGCGCGACAAACCACGCGGGTACATTTAGCTCGACGATCATGACGCGATTCAGCGTGCCGGTAATCAGCACCACCGCCATGCCCACGGACATCTGGAACAACGACAGGCGCAGAATTCGCGACAGCGGCAGCTCGTCACTGCCGACATCGGCGAACGGCATCAGCTTCGGGATCAGTTCCCGGATGCGTTCATCGAATTGTGCGCGGGATTCGGTCACGGGTGCTTGAGCTCCACAGCCTGGGAAATATAGAAACCGCTCTTGATGCGTTCAGTTCGGTCAGTCGCCCATCCGTCACTGGCCAGCGACTCGTCGAGATGGCCCAGCAGTCGGTTGATACGAACCGGCTCAATGGCCGGCGCACGATTGCTGTTGCGCGCCAGATGGCGACCCACGAAATGCATCATCGCGAGCGATGGCGTCCACGGTGCCGCGGTGAACAGCACCGAACGGCGCGCACGTCCAGCGAACTCGGCGACAACCTTGTGCACATCGACAGCCGCGTAGTGGATCAGTGAGTCCATCGCCACGACGTGATCAACTTTGGCTGGCGCATCGGCCAGCATGTCACCCACGCGGAAATCGATCTCGCCACTGAACTCTTCTTCGGCAGCGCGCTCGCGGGCCACGTTCACCAGGTTGGACGCGACGTCGATGGCGATAACGCTCGCACCACGCTTCGCAGCGTCTACGGCAAGCGCACCGGTTCCACAGCCGGCATCCAGCAGCGTCGTGCCGCTCAGGTCGTGCGGTAACCAGTCGAGCAGGGTCTGGCGCATCTCGTCGCGGCCCGCGCGAACCGTCGCGCGTACCCGGCTGACCGGCGCGTTGGACGTCAGTGCCTGCCAGGCCGCAGCCGCGGTCTGGTCAAAGTACGTCGTGAGCTGGTCACGGCGCTGCAAGTAGCTTGATGGCCTCATCAATCGAATCCCAGGAAGTCGAACAGGTCACGGTCACGCATCGGCGTAGGCTGCAGGATCTCGACACCGTCCCAGAGCTTCTGCGCAAGGTTCAGATACTCGTCCTGCACCGTCTGCAACTCAGGCGATGCATCCATTTCGAAAAGCGTGGATTTCTTTAGTCGGCTTCGGCGGATCACGTCGAGGTCGGGGAAGTGCGCAAGGCGCTCCAGCCCGGTCTGGGCGTTAAAGCCGTCGATCTGGTCCGTACCGGAACTGCGGTTGGCGATCACGCCGCCAACGCGAACCTTGTAGTTTTTTGACTTCGCGGAAATCGCAGTCACGATGCGGTTCATCGCGAAGATAGAATCGAAATCGTTGGCGGTAACAATCAATGCCCGGTCAGCGTGCTGCAGCGGCGCCGCAAAGCCTCCGCAGACAACATCACCCAGCACGTCAAAGATGACGACATCGGTGTCTTCAAGCAGGTGATGTTGCTTGAGAAGCTTGACGGTCTGGCCGACAACGTAGCCCCCGCAGCCGGTGCCCGCGGGCGGACCGCCCGCCTCCACGCACATAACACCGTTGTAGCCTTCCCAGACAAAATCATCGGTGCGCAGTTCTTCGGAATGAAACTCAACCGACTCGAGCACGTCGATGACCGTGGGCATCAGCTTTTTGGTCAGCGTGAAGGTGGAGTCATGCTTGGGATCGCAGCCGATCTGCAGCACGCGTTTGCCAAGCTTGGAAAATGCGACCGACAGATTGGACGACGTTGTGCTCTTGCCGATACCGCCCTTGCCATAGACCGCGAACACCTTGGCACCATCAATTTTGTCGCCCGGGTCAAGGTGCACCTGCAGGCTACCCTCGCCGTCTGGCTGCTTGGCCTGGACGTTCACCGGTACGGGAAACGATTTTTTCAAAGCGGTGGATGTTTGCGTCATGCTGCTGCTACCTCGGAAATGCCTTCCAATACGTCTTCCAGTTCCTCACCGGCGCGCTCAAGTGCTTCAAGCGTTTCGGGATCCGGTGTCCAGTAATCGCGCTCATGTGCTTCGAGCAGGCGATTGGCGACCTTGGCCGATGCGGCCGGGTTGAGAGCGGCGAGTCGCTTGCGCATGTCCTCATCAAGCACAAACGTGTCGCTCAGTTGCTGGTAGACCCAGGGCTCAACCTTGCCGGTCGTGGCCGACCAGCCCATCGTGTTTGTAATGTGCGTCTCGATCTGGCGAACACCCTCGTAACCGTGCTCGAGCATGCCCTCGTACCATTTCGGGTTGAGCATGCGCGTGCGGGTTTCGAGCGCGACCTGCGCTGCGAGCGTGCGAATCGTGTTGCCGTCGCCGGTCTGGTCACCGATATAGACCTCGATGGACTCACCCTTGGCGCGTTTGACGGCTCGGCTGATACCGCCGAGCGTGTCGAAATAGTTGTCAACGGTCGTGACACCCAGTTCGGCGGACTCGAGATTCTGATAGCTGAAATTGACGTCCTTGAGACTGCGTTGCAGCAACTCGGATTCGCGTTTCGGTGCGCCGCTCCGGCCGTAGGCAAAACACTTGCGACGGGAGTACTGTTCGGCAAGTGCCTCGTCATCGTCCCAGTTGCCGCTGTCGACCAGATTGTTGACGTTTGAGCCGTAGGCACCGTTTGCGTTACTGAAGACGCGCAACGCAGCGGTCTCGAGATCGCAGCCACAATCTTCCATGTAGGCAAGCGCATGCTTGCGCACGAAGTTCTGCGATGGATCTTCGTCGGCGCTGGCGGCAAGCCAGGCCGCCTCCGCCAGCAGGCGCGTCTGGTTGGGCAACAGGTCGCGGAAAATACCGGACAGCGTCATGATCGCGTCGATGCGGGGCCGGCCCAGTTCCTCCAGCGAAATAAGCTCAGCGCCTGCCAGTCGGCCATAGGCATCAAAGCGAGGCTGGGCGCCAAGCAGTCGCAGGGCCTGGGCAATCGGACCGCCTTCGGTCTTCATGTTGTCGGTGCCCCAAAGCACGATCGCGATCGATTCCGGCATCTCGCCCGTGTCATCGATATAACGCTTCACCAGCTCATCGGCCTGCTCTGCGCCCGCCTGCAGCGCAAACCGGCTCGGCATGCGGAACGGATCGAAACTGTGCATGTTTCGACCAGTCGGCAGGATCTCGGTCGTTCGCAGCAGGTCGCCACCGGCCACCGGGCGGATAAAGCCGGCGTCGAGCGCATGCACCAGCGACGGCAATTCGGGATCACGACCCAGCTGTTCGGCGACGTGTGCCAGCTCCGCGACGGCCTCGTCATCGACGCCGTGAATGTCGGGTAGCACGGAGCCCGCCTTTTCAATCGTCGACAGCTCGGCGTCTGTCAGCTGCCGACCGGCGAGGGGTTCGGACAGCGCGGTGAGCCATTCGCGGCGCGTCTCCTCGCTGTGCACATCGCCAACGACATGCAGTCCGAACGGAATCAGTGTTTGTTCGAGTTCCTGCAGCCGACCCATCAGGTCCTGCACCGCCTCGTCGCTGTTGCAGTGCTCACCGTCGTCGAGAAGGTCGATCTCTCTGGCCTGCGTGGTGATCAGCTCGAACATCTTGTCGCGCTCACCCTGCGCTTCCGGCAGTAGTGTTCGCCAGCGGTCGATACTGGATTTCAGGTCGACCAGTTCCTTGTAAAGACCGGCACGGGTCACCGGCGGCGTCAGGTAACTGATCAGCGTCGCGGCCGAACGGCGCTTCGCAATGGCACCCTCGGACGGGTTGTTGGCCGCGTACAGGTAGAAATTCGGCAACTCACCGATCAACCGCTCAGGCCAGCATTCACCGGACAAACCGCTTTGCTTGCCTGGCATGAACTCAAGCGCACCGTGCGTACCGAAGTGCAGAACCGCATCAGCGTCGAAGTCTTCGCGCAGGTAGCGATAGAAGGCGGAAAACGCATGTGTCGGCGCCAGCCCCTGGTCGAACAGCAGCCGCATCGGGTCACCCTCGTAGCCGAATGACGGCTGCAGACCGACAAACACATTGCCGAACTGGTTGCCGAGCACCTGCAGGCAGGAACCATCCGACAACTGCTTGCCGGGTGCCGGTCCCCATTCCTTCTCGATTTCGGCCAGGTAAGGCTCGCGACGAACATGATCGTCAGCCGGGATGCGAACGTGAACGTTAGCCTCGGTCCCGTAGGTGTCGGCATTGCCCTTCAGCAGGGCATCTCGCAGGTCGTCGACACTCTCCGGCAGTTCGACGGTGTATCCAGACGTCTTTAGTGCCTTCAGTGTGTTGAACAGTGACTCAAAAACGCCGAGGTGAGCCGCGGTGCCGACGGCGCCGCCGTTTGGCGGGAAATTAAATAACACGATGCCGAGGCGGCGTGACGTGCGCTCGGAACGCTTCAGTCGGACCAGGCGGGCTACCCGCTCAGCCAGCATCTCGACACGTTCTTCCTGGGGCTGCATGTCGCGTGTGCCCTGTTCATTGCGGCCGGCAAACAGGGTCGGTGCAATGGCGCCGTCCAATTCGGGAATGGCAACCATCAGCGTTGTTTCGATAGGCAGCAAACCGCTGTCGGATGCGCCCCAGGCTTCCAGCGACTGGAACTCCGTCGCGTGCGCCGCGACGTACGGTACATCGAGCCGGGTCAGGATATCTTCAGCGGCACGCGCGTCGTTGTAGGCCGGCCCGCCCACCAGCGAGAACCCGGTCAACGAGACGACACAATCAACCGTGGTCGTGTCGCCGTCCATGAAGTAACGCTCAATCGCAGGTCTTGCATCCAGACCGCTCGCGTAGGCAGTAATGACACGCAGACCCTGCGCCTCAAGCCTGCGGATCATTTCGTTGTAGTGCGCCGTGTTGCCGGCGAGCAGATACGACCGCATAACAAGCAGACCCACCACTCCGTCAGGCTTGCCCTTATGCTTCGGCAGGTCCTCGAGTTTTTCGGACACCAGCGCTCGCATGTCCGGGTGATAGACCCCGATGTCCGGGTACTCAACCGGATAGGCGACCCTGAGCTTCTTGCGGAAAACGGCGCGCGGCCCACTCGCGTAACGACTCACCAGCAAGGCAACAAGGTTGCGCACGTTCTTCTGGGAACCGGACAGCCAGTACTGCATGGCCAGGAAATAGGCGCGCACGTCCTGGGCCGTGCCCGGGATGTACTTCAGGATTTTCGGCAGTCGTCGCAACATCGCCATCTGCCGGGCACCGTTGCTGCCCGAGGCATCCTTGCGGCCGCCACGCAGTTTGCGCAACAGCGCCATGGGGCCACTCTGCTTACCGTCCATGGCAAAACCGCCGATACGGGTCAGTTTCATGACCTCGCCGGCCGACATAAAGCACAGCATGGCGTCACAGTCGTCGCGCCGGGCTGTCAGCGCAGGCAACACCGGATTGATGTGCTCCTCGATAAACAACATGCAGACGATGATGATGTGCGCGTTGTTGATCGCCTCGAGGCAGGCGTCGAGCTGTTTCGGATCAGCGGCCCATTCGCCGGCACAGTGCATCGAACAGTTGAGTCCCGGCGCGTCACGCGACAGATCGGCAAACGCCTTGTCCGCTGCGGCGGACAGGTGTCCGTCCAGCGTGACAAGGGCAACGTTTAACGTTGCCTTAGCGGCCGAAGTGCGCTTTGGCATCGTAGAGCGTCTCACTGGTGATCGTCTGGATTCCGCGTTCGCGGGCATAGGTCTCGGTGTTGCGGCGGGCCTTGCCGCGAACAAAGAACGGGATACGGGACAGCGTTTTTTCGGCGTCGCTGCTCCACTGCAACTCGTCAGACACAGGCCCCGGCTCCGGAGCCGCAGATCGTCCGTTGGCCCCGCCTCCGAGGTGTGACGGCCGCGCGTTGTTGCCGAATTCGAAGTCTTCGCTGAACATGCCAAGCAGGTGCTCTTCGAGCCCCATCATCAGCGGATGCACCCAGCTGTCGAAGATCACGTTTGCACCCTCGAAGCCCATCTGCGGCGCATAGCCGGCAGGGAAGTCCTGCACGTGCACGGGCGATGAGATTACGGCGCAACCGATCCCGAGCCGTTTGGCGATGTGACGCTCCATCTGCGTTCCGAGCACCAGCTCGGGCTGCAGTGACTGGATGCGCTCTTCAACGTCGAGATAGTCGTCTGTTATCAGCGCTTCGACACCGATCTCCGCGGCGAGAGAGCGGACATCGCGCGCAAACTCCCGGCTGTAGGTACCGATTCCCACCACGTCGAACGCCATTTCCTCACGCGCGATCCGCGCCGCGGACAACACGTGCGTGGCATCACCGAAGATGAAGACCCGCTTGCCGGTCAGGTAGGTGGAATCGATGGAACGCGAATACCACGGCAGTCGCGACATACCGGCGGCCAGTGCCTGTGACGGATCGACGCCACTCAGTTCGACAACTTCGCTAATGAAGTCGCGTGTTGCCGCAACGCCGATCGGCACCGTCGTCGTGAACGGCTGGTTGAACTGACGTTTCAGCCAGCGTGCCGTCGTGTCGGCGATTTCCGGATACATGACGACGTTGAAGTCCGCGTCCGGGATGCGGGCCATGTCGTCCGGCGTTGCCTCCCACGGTGCGACGACATTGACGTCGATACCGAGCTGGTACATCAGACCGCACAACTCGTGAACGTCGTCTCTGTGACGGAAGCCAAGCGCGGTCGGGCCCAGCAGGTTGCAGCTGGGCCGCAGTTTTTGCACGGCCGACTCCTCGCTCTTCCTGGCGAGCGCACGGGTGATGAAATAGAAGGTTTCGGAAGCGCCCCAATTTTCCTTGCGTTGGTACGACGGCAGTTCCAGCGGAATAACGGGAATCGGCAGGTTCAGCGCCTCGGACAATCCACCGGGATCGTCCTGGATGAGCTCAGCCGTACAGGACGCGCCGACAATCATGGCTTTTGGGCGGAATCGCTCGTACGCATTCTGCACAGCGTCCTGGAACAACTGCGCCGTATCGCCGCCGAGATCACGCGCCTGGAACGTCGTGTAGGTCACAGGCGGACGCTCGTCACGTCGCTCGATCATCGTGAACAGCAGGTCGGCGTAAGTATCGCCCTGCGGCGCGTGCAGGACGAAATGCACGTCCTTCATCGCAGTCGCGATGCGCATAGCGCCGACATGCGGTGGTCCTTCGTAGGTCCAGAGCGTCAGTTTCATTGGAAGTTCAAAGCCTCCCTGCGACGTATCGGACGTGCGAACAGTTCGGCACAGTCACCGGCCTGCTCGTAACCCTGGATCGGCGTGAACAGGAGCTCGATAGACCACTTGGTGGTCATGCCCTGGGCCTCGAAAGGATTGGCGAGCCCGAGTCCGCAGACGACGATGTCCGGTGACGCGTCGAAGCAGCGATCGATTTGCTGCTCGACGTCCTGGCCCTCGCTTAAGACAACATCCTTTGGCAGCCGTGACAGTTCACTGGCCAGGTGCTCACGATGCAGGTAGGGCGTGCCAACCTCCGTGAGCTCCATATGCAGTTCATCGTGAAGGAATCGCGCTAGCGGAATTTCCAGCTGCGAATCCGGGAAGAAGAACACACGGCGGCCACCCAGCGATTCGCGATACCGCTCCAGCGAGTGCCTTGCACGCTCCCGTCCCGCGGCCGTCACTTTTTCAAACTGCTTGTCGTCGACCTGCCACGCTTCCGCCGCCGCGCGCAGCCACGCCGTTGTTCCCTGCTCGCCGATCGGGAACGGCGCGGCAAGGCGCTCGGCGCCGCGTTCTTCAAGTGCCATCGCGGTTTCTGTCAGGAACGGTTGCGCCAGCAGGTAGCGAGTGCCGGGGCCAACAGGCGGCAGGTCACGCGACTGCTGGCCAGGCAGGAAGTCGACCTTGTCGATGCCCAGGTCATCGAACAGCTGGCGGAACTGGTCCTCGACAACATCGGCCAGCGCGCCGACCACCAGCAAACGTCTTTCATCGCTCGCCGGCATGTGCGGAACCAGCGTTGCCACGCAGGTGTCTTCGCCCTGCGTAAACGTCGTTTCGATCCCGCTGCCGGAATAATTCAGGACACGCACGCTCGGCATGAAGCGATCAGACAGCCGCTCCGCCGCCCTGGACAGGTCCAGCTTGATGACTTCCGACGGGCATGAGCCCACAAGGAACAGGGTCTTGATGTCAGGACGACGTGACAGCAGGCGATCAACTTCGCGGTCGAGCTCGTCGTTCATGTCGGCAAGACCGGCAAGATCGCGTTCGTCGATGATGGCAGTGGCGAAGCGCGGCTCGGCAAAGATCATGACGCCCGCCGCTGATTGAATAAGGTGTGCGCAGGTGCGGGAACCAACTACCAGGAAAAACGCGTCCTGGATCTTGCGATGCAGCCAGACGATGCCGGTCAGGCCGCAGAAGACCTCTCGCTGGCCGCGCTGCCGGATGACACGGTCGAGCGGCTCGATCGGCGATTCAATGACGTCGGCGGAACGCGTGCTCATGCGATCACCTCCGCCGCATCGCGGCGTGCCATGCGCAGCTTGATGAGGAACTGTGCCGCATTGATGACATAAACAAAGTACGCCAACAGCGCGAGGATGAGTTGCTCGGTCGTCGTCAGGTAACCGGTTGCGAGGCAAACGAGGTAAGCCGTGTGCAGCGCTAATACCAGCATGCTGACGACGTCCTCCCAGAAAAACGGTCGCGCAAACAGGTACTGGCCGAAAACGTCTCGTTCCCAGATAGAACCGGTAATCATGATGGCGTACAGCACCAGCGTTTTGACGACAACCGAGGCTGATGCGATCGCGGCGCCCTCGCCGGTCGACAGGTATCGCCAGACCAGCGCGGTGGACACAAGGAACACCAGGAACTGCAACGGCGCGAGGACTCCCTGCACGATAGTCCACGGTGACTGGTCCCGTCTTTTGCGCTCCGCTGCGGAATAGAGTCCGCCCTGTTCCGGCATCTCGTTTTTTTCCTTGTTCTGCGCATCCAGCTGACAACCGGCGCTGTCAGCTTGGTTTACCCCGATGCCAGTATAGTGTCAATTTATGTGGACGTAAATATTACTTGACATTCGGGTGTTCGAGGGCTAATTAAGGCTGCGATGCGTGGCAGTTTGTCCACGATTCACGAACCCGACCGGGGATTCCGGGGAAGTTGGGGTACCATGGCCTTCCATCTGAGATGGCGGCCACCCGACCATGAACCAGAAAGGCTCCAGCCGCGTTCCGGACGAACGCACGCAGGACAGCTTCACCGACGACGACGGCCAGAAAACGGCGTCTCCCCGGAAAGACAGGGATGACGAAGTTGGCCGGCTGATGTTGTCGAGGCTGAGCCGGATCATTGAAGGTGACATCATCCCGCGTCTTATGCTGGCATTCGACTCACCACGCGCCGCGAGTCTTGACCCCAAGACCTTAGAACGTCTGCGAGACAGCGTTGACGAATTCGTCAATCTGTTGATCGCGCACGATGCGTCCGTGGCAACTCGATACGTCGGCATGCTGCGTGCCGATGGCACACCTTTATCCGCGCTCTATCTCGACCTGCTGGCACCCGCTGCCCGCCGTCTCGGTCAACTCTGGGAAGATGACGAGTGCTCGTTCACCGATGTCACAATCGGCGTTTGCCGTATGCACCAGGTGCTGCTGGAATTCAGCCGCTGCTTTGATGCTACGAGCGGTGGCGCCGATCCCGGCAGGAAAACACTGATCATTCCGGTACCGGGCGAGCAACATACGTTCGGGATCTTCATGGTCATTGAGTTTCTGCGCCGGGCCGGCTGGAATTGCTACAGCGGGACACCGGGCAACGCGAGCGAATTCAGGGACCTGATTAACTCGCAGGATTTCGATGTGATCGGCTTTTCGGTCAGCGCGGAACGCAACATCGATACCGCGAGAGAACTCGTCAGCAGGGTGCGCAGCAGCGACAGGAACGGAGATACATCGATCGTCGTTGGCGGTCGTCTGGTCAATGAGCATCCTGAGCTCGCACTCGAGATTGGAGCCGATGCGACCGCGTCAAGCGGGGAGGATGCCGTCGCTCAGTTCAATCGCCTTTTCCAGGAAACGAAGCATATCCAAAGGACTTAACAACTCGGCAGTCACTTCCAACGTGTCACGAGTTGTTTACAATCAGGGAATGCTTGCGTGTCGCCGTTTCAGACCCCGAAACTGTTAATGGAATCCCTGACGTCCGAACTGTCCTCGACGCTGATCGCCGAGGCGTCCGACATTAGTTTGCTGGTTGATTCCGACGGCATCGTTCAGGACGTGGCACTCGGCGGCAACGAACCCCACCTGGAGCTCGCGCTGAGCTGGGTAGGCAAGCCCTGGATCGACACGGTCACAGTCGAAAGCACCAATAAGATCAAAGACTTGATGACCGCCAAGGGCAACGGCAGCGGCTCGAAATGGCGCCAGGTAAACCACATGACCGAAGGGGACCTCGATCTCCCGGTTATGTACAAGACGATACCCGCCAATGATGACCTTATCCTTGCGGTCGGTCGTGACCTCAGCCAGATCTCCTCCTTACAACAGCGCCTGCTTGATGTGCAGCAGTCCCTGGAACGTGACTATTCTCGTTTACACCAGGCGGAGATTCGTTACCGCATGTTGTTCTCTATGACATCCGAAGCGATTCTCTTCGTTGACGCCGACAGTCGGAAGATCGTGGAGGCCAACCCGTCAGCCGGCAAGCTGCTCGACAAGCCGACGAACAAACTGATTAACCGCAGCTTCCCGCGCGGGTTCAGCGACAACAGCAATGACGCGATCGAGGAACTGCTGGTTCGCGTACGCGCTGCAGGTCGAGCCGAGGCGATCATCGTGCGCTCGGCAACGGATCACCAGTCATTCAGCCTGAACGCATCGCTGGTACGACGCGAAGACGGCCACTTCTTCCTGATCCGCTTGCGCGCCTCCGAAGAGAGTGGCCGCGACGACAGCATGGAGCGCATGATCGAAATCGTTCAACGCTCGCCCGATGCGTTCGTCATTACGGATCCCGAAGGTCGAATCAAGGTCGCGAACAAGGCTTTCCTCGACCTGTGCTCGATTGCTACCGAATTACAGGTTGTCAACCAGCCGGTGGACCGCTGGCTCGGCCGCCCGGGGGTCGATGCAAACCTCCTGATTCGCAATTTGCGTAACCGTCCGGAGGTCCGCCACTTTACAACCACGGTCTACCCCGACTTCGGCGATCCGGTCGACGTCGAGCTGTCTGCGGTATCCGCGCTGGAAAGCGATGAACCCTGCTTCGGCTTCGTTATTCGCCGGCATATCGCGCCGTCTCGTCCCGGGCCGGAGACGGACGAGGAACTGCCGCGTTCACTGCAGGAGATGACAGACCTCGTGGGTCGCGTTCCGCTCAAGGACCTGGTCCGGGAAACAACGGACATCATCGAGCGCATGTGCATTGAAGCCGCGCTGAAGATGACCGACGACAGCCGCGCGTCGGCCGCCGAAATGCTCGGTCTCAGCCGACAAAGCCTGTACGTCAAGCTGCGCCGCTACGGCATTGGCGAGGCAGAAGACGACGCATCCTGACACCCGGCTCCCGCGACCGGGAACCGCTGCCTGGCAAAACGGTTTCGCGCGAGAGAAATGCCTCGCCCGCCAATCCAGCCTGAATTCGGTAAATCCTCCATTCCAGTAGTGTCATTTTTGATTGACGCTTACGGGTGTCAAGGTTTATTGTCACTCTTATGGGGCGTGCGACTGCCAATGCGATCGCAGCCGACCGTCCGAACTGGACGGCGTTTGTAGAGCTGCTGAAACCGATCACCTGGTTTCCACCGATGTGGGCGTTCGGTTGCGGCGTCATATCGTCCGGAGAATCGCTTCTCGAACGCTGGCCATTCGCGGTTGCCGGCATCATGCTCGCCGGCCCCCTGGTCTGCGGCACCAGCCAGGTCGTCAATGACTGGTTTGATCGACACGTCGATGCCATAAACGAACCGCAGCGCCCGATCCCGTCCGGCCGCGCGCCCGGAAAATCCGCCTTCTACTTCGCTCTGCTGTGGACGGCGCTGTCGCTTATGGTCGCAGCGGCCCTCGGTACCTGGATCCTGGCAGCGGCCGTCGTCGGCATGGCACTTGCCTGGGCCTACAGCGCACCGCCTTTCCGGCTGAAACAGAACGGCTGGTTCGGCAATGCGGCCGTTGGGCTCTGCTATGAGGGCCTGCCGTGGTTCACTGCGGCCGCCGTCATGATCGGTGGTTTGCCCGGCACACCCGTCATTGTCCTGGCCCTGCTCTACAGTATTGGTGCCCACGGCATCATGACGCTGAATGACTTCAAGGCAATCGACGGTGACAAGGTCATGGGCGTGCGCACCCTGCCGGTTCAGCTCGGTGTTGATCGCGCGGCTCGCTGGGCCTGCGTCGTCATGGCGCTGCCGCAGCTCGTCGTGATGATCTACCTCTTACAACTGGGTGACCGGATGGCCGCCGGCATTGTCGGCGCCCTGCTCGTCGTGCAGCTCGTGCTGATGGCGCGTTTTGTCCGCGCCCCAATCGAACGGGCCACCTGGTTCAGCGGCTTCGGCGTCACGTTGTATGTGCTTGGCATGCTCGCCAGCGCATTCGCCATTCGCGGCCTGGGACTGGCATGACGGGGCAAGGCACGATCAGCTGGCCCGGCATCGTCCGACTTGGACTCGTGCAGACATCGCTGGGTGCGATCGTTGTCATGACCACATCCACGTTAAACCGGATCATGGTCGTTGAGCTGGGTCTCGCGGCCGTGATACCCGGCGCACTGGTTGCTCTGCACTACTTCATCCAGATTTCTCGCCCGCGTTTCGGGCACGGCTCCGACCAGGGCAGCCGGCGAACGCCGTGGATTATCGGCGGCATGATGGTGTTGGCGCTCGGCGGCGTTCTCGCTTCCGCGTCGACCGCGGTCATGGCGCAGTCGACCGTTGCCGGACTGGCGCTGGCCGTCGTTGCGTTCCTGATGATCGGTGCCGGTGTCGGTGCCAGTGGTACCTGCCTGCTTGTGTTGCTCGCGGCCACCGTCGACCCGAAGCGTCGCGCGGCAGCAGCCAGTATTACCTGGATCATGATGATCGCCGGGTTTGCGGTGACCGCCGGCCTTATCGGCAGCTTTCTTGACCCCTTCTCGTTTACCCGACTGGTAACGATCGCAGCGGTTGTCGGCGTGGTAGCGGTATGCGTGACCATTGCCGCACTGGCCGGACTGGAGAAGCGCTACGCGCGTCCCGTCGAGCCCGTTATTGACGAGGAATCGTCCACCAACTTCCGTGACGCGCTGGCTGAAGTCATGGCGGAAAGCCACACCCGACGCTTCGCACTGTTCGTATTCATCTCCATGCTCGCCTACAGCGCACAGGACCTCGTGCTTGAACCCTTCGCAGGTGCGGTTTTCGGCATGACGCCGGGGCAGTCGACCCAGTTGGGCGGCACACAGCACGCCGGGGTCCTGCTCGGCATGCTGATGGTTGCCTTCATCGGCTACCGATTCAGCGGCATGAAAAACGGCGTCATGCGCCTGTGCATGCTGGTCGGCTGCCTGAGCTCCAGTGTGTTTCTCGTGCTGCTCGCGGTGTCGGGGTATGTCAGTGCGAACTGGCCGCTACACGGCACGGTGCTTGCACTCGGTATTGCGAACGGCGCGTTCGCCGTGGCAGCCATTGGTGCCATGATGGGCCTGGTCTCGCGCGGTCACCAGCAGCGAGACGGGGTTCGCATGGGTATCTGGGGTGCTGCCCAGGCCATCGCCTTCGGCAGCGGCGGCATCGCCGGTACGCTGGCGGTCGACATCGTCCGCATGGCTACGAACTCACCGTTGCATGCCTACAGCCTCGTGTTCGTGCTGCAGGCCATCCTGTTCGCGCTGGCTGCATCGCTGGCCGCTGAAATAACACAGAAACCTGCGGCAACGACCGCAGACGGAGAACTCAAACATGTCTTCTGACTACGACGTCATCATCGTCGGCGGTGGGCCTGCGGGCGCAACGGCTGCAAAAGACCTGGCAGCGGCCGGACACGACGTTTTGATGATGGAACGCGGCGGACGCATCAAGCCGTGCGGAGGCGCTATCCCGCCCATCGCGATGCGCGAGTTCGACATCCCGGAAACGCAGCTCGAATGCAAGGTGACCGGCGCCCGTATGATCGCGCCGTCCGACGAAAGCGTGGACATGGAAATTGGCGGATTCGTCGGCATGGTCGACAGGAAGACCTTCGACCCGTGGCTGCGCACACGCGCAGAAGAAGCCGGTGCACGCTGCATACGCGCCAGGTTCCGCTCACTCGAACAACGACATGACGGACTGGTCGATGTGCACTACGTGGATCGGGACGGTGCAGACATGACTTCCACCGCGAGGCTGGTACTGGGCGCCGACGGTGCGGGTTCCCGCGTTCGCGAGCAGGCGTTTGCGCACCAGGAGAAGATGAAGCACGTCTTTGCCTACCACGAAATCGTCGAGTCGCCGGAGCAACTGACCGAGCATTTCGATCCTGAGCGATGCGACGTGTACTACCAGGGACGTATCTCGCCGGATTTCTACGGCTGGGTATTCCCGCACGGTAAATGCACAAGCGTCGGAGTCGGCTCAGCCGTTAAGGGCTTTTCGCTGCGCGCCGCCGTCAAGCAGATGCGTGACGAGACGGGGCTCGACGATTCAAAAATCGTTCGCCGCGAGGGCGCACCCCTGCCACTGAAACCGCTGAAGCGCTGGGACAACGGAAAGAACGTCGTCCTCGTGGGCGATGCCGCGGGCTGTGTCGCCCCGTCGTCCGGCGAAGGCATCTACTACGCGATGAGCTGTGGACGCATGGCAGCCAGTGCCGCCGTCGAATTTCTCGAGACCAGCGACGCCCGCGTACTGAAACACGTACGGCGGGATTTCATGAAGTCACATCGAACCGTGTTCTTCATCCTCGGCGTGATGCAGTACTGGTGGTACAGCAGCGACAAGCGTCGAGAGAAGTTCGTCGAGATATGTCGTGACCCGGATGTGCAAAAGCTCACCTGGGACGCCTACATGAACAAACAACTGGTGCGCGCCAAGCCCGCTGCGCACGTGCGAATTTTCTTCAAGGACCTCGCCCATCTCGTTGGGCTGAATCCTTCATGAATTAAACCGGCAATACACTAAGGTGTTGCTTCAACCAGGGGATAGAGTCGTGTCTTCACAACAAACAAGAAAAATCGGCATTAGCGGCCTGGCAGCCTACGTTCCGCCTTACCGCGTGATGCTCGAAGAATGGTGTGAATGGACAAACAGCCATTGGCCGAAGATCAGGGAAGTTGTCGGCCGAAGTTTTCGCGTCCGCGGCCCCGATCACAGTGTCTACACGATGGCGGCTACCGCGGTACTGCGCCTGGTCGAACAATACGACATCGATCCGCAGGACGTCGGCTTTCTCGGTCTCGGTACGGAATCGAGTTCCGATAACTCCGCCGGCGCGGTCATCATCAAGGGCATGGTCGATAACGCCTTGAGGCAGCGCGGCAAAGCGCCCCTGTCGCGTAGCTGCGAAGTCCCGGAATACAAGCATGCCTGTCTCGGTGGCGTGTATGCGATGAAAGGCGCGTTGCGCTACCTGGCCACCGACGGTGTGGGCAGGCGTGCGATTGTCGTTTGTGCAGACATCGCGGAGTACGCGCGCGGCAGCAGCGGTGAGCCCACGCAGGGTGCCGGCGCTGTTGCCATGTTGATCGAGGAAAATCCGAAGATCGCCAGCGTGGATCTTGCGAACAGTGGCTCTGCCTCCGACTACCGTGTTATGGACTTCCGCAAGCCAATGCTGCGCTTCTGCGGACAGGATCGCAGCGAAACGCACCAGATCCAGGACTTCCCGGTATTCAACGGCAAGTACTCGACGACCTGCTACATCGACGAGACCCTGCACGCATTGCGCGATATGTATCGCAAGCGCTCGGTCGACGCGATAGATCACATGCGCTCACTGAAAACGATTTTCATGCACCGCCCGTACCGCCGCATGCCGGAGACCGGCTGGGCAGTCGCCTACCTGTTTGCCCTTGCCAATGGAGCGACGGGCGACCTGACGGAACTGTCGGGCTATTGCGAAACAGCAGGCGTCGAACTCGATGCGCTCGTTGACGAGATGAACGGGGCGCCCGACGTCGCTTCGTTTGCCTGCGAATCCGCGCTCAACGATGATGCCTACCCGCTGACGATGGCGACGATGCAGGCGTTCCGGAAATCGCCGGTGTACCAGTGCGAGGTGATCGACAAGCTGTCACTCGGCGCTGAGACGATTCGCGACCTCGGCAACCTGTATACCGCCGCGATGCCCGCCTGGCTCGCCGCCGGTCTTGAGACGGCGCTCGAAGATGACCTCGACCTGGACGGCCAGGAGTTGCTGACGCTCGGCTACGGCAGTGGCGATGCGGCAGAGGTCATTCCCTTCTACGTCGAGGACGGCTGGCGCGAAGCGTCCGCGCGTATCCACTTCAAGAAAGCGCTGGCCACCACGGTCGACCTCAGTCATGAACAGTACTGTGCGATGCATGACGGCCGAATCGCGCCGGGCCTTGAGCGCGTTGCGACTGACGAATTCGTGATCGAAGACGTTGGCCGGCGCGAAGAGCGTCACTTCCAGGATATCGGCATCGAGTACTACCGATACGTTGCCGGCTAGATCCTGGTAGATAGCCGGGTTCGTCGTTCTACGCAGCGGCGACCGCGACCAGCAGCGCTATACCGATCGCCAGGATGGCGAGCGTCAACAGCACGCTTGCGCCGTGCAACCGACCGAAAGCCTGCTTGCGCCCTTCATCCCTGGCGCGATTGATCGCCGGGACCATGGCCAGCGAGATGGCCTCCAGCAACAACATGACCAGCGTCCCGGTCAGCAGCCGTCCCACGCTGTCGCCCGATATCGTCATCGCGACCGTGGCCGCCAGCATGATGGCGCCGCAGACCAGGCCAAAAATGAAAAACCGGGGAAAAAGTGCGCGCAGGAAAACACCGGCGAGATCGGCGGGCAGGTGCTTGAACGTCAGCGGTGCGACCACGGCGGAATGAAACAGGATGGCACCTGTCCAGCTCCCGCAGGCCAGGATAAACAACGTCAGGGTGATAGTTTCCAAGGCTTAATGTCTATATAATGTCTAAGAAGTGATATTACACCGTCTCGACCAATGGAGGGTCAACGGCGATTACCCTGATGGAGCCGCGACTTGAGCGCACGTCCCGATAAAAAGAAACACCGCTACGGTATTGGCACCGTAGCTCGCATGACCGGCCTGACCGACCACACCATCCGTGTCTGGGAACGCCGTTACGAAGCGGTCGTCGCAGAACGCGCGGACAATGGCCGACGTCAGTACAGCGAGCAGGACGTCGAAAAACTCGGGCTGCTCAAGCGCCTGACTGACGAAGGCGTGTCCATCAGCCAGGTCGCGACCCTGGATATCGAGGAACTGCGAGTTCGAACCCAGAGCCTGCGGGAAATGCATGAACCGCAGCTTCCCAAGCGCCTCGACGTTGCCATCCTCGGCGATTTCCTGCCGACGCAGCTGGCGGAATACCGGCAGGAGCTTGCGCCAATCGAACTGGTCGTGTCTGACAACAGTCGAGAGCGTTTCGTCGCGGACCTGGCCCGGCGCAGGGCCGAGATCGTGGTTTACGAGAGCAACGTGCTGGATTCAGAGGCGGTATCCAGCCTGCAGTCGTTCATCCGGGAAGCCGGCGCGCGCGCGGGCGTCATCGTCTACAAGTTCGCCGCGAGTCGTGACATCGAGCAGGCACGTGCGCTGGGCGTCCAGCTCATGCGCTCGCCGTCAGATATCGAGAATGTCCGTGCCACCATCCTGCGTGCGGCCACCAATGGAACACCCCATGGGCGCAGGGAACCCATCCCGCCACAGGAACACGTCACCGAGGATGAACTGGAAGGAGAAATCCCGGTACGCATGTTCACCGCGGGACAACTCGTGAAGCTCAGCAAGATCTCCACCGCCATTGACTGTGAATGTCCGAGCCAGCTCGCAGCTCTCGTCAACGAGCTCAGCGCCTTCGAGGTGTACAGCGCGCATTGCGCGAACCGCAACGAAGAAGACGAGAAGCTGCATCGCTACCTGCACCGGGTGTCCGCCGAAGCCCGCTCGGTGATCGAGAAGGCCCTGCAGCGGGTCATCGAGGTAGAAAAGATCAAGATCTGATCGCAGGAAACAGTTTGTTACATAAATGTCTAAGTTTCGTCTAGTCATTTCATTGACAGAAGCTCACAGATTCGTAGACTAGGTCTGGAGCTTCTCGCTATCCCCAGAGGGGCTCACGAACAGAGAGCTCCATCCATCTCCCTAATCCCTGTTCTCTGTTTCGCTGAGCCGGCGGCTCCCCCCGCCGGCTCACTTCTCTCCCCCGGGGATCGCGGAGCGACAAGGCATGATGGAACTGCTGTTCACCCTCGCGACCGTAGCGCTGGTCTACGCCCTCGCACATAACCACAACAAATCCGCCGTCAAAGCCCGCATCAGGCGACCCGATCGTCGTTCCTGACACCGGCAATGAACACCGAACAGACCCGACTCGGCGCAACGAGACAGCGCGCCCTCGCAGACGCCGCCGCATTTCTCGACAACGGTGCGCCCGGCTACGCGAAACGCCGTAACTTCGACTTCGGTCCCGCCCGCCGGGACAACGTGTCTGTCCTCTCGCCTTTCGTGCGCCACCGCCTGCTGCTTGAGCAGGAGCTCGTAGCGGCCTCGATACAGGCGCACGGAACGGGCGCAACATCCAAGTTCGTCGAGGAAGTCTTCTGGCGCGCCTACTTCAAAGGCTGGCTGGAACACCATCCGTCTGTCTGGCAGCGCTACCAGGCGGACACTGCGGCTTTACTGCGCGACATAGAAAGCAACAGCCAACTTCTCGACCGCTACACGACGGCCGTAGAAGGCAACACCGGTATCGATTGCTTCGATGCCTGGGCGCGTGAACTGGCCGACACCGGCTACCTGCACAACCACGCGAGGATGTGGTTCGCGAGCATCTGGGTATTTACCCTTGAGCTCCCCTGGCAGCTGGGCGCTGACTTGTTCCTGCGCCAGCTGATGGACGGCGACCCGGCGTCGAACACTCTGAGTTGGCGATGGGTGTGCGGTTTGCACACACGCGGCAAAACCTACTTGGCCCGAGTCTCGAACATCCTTAACTACACGGATAACCGGTTCAACCCGCAAGGACAGCTCGCCACCCACGCGGTGCCGCTCGAGGAGACTGTCGACTACCCACGGGAGGCGCTGCGATTCGGTAGCGCAGAGCTACCCGACGCTCCCTACGGGTTGTTGGTCACCGAGGAAGACTGCAACGTGGAGTCGCTGCATACGTCGCTCTCGCCGGCAGTCGTTATCGGGGCTGTTGCCACCCGCAGACGCTCGATACTGCCGGTCGGGCAACACGCACACGCGTTCGCCAAAGGCGCCGTGAGCGATGCCGTCGAGCGGGCAAGGCAGGCATTCAACTGCGAGGCCAGTTGCTTCGAGGCGGACGACTGGTCCGAACAACTCGTCGAGCACTGCCGAGAAGCCAGCGTCGACACGCTGGTTACGCCGTTCGTGCCCACCGGTCCGGTCAACGATGTACTTAACGCCAGCCGTCAGTCCCTGGACGAAGCCGGAATCCGAATCGTCATGGTGTCGCGCCAATATGATCGCGAAACCTGGCCGTTCGCGAGCCGCGGCTACTTTAAACTGAAAAAGCAGATCGGCAGTGTTATTGAGCGCATGCAGCTCGACTCGGCAGAACTTCCGGAGCCCCTGCGCAGAAGCTCATCACCTGCACAGCAGGACCTCTTAAGATCCAGCGGGTGACAAGGATGTTGCCCGTTGTTCGTTGACTCCGACGAACGACGCTGCTGCGTAGCCACGTCGAGGTTACAAAGCCTTACAGAAATCGACTAACGGGACCTGAGTCGATCGTTAACAATGGACGCTCGAAAGAGGATCCACGAATGCACGAGTCTGCCAGTACTGAATTGAACCGCGACGCTCTCGAGACGGAGAGCAAGGAAGCTGTGGCTGCAGCTATTAGCGTTCAGGAAGCCGCCACGCTGTCGAGCGCGGCAAACGACGCCCGCCAGGTCGTCATTGTCGGCGGTGGCGCCGGTGGTCTTGAGCTCGCGGTAAAGCTGGCAAAGCGCTACAAGCGCCGCGACGACACCGACGTCGTGCTCATCGACAAAAACCCGACCCACATCTGGAAGCCGCTGCTGCATGAAGTCGCGACCGGCTCCATGAACAGCTATCACGACGAAGCCAGCTACCGCCTGCTTGCCAAGAAGCACGGCTTCCGCTTTTTGCTGGGACGCGTTGACGACATCGACATCGTAAAAAAGAGGATCATCCTCTCGTCGGTCCACGACACAGACGGCCAGGAGATGATGCCTGGCCGGGTCGTCAGCTACGACTTCCTGACCGTCAGCGTTGGGAGTCAAAGCAACGACTACAACATCCCCGGCGTGGCAACGCATTCCAAGCAGCTGGACTCACGTGAGCAGGCTGAAGTGTTTCACAAGGAGTTCACGCTGCAGTTGCATCGCGTTAACGCCAGGCAGGATGTGAAATCCGTGCTATCCGTTGTCATCATTGGCGGCGGCGCCACCGGCGTCGAGCTTGCGGCCGACATGCATAACGTCGTACAGCGACTGAAGGAATACGGCTTCGAAGCGCTGTCACGAGAACGGCTGCAGGTCAGCATCATCGAGGCGGCACCCGGCCTGCTGCCGAGACTCCCGGACAGGATCGGGGCGTCGGTGCAGCTCGAACTCGCCCGCATCGGCGTCAACGTCAAAGTGGCCACGCGAGTCTCCGAAGTGACCGAAACCGCTGTTATCACCAGCGAAGGAGAAAACATTCCTGCGGACATCAGTGTCTGGGCTGCAGGTGTTAAAGCCCCTTCCTGGCTCGCCGACTGCGGTTTTCCGGTTGACCGGCTGGGCCGCATCGAGGTCAACGGCGACCTGAGCGTAAAGGAACTGCCCGGCGTCTACGCGATCGGCGACTGCTGCTCCTGCTACACCGACGACGGTGTTGAAGTGCCGCCACGCGCACAAGCTGCACACCAGATGGCAGCCATCGCGGCGCACAACATTCGCGCCGACATTGACGACCGCGGCAAAAAGGACTTTGTCTACCGCGACTTCGGCAGCCTCGTGAGCCTGTCCAAGTTCTCGACGATCGGTAACCTGATGGGCAACCTGGTCCGCGGCACGGTGTTCGTCGAAGGCTGGATCGCCCGCATGGTCTACCTGTCACTGTACCGCCTGCACCAGCGAGCGATTCACGGAACCCTGTCGATGTTCCTGATCATGCTCGGCGACCGTATCTACAAGGCCACGCGAGCTGCAGTAAAACTGCACTAACAGAAAACGCCGGCACGAGGCCGGCGTTTTCGTTGGTCAGGCTTTTCGCTTGCCTAGAATCGGTAAGCAACACCAATTCCGAAAACCAGCGGGTCGATTTCGACCGTTCCGATATCTGCGCTGGCCGTGCTGACACCGTCCGTTACGGTGACGGTCGCATCGGTCTCAATGTCGATGTAGCGCAGGTCAAAGTTTACCAGCCACTGCTCATTGAGCTCGAAGTCGGCGCCGAGCTGCAGCGCGAGGCCAAACGAGTCATCGAGGCTGATGTCTGTGACGCCAATGGACACTGCGTCTGACGTGACTTCCTCGTCGAAGAAGGTCGTGTAATTCAGGCCCACACCAACGTACGGCTGGAAAGCTGCGTCCGGCGAGAAGTGATACTGAACCGAGAACGTCGGCGGAAGATGCTTGGTTTCACCGAGCGGCAGGTCGCTGGTCAGGTCTGACGAGCTGACGTCGATGTCGTGGCTGAACGGCAGAGCAGCAAGAATGTCGAAGCCCCAGTTTTCGGTGAACATGTACGTGCCACCAATGGTCAGGCTGGTACCGCTGTCGACCTGCACTGCGGTATTGGCAATCGTACCGCCGACCGGCAGGCCAAAAGTGCCCAGTTCCAGGTTGTCATCCTTGGGCTCTACAGTGCCAACACCGGCACGTAATACCCAGGTTCCTGCTTCGTGTGCGTTAGCAACACCGGAAAGACCAAACGCTAGCGCTAAGGCAAGCAGGCTGCTCATGGTTTTCATTTTCAACATCCCCTCCTGAAAGACGACAGCGCCCTTGCTGTCGAAGTGATTTGGAATGCGAAGAAGTGTTCCAGATTCAACGAATGCTGAATGTCGTGGTGGATACGTACTCGTATTACGCTGAGCGAAGTCAGCGGCCAGATGTCGTTCTTCACGCCATGAAAATTCATCGCAGCGGCCGCCGCAGCATCTTTTTCTCCGCCGCGCTGCGTCTGCGCTAGAATGCCCCGCTTCAGCCAACGGAGCACGGTTTCATGCCACAGTCACTGCGCGTACTGACGATCCTGTCATCGCTTGTCCTTTTCGCCTGCAGCCCCACATCGGAGCCAGATACCCAGGAGAGCAACACGATGGCCGACGATCCATTAACCGAACCTTTTGCCATGCTCGATGCCGAGGCACCGATTGCCGAAAAGATCCCGGTAGAGATCGAACAGCACGGTATCAAGCGGATCGACAACTACGCGTGGATGCGCGACGAGGAATGGCAGGAGGTCCTCCGCGACCCGTCAACGCTCGACGACCCGATTCGTGAACAGCTCGATGCCGAAAACACCTTCTACGAAGCGGCGACGGACGATATGGAGGGCCTGCGCGAGCAGCTCTTCGAAGAAATGCGCGGACGTATCAAGGAAGATGACAGCTCCGTCCCGTCAAAGTATGGCGAGTACGCCTACGCGGTGCGTTACCGCGAGGGTGGCGAGTACCCGATCTTCGTGCGCACACCGCGAGACGGTGGCGACGAGGCCATCCTGTTCGACGGCGATGCCGAGGGCGAAGGTGAAGAGTTTTTCCGCATTGCGTCGGTGAGCCCGAGCCCGGATCACAGCATGATCGCCTACGGTATCGACCGCCTCGGCTCCGAGTACTACGACATTCGATTCCGCATCGTCGAAACCGGCGAAGAGTTCGAAGAGACCATTCCGTCAACCGGCGGCAGCGTGGTCTGGGCCGCAGACTCCAAGTCTGTCTACTACGTCGAGCGCGACGACAACCAGCGCCCGAAACGCGTCAAGCACCACGTCATCGGTTCTGACCCGGCCGACGACATCCTGGTCTACGAAGAACAGGACGACAGCTACTTCCTCGGCATCGACAAGAGCCAGAGCGGTGAATTTATTTTTGTCGGCGTTGGCAAGGGTAATTCGTCGGAGGTGCGGTACCTGCGAGCAGACGCGGCACCCGGCACGAAGCCGACGATGATTGCGCCGCGCATGGAAGGCCAGCTTTACTCAGTCGAACACAACGGCGACTTCTTCTACATCAGGACTGACGCCGACGATGCCGTCGACTTCAAGATTGTCCGTGCACCGATCGACAATCCCGACCGCGAGAACTGGGAAGACTGGCTGCCTTACGAAGCCGGCACCTACGTTACCCAGTTCCTGACCCTCAAGGATCGGCTGGTTCGTCTCGAGACGAATAACGCCCTTCCGCGCATCGTCGTCAGCGACTATGCGCGCGACAACGAGTACGAGATCGATTTCGACGAGGCGGCCTACGCACTGGGCATGTCCTCGGGCTACGAATACGACACCAGTAACCTGCGCTTCACCTACGAGTCTCCGTCAACGCCGGAACAGGTGTTCGATTTTGACCTCGACTCGAAAGAGCGCGAGCTGCGCAAGACGCAGGAAGTGCCGAGCGGCCACAACCCGGACCTGTATATGGTCGAGCGCTTCTTCATCGAAGCCGACGATGGTGCTGAAGTGCCGGTTACGGTACTCCGCCTGAAATCGACGCCGATCGACGGCACGGCACCGCTGCTCCTGTACGGCTACGGCAGCTACGGCGCGACGATGCAGGCCTGGTTCAGCACCAGCCTGCTGTCACTGGTTGACCGCGGTGTCGTCTACGCAACGGCGCACATCCGCGGCGGATCGGCGAAGGGCCGCCAGTGGTACCTGGACGGCAAGCTTGAGAAGAAAAAGAACTCGTTCTCGGACTTTGCCAACGCCGCGGAATCGCTGCAGGAACAGGGCTACGGTCGTAAAGGCGAGACGGTAATCTACGGCGGCAGTGCCGGTGGCCTGCTGGTCGGTGCGACGATGAACCTGCGCCCTGACCTGTTCGGTGGCGCGATTGCGGCGGTTCCGTTTGTCGACGTCATCAGTACGATTTCAGATGCCAGCCTGCCGCTGACGCCGCCGGAATGGGTGGAATGGGGTGATCCGATCAACGATCCGGAAGCCTATGAGACGATCGCCGCCTACTCGCCGTACGACAATATTCGTTCGGACATCGAGTACCCGCCGCTGCTCGCGACCGGTGGACTGACCGACTATCGCGTGACGTATTGGGAACCCGCCAAATGGGTAGCTCGACTGCGTGAAGAAGCGAAAGGCGGACCGTTCTTCCTGAAAATGAACATGGGCGCCGGACACGCGGGATCAGCCGCACGTTTCGAGCGTATGAAGGAACGTACGCACGACTACGCATTTGCACTGAAGATCTTCGGCCTTACTGAAACTGCGCCGGTTTCACACGACGCGGAATAGGCTCACGGCAGGGAGAGGTCCAGTTGGGCCTCTTCCTGTCCGTCCTGCAGCGGCTCTCGCCGCGTCTCGACTTCGAACAGGGCTTCGAGTAACCGGTACCACTCCGCGTTCTTGCTATCAATCCAGGTCAGAAGCTCTTCCACGCGCTCATCAATTCCCTCGAGCCTGGGGTTCACTTCATTGCCGAACGCAACCGCCAGTTTGTCCTGCTCCTGGACGGTCTGGCGGTGCCACTTGTAGACGTCGTAGACACGTTTGTAGGCCTCAAACGTTCCCTGGTTGAGCAATGAGTCGCTGCTTTCAGCGCGACGCAGATTTTCCTGCTGGTACGCCTGGTTCTGTTCGAGATAGTCGCCCCACATACGATAGACATCACTAACCTCGCTACCCAGTTCCCGGAACTTCTCATCGATGACGTCGCTGACAAGGAATGTCGCCTCACGAACTCGCAGCAGTCGCTGTAGCATCGGATCATCGCGGGACGGCAGGCGCTTCAGCGTGACACGGCCGTCTGCGTCTTCGTCAAAGAAGTCCCCGAAGGCGCTCGGTGCGAGTCGACGCCCGTAGCGCAGCAGAGCAGTCTCCCGGATTCGCTGAACAGATGCTGCGTCTTTTGAACGCGCTTCGGTTTCGAGCGCCAGCACGACCTGCCTGATCAACACCGCGTCGTCGCCCGATGCGTCTTCGAAGCGCTGTGACAACCACTCGTTGCCGAGTGAGTCGCGTGCCACGATGTCGACGGCGATGCGCAAGCCATCGGAAACCGCAATTTTGCCGGTGACGGTGAGCTCGGTCAGGTCGTCCGGACGTGCCGCAATGCGCACGATGTCGAAAGCGTTGCTGTTGCGCAGTTGCCGGCTCAGCGAGTAACTCCACAGCAGTGCCTCTACCCTGCGCACCGCTGGGAACACGGTGTCACCGGGCGTCACCTCGGCCAGGCCGTCGTCAAACAGCAGGACGGTCGCATCGACAGTGAAGGATTCATCAGCCGCCGCGGAGGTCGCCAGCATCAGCAGGATCAATGTGCGTATCACAGGTCGAGTTCGCCGGTGCTGCACACGCGCTTCATGCTGAAGGTTTCCACGCAGTCATAGGCGGGCGCAGGCTCCTCGAACTTCAGGTAGAAACGACGAAGGGAGAACGGCGTGCGGCTTTGTGGCGCAGAGGCCGTCGTGATCACGCGCATACGCTGACCGTCATCCGATACCGTGAATCGGTGCTCGACACGCAGTCCGCCCGGCAGCACATTCAGGGAAACCAGGTCCGAACCTTGCCAGGCACAATACTCTGCGCCGAAAGTACTGCGTTCACTGGCGCCGTTTGGCCCGCTGAAATTGCAGCTGAGCGAAAAATCGTCCTTGCGATGCACCAGGATGCGGTCATCCTCCTGCGAAATACGCAGTACGGCGGGTCGCGTGATCATTTCGACAAGCCTCGCCAGTGCCAGGAGCGATTGTGCCTCCCCTGACGGCAGGCCGAGCCCACCCGCAACGCCGCTGCGTTGCCGGTCTGTCACGCTGCGTGCAAGCACTCGATAGGCACGCTGCAGCGTTGCGTTGACGTCATCGTCGCGCGCGAAATCTCGCTCCCAGGAACCGCCAAGGTCCGCGGCCATGACCGGCTCGATTACGGCGGGCGCCGGCTCCTCGACACTCGCGCAGCCCGCGACGGCCAAACAGCCCAGCAAAACACCGAGACGGAGGTAACTCCCTGTCAAAATGGTGGCTCCATTGCCGTGTGGGATATCGAGTGTATTGGAGCCGGCTTGAAGACGATAGTTCGGTCAAGATCGACGATAACGCGCTGCGGCCCGAACAGCGGGCAAAAAAAAGCCGCGGTCAGTGACCGCGGCTGTACCCCCGGTTAGCCCAGGAATTGGGAAGTGTTACCGGTTTGCGGCGACCTGGTAGTCCCAGGACATCAGTGAAATGCCGGAGTTGGATGCGCGCAGACCCAGCGATTTCAGCTTGCTGCCACATCCATCGGCACACTCGTTGTTCACCGTGTAGCGATCGGCCGTGCCGACGACACCATAGATGCCGCTGTCGAGTGACGCTTCCAGCGTGACGGAACCGATGTAAACGCTTTTGAGCTCGGCGGGAACGGAGAAGCGGAAGTTTGCGGGCGCTTCGATCATTTCCTCGTGGTGCTCAAATGCGATGGTTTCGATCAGGTATTCACCGGCGGGTAACGCCAGCGCGAACTGACCGTCATCACCAACGCGACCGGAATAAAGGGTCTGGTCCAGTATGTTGCGAACCTCGATGGCCGCCTGACGCTTTGCCGGACCGTGGCCCAGTTTGACGTCGTGGCCGTTCGATACCAGCTCAAATGAACCGAATGCGACGCGTTCGGCATCTGCCATGTAACCCGTCGTTGTGCAGCCGCCAGCGATGAATGCCATGGCGAGTGCGACTGTTGCTTTAGTCAGCTTGCTCATAACTCTGCCCTTGCGTAGTTAATTTGTATATACATTGTACATCTTAAAACTAGCTTTGCAACATCAATTTTAATCACAATGCGTATCTACATAATGTTAAATGCATCACATTAGGCGAGCAGCAGGCGACACGGGGCCGTCCGCGCTAATCGGAGTAAAGCTCAGGGGCGGGACGATCTATTCGTCAAAATCGCCGCGGTCGTAGCGCTTCAGGAAGCGCTTGATGAATTTTCGGACTTCGCGGGCTGCCGAGGTATCGAGATCCTGGCACGCGTCCTTGAAACGGTCGCGTGTCTCACGATCCAGTCGCAGGACAAGCTGGGCGTCTTTTTTCTTTTTCTTTTTCTCGCCCTTGGTCATGGTCATCCTCTCGGCCATAAGAGACTGTTATTTGTAAGGGTTCCGGTTCGGGGATCCGGCTTTTTCTTAGTGTTACAGCGATTGTATATACGTAAAAACAGTCGCGTCTACCGTGATTTACCGCAAATTCCTCGACACGCCCCGAGAAGACAGCGAATTGCGCTCGAAACTGGGCGAACCGCCCGATTTACCCCAATGCCTGACGCGTTGCTGACCGGTACGTTGAACAACGGTGTTCGGCGTACAGCGGGCGGTTCCCGCCAGAGCCGGACGAACTGCAAAGAAAACTGCGAACAGAGAGGGAATTCTATGAGCAGGAAAGTAAGCACAGGGAGCATCGTCGGCATTGTCGTTGCGCTCGTCGTCGTCGGGCTGTGGCCAGGCAGCGATTCGAGCGAACCGGCATTACCCGGTGATTCGGCGGGCGTCGCCCCGTCCACGACACTAAAAACACCATCGGCATCCCCACCGGAATTGCAAGCCGTCACGAACGGCGCACAGGCCTCGCCTGTGCCGGAGCTGCGTGATTTTCATGTCTTCGGCGAATCGGTGCAGTTTTTACCGGGTGACCGCTGCGACGACCACGGCAACTGCAGGCTTGAGCCGGTTCCGCTGCATGCGTATGCGGAATACTCTGACGAGCAGCTCAGGACACTGGCTGTTTTCGATGGCCTCGCGGCCATCGTGCTGGCCAATCGCCTTGGCGCGTCGGACCCGGAGCAGGCGCGACACTACGCGGCGCGCGGCTTTGTGCTGACGGGAGATCCGTACGCGTTTCACATGACTCGGCAGTTCAGCGGTGTTGAGACAGGCGCACGCTATGACAGCGACGGCCGGTTCGATCTGCGTGCTGCGCAGCAAGCGTATATCTGGATTAAGACTGGCTATGAGCTGGGTGTGAGTGACGGTGCATCGCTGGCTTACCAGGCCTCGGTGCTCAACGAGAACGGTTTCACCGACCTCGAACGCCTCGATTCGCTGGCTGACGCAACGCGACGAAAAGTGGAGCAGGCGCGCCTGGAGCTCGTCGGGGAGGGATTCGAATGAAACGCCTGATCCCGTTAATTGGCGTGCTCGTCATCACCAGTGCTGATGCGCAGCAGCCTCCGTGCAGAAACGACATGACCGGCGTGCAGACCACGCGCAATGTCACCGATCGCAACGGCAACCCGTACCGGGTCAGCAGTCATGCGGCGGACGCGCGCGAGGCGTCGCATTTCCTGCACGCTGCTATCAACTACCTGTACTTTTCACCGGAAGGTAATGACCTGCGCGGCGAGTTCGCCCAGTACATTCGGGTCCGCGATGCGCCAATCCTCATTCCTGCCTGCAACAATCGCGGCCAGTGCGCCGAGATCGAGGTCGCCAGCCGCGCCCTGGAGTGGGGAGGTTTCTTTGGCCTGGCGGTCCACACGGGCTTCGATGTGACGGCACGCTTCAACGGCTTTGTTGCAACCGACCATATCCCTATCGACAGCTCTGTGAGCTGGAACCGGATTCCGTCGCCGAATGATTCAACAAGCCGATGCCTGTCCAACAGCGAATCGGACGGACCGGGGCAGCCTGATAGCGGTGACGACGGAGGGTCCGAAGGTAGCGATGACTTCCCGTTCGATTCTGTCTGGGACGAGATGCCGGAACCTGACACGGTGGACTACCCGGTGGGAGAGGCAGAGATCATTGATCCGGATGAACAAGGCAGGTATCCGGACGAATTGTAGTTGGCGTTACCGGGCGAAAGCCCGTCAACTCGAGTGGCGCGCCCGAACCGGGCGCGCCGCCCGTGTCGGCCGGTTGGCTTTGGTTTAGTCGTACGACACCGTAAACTGCGTGTCGATCATGACCGCCTTGTCCAACATCCCGATGACCGAGTGGCTCGGTTACGCCGCGTCCGCGCTGGTGCTCATCTCGCTGTCAATGAGTTCCATCGCGAGACTCCGCTGGTTCAACCTGGCGGGCGCGATCACGTTCGCGATTTACGGCTACCTCATCGAAGCCTGGCCTGTCGCTGCCGTCAACCTGACGATCTCGGTCATCAACGTGTATTACCTCGCGCAGCACTACACGCAGCGTGACTTCTTTAAAACGCGAGAGATTCGCGCCGACGATTCCTACATTCGCGAGTTCCTGGATTTTCACAAGAACCTGGTGACACGCTGGTACCCGCAGTTCACTGGCGAACTGCCGGACGACGCGCTGGTTTTGCTGTCACTGCGCAACATGGCTGTGGCCGGTGTTTTCGCCGGCCAGAAGACCGGGAAGTCGACGCTGAAGATAATCATCGAATTCGTCATTCCGCAGTACGCCGACAAGAAGGTCGGTCGTTTTCTCTACCGCGACAATCGCCAGGTGTTCACCGACCACGGGATCAACAAGCTGGTCGTTGATACCGGCGAAATCGACAACGAGTCCTACTTTCGCTCCATGGGATTCAGAGACTCAAAGGTGTACGGCAAGGACCAGCTGGTGCTGGACCTCGACGCGCCACGAAACACCTGACGCGCTCAGGCCTTGTCCCCGGACGCGAAGCCGCCCAGCTGTTTGGCGAAATCCTGAAGCAGGTTTCGCACCGTTCCGCTGACCAGGGCAAACTCCGCATCATGTCGAGCCTGCGGATCGTCTGATTCATCGGCCTCGGCGTCCGCACCCACGAACTTCAACTTGGTCAGCGTGCCGTTCTCATCAACCACGCAACTCATCACGTTGTCGTATTCGATCGCCAGGTGCGTCAGGCGCATACCACCGGCGACGTGATCACGAATGGAACGATCACTAAGGTCAAAGTTGCTCCAGCGAACGATGGACGCGGGGTCGCGAAGATCCTGCATACGACACTCCCGGCCGACGACGAACTGGCTTGGCGCGCCGCCAAGAAATACCTTGGTCAGCAGATCCACGACCGGCGTGTTGTAACCCAGGGGGCGAACATCGAGGGCGCCGAACGCGGCGGACAGGCGTCGAAGAAAGCGTTCAGCCATAGCTTCCTGTGCGGTACCCACAGCGATCAATTTGAGCTTGAGATCGATGTAGCCCCAGACCCGGTCCGACTTGAGCATCGCCTTCGGCATCAGTTCATCGCGCGTCTCGGCTTTCATACGTCGCTTTTCGCGCGTGCTTGGCGACTCGCCCATCCGACTGATGAAATCATCGACTCTTACCTGCAACGCTTCATCGACAGCGGCGGCCGGCAGGATCCGCGACTGGCTCCTGAGCTTCACGAGGTCCGCACCCGCCAGTCGCCTGGCGAGCAGGTCACTGGTATCAGGGAATACGGCTTCCCAGCCGGAGCTGCGATCGGTCAGAGGCCCGCAGGGCGTGAATGCCGCCTGCTCCAGCATGTCGGACAACTGGTCTTCACTGGAGGGCCAGTCGATATTGAATGCGTAGAAACGAAGATTGCGGAACATGGCCTTCCCTGCCCGAAAAAAGGCAGCGAGGTTAGCAGATATTTCACCCTGTGAGCGGCTGGATTCGACCCGGCAGGGCCGCGACCGATCCGGGGCACTGAATCGTCACGAACACGGCCGCGTCGACCGCCCGGGTCCGCCGAAGACACGACACGCACGCTCTGTCGGCCAACTATCGCCGCGGAATCTCGCGCGTTTCGCCGGGGCGGGTAAATACGTCTCGACCATCGAGTTCCGAGTCACGATCGGCCACGCGGTCCGGCATCAGCGCCGGCGCGTGAACACCTACCGTTGCGTCAGCGGCCAGGTGATCGTCGACGATGCCTCGGCCCACGTCATGCAGGAAAAACCAGAACGGTGGCATCGCCAGGTGACTGTGACGTGACGCCCAGTAGTCGGCCTGCTCGACAAAGTGCACTGCCTTGTCGTCAGCATCACCAAGGTGTAACACCGTCGTCGTGTCCGAAAGCGTCACCCGGAAGGAGAGGTTCTCGACGTCCGTCATTCGGTTCGGCCAGCCGGCATGCGGAATTCGGATCACCTCGATCAGCAGTTCGCCGGAGGCGATTAGCCGGGGTGCATCGCCCGGTTGCATGGCTATGGCGTGCAGGCGTTTGCGGACCGAATCTTCGGGATTGCGCACGGCCAGGATGCCGTCGATGGCCTGCGTCGGCGCATACACGTCGAGTGAAGGATTGCGTTCGGCCCAGTCGAGTATCAGCGCAGGCTCAAAATGGTCGCTGTGATAGTGGGATATGAATACCGCGTCGACAGAATCGAACGGCGGCTCGCCCGCGACCAGTGCGTTCTCCAGGGCTTCCGGTACCGGATCGTATCGATTGAAGGTGTTTCGAAAGAGCGGATCGAAGGCGATTTGTGTGTCGCCCTGCACGATAACCACCCCGGCATTCGCCAGGTAGTGCGCCGTCGCTGTGTCGTCGTGCGCCAACGACGTGCTCGACACAAGCACTGCTGCAGCGCTGAAAATCCACCTGCGCATCGAAAGCCCCCCTTTGCCCTGCATTGTATGACACGGACAAGGCAAAGGGGTTGCAACTACGTCGAGGTTTCCGGCCTCCTCGCAACCAGGAACAGCGCCTTTTTGGGGCCCGGCTGCCAGTCGTGCTCGATCTCGAAACCGGCGCTTCTCATACTGTCGCGCAACGCGTCGCCGGTAAAGAAACGAATCAGCGGAAACAGCCCGATCAGCTTTGCCGGTTTCGCAATCCAGCGAAGCCAGCTGTGCGTCTCACCGAGGCAGATGGTGCTGGAAACGAAGACGCCACCCGGCTTGAGCATCCTGTAGATCTGCCGGATGACCTGGTCCTTGTCTTCCAGCAGGTGCAACAGGCTGTGCGCCATAACCATGTCGAAATCGAATTCCTTGATGGCTTCAACGGGTACCTGGCGAAACTCGACGTTTTCAACGCCGGCCTCATCGGCTTTACGCTGCGCGATCTCGAGCATCTTTCCGGACAGGTCCGTTGCAAGAATGTGTTCAGCGTACGGCGCGTGGGCGACAGCAGTCGAACCCGTCCCACAGCCTACCTCGAGGACGCGTGACGTCTCCGACAGGTAGCGACGGGTCACTTCCAGCTTTGTTTGGTAGGAGTCCGGATCAGCGACTGGTCGTTTTGCGTAGCCAGCCGCGTTCCGGTCCCAGAACGGAATCGCGTTACTCATGAATGACCTCCCATACTGCAATCTTGTTTGTGATTCGCCACTCGCCTTCGACCTTGAGCAGCAACATGTAATCCGTGTATCGACGGCCGTTCCACAGGATCTCCGCCTTCACCGATGCCGCTTTGCCGCTGATATCGATACTGACGATGCGGCCCTCTCTGGGTACCAGCACGCCCGCCTCAATTCGACCGATATAATCTTCCGACGTTCTACGCAGTAACTCGTCGTTCTCGCCGAGGTACTGCACTTCGAGAGAAGGCAGGAACGCGTCGCGTACGAGCTGCGGCTTTCCTTTCGATGTTCCCTCGAAGTATTTTTCGACGGTCGCCTCGATCTGGCCGAGTTCGCAATCCGCAGCCAGCCCGTCAACCGCCAGAAACGCGAACGTCGCTGCCAACACCCTGAATGCCAGTTTCATTGTTTTGCTCCATCATCCAAAAGACCCCACCGGACCGGACTACGGGGGAAGCGTCCGTTCCGGCGGGGAACGCGGCGTAATTTATCCATTCATATTCTGATATAAAATAGCCATGAATGAACAACTGGTATTCATTATTGTATGGACTGGCGAGCGATCGAATTTGACTGGAACAAGGCACGTGCCTTCCTTGTAACGGCCGAGGAAGGGTCACTGTCTGCGGCGGCCAGGGCACTTCGGCTTTCGCAGCCGACGCTGGGACGACAGGTGGATGCCCTGGAGAAGGAACTCGGTGTCACACTGTTTGAGCGGGTCCCGCGAGGCCTGACCCTGACGGATTCGGGCGCTGCATTGCTGAAGCACGTCAGGACGATGGCCGATGCCGCCAACCAGTTGTCACTTGCCGCATCGGGCCGTTACGACGATGTCAGCGGTACGGTGACCATAACGGCAACGGAGGCGATGGCCGCTTTCGGGGTACCGCGGCTGATCGGCAAGTTGCGCAAACAACAGCCGGGCCTGGACATCGAGATCATTGCATCGAACGCCACGACGGACCTGAAACGGCGCGAAGCGGACATCGCGATTCGAGCGTACCGTCCGACCCAGACCGATCTCATCGCGAAGAAGATCGGCGATATCCCCCATTACCTCTACGCGTCGCCCGACTATCTGGAGACGCTGGACAATCCATCAGCGCCGGACGGGTTCGCCGACGCTGAATTCATTGGTTTCGACCAGAATGAGCAGCTCATCGACGCTTATGGACGCGTCGGGATTACCCTGACCCTCGACAGATTCCCGGTGCGCACTGAAAACCACCTGGTGCACTGGGAACTGGTCAAAGCCGGTGTCGGCATCGGCGTCATGCCGGGCCCAATAGGCGACGTCGAGCCCACCGTGGTCCGCGTGCTCGAGGACCAGGAACCGCTGATGGGCGAGCTGTGGCTGGCCGCTCACCGCGAGCTCAAAACCAGCCGGCGAATTCGGACGGTGTTCGACTTCCTCGCCGAGGAGCTCGCCCGGGATATCAATCGTCGCGCTTGACCGCGTGTCCGCCAAACTGGGCGCGCATCATCGCGAGCAGTCTTGCCGAGTAGTCCTGCTTACCCTGCGAGGCGAATCGCGCCATCAGGGCAAGACTCATTACCGGGGTCGGCACGCCCTGCTCGATCGCTTCCAACGCCGTCCAGCGACCTTCACCGGAGTCCGCAACGTAGGGCGCAATGTCATCAAGTTCCGCATCGCCCGCCAGTACATCGGCGGTCAGGTCCAGCAGCCAGCTACGGACCACGCTGCCGTGACGCCAGGTCTCGGCGATGTCGGCAACGTCGAGGTCAAAATCCTTGTGGCCGCGCATGAGCGCGAAGCCCTCGGCATAGGCCTGCATCATGCCGTATTCGATACCGTTGTGGATCATCTTGACGAAGTGACCGCTACCGACGGCTCCGGTGTGAATCCAGCCCCGGTCGTCGGCCGGCGCGAGAGCGCGAATAAAGGGTTCGACGGCCGCAAACGCCTTGTCGCTTCCACCGACCATCAAGGTGTAACCCTTTTCGAGGCCCCAGATGCCGCCGGACACGCCGGCATCAACGAACTCGATATCGTCCGCTAACAACTTCTGCCCGTTTGCCTGGGAGTCCTTGTAGTAAGAGTTTGCACCGTCCACCAGGACGTCACCGGCGTCGAGTAATGACCGAAGCGACTCAACAACAGCATCCGTTATTTCGCCAGCGGGGAGCATGAGCCAGACGACTCTTGGCGCCGGCAGGCGCTCAACCAGATCCGCCAGCGAGCCGGCCAGAGTGAACTGATCAAGCTCCAGCAATTCGTTGGCGGCATCCGGATTGTCGTTGTAGCCGATCACCGGGATGTCGTTTGCGACGAGTCGCCGCGCCATATTGCCGCCCATCTTGCCGAGACCGACAAGACCTATCGCTTTGGTGCCCATACTCAGTTCTCCTTGAAAACTCTTCGCTGACATGGGGACGTTCCCCGGGGCATCAATTGTGCGACACCCCGGAGTTGGCCACCTGTCTAGTTGCGCCCTGCCATAACGCCACCGTCGACATCGACGACCGTGCCGGTGATCCACGCCGCATTGTCGGACAGCAGGTAGTCAATCGCACTGGCGACGTCTTCGGGACGCCCGATGCGGCCGATCGGGTGGAAGCCGTTGAACCCCTGCAGAGCCTCGTCAACGTCGGACGGGTCGATAAAGGCCTCGTAGATGGGTGTCGCAACAACGGCCGGTGACACGGCGTTTACACGAATACCGTGATCACCGAGTTCCATGGCGAGGTGCTGGGTCAGGGAGTGCAGACCCGCCTTGGCCATCGAGTAAGCCGACGACGGCGTCGCCTTGACCGCCTGCTTCGCCCACATGGATCCGATGTTCACAATGGAACCTCCGCCGTTTTTGACCATGTTGCGAGCGACGGCCTGGGTGATGAAGAACGTGGCCTTGTTAAGGTCCAGGTAGGCATCGTAGTCCGCTTCGCTGTGATCGAGGAAGGAAGTCGGGTTGAAGGTTCCGGCCGCGTTCACCAGGTAAGCGTAGGGCCGATCATCCGAATCGATGGACGCAATCAGTGCATCGACGTCTTCCCGGTTAGTGAGGTCGGCCTGTGCTGTCTCTACGACACCGTAGTCACTCAACTCCTCACGAACCTTGTCGAGTCGCTGCTGGTTGCGACCGACGATGCGCACAACCGCACCGCGTTGCAGTAAGGCTTTCGCGCTTTCACGGCCCATACCCGTGGTTCCACCGACAATCAGGGCTACTTTTTGTGTTTCACTCATGACACTCTCCTCTTTCTATCTATCACTAGATCGTTACTGGTTTCGAAAAAATAGCCGGCGTCGAAAACTACTGACCGGCAATTTCTGATACGTTGACGCAAATCTACCTTGTGATAGATAGTTTGTCAACACCCTGCAAGTCGCACTATAAACGAGAATGATTTACATTTGCGAATTATTATCATAAAGTCAACTCAAGTCGAATTCTTCTGGGAGACACGTCAGTGTGCGGGAACTGTTCAACCAAACTCATGCGCTACAGCAAGCCAAATGTCCTGTGCCCGGAGAAGCTTGTAATCGGTATTTCCCGGTTTTACGTCTTCAACCAGCTAACCGGGTCACCATCTCTTGAACAGATCGAACGTGAGGTCGACAGCTATGGCGTCGGCTGGATGCTTTGTCCACTGATGACAGCCTGGGTTTGTAATGATGCGGCGACCACCGAGAAAGTGCAGCTGCATCAGCCGGACTGCCCGTGTCGATCGACGCACGAACAATCCCTCCTCCTCGCCCTTCAGGGGCTGAGCAATGGCGATCCGTGGATGGCACACGCCAGTCTGAGTGCCGTCGTTCCACCAGCGTATGTCCGGCTGATACTCCCGGAACTTCGAAAAATCGTCGGCAGGCTGGCCTGCGATGCGACGATCGAAGAGCGCCCACGCACGACCGCGGCCTCTGATCAGCGAAGCCACACGTTCGGCGAGGTAAGCCGACAACTTCACTAAGCGGGCGCCGGCGCCACGGCGGCGCTTGTGTATCGACTTGTAACCATTAGGGTTTTGCACGTTTTCGTGCGGCTTCTAACGCCTAAGATGCCGGATTGGCACGTCGCGACGGAGCCCCCTCTGCCATGGTCGACCAGGAACTCACCCGCGAAATCTCCCTGTCACAGATTTTCGGATTCTTCGGCTCAATACTCGGGCCTGAAAAAGACTACTACTCGCTGGCCCTGATTTACGGTATCGGCATCAGCCTGCTATCGCTTGCGCTGCCGATCTCCGTCCAGATGGTGGTCAACACGGTGGCCAATACCGGCCTCACGACGCCCCTGCTCGTCCTGTCCGTGTCACTGTTCGTCCTGCTGCTGATCTCCGGCATTCTCAATGCACTGCGCATTCACCTGATGGACCTGTTCGGACGCCGCTTTTATGCACGCATGGTGTCCGAGATCGCGCTGCGCTCGATCTACGCGCTGAACCCCTTCTTCCAGGACTACAACAAGGGGTCGCTGTTCAATCGCTACTTCGACATCCTGATCGTGAAAAAGGCCGTGCCCAAGCTGTTGGTCGGCGGTTTCACGATCATGCTGCAGGCTGCTGTCGGTTTCGTGCTCGTGTCGATGTACCACCCGCTGTTTCTCGCCTTTAATCTCGTCATCATTTTGCTGATCTGGGTCATCTGGCTGATCTGGGGGGCTCGCGCGATCCGCAGCGCCGTCGAGGT
This sequence comes from uncultured Woeseiaceae bacterium, assembly GCA_964606915.1. Taxonomy (GTDB): domain Bacteria; phylum Pseudomonadota; class Gammaproteobacteria; order Steroidobacterales; family Woeseiaceae; genus UBA1847. Next base: position 48,017 of record CAZSIQ010000004.1, on the reverse strand, counting down.
CTCACACAAGAAGCACGCTGCGGCGGCCTGGCTGGAAGGTCTCGGCGCGTCAAACGGATTTTTCAAATCCAAGCGCCATATCGCTGAAGCACTCGACCGCACGGATGAAGTGACCGGCGAGTACATGGAAAAACACGAGAAGCACTTCCGCCACTACTTCTCGCAGACGCTGTGCTTTCTGTTCCTGTACGCGGCAGCGAGCGCCAGCCTGCTGGGTCTCGGCGGCTGGCTTGTCATCCAGGGGGAACTGTCGCTGGGTCAGCTGGTAGCCGCCGAGCTGGTGCTGGCTGCCACATTCTTCGGGCTGTCCCAGTTTGGCACCTACCTCGCGCACTTCTACGAAGTGTGTGCCGCACTCGACGAGCTCTCGTTGTTTTACAACGTGGAACAGGAAGCGTCGGAAAACCGCTCCGTCACGGTCACCGACGGCTCGACACTGGCTTCAGACCTCGCCTTCGTGAACGCGAGGGGCGATGCACGCGGTCAGCCCACGACGCTGAACTTCACCATCCCCAACAACGCGCGCGTTCTCGGCACCGCGGAAACGCACGGCGTACAACGCGAGCTGACAAACTTCCTGAAGCGTCACATCAATCCCAGCAGCGGCTTCATCACACTGGGCGGTCAGGACATCATGTCCATACCGGTCCATGAGCTGCGCCAGCACATCATCGTTCTCGATCGGCCGAACGCGATCGAGATGACGATTCGCGAATACCTGCAGCTCAGTGCAGACGACGCCTACCACGGCCGCATTATGGAAGTGATCGACCTCGTCGGACTGGGCAATGCGATCTCGCAGTTCGACAAAGGCCTCGATACTCGCATCGCTGCGACGGGCTGGCCGTTTACGATTACGGAGTCCATGCAGTTGAAACTTGCCGCGGCGATCATCGCCAACCCCGTCGTACTGGTGCTCGGCCAGCTGTTCGACGCGATCCCGGACGATGCCCTGATGCGATCCTTCGCGGCACTTCAGGAAGACAAGCGAACCACCGTCATTTACTTCTCGGCTCGCCCTCGCGACCTGGATTTCGACCAGTACCTGTATCTCGGTCACGAACAGCAGCAACTGCACCGCGATTACGATTCATTCTGCAAAGCGACCGGTGGCGAGGTCTGCAGCGACCACACACCGCAGCCGCAACCGGTGTAGATCATGTCGCAGCAATCTGACGACCTCGCGCGATTCAAGACGCTGGAGCGGCAGCAAACGCCTCGCATCATGCGCGTTGTCGGGCGACTGCTTGGCCTGGCCGTGGTGTCCGCAGCCGCGTTCCTGATTTTCGTGCCCTGGGTGCAGACCAGCAGCGGCTTTGGCCTGGTGACGGCGCTCAACCCGAACGATCGCCTCCAGGAAATCAACGCGCTGGTCCCCGGGCGTATCCAGGAGTGGTACGTACAGGACGGCAGCCATGTGAATGTTGGTGACCCTATCGTGCGTATTGCTGACGTCGACTCGCAACTGCTCGCGAGACTCGAAGCGGAACGTAACCAGGTCGTTGCCAAGCTCGCCGCCGCAGAAACCGCCGTGCAGACCGCAGAAATTGATCGACGCCGAATGAAGGACCTGTTCGACCAGGGTCTGGCGTCGCAGCGAGAATACGAACAGGCCTCGATTCGCGTCGAAGAGCTGAGAAGCCGTGTCGCTGAAGCGGCGGCCGAGATCAGTCGTGTGGACGTCAACCTGTCCCGCCAGTCGGTGCAGATCGTGCGCGCCCCCAGAGACGGCGTCATCCTGCGCGTATTTGCCGGCGATGCCGCGACCTTCGTCAAGGCCGGTGATGTCGTGGCGACCTTCGTTCCCGACAACGCAACGCGCGCCGTCGAGATGTTCATTGACGGTCGCGACGTCGCCCTGGTTCGGCCCGGCGCCAAGGTGCGCCTGCATTTCGAAGGTTGGCCGGTTGTACAGTTCAGTGGCTGGCCGTCAAAAGCGGTCGGGACCTTCGGCGGAGTCGTCGTAGCCGTGGACCCGTCGGCCGACGCCAGCGGCCGCTTTCGCATTCTCGTGAATGAGGATGAAGCAGACCCGAATCCCTGGCCCGACGAGCGCTTTGTTCGCTTCGGTTCGAACGCGCGCGGTTGGGTGCTGCTCGAGCAGGTGCCGGTTGGCTACGAACTCTGGCGTCGCATGAACAACTTCCCCGCTGAACTGCCGGTAGGTTCGCGAGCCAACGAAACCAGTAACGCGAGCCGCTAGCAGCATGCGATTACTTGCGGTTTTGCTGGTGGTTGCGCTGGCTCCGGTCCAGGCCCCGGCCGCCCCGCCGCCGCTGGACGTCGAATCGCTGCTACAAGCCAGCGCCCGCCACTACCCGACCATACTCCGCAGCCTCGCCCTGCAAAACGAAGCCCGAGCGAAAGCCGTGGAAGTCGAAGGCGCCTTCGACCTCGTGTTCGAGGCAGAGGCCTACTCACGAGCAACCGGCTTCTACGATGGCACGTCGCTAAGCGGCACCGTCAAACAGCGACTGGGCTCGATGGGTGCGTCCGTCTACGCCGGCTACAAGCTGTCCAACGGCTCGTTTCCCATCTACGAAGATGTGCGGTTCACCAATACCGGGGGCGCGGTGAAGGTCGGTGCACTGTTTTCGTTGATGCGCGATCGTGATATCGACGCGCAGCGATTCAGCCGGGACGATGCAATGCTGAACATTCGCGAGGCCGAACTCAACGTGTTGCTGACCCGTATCGGCGTCCAGCAGCGCGCCCTGCTCGCTTACTGGCAGTGGGTCACCATCGGCTACCAGCTTCGCGTCTACGAAAACCTGCTGCGCATCGCCGAGGAACGCCAGCAGGGACTCGAAGAGCAGATCCGCCAGGGGGCACTGGCGCGGATTTTCCTGACGGAAAACGCACAGAACATCACGCGCCGCCAGACACTGGTGACCATGGCGCAGCGAGACCTCGCTGTGGCTGCCAATTCGCTGTCGCTGTTCTACCGCGATGAAAACGGTGTACCGGTGACGCCGGTCCAATCGCAGCTACCGCTCGGCGTGCAGATCCAGCAGATCGACCAGATGCCGTTGAATGAAGCCGTGGCACTGACGGAGGCATTGCAGACGCGACCGGAACTTGCCCTGCTGCGAACAACGATTGAACGCGAGTCCAATCGGCTTGCGCTACAGGAAAACTCGTTGAAGCCCAGGCTCGACCTCGCCATCGAAGTGCAGGAAGGCGGCCTTGGGGCAATTGCCGAAGGTGGCCCATCGCGGGACACCACCGATACGGTTGTCGGCGTGACCTTCTCGGTACCGCTGCAACGGCGTGAGGCGCGCGGCAAAATCGATCGCTCCCGAGCCACACTGGATGCCAGGCGCGCCGAACAACAGCTGCGGGAAGAGCAGATTCGCGTCGAGGTGCGCAACCTGGTGGTCGACCTTCGCGTCGCCCGCGAACTGCTGTCGCTCGCCGCGCTCGAAGTACGTCAGTCGGAACTGCTGCGCGCCTCGGAACGTCGGCGTTTCGAAAGTGGTGCGAGCGACTTCTTTCTCGTGAACCTGCGTGAGGAAGCCGCCGCGGATGCGCGCATCAAGTTGCTGGACGCCGAGTTCAAGACGCGCGTCGCGCGCGCCAATCTCGATGCCGCGACCGTAAATCTCGAACGCCTGGGGCTGTAGGCGGCTACGCGCTTTTTGTCGCAGGCGCCTCGCTGTCGACAAACGCGCGCTCGATGACGAAGTCGCCGCGCACACCCTGTGAAGGCGATCCCTTGAAGCCCAGTTCTTCCAGTGCCGCCTCGGTGTCACGCAGCATGGCCATGCTGCCGCAGATCATGCCGCGGTCAGTTGCAGGATCCAGCGGCGGGATGCCCAGGTCCTCACAGAGCTGGCCGGACAGCATCAGTGCAGGAATACGATCACTGTGCTCAAACGGCTCACGCGTCACCGTCGGGTAGTACAGCAACTGCTCACTGATCATCTCGCCGAGGTATTCGTGTGCAGGCAGCTCTTCGGTGATGAACTCGCGATACGCGAGGTCGTTCACGCGGCGAACTCCGTGCACGACGATAACCTGCTCGAAGCGATCGAAGGTCTCCGGGTCCTGGATCACGCTCATGAACGGCGCGAGCCCGGTGCCCGTTGCGAACAGGAACAGCCGCTTGCCGTCATTCAGGTCGTCAATGACCAGCGTACCCACCGGCTTTGCACTGACGACCACTTCATCACCCACCTCGATGTTCTGCAGACGCGAGGTCAGCGCGCCGTCCTGCACCTTGATACTGAAGAACTCCAGGTGCTCTTCGTAATTCGGGCTGGCGATACTGTAGGCACGCGTCAGCGGCTTCGGTCCGAGCTGCAGGCCCAGCATGATGAACTGGCCGTTACGGAAGCGAAAACCGGGATCTCTTGTGGTGCGAAAACTGAACAACTTGTCGTTCCAGTGATGGACGGACAAGACACGTTCGGTACGTAAGGCAGGCATAGTGTTCCCATTAATCTGGCTGACGGCACGATAAGCATCCCGCCTCGACTTGGCAACTGCGGACTACCGAAACGTGCTTTACCTAATCCACTTCACCTGTCAGGTCACGTATTTCCTGCTCCAGCGCTTCGATTCGCCGGTCCCGTTGCTCCAGGGCCCGGGCAACGTCCTCAGCCTCGAACCGTTGCGGGATGTGTTGGCGACAGTTCAGGTCCCAAAGGTTGATGGTGAACACGATGGCCTGCTCAGCTCGAGCCCGGTAGTTCTCGGGCATCAGTGATTCGATCAGCTCGTCGTCATCTTCGACCACCCTCGCCTCGCCCCACAGCTTGAGACGCTGCGGAATCGAGTAGTCCATCAGGAAGATGAATGCCTTCGGGTTGTCCTCGAGATTTCCCTGCGAGATGAACTGGCGATTGCCCTTGAAATCAGCGAAAGCCAGTGTCCTGTCATCGATGACCTTGAGAAACCCCGGAGGACCGCCGCGGTGCTGGATATAGGGCTGGCCGTCAGCACTCACGGTTCCAAGATAGAAGCTCCGTTGTTGTTCGATGAACGCGCGGACGTCGTCAGTGAGCTCCGCACTCCAGCCGCCGCGGGCAGACATCTTTTCATAGCTGTCTCGCGACCCCTTACGAGCCTGAATCGACTTCACGGTGTCGCTGAAGGCTACGTCGATAACTTGCTGCATAGCATATCTCCGTGGGTGTGGGGGCGACCACGCTGGCCGCCCGCATGGGCGTTGATCAGATCACCCGGCCAAGAAACCGTCGCATACGATCAGCGATCTCGGTGGTGTGTGTCTCGAGTACGAAATGGCCGCCGTCGAGGTAATCGACTTCCGCATTCGGTACGTCTCGCTTGAACGCCTCTGCACCTTCCGGCGCGAAGAACGGATCGTTCTTGCCCCAGATCGCGAGCACGGGTGGCTGCGCTTCCCGCAGGTAGTCCTGCCAGCGCGGATACAGAGCAACGTTGCTGCCGTAGTCGCGGAACAGGTCCAGCTGGATCTCCGCATCGCGATCGAGAATCGCCTGGTCGTGATCAATACTGTCCGGACTGATGTTTGACCGCCGCTCGTCGGGTGTTCCCTCGAAGTACTGCCATTCGGTCGTCTCGCGGGCCAGCAAGCCGCGCAGCGCGTTGCGGTTCTCGTCGGATCCGTCTGCCCAGTACGCTCGCAGCGGCGCCCACGCGTCCGTCAGGCCCTCTTCATAACTGTTGCCGTTCTGGGTGACGATCGCCGAAATCCGCTCCGGGTGGCGCGAAGCGATACGCATTCCGACAGGCGCTCCGTAGTCAAAGACATACAGGGCGAACCGCTCCAGTCCGAGCGTTTCCGTGAACGCATCGATCGTGTCCGCAAGGTTGTCGAAGGTGTAGTCGAATTCGCCACGGGGCGGCGCCACTGTGGCACCGAAGCCCGGCAGGTCCGGTGCGATGACCCGGTACTCATCAGCGAGCTGCGGGATCAGGTTCCTGAACTGGTGACTGGACGTCGGGAAGCCGTGAAGCAGGAGTACCACCGGTGCATTGCGATCGCCGGCTTCGCGGTAGAAAACGTCAACATCGTTGACGCGTTGGGTCTTGTAGGTCGTTTGAGTCGTCATTGCATTCAATCCTGTAGTCAAGGGGTGAGGGACACTGCCCTGCTGAATGACGCAACTTTGCAAAATTTCTCAGAAAAGAAGAATATCTGCTATTGGTAAATCTCTATTACTTTGAACGTAATAATGGATCGATTTCACGAGATGCTCGTCTACGTGGCGGTGGCCGAGGAACAAGGATTCGCTGCGGCGGCCCGTCGTCTCGGGTTGTCGCCTCCCGCGGTGACGCGCGCGGTGGCGGCGCTGGAAGAGCGGCTGGGGACCCGGCTGCTCACACGGACCACCCGCACCGTGCGCGTGACCGATGCCGGCGAACGCTACCTCGAAGATGCCAGGCGCATACTGGCGGAACTTGAAACCGCGGACGAGGCGGCTGCCGGAATCCATGCAGTTCCGAGTGGTCAGCTCACCGTCACAGCGCCCGTCATGTTCGGCCGGCTTTACGTCTTACCAGGTATTCTCGACTACCTTCACCAGTACCCGGAAACGCAGGTGCACACGATGTTCCTTGACCGTGTCGTCAACCTGCTCGAAGAAGGTATCGATGTTGCGGTTCGAATCGGCCAGCTGCCGGACTCGAACCTCAGAGCCGTACGGGTCGGTTCAGTTCGCGTGGTAGTTTGTGCGTCGCCGGATTACCTGTCGGTTTTCGGCCGGCCGGAAACACCACAACAGCTGGTAAAACACCAAGTGGTTACGGTTGCTGCTGCCAGCGGCCAGACCGGATGGAAGTTTCGTGACCAGTCGCGTGCCGTGCCACTGAAGGCGAGGCTTACCGTCACCAGCAATGACGCAGCCGTCTCGGCGGCAAAACAGGGCTTTGGCATTACGCGCCTGTTGTCCTACCAGGTCGCCAGCGAAATTAATGAAGGCTCGCTGGTTCCCGTTCTTGAAGACTACGAGCCAGTCGCTAGCCCGGTGCAGATCGTTCACCGCGAAGGTCGCCTGCAGTCGGCGAGACTCCGCGCATTCGTTGGTTTGCTGGGCGAACGACTGAGAGAGAATCGCCTGCTGAAGGTGTAGCTGCTCGAGTCAGGCCTGGCTACGTGACACAAGAAGCTCGGGTGACGACGACGCGTCGACGATACTGCGTATTTGCCCGGCAAGTTCCTTGAAAAAGACGCGCGCCGGCGAGGTTGGCCGCCACACCAGCGCATGATTGCGGTAGCTGCGAATACCTTCGATATCGACGATGACCAGGTCAGACCGATCGCGGATCTCGGACTCGACATACAACGCCGGCAAAAAGGCGACACCCATACCCATGACAACCATTTGTCGCAGCGTGTCCAGGCTGGTGCCTTCGTAGTCACGCAGCAGCTCGGCGCCGAGCCGCTCACAAAGATCGATGATCTGTCGATGCAGCAGATGATTTTCACCGATCGTCAGCACCTTCTCGCCGATCAGGTCCGATCGGTTGACGCGCGGCTTGTTTGCCAGCCGGTGGTCTTTTGCCATGGCCAGCACTAGCGGCTCTCGAAACAGCGGACTCACAACCAGGCCGCTGGAATGCACGGGCTCCGTGGTCAGGATCACGTCGTGATTGGCGCGCTTCAGTTCGTCCTCCAGTTCACGCGGCGGCGCTTCGCGCACGTACAGCTTGAGTCCTGTGTGACTTGCGTGAATGACCGGCAATATCCGCGGCAGCAAGTACGGCCCGAGCGTCGGTGTCACGCCCAGCCGATATGTGCCCTCAACGCCTGCAGACAGCACCGAGGCTCTTTCGGCGAATCCCTGCACTTCCTCGAGGATGCGTCGGGCACCGGGCAACAGGTCGCGCCCGGCGCTGGACAAGCTTGTCCCGCGACGCGAGCGTTCGAGTAGCTGGGTGTCCAGGGTTTTCTCGAGCGTGGCGATCTGCGCCGTCAGCGTCGGCTGCGTAACGCTCAGTCGCTCGGCGGCGCGGCGGAAACTGCCATGGTCTGCGACGGCCAGAAAACCCTTTATCTGGCGGAGACTTATGCGGTCCCAGTCCGGCATGCGACTGTGCAGATTTGGCTAGTCATAGAAAAATTCTATCACTTAATCTCAATAGATACCGAATTCTTATCACTAAACTGGAAAGGTCTGACGGGTTGCTGGCGGGGGATATCGGAGCGCCACAGCCGACAAAAATCGGGGAGCCAGGCAATGCAGGACGTTCTCAGGGGTGTGCTGGAGTTCCAGCAAGGGACCTATCGCGATCACGAAGCGCTGTTCGCGGAACTTGCGCACGGCCAGAGTCCGGACGTCATGTTCATTGGCTGCGCTGACTCACGCATCGACCCGAATTCCCTGACCCGTAGTGCCCCGGGCGATCTGTTTGTCTGTCGCAATGCCGGGAACATCGTTCCACCGCACTCGCACCACGCCTGCGGTGAGACGGCCTCGCTCGAATACGCCCTCGCGGTGCTCGGCGTCTCGCACATCATCGTTTGCGGACACTCGGACTGCGGTGCGATGAAAGGCGCATTGAATCCGGACGCCTTGCACGACCTGCCGCACGTTCACGACTGGATCGATCACTCCCGGGCTGCCGTTGAAGCCGTCCGTGCCATCAAGGGTAAGGCCGACATCGAGGATCTCGACGACGTCATCGAACAAAACGTCCTGCTGCAGCTGCAACATATCCGGACGCATCCCGTGGCGGCCGCACGAATCGCTGGCGGACAGTTGACGCTGCACGGCTGGGTGTTCGATATCGGCTCAGGTGGGGTTACGGCGTACGATGAAAGCCGATCCGGCTTTGTTCCGATCACGGAGTGCTACGCGGACCTGATGAAGACCGCCGCCAGCTAGATCCACAACCCCGCTGGCTTGCCGGAAAAAACCAAAACGCACGGCACAGTTAAGCTAGACTCTCAACCTGCTTATTCACCAAGCCAATCCCTGGAACGGTAGTCCCGGCCCCGGGCCAGGCGTGATGTTTTCGCACGCCGCGGCTGAACAAAGGAGCCATACCATGAGCCAGGCCAAGCAAGGCGACACCGTTAAGATTCACTACAAGGGCACCCTCGACGACGGCACGGAATTCGATTCGTCCGAAGGTCGTGAACCCCTCGAGTTCGAACTCGGCAGTGGCCAGGTCATTCCCGGTTTCGATAACGCCGTGGACGGCATGACGGTCGGTGACAGCAAGAATGTTCGTATCGAATCGGGTGACGCCTATGGCGAACGCCACGAACAGCTGATCCAGGAAGTTCCGCGAACGGCTTTGCCGCCGGAGATGGAGCCTGAGGTCGGCATGGCGCTACAAAGCCAGGCGCCGGACGGTCAGGTGATGAACCTGGTGGTCACTGAAGTCACCGAGGCGTCGATCACCGTGGATGCCAACCACCCGCTGGCCGGCCAGGCGCTGACGTTCGAGATCGAACTGGTCGCCATCGCCTGACCGGTATCCGGATCGCTCAACTCAACGCGAGCGCAGCAGAAAAGCCCAGCACGGCGAACAGTGAACAGGCTGTGCGCAAGGTGTTCAGCCGCGTCCAGCGCTTGAGGTAGTGCTCCCAGACGTCAACGGCTTCGGGTGCATCCGCATCGACCGCTGCGAGTTTGTCGTTCAGCGGCACGTTGCCGCGCACCGTCACCAGGAACGTACCGACCAGGTACAGGACCGCAGCGATATCCGCGAGCCGGTCCGGTGCCGAGCCGGCTTCGCCAACGTTGACAAAAAGAACAGCGACGGACAGCGCAGCGGTTGCCATGAAGGTACCGATAAACGACAGGTTGATCACTACGACGTTGATCGACTGCATGGCGGCGATACCCGCGGGCGGTTGGAGCTTTGCCAGCGCGGGCATGATGAAGCTCGAGAAGACAAACAGTCCGCCGCCAATGATGGCGGCGCCGAGCAGCGTGGTGATAACGAGTGCGTGTTCCAGTGAAAACATGAGAATGACTCCTCGACAGGAAATGGAGGGAGGCCCGGAGGCCTCCGGACGGCGTCAGGCGGCGGCGTACCAGGCGCCGGTGGCCGCAACGGAGCGGGCATAGTCCGCGAAATCGCGCGGCTCGCGTCCCAGCGCACGCTGCACACCGTCGGTGAGGTAAGCGTTGCGGCCGTCAAGAACCGTGGCGAACAGGTAGTCGAGCATCCAGACAACCTCTTTCGGTGCCCCGGACTCGGCAACGCCATTGACAAAGCCGTCGTGCGGCACCGTCTGGAAACGGATGGTTCGACCGGTTGCCGCAGACAGGTCAGCGGCAATGTCACTGAACGTCATCAGGCGAGGACCTGTGACCTCGTAGACTTCCCCGTCATGGCCGTCCTGTGTCAGCGCGGTGAAGGCCACGTCGGCAATGTCATCAACATCCACGAAAGGCTCCGGCACATCGCTGGCTGGTAGCGTGATCGTGCCGGCAAGCACCATGTCGATGAATGCGCCCTCAGAAAAGTTCTGGTGAAACCAGCTGGCGCGAACAACAGTCCATTCGAGTCCGCTTTGCTGAACGATCAGCTCACAGGCCTGCGCTTCCTCTTCGCCACGGCCCGACAACAGGACGAGTCGGCGTACGCCCCTTTTCCTGGCGAGATCAACAAGCCCCTGTATGGCATCGGTGGCACCGGGCATCGCGAGATCCGGTGAATACGTCACGTAGACCGCGAAGACACCTTCAAGCGCGGCATCCCAGGTGCTCTCGTTGTCCCAGTCGAACGACGGCGTCGCTGAACGTGAACCGACGCGCACCGGCAGGCCGGCCGCTTTCAGCTTCTCCACCACGCGTTTGCCGGTTTTGCCCGTTCCGCCGATGACGAGAGTGGTGTTGTTGGTGTTGGTCATGATCTGCTCCTCGGTAGATGAAATCTTGGAGCTATGATCGCGGGAAGCGCACCGGGCATCTTGACACCGCACGCCGATAAATTGACTGCTCGCGTCAGGATGACGCCATAGGTGCTTTAGCCGGCAGAGTCAGCGACATCCAGTCGGTAGGAGCGCGGGGTTTGGCCGGCCCAGCGCTTGAACGCACGATTGAACGCACTTTGCTCAGAGAAACCGGTCAGGAAGGCCACTTCGGCGAGCGGATACACCGTATCGGCAAGCAACCGCTCCGCCAGTTCACGACGTGCGCTGTCCACGACCGACTGGAACGAGGCGCCGTCATCCGACAGGCGCCGCTGCAGGGTTCGTCCGCTCATGCCGAGCTGAGATGCGATATCCGAGATTTTCGGCACGCCCTGGCTCAAGGCCCTGGAGACTTCGTTGCGGACGCGACGGTCAAGTGACGCTTCGTCATTGAACTCGGCAACCTCGACGTCCATGTGCGCGTCGAAAAAGCTCGAGAGTCCCGGGTCGCCCACCTTGTTGGCGATGAGCACCTGCTCCTTCGACATCAGCAACGCATCCTTGTCGCTACCAAAGCTTACCGGGCAACCAAAGAATGCCTCGTGAACATCCGAGCCACCCGGCCCGTCGTGCCTGAAGTAAACATGCTTCAGTCGGAAAGGGGCCGAGCACGACTCCGCCGAAATCGTCGCAATACTCGCAAGATCCGCCTCGCAGGAGAGTCGCCGCCCCAGCGAGCGCTCGCCTTCGCGATTCAAGTGAAGATATACGCCGTCCGGTCCAGACTTCGGCTGGTAGGTGCTGACACTGGTGAGCACGCGCGCGTATCGCTCTGCCCGCTCGTAGGACCCCAGTAAATTAGGGGCTGCTTTCCACGCGAGGCCGATAGCACCATAGTCATCAAGTCGCATGGACCCGCCTGCGCGGAGCGGCAAATCAACCGACGGGGACTCGAGATGCGCGAGCTGCTCGAAGAAGCGGTAATAGTCGTCTTCGGAGACCATCAGCTTTGGATTGACCGGCGCGTCGGGGTCGATACCGATAGACTCCAGCACAGCTCGTTTGTCGTGTGCTTCGTCCACGACGCTTAAGACTTTATGGACGAACAGGGATGTGAGTTGACCCAAAACTAGTCCTCCAGGCGGTAGGTGACGTCGTCACCCGACTGTGGATGCCTGAAACCCAGCTCAACAGCCTTGAGCTGGAGATCCTCTCCGTCGTCGATACCGCCACCGTACAGACGGTCGCCAACGACCGGGTGCCCGATGTCCGCCAAATGACGTCGTACCTGGTGCTTGCGGCCGGTCTCTATAGTGACGTCAACAAGCGATTGGTGGCCTTTCATTGTGAGCCGCTGAAAATGACTTACGGCGGATTTTCCGTCCAGCGGTGCATCCACCGACACCGGGCTTTCCGGAAACTCACCGTGAACACGAACGTGATAGCGCTTGGTCACTTCCCGTTCGCGAAATTGTCGCGACAGTTCTGCTGCCGGACGACGCCCGTGAGCCACGACGATTAGACCCGACGCCGCACGATCGAGCCGATGAACGGTCAGTGCGGAACGATCCAGGCGCTTCTCGGCGCAACGCACGACGGTGCAATGGTCTCCCCATTTAGACCCCTGCGAACGAAGCCCGTAAGGTTTGTTCCAGACCGAAAAGCAGACGGCATCGTCAATGAGTTCAGGTTCGGCCACGGGCTCTGACAACACCTTTGAGTCGTAGTACAGATGCAGCTGGTCTCCCCTCTTCAGGCTGCGTTTGACGCGACGCAGACGTTGAGTCTTGCGCCCGCGGGTTATCCACACGGCGCCCTTGTTCATCGCATCCTTGACGGCTCCTCGCGACAGGCCGCTGTCCTCACTGAGCACATCCACCGCTGAACCGACGGCGTCAGCCACGACAACGTGGCTCTGCAATTGCAGAGGCGGCGGAGACGGCATCACTCCCTCAGCCACGTCTCAGGTGACGTGCTCGGCGCAGTTGGGGAACAGCATCGTCGCAGCGCCGGCGACGGTTACCTCACCGGCACGGCGAAAGAACGTTCGGCGATCGATGTGTCCGCGGCAATACTCGTCGTAGAGGCCGTAGGTGCAGTCTTCGATCTTCGATGTCGTCATGGCAACGATCCCCTGGGTTCCGGAGACTACGGTGTATCACAGGATGTGTGATGACTACAGCGGGACGCGCGTCAGGCGCGCTGGATGAGAAATCGACAGGCCGGATAGCCTTGTGCAGAGCAATACACTTCCGTTGCCCGGTAATCGTCTGACACCAGCTTGCGGAACAGCCGTTCAAACACTGCCGCATGCCAGTCACAGACGGGCCGATCGCTGCTTTCGCCGCGAACCACGGGATTGTCCTCAATATCGAAAACCAGCGGCGACAGGGAAACGATCCGGAAACACCCGCTACCCGCAAATGTCCATGCGTGACGAGCGATCGCGTTCGCCAGCAGGCGCGAAGCCATGAACCCGGGCAAGACTGCGAGCAGGTGCCTGGCCAGTCGCGGGATGCGGTATTCAAGAATGTAGTCACCCGTCGCCCGTCCGGCACGACGCGCCAGGACCGGCGCCTCCCGGGGTGCTGTCTTTCGCAGTTGCTGATGCAGTCGGGCAACCGGCAGCTCGTCGATCATGGCCGATCCGTCAGGCAGCGATTCGATTCCTGACGACGACAACAGGGCATCGCGCCCTGCCCGGCCAAAGCATTCGTCCAGTACGGGGACGAGCTGCAGTACCGCGTTCGGTCCGATGCGAGCGCTGCCCGCGCTCATCTAGCGCACCGCTTCCTCGGTTCGCTCGTCAAGCTGCTCCGAACCGCCGCCGCAGACACGAATGTCGTGAACCGGGATTGCGACCGTGTCGCCTTGTTTCTCCGCGCGCAAACGGTTGGCGCGCTCCGCCGCGGACTCCCAGTCGTCAATCTGCGCCTGGGCAATGTGCCGGGACTCGTCGAAATGGAAGTCGACCTTCTTCTTCGACTGCGGTCCCCAGTAACCGACTTTGCCCAGGTCATAGAAGGTCCGCTGGAAGCCGGCCTTGAGGAACGCTTTCAGGCAGCCCAACAGGTAGCGACGGCGGAATCCGGTACCGCGCCACGGGTAGTGAAACAGCGCCTTCTTCATGTAGAAACGGCGATAGTTGTTCATTACCCGATCAAGCAATTCGCCGCGTTCCATCGCCTCCGGCTTCATGATCGGCGTCACGAAGTTGTATTTGGAGAAGTCGAATACCTCGACCTTGTCACCAAGCTCCTGGAACAGCGGAGTAAACGGCCACGGCGTGTACATCGCCCAGTTAGCAAGATCGGGCTGCCAGTCCCAGGCCATGCGATAGGTTTCCTCAAGCGTCTCGGGCGTTTCGTTGTCGAGACCGACGATAAACTGCGCCTCAACAAAGATATCGGCGTCGCGCAGCAACTGGATCGCCCGACGGTTGTCCTCGACCTTGGTTTCCTTGTTAAACGTATCGAGTTTGAGCTGCGTTGCCGCTTCAGTGCCGAGCGATACGTGCACGAGGCCTGCCTTGCGGTACAGCGGCAGCAGTTTTTCATCTCTGAGGATGTCAGTGACGCGAGTATTGATACCCCACTTCACGCGATCCGGCAGGCCGCGGGCGATCAGCTCCTCGCAGAAGGCGATGAACTTCTTGCGGTGGATTGTCGGTTCTTCGTCGGCGAGGATAAAAAAGCCGACATCGTGCTCATTCACCAGCGTCTCGATTTCGTCGACGACTTTCTTCGGATCACGAATCCGGTAATCGCGCCAAAACTTCCACTGCGAGCAAAAGGAGCAGGTGAAGGGGCAGCCGCGCGCCATGTTGGGAATCGCAACGCGCACGCCCAGGGGAACGTAGATGTATTTTTCCCACTCCAGCAGCGACCAGTCCGGCGCGATACCGTCGAGGTCCTTGACGGTCGGGGCCGACGCGGTAGCAATAATCTGCTCGCCGGCCCGGAAAGCAATACCGCGAACCTTGCCACGATCACGAGGCCAGCGGCCTTCCGCTACCGTATTGATCAGATCGACGAGGACTTCCTCGCCTTCGCCGCGAACCACGACGTCGACGGCATCGGATTCGCTGAGTACCTGCTTGTACATGAAGGTCGCGTGGACACCGCCAATGACGCGCATCGCGTCCGGCGCCTCCTCGCGTGCCAGCTCAAGGATGTGTTCCGCCGCGTAAATCGACGGCGTGATCGCAGTTGTGCCGACGATATCGGGCTGAAGCTCGCGAATCCTCTCGCGAATTGCGTCGTCGTCCAGGTGGTTGGTCATCGCGTCGACAAAATGCACGTCGTCGTAGCCGCTGCGTTTCAGGGCACCCGCCAGGTAGGCGACCCAGGCCGGCGGCCAATTGCCGGCAATCTCGGCGCCGCCGGAGTGGTAGTTGGGGTGGACAAACAGGATTCGCATAAGTCGGTTTCCAGTCAGTGAATTCTCGGGAGGTCTGTTTCAAACTCGGACGCAAGTTCGTCCGTCGCGGCGATAACGCCGTCGATGCCTTGTATGGGTTCGCAGCGCGACTCTTCAGCGATCCGGCCATACAGCACAATGTGCAGGGGGTGTGCTGACGCGCCGCGCGCCGTCTTCGCACAGCGCGCAATGGAGTCCAGCCGACGGCTGCGCGAAAATACGGTGCTGGTGGCAAGGACAACACCGGCGTAATGGCGCTGGCTGACCAGCATTGCCAGTTCGTCAAGCGACAGCGGCACGCGATAGTCGACAGGATGATCGCCCGACTCCAGTGCCCGGGCAGCGAACACCGCGCTCAACAGATGCGGCTCTCCCGGCACGGGAACGACGAGTACCGGCAACTCACCGTCGACGCAGGTGTGCGATGTATCCGATCGGAGCTGATCCCGATACGCCGGCAGCGCAACCGCAAGGCCCACGGTAATGTCGGCGTCGGTGCAGTCATCGTTGTTCCACATGTCACGATACAGCCGGGTCAATTGCTCGCAATGGCAGGCCTGCGCCAGAGGTTCACCGTCAGCTTTGCCCAGTGACTCGGTAAATCTTGGTGCCGTACCGGTGGTCAGCTCCATCGCGGTAATGCGGGTCGCCTTGCACGCACGACCGCAGTCGAGACACCGCTCTGCCATCGGGCTGGCGCCGAAAGATGCGGTGGCGGCAGGTGGCCGTCTTCGTCGAAACAACCTCGCGGCCAGCTCTGCGACACGGTTCTTGTTGTTGTCGGTTGTGCGTGATGCGCTCATTCGGCCCCCTTCCCGGCCGACGCACAAACTCCTTTTGACGTCTCCCTGACCGGGCGGTGTGAGATCCACATGACGTTCTGTTTTCAGTGTCAACCTTGCCAGACGTCAACCAAATCAACACTACGGAGATTTACCTAGCAAACCCGCGCCAATACTGGCTTGTCGCGGTTTGTACCAATAGGAAAACGGGCCGGACTGGGCCAGCATGCGGCGCAACAAGAACGAGTGAAGAGCAAATTGCCCATGCGAAGTGTCAACTTCGACGAGACCCTGTTTACCCGTTACGGAGGTCGCGGACCCCGCTATACCTCTTATCCGACCGCGCTGCAGTTCGATGAGGCATTTGGCGAGTCGGCGTACATGGAAAATGCGCTGCGCAGCAATCAATCGGGCCGCCCGCTCTCGCTGTATGCCCACATTCCGTTCTGCCAGTCGCTTTGCTACTACTGCGGCTGTAACAAGATCGTTACCCGCAATGGGGAGCGCATCGAGCGCTACCTGGACTGCCTGCACGAGGAGATTCGCCGACAGGCCGAGCTGTTTGACCGTGAGCGCCAGGTGTCGCAGCTGCATTTCGGCGGCGGCACGCCGACCTATCTCGACGATCTGCAACTCACCAAGCTGATGCAGTCCTTGTCGAGTGAATTCAATTTTGCCGCGAGCGACGAGCGGGAGTTCTCCATCGAGATTGATCCGCGCTCGACACACGACGAGACCATGCAGATCCTCGCGCAACTCGGCTTCAATCGCGTGAGCCTGGGTATCCAGGATTTCAATACTGACGTGCAGATCGCGGTTAACCGTATCCAGTCGCCGGACGATGTCGCTCGCCTGATGGAAGATGCGCGCCAATTCGGTTATCGCTCGGTGTCCTTCGACCTGATTTACGGTTTGCCATTTCAGTCTGTGTCATCGTTCGACGCGACACTCGATCAGGTCGTAGCCATGCGACCGGATCGACTCGCGGTCTACAACTACGCGCACCTGCCGGAGCGCTTCAAGGGCCAGCGCATGATTCGCGACGAGCACCTGCCCTCGGCATCGACCAAGATCGCGATTTTGCGGCATACCATCGAAAAGCTCATGGACGCCGGCTACGTGTACATCGGCATGGATCACTTTGCACTACCGGACGATGACCTCGCGCTGGCCCGTGAAAACGGCACGCTGCAGCGAAACTTCCAGGGTTACTCGACGCACGGCGGCAGCGACCTCGTGTCGCTCGGTGTCAGCGCCATCAGCCACATTGGCAACAGCTTTGCCCAAAATGCGCTGACAACGGCAGAGTACGAGGAACGCATCCGCAGCGGCCACTTGCCGGTTCGCAAGGGACTTGTCGTCGATGATGATGATCTTCTGCGTGCCGATGTCATCCACGAAATCATGTGCCACGACACGCTGGACTTCCACGCGTTCTCCACAAGCCACGACATTGCCTTCACGGACTACTTCGCTGACGAACTCGACCGGCTCGAACCGCTGGCTGACGACGGGCTGATTCAACTGGATGATTCACGGATCGACATCACGGACAAGGGTCGACTGTTGCTGCGCAGTGTCGCCATGGTTTTCGATCGTCACCTAACTGCCGATACCACTCGCTTCTCGAAAGCGATCTAACCGCTGTACTGAAGCTCCCCGGTTTTTACCAGTAAACTCGACGCTGTCCGACGAGGGAGGCGCCGATGCTTGAAGGGGTAAGAATCATTGAAATCGAGGGGCTCGGTCCGGGACCGTTCGCCGCGATGATGTTTGCGGATCTTGGTGCTGAGGTCATCGTCGTGCATCGAGACCAACCGCCTTCGCCGTCGTGGCCCGACAGGAACCTGATCGATCGCGGCAAGCGCTCCATTGTCCTTGACCTGAAACGGGAAGCAGACCAGGCAACCCTCGCAGCGCTGCTGGACTCGGCCGACGGACTGATCGAGGGCTTTCGCCCCGGTGTTATGGAACGCCTCGGCTTCGGGCCGGAGAAGGTGCACGAGACCAACCCTGCATTGATTTACGGCCGGATTACCGGTTGGGGTCAGGAGGGTCCGATGGCGGAACTCGCCGGCCACGACCTGAACTACATCGGTGTTTCAGGCGCGCTGTGGTACGCATCGGATCCCGGGACACCGCCGTTCACCCCACCGACACTGACCGGCGATATCGGCGGCGGTGCCCTGTATCTCGTGACCGGTATGCTGGCGGGACTGTTGAAAGCACGAACCAGCGGCAGGGGCTGTGTCGTCGATGCCGCCATCGTTGATGGTTCGGCGCACACGATGAACCTCCTGATGTCGACACACGCGGCCGGACTCTTGGGCAACGCACGCGGCACGAGTTACCTCGACGGCCCGCCGTGGAGTCGCTGCTATGCAACCGCAGACGGCGAATGGCTGTCGGTACAGTGCCTCGAGGCGAAATTCTACGCCGAGTTCCTCAGCATACTCGGGCTAAGCGACGACCCTGGCTTCAGGCAGAGCCCGGACCCCGGCTCGTGGCCGGAATTGACCAGCCGGTTCACAGACATCTTTGCCCGCCATGACCTCGCCTACTGGACGAGCCTGTTCGACGGCAGCGATGCCTGCGTCGCGCCGGTCTTGTCGCCGGGCAACGCAAAGCAACACCGCCATATGCAGGCGCGACAGACCTGGCTGGAGATAGACGGCCAGCTACAGGCACGGGCCGCACCACGTTTCGATGGCCAGCGCCCGGCGGACCCCGCGGTCGCGCCAACCCGCGGCCAGCATACGGCCGAGATACTCGAAGAACTCTCGCAGCGCGACTGAAAAGCGAATTATTCGCAAATCGAATAAACCAAATGCCGTTTGCGTGCATCTACCTGTTATGGGACACGCAGGGGATTACCATGAAACTTAAACCTTCCAGCATTCTGGCAGCCGTTGTCGCTTTGGGCTTTTCAACCGTAGCCTGGGCCGGAGACAACGGCGCCGTACCGGAGCCTGTCGACAATATCGAAGTGACTGCGAAGTACGCGAACATGTCGCTGGGCAAGCTTCGTCGGGAACTGAACCGCTCGGCCGAAGACTTCTACGACACGTACAACGATTTGAATGACATCGACGATTTTCACGTTCGCTGCTCGATGGAGCGTCCGACCGGTTCGCGTATTCGCAACCATGTCTGCAAGGCGAAATTCATCGAGAAAGCCGAGAGCAAGCATGCCGAGCGTAACTGGGACAACCGACTCGCGGCCTCCAACAAGTCGGTCGAAACCACGGGCTTTGAAGAGAAGATCGCCGAGTTCGAGCAACACATGTCCAATCTCGTTCAGGGCAGCCCGCTGCTGAAGCAGAAACTGGATCGCTACAACATGATGATCGGAATCGTCGCCGCCCGTCTCAACATGCAGGCGAGCAAGTAGGCGCTGACCAGTCCTGCCGTTTGCTGGCGGCTAAGCCGCCAGCAACGTGTCGGTCACGAGAAAACCGGCGGTCATGAACACGACCAGCATGGCGCCCGTCAATTTCGGCGGCGCCGGCAATGGAAGATCCCACCAGCGGCATGCGAATCCGATTGCAAGCCCAAGCCCGATACCTGCTAAAGCCGTCACTGGCTTTCTCCTTTCGTTTCACCGGTTGGCCCACCGCAACGACTGAGCTGGGTTGCCTCCCGACGGGTGGCGAATCGATCGGTCAATATATAGCCGCTGGTCATCGCGACGACCAGCAGCGCACCAATGAGAACCGGCGGCGCAGGCAATGGAATCTCCAGCGCCCGGCATACCACACCGATGCCAAAGGCAAGAACAAAGCCGATGATGGTTTTGCTGTTCACTACGAATGCTCCTTCGGAAGACTGAATCCTGTTCCTGACGCAGGCGGCGCGATCCAGTGTCGAACACGAGGCGGTTCCTCGGCGGTGTGAAACTCGCGGACTTTTTCCTGGATGTCCTTGTCGTGCGCGGTGGTACGCTCGTGCTGACGCAGGTGCTCAGCCCAGCTCGACACGAGGAACCACTCGATCCAGGTGTCCGGGTTCTCCGTATCCTGGTAGATGCCCCAGTCGTGCGCGCCATCCCGATAACGCTCGCCTGACAACTCGCGGATCGCCGCAACAAAGTCCTCTTCGCGGCCCGTTTCAATCCGGTACTCGATCGTGATCATGACCGGACCGCGATCATCAACCTCACCGAGGTACTGGCTCACCGGCGGCATCGGCCAGTACGACGACGGCGACAGGTCGAGTTCGTCGCCCTGCCCCAGTTTCGCTGACCACGTCAGCGGAATGGCGAGCAAGGCGCCAGCTGCAGCAATCTGCAGGGCAGCATCGACCGACATGGCGGTGGCTACCTGGCCCCAGATCGTGGACCCGAGTGCCATCGAGCCGAAGAACACCATCATGAAAATCGCGAGCCCGCGCGCGCGCACCCAGTTGGGCAGCGACGTCTGCGCCGAAATATTCAGGCTGGTGAGCACCGTGATCCACCCGGCTCCACCAGCGAACGACGCGATCACCGCGGCCAGCGGGTTGGTGACGAGCGACAACAGGATCATCGACAGCGCGGTCACGACAACGCCACCGGCCGCCAGCCAGTTGGTATCAAAGCGCCCACGAATCCTGGGCAGAATCAACGCACCCCCGACGGCACCTGCGCCAATCGCCGCGAGCATAAAGCCGTAAAGCTCTGCACCACCGCCCGGCACGTTGCGCGCAACCAGGGGCAGCAATGCCCAATAGGCGCTGGCAAACAAAAAGAAGCCCAGCGCGCGCAGCATTGTCGCCTTGAGCGGTGCGTTATGCGCCGCATGGCGCAGGCCGGTCACCATCGCGGCGCCAATAGGCTCCGGTGGCAACGTGCTCGCCGTGGCTTCCGGGCGACGCCAGAGCAACAGCGCAACGATAATGAATACGTGGCTAATCGCATTGGCGACGAACGGCGCCGCGAGGCCGACCGCTGTTATCAGGAACCCGGCAATAGCCGGACCGATCGCGCGACTGATGTTGATGCCCATTGAGTTCAGCGCGATGGCGGGCTGTAGATGCGTCCTCGGCACCAGCTCCGGGACAATCGCCTGCCAGGCCGGCGCCATGAAAGCGGCACCCGTGCCGATCAGGAACGTAAACGCCACCAGTAGTGTCGGCGTCATGTTGCCGGTTGCAACCAGCGCCGCAAGCACTGAAATCACGATGATCAGGATGACGTTGACAGCGACAAGCAGGCGCCGTTTGTCGACACGATCCGCCAGCGTACCGGCGAACAGCGCGAACAGGAATATGGGCAGCGTGGTCGCTGCCTGCACCAGCGTGACGACAGCGGGAGTCGGGTCCAGCGTGGTCATTAACCAGCCGGCACCCACATCGTGGATCCACGTACCGATATTGGATACCAGCGTTGCCGTCCACAACAGCGCGAAGGCGCCAATACCGAACGGCGCCCATGCTGATACCGCGGTGTTTCCTGCGCTGGTCTTTTGCGTTTGTGTTGTCATCGACAGTCGGCGCCCCTAGAAGGCAAAGCAGGAACAGCCCAGCGCGCCCCAGAACGCGTGCGGATCGTCCGTCGGGACGGGGCTCTTCCACGCGATCTCGCGGTGATGGCCGTGCATCGCGCAGCTGTGCCCGTGAGCATGGTCGTGCGCATGGGAGTGCGAGTGCGAATGCGCGTGCGACGACGGCCGATGCGCGCCCTGAAACACCCCAACGGGAGACCAGTCCGGCGAGGCTGGCGGCAGCGGCGGCGCCAGGTTCGAATAGTCGTCATCGGCGTGCACGATGCGGCCGCCAACGACCGTCATGACCGAGACGATGGAACGGATATCTTCCTCCGGCACCGTGAAGTAATCACTCGACAGTACGGCAAGGTCCGCGTACTGACCTTCCGACAGCGTGCCCTTGACGGCCTGCTCACCGGAGAACCAGGCCGAGCCGCGCGTCCACAATTCCAGCGCCTGTTTACGATCGAGCACGTTGTCATCCGGATACAGCGACATGCCGCCCAGCGTCTTGCCTGTGGACAGCCAGTACAATGCAACCCACGGGTCGTAGCTCGCCACGCGCGTGGCATCGGTACCGGCACCGACCGGTACCCCACTTTTCAACATGTTGGCCACCGGCGGCGTCGCTTTCGCGGCATCCGGGCCGTAGCGATCGACAAAGTACTCGCCCTGGAACGCCATTCGGTGCTGGATAGCGATACCGCCACCGAGTGCCGCGATGCGTTCAATGTTGCGTTCACTGACCGTTTCCGCATGGTCGATAATGAAACGGGTCTGGAACGGCTGCTTGCCGTTAACGCGCTCGAACACACCAAGAAAGCGATCGATCGACTCGTCATACGTTGCGTGAATACGGAACGGCCATTCGCGTTCTGCAAGCAGCTCGACAACCGACTCCAGCTCCGATTCCAGCGCGGGACCGAGCTCGGGCCTCGGCTCGAGGAAGTTCTCGAAATCGGCGGCCGACCAGACCAGGTTTTCGCCCGCGCCGTTCATGCGCAGGAAGTCGTCACCCGCACCCGGTTCCGTGATGGTTACCCAGTGTTCATAGTCGGACAGCTCCTTGCCAGGCGCCTGGGCAAACAGGTTGTAGGCAACACGGACAGTGAGTTGGCCGGCATCGTGCAGCTCCTGGATGACCTTGTAGTCTTCCGGGTAATTCTGGCCGCCACCGCCCGCGTCGATAACACTCGTTATGCCGAGCCGGTTCATCTCGCGCATGTAATGGCGCGTTGAGTTGACCTGGTCCTCGTAACCGAGCTTCGGTGCTTTGCCTAGCGTGGAATACAGGATCAGCGCCGACGGCTTCGCGAGCAACAGCCCGGTCGGCTGGCCGTTGTCGTCGTGCTGGATCTCGCCGCCCGGCGGATTTGGCGTTTCGGCATTGAAGCCGAGCGCATTCAGCGCCGCGCGGTTCAGCAACGCGCGACCGTAGAGATGCAGGATAAACACGGGCGTGTCGGGGGCCGCCACGTTGATTTCGTCAAGCGTCGGCATGCGGCGCTCGGCGAACTGGAACTCGGACCAGCCGCCGATGACGCGGACCCACTGCGGCGGCGGTGTCCGGTCGGCCTGCTCTTTCAGCATACCCAGCGCATCGGCGAGCGACGGTACGCCCTCCCAGCGCAGCTCCTGGTTAAACGACAGTCCGCCGCGAATGAGGTGTGTGTGGCTGTCATTCAGACCGGGAATGACGCGCCGCCCTGCGAGGTCGATGGTCTCGGCATCCTTACCCACAGATGACAGCACGTCCTCGTCACTACCTATGGACGCGACTTTTCCGTCGCGCATCGCGATAGCCGAGACCTCGGGCTGCGACGGATCCAGTGTCGTAATCTTGCCGTTGAAGAGAACCAGCTCGTTCATCTTTTTTTCCTCGTTGTGATCAGAAGCGGGCAATCAGCGAAAATTCACCGAAGTTGGTGATGTCGGCGACGCCCGTCTCCTGAATGAAATCCTGTGGCCGTGAGTGCGTCAGCGATGCCGTCAACCGCCAGGTTTTATTCAGTCGCCACGCGGCGCTCAGCGAGTAAGCGAGATTGACGAACCGTTCATCCGAACCCAGCGGTGCCCGCAGCAGGTTTCCCGGTGGCCCGTAGACGCCGTCGCTGGTTTCGAGCCGCCAGTACCAGTTAACGCGAAGCGACACATCGACGTCCTCCGTGGGCTTTAGGCTCAATGTTGGATTCAGGTTGTAAAAGTTCGCCGGCCCCAGCAGTGCGAGCTCCGAAAAGTAGTTGCCTCGCGGATACAGCGCATCAAATGTTTCCAGCTTGCCGTCTGTCGGGTCACTGTCGCCGGAAGCCACGTTGATCGACAGCATGAACTCGGGAGACCACGGCGCATCCATCCGGTAACCGGTGTTGGTGGCAAGCGTCCAGGCCTCGATATCGTCACTCCCGTGACGACCAAACTGCCCGATCGCCTCCCAGTTCCAGAACCAGTTGTTCGCTTCGCCGAAAACACGCACGCCGAGGCTGTGCCGCTCCTGGTTAGCCGTCCCCTCGATCGTTGGTCGGTTTTTCACTCTCGAGTAGAGGTAATAGACATCCAGCGACGTCCAGTCCATCGGTCCGCTCAGGTACAAGCCTGCAAGACTCCGATTGCTGTTACTGCTGTCATTCAACACCCCGTTGGGCTCGACGTTGACGAGCCGGACACCGAAGGCGTCCCAGTGCCAGCGACCGATGTCACCGCTTACACGCAGGCCATCCCAGGTTCGACGGACATTTGTGCCCTCGCGTGAACCGACCAGTCGCTGTGAGCCAAGAATGACTTCCTGTCGTCCGAGGCGGACACCGGTGCCCGCTATCTGCCAGTCCAGGTAGGCCTCCTGGAAATCCAGGTTGTTCTGGTTGACGGGTGACGCGTCCACGCCGCTTTGCAGGGCGCTGACTAATGAAAAGCGCGCGGACAAAGTGTCCGTGACCGGTCCTTCCGCGTTCAGCGACAGCCGCTGTGTCCAGAACCAGCCCTCGTCCGGGTTCGACGCGTCAAAATCGACGGCCGTGGACAGGGTTGCCCTTTCACGAAGCGCACCGTCGAACGCCCACGCATCCACGCCGTCGCTTGCCTCGGCGCCGGACGCCAGTACGGCAACCGTGGCAGCGAACAGGTACAGGATTGTCAGACGTCTCGTCATGATCTCTTCGTGTAGCTTGAGGTTCGAACAAAAAACGAGGGCGCACCACTGCAGGTGCGCCCTCAAGCGGGGTTCGTTACGCCGCAGCTACCGGCGCGATGACGGGTCCGTGCTCGACACGTTCGTCGGCCTTGTGGACCATCGTATAGGCGTAGTCCACGCCCATACCGTAAGAGCCACCGTGTTCCTTGATGATGTTCATCAGGCCGTCGTAGTTCTCGCGGTTTGCCCAGTCGCGCTGCCATTCGAGCATCGTCTGGATCGTCGTCATAGGTACAACGCCGCCCTGCACCATCCGCTGCATAGCGTATTCGTGAGCGTCGACTGACACGTCGCCCGATGCGTCGGCCACCATGTAGATTTCGTAGCCTTCGTCAGCCATTGCGGAGAAGGAGAAGAGGTTGTTGCAGACACTGGTCCACAGCCCGGAGACGATGACCTTCTTGCGTCCGTTGGCAGCAAGCGCGTCGCGGACTTTCTGGTCGTCCCAGGAATTCATTGACGTGCGTTCGAGAATCTCCTTGTCCGGGAAGACGGCGAGCAGTTCCGGGTAGGTGAAGCCGGAAAACGCCTCGGTCTCTACCGTCGTAATGGTGGTTGGTATATCGAACAGCTTTGCGGCCTTGGCGAGGAAGACCGTGTTGTTCTTAAGCGCCTGGCGATCCATCGACTGGACACCGAATGCCATCTGCGGCTGGTGGTCGATAAAAATTACCTGCGAATTCTGTGGCGTGAGGAGTTCGAGTTTTTGAGACATGTCGGATATTCCTGAGCGGGTATTGATTAAGAGGGTGTTATGGGTGGGAGAATTATTGTGAAAAGGCCGGGCGGGGGGATCAGCGGAAGTGCGGGGTACCCACCCGGCCAAAAGGACAGGGGCGCTTACGCACCCATGTCAAACAACAGGACTTCGGCGTCGCCGGTGCCTTCGAGTTTCAGGGTGTGTTCACCTTGCAGTGCCACACCGTCCCCGGCAGTCAACTCATTGCCGTCAAGACGCAGCGAACCCCGTGCAACCTGCACCCAGCCTTTGCGGCCTTCGCCGAGGGTGTGCTCGATGTCATCGCCCTCAGACAGCAGCGCCGAAAACAGGTTGACGTCCTGGTGAATCGTCACCGAACCGTCGCGGCCATCGCGTGAACCGACGAGACGCAACTTGCCCTGCTTCTCTTCGTCACTGAATGCCTTCTGTTCGTAGCTCGGCTTCAGGCCATTTTTCTCCGGAATGATCCAGATCTGCAGGAAGTGAACCGAGTCCGTCGACGATGCGTTGTACTCGCTGTGACGGACACCGGTGCCCGCCGTCATGCGCTGAACATCACCAGGTTTGATGATCGAGCCCGTACCGAGGCTGTCCTTGTGCTCGAGTGCACCGTCAAGAACATAGGAGATAATCTCCATGTCGCTGTGGCCATGGGTACCGAAGCCCTGGGCCGGTTTGACCTGGTCCTCGTTGATGACTCGCAGGGGGCCGAATCCCATGTATTCAGGGTCGTAGTAGTGGCCGAACGAGAAGGTATGACGACTGTTCAGCCAGCCGTGGTTGGCAAGTCCACGTTCATTTGCCGGTCGAATTGCAAGCATGTGTTCTTTCCTTGTGAACGTCATTTCAGATGGCGTGTAGTCTCAACCAATGCCATTTCAATGACAATTAGCTAGAATTGAATCTTACTGTCATCAAAATCGCGACAATCAGCTCAGAACGACGAGGGAAATCAACGTAAGTGACTCTATTTAATGAAAAACCGGTTGATCACCGACGGGGCTTACCGGCGCGACTCAGCGCGGATCTTGCTGTGTCGTCATGCCCGGGACAAACCAGCTTGCGTCGGCTTGAGTTTAGAAATCCTGACGCAGACCCGCCTGGCGGCGTCCGGCACACCGCGACACAATCGGCCCATGGACCGGCTTGAGAGCATGCGCGCGTTTACGCGCGTCGTGGAAATGAACGGCTTCGCTGCAGCCGCGCGTGCCATGGGACTGTCGCGCTCTGTCGTCAACAAGGCCGTCATCAACCTGGAAAACGAACTGGGAGCGCAGCTCCTTCGCCGCAGCACTCGCAAAGTCACGCCCACGGAGACCGGCCTCGCCTTTTACGATCGCTGTATCCAGATCCTGGGTGACCTGGATGAAGCCATTAACTCGGTCAAGGAACTCCAGGATCGCCCGACCGGCAGCCTGCGTATCAATGCGCCGATGACCTTCGGTACCCAACATCTTGGGCCGGTGGTTGCGGAGTTCATGGCATTGCACAGCGAGGTTCGTATTGAACTGGTACTCAACGATCGTTTTGTCGACCCGATTGAAGAAGGATTCGACCTGACCATTCGCATCGCAGAGCCGCAGTATTCGACGAGCCTGATCACGCGTGAGATCGTTCCGGCACACCGGGTTCTGTGCGCAGCTCCCGCCTACCTCGAGTCAGCAGGCGAGCCAGCGTCGCCGAAAGCACTGAAAGACCATCGCTGCCTGCAGTACGGATATTCGGGCACCGCATCGTACTGGCGGCTCGATGGCCCGGACGGCGAGCACACGTACGCCATTAATTGCAGTATGTGGTCGAATAACGGCGACGTGCTTCGCGCCGCCGCGGTTCGCGGACAGGGCATCGCGTTGCTGCCGACTTTTATTATCGGTGAGGACCTGCAAAACGGCAGCCTTCTCTCGGTATTGCCCGACTACCCGCCACCGATGCTGACGGTGACGGCCCTTTACCCGCGGCATCGACACCTGTCGGCGAAAGTACGCCTGTTCGTTGACCTGATGGCAGAGCGTTTCGGTGGTCGACCGCGCTGGGATCTCGTCAGCTAGGCGATTGAGAATCCGTGCTGTGCTTCGAGGTGGTCCAGTCGTCACGCGTAACTTTCAGATACGGGCCGTCGTGACCGTAAACCCGGCGATTACCAAGGTCGCGAAACCCGGACTTGAGCAGCACGTTGCGGGACGCGTGATTTCGAACGTCGTGTGTCGCTACCACCGCGGGCAACGGCGACGACTCAAACGCGAACGCGACCAGCGCACGTGCGATTTCCGTTGCGTACCCCTTGCCCCAGGCGTCCCTGACGAGGAAAAAACCGATTTCGATCTCGGCATCGGGGTAGTGTCCCGGTCGCAGCGAATCCATGTCGGTATCGGTGTTATCCACTGGCAACGGCAGCAGCGCACCCGTGCCGACCTTTGTGCCGCTCTTCTCGGAGGCGCACCAGATACCGATACAGCCGTTGCCGCCGCGCCGGGTCCAAAACGGCATGTCCTTTCGGATATCCTCGACGCTCGTCAGTTCCATGGCGTACCGCACGACCTCCGGATCGGTAAACAAGCGGATCGCAAGATCAGCATCGTCTTCGGCATAGGGGGTCAGGGTAAGTCGCGGTGTCTGGATAGTCAGGTCCATAAAGTCAGTTGCCATGCATCGCCAAATGTCCGACGCATTGTGTCCCAGAGCAGGCGAATCTTGAAGCTTGAGCTGTGCTAATGTCGCGGGCGAACACCTGAACTGAAACTCATTGCGAGGCGCGTTTCCGGAATGAGCGACACACTACGAATCGATCGCTGGCTGTTTTTCTGCCGCTTCTTTAAATCGCGTAATCTCGCGACCGGTTCGGTCACGGGTGGACACGTACGCGTAAACGGCGAACGAGCGTCCCCAGGCACCAAGGTGAAGATCGGAACTCGTCTTGAGGTCACCAAGAACCAGCTGACCTATGTGCTGACGGTGACCGACATTCCGACTCGACGGGGACCGGCCAGCGAAGCGGCAGCCTGCTATGAAGAAGATGCCGCCTCCGTCATGGCACGTGAAGAACGTTCAGCCGCTCTCCGGCAGGATCGTATGATGCTGCCAAAAACACAGGGGCGACCCGACAAACACACGCGACGGAAGCTGATCTCAAGAAACCGGGGTTAGGCGCGTGGACGACGAGAAACGGAGACACAGGGTATGAGCAATACAATTACGATCTCGCGCAGCGAGGAAGGCAGCAAGGGCCGTTATCTCGCCCGGGTCGATGGACACCAGGGCACCGGCGAACTCACGTATTCACGGATGTCAGAGGACAAGATCATTGCGGACCACACGGGTGTTGATGACAGCCTCAGGGGCACCGGTGTGGGCAAGGCCCTGGTCGAAAGACTGATTGCGGATGCGCGCAGCGACGGCTTCACGATTGTGCCGCTATGCCCGTTCGTTGCCGCTCAATTCCGAAAGCACCCGGAATGGGCCGACGTCATGGCCAGCTGACGTGAATCCGGAAGGTTGACAGACCGACGTACCGATATTGCACCACCCACCCATTGCGAAATTACGACTTGATACACAACACCCAACACTCGTCCAAGCGGGACGGCCCTGAAACTACACTCGCGCGTCAATTATTCAGCCTCGCCTTGCTGGTCGTGGGTATCACGGTCGCACCCGAGGCGAACGGGAGTTCGTTTCCCACGGGCAAGGCCTGCATTCCGGCATGGTCAACCATCCCCAACTCCGCCGATATCGACTCCAGCACCCTTTCGTCGACAAGAGGCGGCGACGGTTACCTGTATCTCGGCGGGCGCGAGGGACTGTACCGCGTCGAAGGCGGCCGCGTGCGCGGCTGGTTCCCGGAGATCGATACGCCGGGGTCCCTGCCTGCAGGCTACGTTCGAGCGCTTGCCCCCGGTCCGGGTGGCCTCTGGGTCGGCACCCAGGGTGGCCTCTCGTGGTTCGACTATCGCACTGAGCAATTTGAGCCCGTGCCTTTCGGTGATACCGAAATCACCAATACACAAATCTACGACATACAACTCCATGACGGTCTGCTGTACGTCGGATACGACACCGGCGGCGCCGTTGTCGAGCCGGAGAGCCGTCAACTGGTCGGCGAATTCGAGTCTGGCGGCCGGGGAAGCGACGCGCGCATTTACGATCTGGACGTATTTCGCGACAAGGTCATCGCGGTATCCGGCGCACGTCCCATCCTCGTTGAACCGGACGCCTCCACGAGCCTTTTACTGGACAACGGCGGAGAAGAAATTGCGGTTCGCGGATACGAAGCAGCGATCGCGCCAGATGGGGCGCTGTGGATGACCAATCGCGGATCTCAGCTGCTGCGCGTGCCCGCAGATCCTGCGCAGAACCACCAGTTCTACAGTCGCTCCGACCTGGCTGGATTACCGGAGGGCACGCTGCAGGCGCTGGGCTTCGATCCGGACGGCAACTTGTGGATTGCCAGCAACAGTGCGCTCGCGAAGTGGCGACAGGGTGATGTCCAGCCCACGCCGTGTCGATCGTCTCCGGTCTCTCAGAGTGAGCGTCCCGTGGCGGTTTCTGTATTTGACGGCAGGTCAGGGCCATTCCTGCTCGTGGGCTCGCTGAACCAGTCAGCCCTTTTGACTCGTGAAACGCCTGCCGTCCGTCGGATCGTCAACGGCGAGTCGTTCAATCCGGGGCTCCCTGAAAGTCCGATATGGAGCCTGCTGCTGGATCCGGACGGACGCATCGTTGTTGGCACCTTGTCCGGCCTGTTCCGGGAAACAACCCAGGGTTCGGATGCCTTTGAAGCCATTGCGCCGCAGCAGCTCGAAGACAAGCGCGTCTACGCGTTGAAGCTGGGGCCGAATGGCAAACTCTGGGTAGGTACGAATCGCGGCCTCTATGTGGTTGATGGAGACGACAGCCGGCAAGTCCCGATGGTGACCTTCGACAACGGCAACCCGACGTCGGACCTCACCTATTACATCGACGTCATCGGTGAACAGGTCGCGGTGGCTACGTCACGCGGCATCGTACTGATCGACAGTGACACCGAAACCGTGGACTTCCTGTTCCGATCAGACGAAGGAACGCGGGCGGTGAACGAT
This sequence comes from uncultured Woeseiaceae bacterium, assembly GCA_964606915.1. GTDB lineage: Bacteria > Pseudomonadota > Gammaproteobacteria > Steroidobacterales > Woeseiaceae > UBA1847. The sequence goes on along the minus strand of CAZSIQ010000004.1, from coordinate 17,573 downwards.
GCGCCTTTCGTCGACACCGGTACCCCACGGTTCTGGCACGTCGATGCAGTCGGTAACGAGCTCTACGGTGTTGGCGACGACGGACTCTATCGCTTCGATGTCGACAAAGGTGAAATTGCCGCATCGACCGTTGACGCGCGAAAAACCGGTCGACTGCAGCCTGGCAAGCTTTATGCGTCCGCAGCAACCACCGACGGAAGGGTATTTCTTGCCTATGATGCTGGCGTTATCGAAACCGATCGCGACTTTGAATTCTTCCGCTACATCGACAACATCGACGGCGAGCGTTTCGGATCGCAACTCGCCGCGGAACAGGCACCGGATGGTTCCATATGGTTTGGCGGTCACCTCGGTGTGGTCCGCTACGTTCCTGCAGAGGACGACTGGACGGTGCACACCGTTAAAGACGGTTTGCATTCCGACGAGGTGACACAGAACGCCATGGCGGTTACACCCGAAGGTTTCATTATGAGTGCCAACGGCAGCGGCCTTTCGTTAATGGATCCGTCAGGACTCGGGCAACGCGCGCCGGCCAGTCCGCAGCTCGCACACGTCGAAAGCGGTGGCGCGATTCTCCCTGTACAGGGAGATGCGGTAACGCTTGGGCCCGTCGACCGTGACCTGAGCCTTGACTTCGCTGTACCGGAGCTCGACACCGGTCGCCGTGCGTCAATTGCGTTTACCTTTGGCACCGATGTCCAACCCGGCCCTGAACAGAGGCTGGATTTTCGCGAGCGACTCACCTTTCCTCGACTCGAACCTGGCAATTACGTGTTTGAAGGACGAACAGTAGAACCGGGTCGCGGCGTCTCGTCGATCGTCCGGTATGACGTCACCGTCCTGCCTTACTGGTGGGAAACCCGCCTGGCCCAGGCCGTGGGTCTCATCATCCTGCTTTTCCTGCTTGCCTCGGTATTTGTATGGCGCATGCGCAGGGTAACCCGCCGATACCGGTTGATCGGCGATGAACGCCGCCGCATCGCGCAGGACTTCCACGATACATTCATGCAGGAAGTGTTCGGCGCGTTGATGCTTGGACGGCAGCTGGAATCTGCCGACCCGGACGACGACAAGGCGAGCAAGCTTGTCTGCCTGCTTGAGTCAGCTTCGCGGTCTGCACGTGCCAGCGTCAATGAACTGAGCGATACGCGTGAGAACGCGCCGCTGGGTCAGGCGCTCGCTAACCACGACCCGACCCGAATTATGGACGGAGACAGCGACATCATTCGTGTCGAAGAACTCGGTACGCCCTGGGACATCAGCGAGGAGCGTGCCTTCTTTGTCTCACGTGCGGCAAAAGAAGCCATGACCAACGCCGTCAAGCACGCCAGGGCATCATCGATTAAGGTCACCATCGACTGGCAGGCCTGGTCGCTGAAGATCAGGGTCGTTGACAACGGTAAAGGCTTTGACCCGGTTGCGGTGAGCGACACCGAGTCCTTCGGCCTGCAGGCGATGGAGAGACTGACGCGTGCGGCACGTGGCAGGTTCGAGGTTAACTCGTCACCCAACGACGGAACGGTCGTCGAAATCACGGCGCGCCGGTTCGGACTGTAGAACTGACCATAAGGTCAGGTCGCTAACCCGACCTTGCATTGGCGACTCTACGCATTGACACGGCATACTTAGTCGATGGATACGCAAGACAGCACGTGCAGAAGAGTACTCGTCGCCGACGACCACCCGGTTGTCCGCGAGGGTATGGCGGCGATCGTCGATTCGGCGCACGACCTGCAGTGCGTCGCCCAGGCCAGCGGTGTTGAGTCCGCGGTGGAAACCTGGTGCGACTGTACGCCGGATATCGGGCTTTTTGATCTGAGGATGGCTGACGGCGACGCGGTCAGTGCGATCACGCGCATCAAGAAAAGCGACCCGAATGCACGCATCATCGTAATCAGCTCCTACGACACGGACGAAGAGGTCTATCGCGTGATCAAGTCGGGCGCCAAGGGATACCTGCTGAAAGACGATGCGCCGGATACGATACTCGACGCGTTGCGCATGGTGCTGCAGGGTCAGACCTACCTCGCGCCTCACCTTGCCGGCAAACTGGCGTCGCGCGTCAGCGAGGACAGCCTTTCCGAGCGTGAAGTCGAAATTCTCACGCGCGTAGCGGCCGGAAGCGGCAACTCAACGATTGCTCACGAACTGAACATCTCGGGCTCAACTATCAAATTCCACCTGAATAACATCTACACCAAGCTTGGCGTGTCATCGCGAACAGCCGCCGTCGCCGTTGCGGTCAAGCGCGGCATCATCTCTATCTGATCGAATCGCTGGATGGAAAAGGGCCGGCGCAGAAAGCGCCGGCCTGCTCTGCTGTCAGGCGTTAACGGCCCGAAGTTGGGGTGCCGCGGGTTGCGCCATCGGTACGAACTCGGTGTTCAGCCACTCGCGGAACGCATCGACAAGGCGCGGACGGCCCGGACGACGCGCGCAGGCGACTTCATAGTGCACGGGCGCGGTGATCTCCGGCCCGCACGGCGACACAAGGCGACCGCTGGCGAGGTCCATATCCGACAGGACACGCGGCCCCAGCAGAGCACCCACGCCGGATGCAGCCGCATCTATGGCCTGGTCGATACGGTCACCAAAATCGATAACGCGGCAGTCGGCCGGCGCGTCAATGCCGCAGGCACGGAACCAGTCCTCCCAGCGAGGCGCTTCGCCAAACAGGTCACCCGAGGCTTCACGTATCAGGGGCACTCTGAGGAAGTCCTCCGGCGTGCGAATGTTGTACCGCTCGAGGAATGACGGCGAAACCAACGGCAGGAAAGACTCTCGCGCAAGACGCTCAGATCCCAGCTCTCCCGTGCGCGCCTCGGAAAGACGAATGGTTACATCGACCGGCTCGGCCGTAGCCGACCTGTAGTCAGCAGCTATCCGGATATCCACATCCGGGTGCGCCTCGGTGAAATGCCCCAGTCGCGGCACCAGCCACTTCATCGCGAAAGGCGAAGGGCATCCAACCACCAGGCAATCCGGTTGCAGCTCAGGTCTCGCGGACGCAACGGCATCGCGCATGCACAGGAAAGCATCCGACAGACCGTCGCAAAGCGCCTGGCCACGGGGCGTAACCTCTATGGATCGGTTGTGTCGAATCAACAACTCGACGCCAAGATCGTCTTCGAGTTTTCGTACTTGCTGGCTGAGGGCACCGGGTGTCACGCACAATTCGTCCGCAGCGTTCTTGAATGACGCGTGTCGTGCAACGGCCTCAAATGCACGGAGCGCGGTCAGCGGGGGGAGTCGTCTGATCGCCATGTTTCTGCTACCTCGTCGGTAAGTTCCTGGAAGAATCGACAGACGCTTTTTGGGAACAAGAAGCATCGTTGTCGCAGGAATATTTGTAGCAGCGCGTCGCTCGCTTGCCCCTAGCCCTTTAGTCAGTGCTGATCCGATCTTTTGGTACCCGGCACAGCATCAGCCTCATACAAGTCCCTGATTCTTCGAGCGCGGAACCGAAGGTTGACTGGCCAAACAGTCAGGTCACGAGCGGCTCGCCGACAACCGGGTGTCCGTTCTCATCGAAAATCAGCTGGGTCAGGTGCTCCTCGGACGCCGGCGCCTCGATGCGAGTCGCAACCAGCGACTTTTGCTGGCCCCACTTCATGACATCCACACAGACTTCGACGATCTGCTCGTCCGTCAGGTGCTGACGGATGCTATCCCGCAGGTCGGCGTCGATATCGCCGGGCTGGACAATCATCGCATCGGTCAGCCTCAGTGCCGCCTTGGTCGCGTCGCTGAAGTCACTCGACTCGTAGTTTGCAATCCTTCGCTGCATTGACTCATCGAAGCCCGCATCGATCGCAGCCTGCACACGGAAGGAACCGCACAGACGGCAGTCGTGATACTGCGCGCAACGCAGGCGAACCAGCTCTGTTGTTACCGGGTCGACACGATCCGCTCTCACAGCCGCCGCTGCAAACTCCGCGATGGCACTCTCGAGTTCGCCACCCGCCGAGACGCCCGGCGTCAGGAGCTGTGTCGGTATGCGTGGTGTATGCGCGCTCATTGCAGCACCCCTTTGAAGGTCAGGTTCAGTCGCTCCGACATTTCGATCAGGTAGATGGCGTACATGAGGTTGTAGAGTTCATCGGCGCTCAGGTGGCGGCTGAGAGCTGCGACCTGCTCGTCCGTCATCGACGAGACCGAAACCATGAACTGCTCGCAAACCTGGATGCAGTCGGACTCCAGCTCGGACAGCTCGTGATCCGCAGACCAGGACCCACCGTTTAAGGATGACGAAAAGTACGATTGGCAGAGCTGTAGCAGCGCCGGGTCGAGACTGGTTGAATCGAGGGTCTCGGCGAGATTATCGAGCTCTTTCAGTGCCTCGGGATGATGTGCCTGGAGAACAGACCGGGTATTGGAATTGACCAGTTGCATTGTTGCGCCCCCCTTTGAGCCTCAAATGCCTGTCACATCCAAAGTGTCGGCTTACAGGCGATCAATCGCAAGTCGCAGGGATAACGGCTGATCGGCGATTGCTATTTCCAGTTAGCGTCAACGTACGACACAGCAGGCCAACGCAGTGATCCAAAAAAAGCCCCTCGATGAGGGGCTTTTCGGTCTGGTGTCGATGTCGGCCTAGAAACGAATGATCGCCGAGAGTCGAACGTTGGTCGGCTCACCGGTCGTGATGTTGTCGTTGCTGTGAGCGTCCGGGAAATAGTCCTCGTCGAACAGGTTCTCCGCGTTCAACTGCAGCTGCACGTTGTCGCTCAGGCGGTAATAGGCCGCGGCATCAACCCGGGTGTAGCTGGGGACCAGCACCGAGTTGTCTTCACGAATGAAGAAGCTGTCCTGGTAGTTCGCACCAAAACCGACACGCAACTGGTCGCTGATCGTGACCATGTTCCACAGCGAGAACATGCTGTCGGGTGTCTGGCGAGTGACGTTGCCGTTGGTTCCGCTGCCGTCCACGCGCACGACTTCGCCATCAAGGTCGGCATAACCGGCAGTAATGGCCCAGTTGTCCGTCACCTGGCCTGCGAGCTGAAGCTCAAAACCGGTGGTCTTGGAGCCCTCAATAACAATGAGCTGCTCCTGGTCTTCCGGATCCACCGACGTATAGCTCTCGCGCTCGAGCTCGAAGACAGCTGCAGTCAGGCTGAGTCCAGACTCCAGGTCCCATTTGACGCCCAGCTCGTTGTTTTCAAAAAACTGCGGGCGTGTGCTCTCGCTGTCGAGATTCAGGGTCAGGAACTGGTCACCGGAGCGCGGCAGGAAGGTCTCGGAATAGCTCGCGTAAATCGACACATTGTCAGCGGGTTTGTAAATAAACCCGTAACGCGGCGTGACTTCATTGTCCTTGCGAGTAAAGTCACCGGCCTGCGCATCACCGTCGGTTTGTTCGATCACATCAAGAACGTCGATGTCGAACTCGTCGTAACGGAAGCCGACGATCACCTTGAACTGGTCGGTCAGGTCAATCTGGTCCTGCAGGTACAGCGACGTGAAGGTCACTTCGGACTCGCGATCACGAACCGTTTCAGAGAACGCGAAGTCCGGTATGGACAGCGGGTCACTGAACGGAATAAACAGCTGGTCGTCACCGTTGTCCGCGAACAGGTTATCAGCGCGTGCGTTGGTCGTGTCCTGGCGCCCGATCTCTGCCCCAACCAGCAGCGTATGACCCAGGCCGGCAGTTTCGAACTCGGCGACCAGGTTCGCCTGAATGATCAGGTTTTCGCGCGTCGTCGTATCGAGATAGCCATCCAGTTCCACCTCCGGGAATACGCCGTTGCTAACAACGACCTCCTCGCTCGGATACAGGTTCTGGTAGAGCTTGTCGTAGTCGGCGTACTGAGCCGTGATGTTGCCTCGTACAACATCCGAAAAGTCATGCTCGATGCGCGCACGAAGCAGGTGGGCTTCCAGCGTTGTGAAGTTCTGGTCCGCGGATCCAAAAAACGTATCGTCGTAGCCTTCCAGCGGTACATCCGGTCCGCCGTCAACGTTCTGTGACGGGACACCGCGATCGACGACGCGGTCGTCATCGACGTATTCGTACGAGAAGGTCGCCGTGGTCAGCGGCGTCAGTTCGACCTTGAAGGTCGGATTGATCGCGAAACGATTGCCGTCGTAGAAGTCCCGGTGATTCTCGAGACCCTGGTAGAACGCATTGAGGCGAAAGGCCGAGTTGTCACCGGTCACTATGTTGGTATCGAAGGCACCCGAGTACGCACCGAACGAGTCAATGCCGGTATTCAGTGTTGAAAAACCTTCCTCGAGGTTCGCCTGCTTCTGGACCCTGTTGATGACACCACCGCCGCCGCCGCGGCCAAAGAGCAGCGCATTGGAACCTCGCAGCACTTCCACCTGCTCAACGTTGTACAACGGACGGTAGTACTGCACATCGTCGCGGATTCCGTCGACGAAGAAATCGGCCGTCGTCTGTATGCCCCGGATGATGATCGCGTCACGATGTCCCTCACCCTGGCTGATTGACAGGCCCGGTGTATAACGCAGGATATCGCCCATGTTCTCGAACGCCTGCTGTTCGATTTGCTCAGCTGTCGTAATCGACAGGCTTTGCGGCACATCGATGATTGGCGTTGGCGTCTTGACGGAGTTCAATTTGTCGATGGAGAGATACTGTCCCTTCACGGTAATCTCATCGATTTCCTCATCTGTCTGTTGCTCATCAGCCATTGCCGGAGCGGCAAGAAGTACGCTCGCTGCGAGCAGCGTGAGCCTGGATACCCTGGGTTTCATTGGCAGTTTTCCTGCAGTTTTATGGATTTTCAGTAATCTTAATGAGAATGATTCGCATTAGCAATACGTAAATGCCACAATAACGCTGCTCTGGCTCGCTGTGGTTACCGGTAAACCGGTTGTCGTTAGCGATGAGATCGTTACAGTACCCGCCCCGCTTCCATTTACTCGTCAGGACAGCAGTGAGAAGAAGAACGCCATTTTTCGTCGTCGCCGCCCTCTTCGGGCTTTCCGCGTGTTCCGGCGTCGACGATGGCAAGCCGCCTGAAGTTACGATGCTCGACGTTCCGGCCTCCGCGGGTTCGAGAGTGCCTCACCTCTCACCCGTCGCGGACGGCTCAGTTGTGATGAGCTGGTTACAGACCACGGCGACCGGCGTTTCCCTTCAATGGTCCGTGTTGCAGAACGGGCGATGGCAGGCGGCGGCGGAGATCGCTCGTGGTGATGACTGGTTCGTGAACTGGGCCGACTTCCCGTCCGTTACACCGATAACCGGTCAGCTCTGGGCCGCGCACTGGCTCAGGAAGAAGCCCGGCGGCGCGTACGCCTACGACGTAGTGGCTTCACTGTCCAACGACGCCGGACAGACCTGGGATGAGCCGTTCGTCGTACACGATGACGACTCGGCGACTGAGCACGGCTTTGTCACGCTGTTCCCGTGGCAGGGCCAGACCAACATCGTGTGGCTCGACGGCAGGAACACCAAGCCGGGCGCGGGCCATCACCACCACGGCGGAGGCATGACGTTACGCAGTGCTCGCTTCGATGCGGATGCAAACGTTGTCGAACGCGTGGAGATCGATGCGCTGGTCTGTGACTGTTGCCAGACGGATGTCGCCGTGTCCGCCGCAGGCCCGGTCGCCGTCTACCGGAACCGTACGGAGGATGAAATTCGCGACATCCATGTTACTCGTTACGTTAACGGCCAGTGGCAGTCAGACCGCCCGGTCGCTGATGACGGCTGGCAGATCGCAGGTTGTCCGGTCAATGGTCCGGCTATTGCCGCTCACGGCAGCGACATTGCCGTGAGCTGGTTCACCGCCGCGCGTGATGAGTTGAAGATCCGGCTGGCTCGATCCAGTGACAACGGCGAGACTTTTGGCGAGGCCGTCGACATGGATTCGGGAGCACCCACCGGCCGGGTTGACGTCATCCAGCACGCCAGCGGATCAAGTCTTGTCAGCTGGATCCGGGAGTCAGATGAGGGTCGCTCGGAGCTAGTGGTTCGTGCGGTTGAACGTAGCGGCCGGATGGGACGCATAACGAAAGTCGCAAACCTGAGTTCGGGACGGATAAGCGGCTTTCCGCAGATGGAATGGAGCGGCGACGACGTGGTTTTCGCATGGACCGATACAGAGAACGGAATAACCCGGATTCGTTCGGCGGTTGCTGATCTCGAACAACTGTTGCGTATCTGAACGCCAGCAACGTCGCGGCTGGCCGGCAGCACCGTGGCGCGGAGCGCTAAAGCGCCTGGCTCTCCGACCAGTCCCTAAGCTGATCCAGTACGCCGAGCGCCGAACGGCCGAACGCCGTAATTTCGTAAGCAACAGCAATGGGTCTTGTGCTGAGGACCCTCCGTTCCAGTAGCCCTGCCTGTTCCATTTCCTTGAGGCGCTGGTTAACCATTTTCTTGCTTGCGCCGCCCAGCTGGCGCGAAAGATCGTTAAACCTGACCGGCCCGTCCTTCAGGTGCCAGAGAATAGAGCCCTTCCACTTCCCACCGATAAGGCGCATGCCCCGCTCAATCGGGCAGGGTTCGAGACAAGGCTCGGTCACGTGCTTGCGACCGTGTTGGTCAGTGATGACGGTTGCGTCCATACAAGGTTACCAAAAGTATACTGGTTGATTCTGGTTACCTAGCGTACCACTATTTCGTCCCCCTACCAGACAACCAAACAGGAAGACCATGCCGAAAGCCCTGATTATCAACGCTCACACACCGAGCGGTTTCTCGAGCGGGCAACTGAATCGTTCGCTTGCCGAAAAAGCCGCACAGCATCTGGCCGATAAAGGCTATGACATCCGGACAACCGATATGCTCTCCGACTGGAGCGTCGATGAGGAACTTGAAAAGCACCAGTGGGCCGATGTCGTCTTTCTCCAGACACCGGTGAACTGGATGGGTATGCCCTGGCGGTTCAAGCAGTACATGGATGATGTTTACAGTGCGGGCATGGCGGGTCAGCTGTGTGACGGTGACGGCCGCTCTCGCAGTGATGCATCGAAGCAATACGGATCCGGTGGCACGCTGACAGGCAGCAAGTACATGCTGTCGCTGACCTTCAATGCGCCGCGTGGTGCCTTCGATGATCCGGGACAGTTCCTGTTTCAGGGCAGGAGTGTCGACGACCTCTTTTTCCCCATGCATATGAACTTTCGGTTCTTCGGTATGCAACCACTGGAGACCTTCGTGTGCTATGACGTACTGAAGAACCCGGATATCGACAACGATTTCCAACGCTTCGACCAACACCTGGACACACACTTCTGAGGATGAAAGTGAAAACAGAAAAACTGCACGCAGGCGCCGCCTTCCCCGCCCTGAACGTACTCGACGACAACGCCGCATCGATCGACATCGGCAAACCCACCGGCGACAGCGACTGGCAGATGGTCGTCATCTACCGCGGCCGTCATTGTCCGCTGTGCACGAAGTTCCTGAACAACCTGTCGGGCTTTCGCCAGCGACTGCTCGACATCGGCGTCGATATCGCCGCGGTTTCCGGAGACAGCAAGGAGCAGCTGGACGAACACCGTGATCGTCTCGATGTGAATTTCCCACTGTTTCACGGCCTGAGTGTCGAGCAGATGCAGGAACTTGGCTTGTATATCTCTATTCCGCGTTCCGAACAGGAAACCGACCACAACTTTGCGGAGCCCGGCTTGTTCGTTATCAACAGCGACGGCGAAGTGCAGGTCGTCGACATCTCGAACAACCCGTTCTCACGGCCGGACCTCGAGGTGATCGTGTCCGGGCTGGAATGGATCCGTAAGCCGGAGAACAACTACCCAATTCGCGGCACGTACCGATAAGCCTGCGCCTGTTCTTACAACCGGCTGTCGACGCAGCGATTGAATTCGCCAAGCGCACCTTCGAAACGGCCGAAGGTCAGGTGGGTGTTCGCGCCTGACTCGAGGCCGGACTGGATGCTCTCGCCGATGACAAAGTCCTCGGCGAGGGTCTTCGTCGTGATCTCGTGGTTCTTTGCCCAGTGCTGGAGGTCTTCATCACGCTCAAGCCGGTCAGCCGGCGCCAGCGTGCTCATGCGGATGCGCGTGGACGTTGCACTCAGCGGCTCCATCTGGATCCACGCGAAGTGGTCAGACTGGACGAGGAACTGGTTTAACGGGAATACGCTGTACAGCACCTGGGCATGCTCGCCAAGACGCCAGCTGTCCTCCGGTTGATCCGGCAACTCGGTCATCGTCCGCCTGGCGAGTACCGAACGCATGTGCGGTCCGAACAAACGGTAGCTGGACAGGTTGTCGAGAAAGTACGGGGCAATCGTATTCCGGTGTGCGACGCGGAAATGGTATGCCTCAATGCCGCCTTCGACGAAGATCTTCCAGTTTGCGTTGCCGATCATTTCGTCGGCGTGTACGACCCGGTGGTTGCTGGAATCGAACCAGTCGAAATCCCCGGCCAGCTCACCGAGGCTGGCATCGATGTCAGGCACCTCGTCGCTGTTCGCCTTGACCCAGACCCAGCCGTATTTTTCGACGCATCCGACCCGCCCCAGACCCAGTGTGCTGCGATCGAGTTCGGCGAAGCCCAGTTCGGCCTGGGGTATCGCCAGCAGTTCACCGCGGTTGTTCCAGGTCCACGCGTGGTAAGGACATGAGAAGCGCCCTTTGCACCCCTTCTCGTCATCGACCAGCCGCGTACCTCGATGTCGACAAACATTCAGAAAGACGTGCGCTTCACCATCACTGTCCCGTGTAAACAACAGGGGCAGGCCCGCAAAGTCGCGTCGCAGAAACGAACCGGGCTCCGGTAACTCGCTGGCGTGCACAACCGGTTGCGGCGAGGCCCGGAAAACGGTCTCGCGTTCGCGTCGGAATCGCGCCTCATCAAAGTAGTCTTCGACCGGGCGGCGCTCGATCGCGTCGGTGAGGAACGCAGACCGTGCTTCATGCAGGCCCAACAACTCCTTCAACAGTTCGATTTCGGTTTCACGGTTCACGGCAACCCTCGTCACTTACCGACTGGTAAGGCCACTATCGCTTACCAATCGGTAAGGTGTCAAGTATAGTGATGCGGGCCCTGTACAAACCGAGACCTGGCATGGCGGAAACGCGGGAACGATTTATCGAGGCGGCGACAACAGTGTTCGCCGAACGCGGCTTCTACGGTACGAGTATCGCCGCGGTGGCCGAGGCGTTGCCGTTCACGAAGCAGGCGTTGCTGCACCATTTCGGCAGCAAGGAGAAGCTTTATGCCGAGGTACTGAAACGTATCTCGGATCGGCTGATGACGGAGCTCGACGAGATCGGCGAGCGTTACTCAGAGCCACGAGAGCGGTTCGAAGAAACGATCATCGAGTTTTACCGATCATCACTGGAGCACCCCGGTGACACGGCACTGTTGATGCGCGAATTGCTGGACAACAAGCGTCGGGCGGAGACGTCGCGCACGTGGTACCTGAAACCGTTCCTCGAGACCCTGACTGACCTCGCAACCGCCATCCCGTCGAGCGGGCTGCGCCAGAGGCCTGCAGCGCTCGCGTTGGTGTACCAGTTACTCGGTGCGATCAACTATTTCGCTGTGTCCGAACCCACGCTTGCGCAAATGTTCGGCAAGCGAGCGTATGCGGAACTCTCGTCAGGCTACGAAGACGAACTTCGCACGTTGATTGCCGCCAGGCTGGATGCGGGCGACCGGAAACAGTAACTAGGCCCGGCTCCTGCGCGGCTTCCGTCGCTTCGCCGACGCCGGCCGCTCTCGCTTTCGGCCGGGTTTTTTCGCGTCACCACGTTTTGGCGCGCGGCCGTTGCTGATCTTCTCTGCCCTGATGCTCGGGTCGGGTTCGTAGCCCGGGAAGACTTCGCTGCGCAGCTTCGCACGCAGCAGCTTTTCGATATCGGCAAGCAGCTTGTCCTCGTCCACGCAGACCAATGAAATCGCATGCCCCTTCTGGCCGGCACGCGCCGTGCGGCCGATACGATGCACATAGTCTTCCGGGACGTGCGGCAGCTCGTAATTGACGACATGCGGGAGCCCCTCGATATCCAGGCCGCGAGCCGCAACATCCGTCGCCACGAGGACTCGGACCTTGCCCGACTTGAAGTCCTGCAGCGCTCTCACGCGTGCGCCCTGCGACTTGTTGCCGTGGATCGCTGCAGTCTCGAGTCCGTCCTTTTCCAGTTGCTCGGCCAGTCGATTGGCGCCGCGCTTTGTTCGCGTAAAGACGAGAACCTGCTGCCAGTTGTCCTTGCCAATGAGGTGAGACAGCAATTCGCGCTTGCGGCCGCGATCGACGCGGTAGACGAGCTGGTCGATACCTTCGGCGGGTTTGCCGTTTGCAGCGACACTGATCTCGACCGGTGAGTCCAGAAGGTCGGTTGCGAGTCGCCGGATCTCCTTCGAGAAGGTGGCCGAGAACAACAGGTTTTGCCGATTGTCCGGCAGCACCTTGAGTATGCGTCGGATGTCACGAATGAAACCCATATCGAGCATCCGATCGGCTTCGTCCAGGACGAGACACTCAACGGCGTCGAGATCGATCGTGCCCTGTTGCAGGTGATCGAGCAGTCGACCGGGTGTCGCGACAACGACGTCGGCGCCCTTGCGCAGCTTCGCGATTTGCGTGTTGATGCTGACGCCACCGTAAATCACCGCCGTGCGAAACGGCAGGTGCTTTCCGTAGGTACGGACACTCTCGGCGACCTGCGAAGCCAGTTCACGGGTCGGCGTCAGAACGAGTGCACGAATGCGACGCCGATTGACGGTGCCCTTTTGCAGGCGCTGCAGCATGGGCAGCGTGAAGCCTGCGGTCTTGCCGGTTCCGGTCTGTGCACCGGCGAGAATGTCATGTCCCTCAAGGATGGGAGGTATCGCCTGCTGCTGGATCGGGGTCGCAGTCTGGTACTGCTGCGCTTCAACCGCACGCAGCAGTTCGGCCGTGAGGCCAAGTTCACTGAATAACACGGGAATGTGTGCTCCGAGACGGCCTGACACGATGGCGGCGGCTGCCGCAAAAGTCTCGATCCAGGCTGGGTCTCAAAAGAGGCTACGGTGATTGCAGGATCGCATCGTGTAGCGAAGGCGCAGATCGACGTGCGCCGGAAGGCCGGCAGGGTAACAGATGTCCGCAGGGAATGCTCTACCAACACCGAGACCCGTTCTGAGCGGGCAGCGCTCCCTAAAAACCGGCGCATACGACTGTTTTTTCGGGCTTTCTCTTGTTGTAAACCGGTCCGGTTCGCCTATACTGCGCCTAGCACTGCCGGTGCGCACTTAACGATGCACTCCATTTCGACGTTCGCGCAGAAGATCCTTCCGTAGTTCCTCGTCCTGATTTTCATTTGTAAGGCAAGTAACCAGGCAGCGCCAGCCCTCAAACGAGAGCTGTCCCTTAAATGATCGAACAGGAAACAACAATGTCTACTACAACCGGAACCGTGAAGTGGTTCAACGAGACCAAGGGCTTTGGTTTTATCGAGCAGGAGTCTGGTCCTGATGTGTTCGCGCACTTTAGCGCTATCCAGGGCGACGGCTTCAAAACGCTTGCCGAAGGCCAGAAGGTCGAGTTCACAATCACGCAGGGCAAGAAAGGCCCGCAGGCCGAGAACATCGTGCCGCTCTAGCAGTCACAACGCGATTGCAACAAAAAAGCCCCCTCAAATGAGGGGGCTTTTTTTTGTCTCAGTTACCGGACTACCACTCGTAGTCGAGTCTCAGGAAGACGTTCCGTTCGAGCCCCGGAATGCGATCGCCCACGGCGATAGCCGGGTTGCCTCGCACCCGGTTGTAACCGCCGAGGTGATGCCGGAACTCGCGATCGGTGAGGTTCTCAACGCCAAAACCTAGCTTCAGGTCGTTGCTGATCCCGAGATAGCCCGTCAGGTTCAACATGCCGTATCCCGGTGTTGCCTGTTCGCCGTTGGTAACAGACACATTATCCTGGCCGTCGTACAGGTAGCTCTCGACCGAGACGCCCCAGTCGCGGGAGTCGTAACTGACGATGACGGCAGCGTGTAGCGGCGATATGCGGTACAGGTTGTCACTGATATCGTCGCGCTCACCGCGCACGTAACTCACGACGCCATGCAAAGACCAGGATTCGTTGAACGCGTAGCGCCAGTCCAGGTCCGCGCCGTACAGCGTCGCATCGACGTTGTTGAACTGCAGCGGCGCCGGCCGGTTCATGCCATTCATGTTGTTCATCATGTTGACGAACATGACGGCACTCATGTCGTTCGACGGCGTCCCCTGGATGTAGTCGCTGACGTCGCGGAAGAACACCCGCGGCGACAGGGTGAGCCGATCGGTTTCACGATCAAAGCCGAACTCGATTTCGTGGGAGACTTCCGGACTCAGGTCGAGGTTGCCCGTGTAGACGCGCATGTCCGCGAGACCGGCCGTCGCTTCCAGTGGCAGCCAAAGGAAACGTTCCTGGTATGACGGTGAACGGGTTTTGCGCGCGGCACCGGCATACCAACGCGTGTCCTCGTTCGCCTGGTAATGCGCTTTCAGTACCCAGTTGGAATCAACATCGCTGGTCGAACGATCCGCCGCGTTGAATGCGTCTCGCAGTGACCCCGCGGCCGGCATCATCATGGCCGGCGTACCGTTGACGGCGTCGGCCTCCATCCGGACCTGATTCAGGCGCAGCCCGACTTCAATGTCGAGCTTCGCCGTTGCCTCGAACTGGCGCTCGACAAACGCACCCAGAACCTGTCGCTCGGCGTCGTTGAAGTTGACGACAAAGAAGTTCGCGTTGTTCGGGTTACTAATGTTGGAGTTGTGCACTTCGCGGTACGCGTCGACGCCGACACGCCAGGCACCGGTCTCCAGTGTCGATGACAACCCGGTGTTTTCGCCGGTCGCGATATTGCGGCGCCACATGGCGTTGTTGCCCGGCGCTGTGCGCAGATGGAAGTTGCTCATGCCGTGACCGATATCGCTCGCGTAGACGCGAGTCACGAGACGCCAGGTCTCGGCATCGTATTCGCTGCGCACGCTGTACAGGTCGGAATCGATGTACTCGATGTCCATCGGTAAGGCGGGCGTACCGGAGTCGCCGGTCTCGTTGCGGCTGATGTCGAACTGCAGCGTGTGATTGCCCGCGCGGAAGCCGTAGCCCAAGTCAAAACGATCGCGTTCGTACTCGGTCGGCAGGATGTCGCCTCCGGGGAAACTCGTATCGTCAGCCGACTCGGTAAACGCCGACAGGCGCAGCCTGTGTGATTCGTTGGCGAACACAGCCATGCCGCTGGTCAGCATTGCCGAGTTGTTGCTGCGCATGCCGGCTCGCAGACGACCGGTGAACTCGACACCTGACGCCGTGAAGTCGCCGCTCCAGGTCTCGGCGCTGATGGCGCCACCGATGGTTTCCTGACCGGCGCTGACCGGCGCAATACCGCGATACACAACCAGCGACTCCAGCAGGGCCGACGGCGCATACGACAACGGCGGGTCCATCCAGTTCGGGCCGCCCGCGCTGATAGCCGTGCCGTTGATCTGCACAGCGATACGGTTGCCAAACATGCCGCGGTATTGCGCGATGCCGGTGAGCGGTCCGTTGCTGTTGACGTCTGCGCCCGGCGCCGTGCGCAGTAACTGCGCGGAATCCGGGTTTATGTTGGTCGTCTCGGCCAGCTCGATTCGGCGTATGTCCTGCTTGCCGAGTACTTCGATCAGGTCGATCTTGTTGTGGTCAGCCTGCGCGACACCGGCTGCACAAATCCCCGCGGTCAAGACCGCACAACTCTTGAGTCTCATTAAGTCTCTGCGCTTTTTTTAAATTATATTTTTTTAATATTCGGTCTGCAGGATCGCGCGGCAATAGGCAGATTCCACCGACGCCACGGATAGGATTACAGTACCCGTTGAGATGTCTGGGACATCTCCGAGAGGAATAAGTGCCCCGCTCAAAGATATCGCCATTCCTGTAACAATATAACATTGAGCGCTGCGGAAAGACGAGGCCGCAAACTCTTTTCAAGCCATCAAAAATGAGCCGATGACGGACGAAAACCACCACACCGCCCTGCTGTCGCAATTCACGCCCTGTGCCGTTGTAGATCGTTCGAAGCTCAGGGCCAATATCGACCGAATGAACGCATCATTGGCGCGCTTTGACGTCGATCTTCGGCCGCACGTGAAAACGACCAAGAGCCCGGCTATCTCAAAGCTGCTGACGGAAAGTCACTCCGGTGCGATTACTGTCTCGACGCTTTCGGAAGCCGAGTATTTCTTCGACAACGGGTTTTCCGACATCCTCTACGCCGTCGGAATATCGACTGGCAAGTTACCAAGGGTCGCCGCCCTGATCGAACGGGGTGCCGACATCAAGGTGGTTCTCGACAGTCCGGCGATGGCGCGCATGGTGGCGGACTGGGGCAGCAGCAACCATCGCCCTGTTCCGACACTGATCGAAATCAACTCGGATGATCACCGCGCCGGCATCGACCCCGGCGACCCGGAGTTGCTGGAAACGGCCGCGATACTGTCGGAATCGCCCGGCACTGCCTTCCTCGGCGTCATGACTCACGCGGGTGCTTCCTACGGATGCGAAACGGTCGAGCAGATCCGGGCCATGGCGCAGCGGGAGCGCGATGCCATCGTCAAATGCGCAGACGACATTCGCTCGGCGGGTATCGAGTGCCGGATGGTCAGCGTGGGCTCGACGCCCACCGCGTTGTTCGCGACAAACCTTGATGGTGTCACTGAAGTTCGCGCCGGGGTGTACCCGTTTTTCGATCTCGTGATGGCGGGTCTCGGCTGTTGTGACACGCAAGACATCGCCTTGTCGGTGCTGACAACCGTGATTGGACACAAGCCGCGACTCAATACGCTGATCACCGATGCCGGAGGACTCGCCCTGTCGAAAGACCGCGGTACGTCGTCCCAGTCCGTGGACTGCAAGTACGGCCTCGTCTGTGATGCGGCCTCCGGCGAGTTGATCGACGGCCTGCGGGTCGAATCGGTCAACCAGGAACACGGCCTCGTATCGACATCGGACGGACGTCCGCTGGAATTCGATAGGTACCCCATCGGCTCGCAGCTGAGGATCCTGCCGAATCACTCCTGCATGACGGCGGCCGCGTACAACGGGTACGTCGTGGTTAACGGGGAGGACCCGTCTGTTGAATTCACGTGGCCGCGCTGCGGGGGCTGGGAATAATCAAACCGGGCGCGGGTTCTCAGCGTCGATAGATTGCGTTGAATTGCCGGATAGCCGTCTGCACCTGCGCGGCGCGCTCCTCGGCAGAAACCGTTTCCTGCAATCCGAGCATGATTTGCATCTGGTGCTGTCCGAGCGCCAGGGCAACAAAGGTCTTTGCCGCCTCGTCGAAGTCTGTCGTGGTGAGCTCATTGGCGTGCTGTCTAAGGAATCGTGACAGCGACTCAACCGTCGCACCGGGACCGGTTTCGTAAAAGGCGTTGGCCATGTACGTGTGTGTCATTGCGCCACCGATCAGCAGGCGCCACATGGAAATCGCGCGTTCGTCGCAGACTAATTCGAGGTAGCCGTTCGCGAGGCGAGTCAGGCCTTCGTCGAGGCTGAGCGTCTCGCCGTTATCGAGCAGCAACTGGTACTCCTCGACCTTGCCAAAGATGCAGTAGCGAAACAGCTCGTCCTTGTTGGCGAAATGCGAGTAAACGGTCTGCTTTGACACGC
>CAZSIQ010000003.1:0-101537 GCA_964606915.1 uncultured Woeseiaceae bacterium | reverse complement strand
CAAATAAAACCAATACCTAGCAGGTATAAAGATGAAAGATATAATATTATAGCAAATAAGCTAAAACAAACGCCCTGATGAGCTCAGAAAATTCGCACAAATTACCTCTGGACGGAATTCGAGTCGTCGAGTTTTCGCACATGGTCATGGGGCCGGCGGGCGGCCTGGTTCTGGCAGACCTGGGTGCCGATGTTGTCCGTGTAGAACCCATTGGTGGCGACAAGACGCGCAGCCTGAAGGGTTCGGGTGCCGGCTATTTCGCGATGTACAACCGCAACAAGAAGAGCATTCGCCTCGACCTGAAATCGGAGGACGGTCTGGCCGCGGCCAGGAAGCTGGCAACGGATGCTGATGTTGTCATCGAGAACTTTCGGCCGGGCGCGATGCAGCGGCTGGGACTCGATTATGATGCTCTGAGTCACGATAACCCGGGGCTCGTCTACTGCTCCACGCACGGTTTTCTGGCCGGTCCCTATGAGCATCGAACGGCGCTCGATGAGGTTGCACAGATGATGGGCGGGCTTGCTTATATGACCGGTCCACCGGGTCAACCACTGCGTGCCGGCGCATCGGTTATCGACGTTATGGGCGGAGTCTGGGGCGCTGTTGGAATTCTCGCAGCGCTCGAGGAGAGGCATCGCAGCGGGCGTGGCCAGTACGTCCGCAGTTCGCTGTTCGAATCCACGGTATTCCTGGTCGGCCAACACATCGCGCAACTCGCCGTCACCGGGGTGCCTGCTGCACCTATGCCTGCCCGCGTGTCAGCGTGGGCAATCTATGACGTCTTTGAAACCGGGGATGGTGAGAAGGTCTTCGTTGGTGTGGTTAGCGATCCGCAATGGCTGATTTTCTGCGAAGCATTCGAGTTCAGTGAGCTGATTGCTGAGGAGAAACTGCGCGCAAATAACGCCAGGGTCGCGGAGCGAGACCGGATCATTCCGATTGTCCGCGAAAGATTCGCAAGCATGACCAAGCAGGAGCTTATGAGCAAACTGGAAGCCAGCGGCTTGCCTTTCGCGCCGATTGCAAGACCGGAGGACCTGCTGGATGACCCTCATCTCGATGCATCCGGCGGAATGCTGGATCTGACGCTGCCCGACGGCAAGGAGGTCCGACTTCCGGCGCTGCCTTTTGAAATGCATGGCAACCGTTTTGGGGCGAGGCTGAACCCGCCTCGCTCGGGCGAGCATACTCGTGTGTTGCTGGAAGAGCTGGGTTACAGCGACGAAGACATCGACAGGATGATCGACGCAGGCAGCGTCGCAGGAGAGTCCTGACTCAGAGGTAGGCCCAACGACGGGCCTTCTTGTCTTTTTCTTCGAAAGCCTGGATGTCGTCCTGGTACTGCAGCGAATAGTCGATGTAGTCCAGGCCGTTGAGCAGCATTTCGCGATCGGCTGCAGAAACTTCAAATGCAAATGTATCACCGGCCGGTGTCTCGACGACCGATCGCTCGAGGTCTACTGTAACGAGGTTGTTCTGCGGATCCTTCGTGGTCTGTTCGGCAATGATCGCGACCTGTTCCTCCGGTAACTCAATCGCGAGGAGTCCGCTTCTTGCACAATTCCTGTAAAAGATGCGTCCGAAGCTGGCTGCGATGACGACGCGAAAACCGAAGTCGTGTAACGCCCAGACGGCATGTTCCCGCGATGAGCCACAACCGAAGTTCCTGCCGCCGAGCAATACCGACGCATCAGCAAACGCCGGCAGGTTGAGAACGAAATCCTCTTGCAGGCCGGTCTTCTCGGTGCCGGAATACTCATAGCGCCATCCGGCAAACAGGCCCTCGCTGAGCCCGCTTTTGCTGATGCGCTTCATCTCCCGTGACGGAATGATCTGGTCAGTGTCGACGTTGTCGATAATGAGCGGGGCCGCGATGCCGACGTGCGTCCTGAATTGCTTCATTGCGCGTACCCCTCGCTAGTATCGGCTATGACTCCGGCTACCGCCGAGGCTGCGACAACGGCCGGGCTGGCCAGGTGCGAGCGCGCTTTGCGACCCTGCCGACCCCTGAAATTTCGATTGGTGCTGCTAATAACCCGTTCGCCGGGTCCAAAGCTCTCGCCGCCGGCGTTGAAGCACAGCGAGCAACCTGGCTCGCGCCATTCGAAGCCGGCATCCAGAAAAACCCGGTCCAGGCCCTCTGCCTCCGCAGCCAGCTTGATTGGCCGCGATCCCGGTGTACAGATGGCGCGGACGCCAGCGGCGACCTTCCTGCCTTTGAGTACCTGTGCGGCAACCCGCAGGTCGCTGAGTCTTGCATTAGTGCAGGAGCCGATGAAGGCACCATTGATTGGTAGTCCGGCGACGGCCTGGCCAGGCTCGAGTCCCATGTACTCCAGCGCGCTCTCGAACTGTTCCCGCTGGTCGTCGTCGATCTCGGAGTAACCGGGTACCCTGCCACCAATCGGTATCGCGTTTTCCGGGCTGGTTCCCCAAGTGACTGTCCGTGCGATGGCGTTGCAGTTGATGACGTATTCCATGTCGAACACCGCGTCCGAGTCGGTGCGCATACTGCGCCAGTGTGACTCGGCTTCCTCCAGCAGTTCACCGGACGGTGAATAGGGCCGGCCCCGCACATAGTCAATGGCTTTGTCATCCGGCGCGATGATGCCGGTAAATGCCGAGAACTCGACGGCCATGTTGCACAGCGTAAAGCGCGACTCCATGTCCATGGCATCGACGACGGGTCCGGCAAATTCCATCGCATAGCCTCGAGCCCCCGACGCGGAGTACTCGCCGATCAGATGAAGGATCAGGTCCTTGGCGCTCACTCCCGGAGCGAGTTCGCCATCGAATATCACGCGCAGCTGTTTTGGCTTGCTGGCCCTCAAGGTAGAGGTTGCCAGCGCATGCTCGCACTCGCTGGTGCCGATGCCCCAGCCAAGGGCGCCAACGGCGCCGAGCGTGCAGGTATGGCTGTCCGGGCAGGCAGTCACCAGGCCAGGCAGGGCAATACCCTGTTCCGCGGCGATGATGTGCGTAATGCCGTGGCGAGGGTCGTCTATATCAAACAGAGTCAGCCCGGCGCGCTTCGACTCGGCCCGCATGGTCTTTATGAAAACTTCGCCGCCGGGCACCAGGGTTGAGTCGTTGCGGCCGGGTAGCGTGTCAACGATATGGTCCATCGTTGCGAAGACATGTTCGGGTCTGCGAACGGACAGCTCGCGCTCCTTCAGACTGGTAAGTGCGATGCTGCCGGTGCGCTCGTGGACAAAAACACGGTCGAGATTGATCAGGCTGGTTCCATCGGCGAACTGCCGAACCAGGTGAGAATCCCAGATCTTGTCAAAGAGTGTTTTGCTCATGGAAAAAGGGCCCCGACCTTGACGGTCGGAGCCCCTGGTACTAACAAGAGTCAGTTTCCGTAGCTAAGGGTAAATTCAACGCCAAAGTTACGGCCCATTCGCATGTCACCAAAGAACGCGCGCGGGAAGTTAGTCGAACAGCCAGCGCCTACGTCACAGGCTCCTGCCGGTGCACCCGCAGCGGTTTCGCTCACGAGTGCGCCAAACGGACCTGACGCGTAGATGCTGAGCAGCGGGTCTTGCAGCCAACGAGTAACCATGGACGGCGCATCCTCGTCGGTGAGGTTGCGGCCGTAGACCCTGGCGCTCCAGTTATCGCCGGAGATGCCAAGCTGCAGGTCGACTATCGTTGCCGCCGGTACCCAGGCGAAGTTATGAACCTGGACGGGTTTCTCGTCTTCCCAGGAATAGCTCAGGTTGGCAAAGAACTCCCTGTCTCCGGCGCCGATCGGGCGGCGGAAATCAGCGAATGCGCTGAACTGGTTCTTGGACGCCAGCGGGAACTGGTTGCCGACGATGGAGCCGTTACCCTGGCCGTTGGGGTCCACGCCTGTGCAGGCCGTTGCATCTTCGAGGATGCCGCCGCCCGAAGTCATGGTCCACTGGAAGTCATCGCAGCCCTCGGTGAACTCCGTATCCGCGAGCGCATAGGTCGCGCCAACCAGCAGGTTTTCACTGAGTGCGTATTTGAGGTCCACCTCAATACCAAATGTCTCACCTGAGCCCTGGTTGGTTACCACTGAGGTCAGTGAGCCACTGCCGCCATCCGCCAGCGGAGTGGTCAACTGGATGTCAGACGCGTCAATGAAGAACACGGCCGCGTTTGCAACCAGTCGACCGTCTGATGACGTCGTTTTGATACCGAGCTCAAAGTTGTCAGACTCTTCCTGCTCGTACGTCGTGGTCGGCGGAACAAGATCCGCGCCGTCGGAACCGATTACGCCGCCTGGTTTGAAACCCTTGGCGTAAATGCCGTAAAGCATGGTGTTGTCGTTCAGCGAGTAGTTAAGCGTCAGGCGCGGGGCGACTTCGGTGAACGAGTTTTCGAACGTCGCATCGCCAACTTCTTCACGGCCCTTGGTTTCGTCGAACCAGCGCAGCTCGAAAGACGCGGACAGTGCGTCAGAGAAGTCATGTTCTACGGAAGCGAATACAGCGACGTTCTCGATAGTGGCGATCGTGTCTACCGGATCTATGCCCGCGAATGTGATATCCGAGGATTCCTGCTCCTGGTCGTAGATGAAACCGCCAAACAGCCAGCGTGTTGCACGGTCCGAGGGGGACTGCAGGCGAAACTCCGCCGAGTAGTCCGAGTAGTCATCCTGCCCGGATGCGCAGAAGGTACATTCCACCGTCTCGTTCGCCGGAGCCGGGTTGAACGGCGCAGACAGGAAGTTCACCGACGTGTGGTCCGAGTCAGAGCCGGTCTTGCGCTCTTCGTCGCGAATCGCTGCTGTGGCATGCAGGAACCAGCCACTCTCGAATTCCCAGTCACCGGTAATGCTGAAGTAACTGATGTCACGATCAACACCAGAGAACGCCAGGCCGTCATTCAGGCTGTACGGGTCACCGCCCGGGAACAGTCCGTCCGGGACCGGTGAGCCCGGGAAAGGCAGGGTGAAACCAGGCAACGTAGCGTCCGGGATGCCGGGCACTACCACCGTGTTAACGCCCGCCTGGTCGTTCAACTGGACCGTGTCACCCGGCCGGTTGATGTCACCGCAGTAGTACTGGTTGTTGTTGGTGCTGCCGGTAAACAGCCAGGCTGCATTCGAGCGAGTGCCCGGCTGGCAGTTGTTGGCTTCCGAGGGCTGCAGGAAGAACGGCCGTGTGCCGTCACGGTCCTGCTGGTAGGTGCCACGCAGACTGAGTGTGAAACCGTCCGACGGCGTGAAGTCCAGTCGACCACTCACGGAAGTTGTTTCTTCGTCGCCCACGATCTGGTCGGTGACGATGTTGGTGTACTCACCGTCGTAGGAGTAATAACGTCCATTCAGGTTAAAGCCGACGGTGTCACTCAGCGGTCCGCCGATCGAGCCGATCAACTCCTGGTAACCGTCCTGGCCGAAACGGGTGTTCAGGTTGCCGCCGATCGTGTCGCGGATGCCGCGGGTGACGAAGTTGATTGCGCCAGAGTAGGTGTTACGGCCGTAGAGCGCTGCCTGCGGTCCACGAATAATTTCCACTCGCTCCAGGCCGTTCAGGTCGATCGATGACAAGTCGCCTGGGTAGTAAATGCCGTCGACGAAATAGGCGGCACCGGATTCAACACCGAACTGTACGCCGGCCAGAACGTTACCCTGGCCGCGAATAACCGGCCGGTCCGTCGAGCGACCGAAGGCCTTGGCGAAACTCAGGCCGGGTGTATGGCGAGAAATGTCAGCGATATCGCGCATGACCCTGTTGGCCAGATCCTCTGCCCGGAACGCGGAGACAGCGACAGGTACATCCTGCAGCGACTCATCGCGTTTACGTGCTGAGACGACGATTTCCTCGATACCGAGGTCCGCCTCGTCGTCCTGCGCAAGGGCAGGCGTCGCGACAAATGAGCCGGTAGCTAAGGCGACAGCCACGCAACTGGTTGTAAGCCTGGTTTTCATTACGTATCCCCCCGTATGGAAAAGAATTGCCTTTTGGCTTTGTTATTGACCGCTAATGATATAACAATAAGGACCTATAAGTATAACAATAGTTCTTTAACTTTCGATCTTGGTATAAAACCATGATTTATATAAGAAAAATTGGATTTCTTGCATGCCTGGCGGGGCTGCTACCCGGCCTCTGTAGTGCCCAGGGCGAGGACAGTACGACCTGGGTACGTGATCAGCAGGTCATCAGGGAATTGCTGGCCGGACAGTTCAGCAACGCCAACCAGGCTTACTTCGACCAGCGTGCAGCGCGACCGGAGTTGCACCGGCGCCTTAACGTGATTGTCGCGGCAAGGGAAAACCGCGGCTTCTCAGTCGAGGGCAAATGGTCGACGGACTCGACATTCAGCTGGCGGCTTGTCTTGTCACCCGATGATGAGGCACGCGCGGTTCGCATGCGTCTGGATGACGGGGCGGGAAGCTGCGACTACCTCTGGTATCGAGAGGCGGCACAGTTCCGTGCCGTCCGCAACGCCTGCAGCAGGGACCTGCCAGAGTCGCTGGTCCTGTCCGACCGTCAGCTTTGGCTGGACCTTGGAGAAGGCAACGGCGGCGTCTTCGAGCTGCATCGTGCCAGGCTATTCACCTGCCATGCTGATTTACCCGGTGTTGGCGGCGGGGTAGCGATCCCCTACGATCGCTACGGCGAATTCGAATTGCATGACCAGGGCGGCCAGGCCTGGTTCACCTCGAAGGAGGGACGCGAGATCGGTATCAGCCTGCTCACGGTTGACTGGCCGCTGAACAACTATGATGGCGTGTTCACTCGCGATTCCTTTGTCATGTATCTGTCCGAGAAGCTCGACGGTGAAACGCGGCAGCTGGGTTATGCATTCACGATTCCCGACGCCGACCGCATCGGTATCAACCTGAAGTGGATACTGGCTATGTGCTACATGACATCGAATCGCGATGCCAGGCCCTCGATGTGATCACTCGCCGGCGACCACCACGATGGACTTACCGACATTGTCACCGCGCATCAGGCGACAGAATGCCATTGCCGCATTCTCCAGACCCTGTGTACGGTCTTCGAGAAAATGTACCCGACGTTCGCGTATCCATGTGCTGACGTCCTCGACCATGTTCGGGCGCAGGTCTTCATGGTCATACACCACCATGCCTCGAACGGTGGCCCGGGCCTTGATGATGAAAGCCGGGTTGGGGCCGGGTGGCATGTCATCCGTGTTGTACTGCGCCATGAGTCCACAAAGGACGACACGGGCGCCGAGCGACAGGCGTTCCATCGCAGCCTGCAACATGTCGCCGCCGACATTATCAAAGTAGAGATCGATGCCGTCCGGGCAGGCCTGGTCCAGCGATTCGCGAAGGTCCCCGCTCTTGTAACTGATGCATTCGTCGAAACCTGCCGTGTCTTTCACCCAGGCAACTTTTTCAGGCGCACCGGCGATGCCGACGACCCGGCAGCCTTTGATCTTTGCGATCTGCCCGACCAGCGAGCCGACGGCGCCGGACGCTGCCGAAACCAGCACCGTGTCGCCTTGCCTGGGCTCTCCGAGGCGAAGCAGGCCGGCATAGGCTGTAAGCCCGGGCATGCCGAGCACACCCAGGAAAGCGGATGCCGGGGAGACGGATGGATCGAGTTTGCGTGCTTCGGCGGCGGGGATGACCGACATAGACTGCCAGCCACTGTGTGCGGCAATGATGTCGCCGGCAGCAAACCCGGGTGCATGCGACACAAGAACCCGGCTTACAGCTTCGCCAGGCATCAGGTCACCCGGATTCACGGCGCCGCTGATGTGTCGGCCGCTGATTCTCCCCCTCAAGTAAGGATCCAGCGACAGGTACAGGGTTTCACATTGCAGTTCGCCGTCGGCAGCTGTATCCACCGTCCCGGTCGTTGTTTCGAAGTCATCCGGCACCGGTACACCGTCGGAACGGCGCTTGAGTAATACTTTGAGGTTTTGCGTCATAATGACTTCAGTCTACTGCCAGAGATCACGCCTTTGCTAGAGCTCCTGCGCAAGCAACTTGGCGGCGAGCACCTGCTGACCGACACGGCAAGCTGTGTGTTCTATGCCCAGGATGTGTACACGAAAGACAAGCCCGCGCTGGCGGTCGCGCGACCCGGGAGTACCGAGGAGCTGTCGGCCCTGGTGCGCACCGTTACCGAGTCTGGCCATGCCATCATCGCGCGCGGCGGCGGCATGTCGTATACGTCCGGATTCGTGCCGCATGAAGACGGCAGCGTCATCGTCGACATGCAGCGCATGAACCGGGTGCTCGAGATCAACCGTGAAGACATGTACGTCACGGTACAGTCAGGATGCACATGGAAAGATCTTGCCGACGCCCTCGAAGGCACCGGCCTGCGTACCCCCTACTGGGGCACGCTGTCAGGCATTCATGCCACCGTCGGTGGCAGCATTTCGCAAAACAGTATCTTCTGGGGGTCCGGTCGTTACGGTTCAGCGGCAGACTCCGTGGTCTCGCTGGACGTCGTGCTTGCCGATGGCAATGTCCTGTCGACCGGCGCCGCGGCAGCGCCGGATGCATCGCCATTCTTCCGTCATTATGGTCCGGACCTAACGGGCCTGTTTACCTGCGACACGGGGGCGCTTGGCCTTAAAGCCACGGTCACGCTGAGACTGATACCCGCCTGTGAGCACCGCGACGGCGTGTCTTTCGATTTTTCGGAACCAACTGACCTGATTCGCGCGATGAGCGAGGTCTCGCGTATGGGTCTCGCCGACGAGTGTTTCGCGTTTGACCCTCGGTTGCAGAGCGTTCGCCTGCAGCGCGAGAGTCTCGCCAGCGATATTCGCAAGTTCACTGGCGTGCTCAAGTCCGCAGGCTCCATCGCCGGGGCGCTCCGAGACGGCGCAAAACTCGCGCTCGCTGGTCGCAGCTTCATGGACGATGTGGATTACTCGCTGCACATCATGATTGAGAAGCGTTATCGCGAGAGCCTGGTTGCGGCGCTTGATGAGGTGCGTGAGATCTGCAAAGGGCAGGGCGGCGTTGAGATTGGTAACAGTATTCCCACCATACTTCGAGCCAACCCGTTTACGCCGCTGAACAACATGGTCGGACCGAACGGCGAGCGCTGGACACCGGTTCATACCATCGTGCCGCATTCGCAGGCACAGTCCGTGTTCAACGACGTGCAGGCCCTGTTTGATGCCAACGACGCGCTGATGGAGGAGCACGGTATTGGTTACGGCTTCCTGCTGACCACCATCGGTCACAACGGCTTTGTTATCGAGCCGGTGTTTTTTACACCGGACGAGCTGAACGAGTTGCACCTCGCCACCGTTGAGAAGTCGGCACTGAAGAACATGCGTGGATTCGACGCCAATCCGGCCGCCCGGGAGGCGACTGCAAGGCTCAGGTCAGAGCTCATTCAGCTGTTCCGCGATGCGTCCGGAATACACTTGCAGGTTGGCAAGTCCTACCCATACCAGCAGAGCCTGGCGCCGGAATCGTGGCGATTGCTGGAGGCCGTCAAGGATGCGGTAGATCCGAAGCGGCGGGTTAACCCGGGCTCACTCGGGCTGGATTAGGTTCGCCTCAACCAGTCTCTGGATCGTCTCACGTTGCGTCTCGATGAAGTGCGCGCGTTCCGGAACCGTCTCACCGTTGCCCAGGGAATTCGCCGGGTAGACCTGAGTCCCCGAATACGCCTCGGCAAACAACTCGATTCGCTGCCTGGCAAAGTAGTTGGGCATGCCCGGTTTGCGTCGGTTCGCACGCAGCGCTGCCAGGTCGATCTCCGCGTTCGCTGCCATCGATTCACCGTTGGCGGCACTGGCGAGCACCCGCCCCTTATAATCGACAACCTTCGACATCCCATCCACCGAAAACGACGGGATGCCTTCGCCATGTACGCCGGCGGTATTGGCAGATACGACGTACACGAGATTCTCGAGCGCTCGGGCTCGGCGTGCGATCTCCTTGGGCGTCATGTCGGGACTTGAAACTTCGCTGGTCGGGTGCAGGATGATTTCCGCGCCGCGCAAAGCATGAGCCCGGACAATCTCGGGGAACAGGATTTCCTCTGACGCGCAGCAGGCGAGACGGCCGATGGGTGTGTCCGCGACCGGGAACACGGCATCGAGGCCGTAAACATCGAGGTAACGGTCCCAGACGTCGTGCGGTGTCGGTGCAAACATCGAGATGAGGCGCCGGTAACGGAGGACGGTTTCGCCGGACGGCGCGATGACGAAGCACGCCTGGAAGTAGTAACCCGGAAAGTGTCTGTCTGTCTCATAGGCGTTGCCGCACAGCCAGATAGCGTACTTCTGCGCCACCACGGACAAGGCTTCGTACTCGGGACCGTCCGGTTCAATGGCTGCCTTGTCAGCCCAGCCATCGATCGAATCGCCGACAGGGTAGCCGGTCATGAAGTACTCGGGAAGGACGACCAGGCGAGTGCTCGGTCCGGTCAGAACCATCGAGCCACGTATCTGTTCGTCGATACGAGCAATGCACTCGAGCATCGCTGCCCGGGCTCCCGCCTTGTCCAGCTTGTTGACGGCGTCGCAGCGTGTCTGCAGCGCTAGTGCGACGTAGCGGTCTGTGCTGTCCTGCATGTTTTTAGTCACCCGTGATTTCGACCAGGTAAACGTCGACCTCGGCAGCGCCCTCACGATACGCTTTCACAGCGTTGTATTCCGGTGAGTTCCAGAAGTCACGCGCGGCCTGCATGGATGGCCACTCGGAGACGACGACTTTGCGATTGTCCGGTTTGCCCTCCAGTTGTTCAACTGCGGCTCGCATACAGCGGTAACGCCCGCCGAACTTTGTAATCAGCTCCGGTGTACGCTTTGCGTACTCCATGAACTGTTCCGGGTCGGTGATATCCGCCTGAATAAACATGAAAGCGCCCATGCCTGGCTCCTCTGTCAGATGAGGTGAAGTCCGAAAGCCGCGCTTGTTAAAAGCCCGGCCCAGATAAGTACGACAAGCGGCCGGGTCGAGCCCAGGCTTGCCCGTAAAACCGATTCATTAGCTGCGTCGGTGTCACCCTGCGCGACGCGAGCGAAGGCTGGCGCGAATGCCAGCAGTCGCAAACGAATAATAAGACCGCAGGTGATGAGGCCGGCAAAGATCGCGAGTTTGGCGTTTGCCCAATATGGCATCGTCGAGTCCGTCGCGATGTTGGAGGAAACGAAACCAAGCAGGCCTGCCACCAGGGCCAGGCGCAGCGCGAGGTCAATTCGAGTCAGCCATTGTTTGCCGGGTGTCGATTGAACTCGGTGAATGAGGATGACCATGGCAAGCCACGCGAAGCCAAGCAACCAGGCGAGCAAGACAACAACGCTGCCAACGTCCAGCAAACCGAACCGCCACAGCAAGTGCACGCCACTGGGCAGCATCATCGTCATACACATGCGCGGTACCTGGTCGAGCGCGAACAGCACCTTTGCGAGCGTCACCCTGACATCGCGTGAGCGTTCAGAGTCTGCAACGTAATAGCTCGTGTAGAACACCGCCAGGTCCGTGCCGAGCCAGTAGGCGAATCCCACAACATGCGCAAATTTAATGAAGAGCAGGTCGTTCACAGTGAGTCCAGGATGTGCCCGCTGATCGCTTCGGCGCCAGCCTCGAAAACAGCGCTGGTGACCTCCGGGACGTCGACAAACCTCGCATCTGGAATTGCCGCTGCTGCCGCGACCGTCGCATCGTGCAGGCCGGACCGGGTAGCGAGGCAGACCGTGTCGGCGTCAAGACCGGCGAAGCGCGATTCGCAGTCGTAGCTGAATGCGGCAGCGAAAGCCAGCGCATCCTGCCGCCCGGCCCGCAGGTGCTCAACGAACAATTCGAAGGCACGGTCCAGAGTGACATCCTCGAGCCGACCGCTCACGCTGAAACGCCAGGCATCGGCAAGCGATTCAAGTTCGCTGGTCAACGGTAGCGGTCTCACCATCTTTTCCCTGAATCCTGCCTGCTGCTCAGCCGTGAAATAGGGAATGTCACAGAGCACCAGGCGCCGGACGGATGCGCTGCGCTGGTGAGCCATTTCCACGCCGACCAGGCAACCGGTATGGAATCCCAGTATGTCGACCGGCTGCGAGATGCTCGCCCCGTCGAGAAGCTCGAGTACCGATTTTGCATAGTCGGCTAAGGTCGGCGAATCGCCTATCGGGTCGGAGCCGCCATAACCGGGGTAGTCTGGAGCGATGACCGTGCGTCCCTGGTTGAGCAGGGGCATGACCGTTGTGAAGTACAGGCCACTCGTCGGCGCCGGATGCAGGCAAAGCAGCGGGCGGTGGATGACGTCGCCATGCGCGTCGAGGCGTCGCGCATGTAGCTGGCCGGAGCCGGTGTCTGCGTAAAACTTGTTCATGCGCTACCGCTTGATTCCTGCGCCTCGATCTCCGCCAGGTAACGCCTGCGTGCGAATCCGATCAGGAGCAGCACCGGAATGCCGTAGATAGCAGGCACCGCCGCCGCAGCAAGATTCAGGTTCTCATTGCCGAATACGTTATCCGACAGCCAGCCGATGGTCGTTGGCCCCAGGCCCATGCCGGCAAAACTGATTGTCATGTAGTAGAGCGCCACCGTCTGGCCCCGGATTTCGCTCGGTGTGATGTTCATCAGGCCGGTAACGCCGGTCGCTGTTGTCGTCGCAATGCCAATGGTGTTGAACACCAGCACGCCCATCGCCAGCCACGGGCTCGGCATCAGTGGCGCGATGATGCCGGTCGGAACCATGAGCAGCGCGCCGAGGATCATGATTCTCAGCGGTGCATCCTTGATGCCCTTTGAGTACCAGCGATCGTTCAGCCAGCCGGCGATATTGACGGTGGCCGGGCCCACGGCCAGCAGCACCACGGCATTCACGAGCGCATACTGCTGTGCCTCCCAGCCCCAGGTGCGTTTGAACATGGGTGCATAGAAACCCTGGCTGTAGGCGATGATGGTCATCAGGCAGACGAAGGACACAAAGCTCGCGTAGACCGTCCAGCGCTTGCCGACATGCCGCAGCATGACCGAGAACTTCGGTGCGACGGTCGTGCCAACAGTTCGTTGTCTTGGTGGTTCCCGCAGAGTGGCAACGAGAACGGCAACCAGGAGGCCCGGCAGGCCGACGACAAAGAACGTGAACTGCCATGGGGCCACCGGGCCCAGCAGAGGAACCGAGATGCTGGGAACCGATTGTGCCCAGGTCAGCACACCAGCGCTGACCAGCGAGGCGATACCGGCACCCAGCGACAGTGCGGCAGAGTAGAAAGCGATCGGCTTGCCCCGGCTCTCACGCGGAAAGCTGTCGGAAATCATCGACATGGCACAGGGGCTGAGTGCGGCTTCCCCCGCGCCGACTGTGAAGCGGGCTGCAAACAGGTGCCAGAAGTTCTTGGCAAGCCCGGACGCTACCGTCGCCAGCGACCAGACTGCGATGCCTATCGATACGATCAACGTGCGACGTTTGCGATCCGCCAGCCAGCCCAGAGGCAGGCCCATGGTTGCGTAGAAAATGGCGAACGCCGGGCCGAGAAGCAGGCCGATCTGGAAGTCGGTGAAACCGAGGTCGGCCTTGATCGGCTCGATCAGCAGTCCGAGGATGTAGCGGTCGACAAAAGACAATATGTAGGCAATGGTCAGGACGACGACCATGTACCACGCGTATCTCGGGTTCGGGTGTTTCCGCTCTGAGCTCATTCCATGCCCCCCCACTGTTCAGTCGCCGATCCGGTAGATCACGACAAGGTTGTCATCGAAATCGACGATGCCCACTTCTCGACCGATACGTCCGTCGTGCGTATGCAGTTGTTCTTCTTCATAGACGTGACAGCCGGCGTTTCTTGCGCCGTCTACCACGGCGTCGACATCGGCCACCTCGAGAACGATGGCTGATCGACGAGGTGCCGGCATTGGCTCCAATTCGGCGGGTACTTCGGTCAGTGCCATGACGCGTTGCTGCGTCGCTGTGTTGAGTACAGCGAAGCGAAGTTTGTGTGACCTGTCGATGTTGAACACCGGGTAGGAATACGAGTCGTCCGGTGAGTCCTTAACGAAAGCCAGTTCAAAGCCGAGTACGTCGCGGTACAGGACCAGCGACCGATCTATGTCGCGGACAATAAAATTGCCTCGCTGAAATCGCACACTGTCATTGCTGCTCATGCCGTCCCCCTGTGTCGTTCGGTCCGCGTCGGATACGGACCAGTGCAATACCGTGGTTCTTCCCCGAGTACAGGCTGGCAAGCCCGCCGGGAAGTGATTCGAAGCCATCGAAGATGTACTCGACCGGTTTCAGCTGTCCTGACTGCAGCCAGCGCGTCATGTCCGTCTCGGCGCGGTCGAAGTCGTCTGTATGGTTGTAGATGAAGAAGCCCTGCATCGTCGAGTTTGTGCGACGCAGGCGGGTGTAGTTGCTCAGGCCAAACGGCTCGTCACGCAAATACTCGGAAATCGATCCGCACAGGACAATGCGCGAGCGCATGGCCAGGTTTTCCAGCACCGCAGCCAGCGTCTCCCCACCGACGTTGTCAAAGTACAGGTCGATGCCGTCCGGGCAGGTCTCGGCAATCTGGCTCGCGATGTTGCCTTGCTTGTAGTCGATGGTCTCGTCGCAACCCAGCGAGCGGATCAGGGCGCACTTGTCAGCTCCCCCTGCGATACCGACGACGTAACAGCCGTGTATTTTCGCGAGCTGGATGACCTGAGAGCCGACGCCGCCTGCAGCACCGGATACGACGACCACGTCGTCTTTCACAGGTTTGCCGCAGTCGAGGAAACCGAAGTAGGCAGAGAAGCCTGTCATACCTAGAGCACCGAGTGCGGCCGAGTACGACACGCCGAGGTCTGGCAGCTTGCGGAACTTCTCCTGCATCGTTCCCTGCGAGACCTTGTAGGTCTGCCAACCACACTGGCCCTGCACAAATTCACCGACGGCGAAGTCCGGGTGCTTCGAGTCGATGACCTCGGCCACGGCTCTGGCGTGGATGACATCACCGATCGCCAGCGCCGCTTCGCCGGCGACGGACTCACCACTCATATACATGCGCATGACCGGGGCGAGGTTGATGTAATAGGTCTTTAGCAGGAACTCGCCGTCGCCCGGCGTTGGTATATCCACCTCGGCGTACTCGAAGTCCTCACGAACGACGTTGCCTTCTGGTCGGCGTGCGATACGCCACTGGCAGTTCCTGTCTTCGCGCACGTCAATCGTCAGTAATCTTCAGGACCTGGTTGCATTCAAAAAAATAGCCGTCCGGATCGAACAGCGAAACGCTCAGGAAGTGCTTCCTGCGACCGTCCGCGCCGATGACTGACCATTCATGCGGTTCGGAATGCACACGGGTGCCGAGTTCGTTAGCGGCTGAATAGCTGGCATTTGCGTCCTCGGCTTCAACAACGAATATCGGGTTGCCGAAGCCAACCGACGTCGGTAATTCATCCGGCGCCGGCATGGGCGGGTCCACCCACTGCAGCAGGCCGATCATGCCGATCTTCGGATCGTTCGCCTGCATGATCACCAGGTGCGTCTTGTCACCGGCATTGCCGGCAGCAAGTCCCTGGCCTGACAGGGTGAAGTCGGTGTCCATCCACACCGACATCCCCATGACGCGTTCGTACCATTCCTGGGACCTCGCAATGTCACGCACGATCAGGGTCGTACGTTTGACGATGTTCGCCACCGTCAGTCACGTACCGGCGGCTGGATGGTGCCTTCCGTGACTTTCTTGTAGTAAGACCAGCTGGTCTCGTTCTTACGCTCGTCGTCTCCGGGTGGTGGATTGCGGTACTCGGGGTAGTGTTTCTCGATTTCCGTCTTCATGGTTTCGCTCATCTGGTCCCAGGAATCGATCTTGCGGCCAGCCGTGTGCATGTAGATCACACCCTCACGGCCTTCCATCATCATCCACGGCAGCCAGTCAGACATGCGTACCCAGCCTATGGTGACATCCGCTCGCGTCGTCTCCTTATCCAGCAACGATTCGACGTCACCCAGGAAGTTGAACATCTCGGTCGCGTGGTAAACGCCGCCTACCTGTTTCTGGAAATCGCCGCCCAGCACATTCGGGTACCAAAGGGGAACCGTCGTCGTCATCCACCAGTGTTTGCCGTTGACGGTTCCGCGCCAGCTCGCCGGGCCAAAACGGCCGTTTTTGTACGAGGTGAAGTTGACCGGGTCGTTTGCCACGTGCAGGACGTCCACGGTTTCACCGGTCCACGGGTTGTCCCACTTGGATAGCACTTCGTCGGTTTCAGGATCGAGGTACAGCAGGATCTCGCGCGACACTGACTTGTAGCCGACGCCCATTTCCGGATCGTTAACGGTTACGCATTGGCGCGTGTTCATACCGTCCAGCTTGAACAGCAGCTTGTCCTTCTCGCCCTGTCGTCGGGAGTAGGCGCGGCCGTGCCACCAGTACGTGACTTGTTCGCCATCGACGGTCGAGCACATGATCTTGCGCATGGCCTCGAATGCACCGTCCGGTGTATTGAGGTCGAGCTGCTCGGCAGCAGTGAACGGTGTTATAGCGAGGATTATCAGGCCGGCGGCACGCGCGGCCAGTCGTGAGATCGTCATTGGATTAGCTCTCCCCGGAGTGAAATGACAAATTGAGCTTATTGTTATATGTTTAAGGCATTATGCCTTAATCACGGCTGTCTACCAATACCGGGGGGATGAATGACCAGGTTCAGCGTTGCGCTTCTGGTGAGCGTGCTTGTTGTTATGCCCGTCAAGGCGGATCCGAATGCCGTCCTCGATCGGGACTTTAAGACCTTCCTTGAGTGGTTTCCCGGTGTCTATGACAACCAGGAGCAGGTGTACTTCCAGGAGTCCCTCGGCGTTCCGGAAGACCTGCGCCACGAGCGAATTCACCATACCTTCGCGCCGGTTGATCTGCCGGCATTCGGCGAGCATGTGTTCTATGTCCAGCAGTACCTGGACGACGAACCGTCGAAGATCTATCGACAGAGGATTTACTCGTTCACCGCTGACTATGACGAGGCTGCCATCCGCCTGAAGATCTATACGCCCAACAATGTCGAGGCGCTGGTCGACGCACACCTGGATCCGTCGAAGCTGGACGGTCTGACTCCTGACGACGCACGCCATATGCCCGGATGCGACGTGTTCTGGCGCAAGCGTGCGGCGGAATTTGACGGGCAGATGAAAGAGGGTGCCTGCAACTTCATGTCACAACGCAGCGGCAAGCGCATCATCATCGATGATGACCTGATCCTGTCCAGGGACCAGCTGTGGATCAGTGACCGGGCTGAAGACGAGGATGGCAACTACGTGTTCGGCAACAAGGCCGGTGTACCGCACAAGAACATCAAGGCACGGCGTTTCGAATGCTGGATGGCCGCACTGAAGCGCAATGGTGAGGAGTGGACCTTCGAGTCCGGCGTCGAGATCTGGGACCAGGGCGGCACTGCCACACTGGTTACCGAGGAGGATGATCCGCAGACCGTTCGCATCAAGCTGCGCAACGTGCGCTGGCCTACGGGCAGGAACCGTGACTCTTTTGTCCTGTACGCCTACCGCGGCGACAGCCAACGCGCTGAATCGTATGTCTGGGCCGATCCCGCGGCGGAGCGACTGGCCCTGAACCTGCGCTGGTTACAGGCAAGCTGCACGCATACGCCCAAGCCGTTCGCACAGTCAGCACAATGACTCCCCGCGCGCTGCTGCTTGTTCCCGCGCTGTTGCTGGTCGGCTGTGCGTCCGGTGTATCCGGGGATGAGTCGCCGCGGGCAGACGTCGTTGCCGACGAAGTTCCACAGCTTGTGCGCCCGGACGGCAGTTACCCGACTTACCCGCTCGAGAAGCCGGTTATCGTCGTCAAGGTTGTGCAGCATGAAACGCTGAATATCCAGGAAACTGACGACCCGCAGGCAGGCCTGGAAGAAAACCTGTCGCGTATGCAGTACTGGGTCGAGAAGGCCTGCAGAGAGGGCAAGAAACCCGATTTCATCCTGTTCAACGAGTTTCCGCTGACCGGTTACTCATCCGGAGCGCGTGATGAAAAGCTCAAGTACACCATCCGGATTCCCGGGCCGGAAACCGAGCGCGTCGGCGAGATGGCACGTGCCTGCGACAGTTACATCATCTTTGGCAGCTATGCGCGTGATCCGGAATGGCCCGGACATATCCTGAGCCTCAACCCGGTGATCAACCGTAACGGCGAGGTCGTTCACGCTTACTGGAAGACTCGAAACGCGACGCGCTATGACTCTAGCGGCGAAATCCCGACAACCACGATTGAAAACGTCCGTGACCGGTTCCGCGCACGCTACGGCATCGAATCGGAGTTTCCAGTTCTCCAGACAGAGTTTGGCAACATCGCCGTAAGCACCGTGCAGCTCGATCCGCTGGTGTTCGCTGCCTTCGCGATGCGCGGTACGGAGATCATGTTCCGGACGGCGACGGGCTTTTCCGAGCTCGATGTTCGCGCGATCGCCTTCTACAACAACTTCTACACAGCGATGGCTAACATGGCCGTCGATCCGTCGCTGCCCTATGCGGAGCGCTTCGGTGGCGGTTCGCTGATTGCCGGTCCGCGTGGCGTCGTGCTGGCGCAGGAAGAGCGCAACGTCGAGGCGATTGTCGAAGCGGAGATACCGATCGCGGAGCTTCGCGAGGGGCGCCTTCTGCCGCGCTATCCGATGGACATGGTCAGCGAAATCTTCGGCCAGTTTCAGCAGGAGCTGCCGGCAAACCACCTGGATTTGCCGCCGGACAAGCTGCCGCAAACGCGACAGGACATGAAGGACCTGCTGGACAGCATCAGTCGCTGGCTGAACTAGGCCGGTTCCAGTTGTCGGATGCGCGGCACGAAGATCTGGAGTATCAGTGCTGATACAAGGTGCAGCGACGCAATCATGAAGAACACGGCCTGGTAACCGGATGACTCGATCATGGTTCCGGCCAGGTAGCCGAGGACACTGCCACCCACGCTGCCCATAGCCCCGAAGACGCCCCATACCGTCGCCACCTTGGCGGCCGGAAACAGGTCGGTCGGCAAGGTGAAGAAAACCGATTGCTTGACCTGATTAGCGAACAGGGCGAAGCAGATTAGCGCGAGCGCGAGATAGGCCGAGTCCACCAGTACCGCCGGGATTGTCACCAGTACCAGCAGGGCGCCGAGCCAGATGACCGACTTGCGGGCGAAGTCCAGCGAGCGACCTCTTGCGACCAGCCAGCTCGACAACCAGCCACCGCCAAGCGCGCCGAGGTCGGCGGCGACCCACGGCAGCCAGGCGAACATCGCAATTGCAAGGAGGTCGAATCCGCGTGCATCGATCAGGTACTGCGGCAGCCAGAACAGGAAGAAGTAGAACGGAAAGTCGCTGATCAGGCGCGCGGCCATCAACCCCCAGAACTCCCGGTAACGCAGCAGCGACAGCCAGCTTTCCTGAGTGACCTGTGATGAGCGTTCCGCCAGTACCAGTTGCTTTTCTGCTTCGCTGATTCGTGGGTGCTCGTCGGGCGGGTAGTAGCTGCGCTGCCATATAAACAGCCAGGCGATGCCGAGTGCACCCGGGATGATGAATGCCCACCGCCAGCCCAGTGATTCCATGATCCAGACCGCCAGTGGCGGTGTAATGATGGCGCCGAGTCCGGCGCCCAGCATGAAGATGCCGACGGCTGTCGAACGCTCTCGCGCCGGGAACCATTCCGCGACTGCTTTGCTCGCCGCCGGGAAGTTGGCCGCTTCGGTCAGTCCCAGTGAGACTCGCAGCGCAAGGAAACTCCAGAGCCCGCGACCGAGCGCATGCAACATTGTCGCGATACTCCAGAGGAGTGCGGCAATACCGAAAGCTCGGCGCGTACCCAGGCGGTCGATCAGCGGTCCGGCGACCAGTTGCCCGACACCGTAAGCGAGCAGGAAGCCTGACGTGATCAGGCCGTAATCCGAATCGTCGATGCCGAACTGGTCGCGAATGCCGGGTATGACCACGCCGAAAATACTGCGGTCGATGTAGTTGATCGTTGTGATGATCGCGAGGAGTATCGCGATGCGCCAGCGTAGGGCCAGGCTGAATGTCATCGCCGCGGCTCAGGCATCTTCGGCGCGTGCCTGCACCGGCATGACGTCGCCGCGGTTGATGTACAGAGCTTTCTGACGAAGGAATCGCGTGAGGCCGCTGGGTCCCATGCGCGAAGGGCCGATTCCGGAGAACTTGAACGCCGTCTTGCTGGCTTCAAAGATCATCGTCGTCATGCCGGCGTCATTCACGCTGATGCCCCCGGCTTCGAGCTTGCCAGCGAACTGCAAGGCTGTGTCCTCGTCGGGTGCAAACACGGCAGCAGACAGGCCGTATTCAGAATCGTTGGCGAGCCGCAGGGCTTCATCAGCGCTCGAGTAGGCCATGACGGGCATCAACGGACCGAACGTCTCTTCCGTCATGACCGCCATGCTGTGATCAACCTGGCTCAGCACCGTGGGCTCAATCCAGAGGCCGCCGCCATGGTCGAGGACCTTGCCGCCGGTGTGCACTTTGGCACCCTTGTCGACGGCGTCTGCGATATGTCGCTGGATGGTCTCGGCCTGACGGTCGAAAATCAGCGGCCCGACGACGCCCTTGTCCATCTCCGGGTAGCTCAATGGTGTTTCCCGGGATTGTTCGGACAGCAGTTCGACGAACTCGTCGTACTGATTTTCGTGCACGTAGATTCGTTCAATCGACTGGCAGGCTTGGCCGGTGGCAGCAACCGACGCCCTGAGGATCGCCGTGGCGGCCCTGTCGAGATCGCTGTCCGGCAGGACGACAGCAGGATCCTTGCCGCCGAGTTCGAGGAATGCAGGGATAAAGTGCCTCGCTGCGGCAGCGGCAACCTTCTGGCCTGTCGCAACGCTGCCCGTGAAGGCAACCACGTCGACGTGCTCAATCAGGGCTGCGCCACTGCGCCCGTCGCCGCTGGCAAACTCAAGGACCGAATTCAGCGCCGGAACCTCACGTATTGATTCGGAAACCGGTCCCGCAAACCTGGGAGTCACCTCGCTCGGTTTGATGATCGCTGCGCAGCCCGCGAGGAGCGCGGGTACCGCGTCGATGAAGGACAGCAACATCGGGAAGTTCCAAGGGCTGATGACGCCGAGCAACGGGAAGGGCGACAGTTGTTGCCGCAGGCCCACGTCGGGCATAGCCCGCGACGGCCATTCTTCAGTCTCAAGCAGCGCGGGTGCGATAGCACACCAGCTGTCTATCATGCCGATGACCGCCTGCAACTCTCCGCTGGCCAGTTTCATTCGACCCGTATCGGCGACCAGTGCATCCGTGATGTCGGTCGAGTTTTCCAGCAGCGCGGTTTTCCAGTCCTGCATCGCCGAAACACGGTGATCGATACCGGCGGCATACCAGTCGTCCTGGGCCGCCCGCAGGCGCCGGGCCATGCTGGCGATTGTGTCACCGTCATCAACGGCGATCTCCGTATCGAACTCGCCGGTTCGAGGATTACGTACGCTGAGTGTGTCGCTCATCGGATCCCCGGCTTACTGCAGCTCATCTGTTAACAGTTGATTCAGCTCGACAACAAAGCCATCCGGGTCGGTAATCACACTGACCATGACCGGGATCGTGCCGGTTCCATCGTACGATGGGTATTCAGTCCGGCGAGGTTCGTTAAGTACGCGGGTGCCCTTGACGTCGCTGGCCTTGTCGAATCGCTCGTCGAGTTCGGAGGTATTGAACAACAGCACGATACTGCCGGTGCTGAAGGGCTCGGCGCCCTGGTGCTGCGCCGGTTTGGCGGGCTTGCGATATTGCAACAGGCCGAGCACGCCGACGAAGTTGTCGTTGGCGCGTAGAAAAACCAGTCGTAGCGAACGATCGGCGGACTCGTCGTCCGGCGCGTCGCGTGGGGTACGAATCAGATTGTCGTAGATCACTTTCATTCCGAGCGCATCGCGATAGAACTCAAGCGATCGGTCGATGTCGCGAACGATCAGCGTTGTGCGCCGCAAATCAATGGACACACGATCTTCTTCCGCGACCGGTTCGGCTACGGTCGGGCTGGTGAAGAAAACGAGGAGTATTGCCAACGCACTAAATCGCATGAATTTGCTCCCACTGCCGGTTTACCTTGAAAGGCTATTTTGTTATATCATTAGGGCAATAACAACCGATTCGGCATTTGGGGGGGGCGATGGCGCAGTTTGCAAAGACGGTGCCTCGTATCAAAGGTACGGTGTTTCTCGTTGTCTGCATGGACGGCGAAGGCAGTGCCGAGATACGGGAGCGCGACCTCATCGCCCATCTCGAATATGTCGAACAACACAACGATGACTACCTGGTCGTGGGCCCACTGCGGGAACCCGGAGAGACCGCGTTACACGGGAGCTTTTTCCTCGTATCCGCAGACAGCGCGGACGCGGCGCGCGAGATCGTTTCAGGCGATCCATACGTCATCAACGGCATGTACCGTGAGATCGTCGTGCACGAAGCGGTGCCGGCCGCAGGGCGACTCCTTGGTGGTGTGATCTGGGATTCGCCCGAGTCGCTGAAAGGCAAGTCATCGTGAAACTCGTTCGATAAGGAGCAGCAAGAAGATGAGTACGTACCTGATTCTGAAATGGGCACACATCATCGCCATGGCTTACTGGCTGGGTGGAGAGTGGGGTGTTTTCAACGCGTCCCGACCCATCACAAACACGAAGCTCAGCCTCGAGGAGCGCCACCGCCATATGGAAACGGCCTACCGCATCGATATCCTGCCACGCACAGGCATCATCCTCCTGCTGCCGCTCGGCCTGCACATGGGCGCAATCCTGGGCGTTCAGCCATTGAAAGGGCCATGGATTGTCGGCATGTGGATCTTCATCGCGTTCTGGTTGTCAATCACGTTTTCCGCCTTCTACCACCGCGGCACGGACCTCGGTGTTCGGCTGACGAAGATCGACGAGTCGTTCCGCTACGTGACCATCCCGTTGCTGTTGATTTTCGGCATCTACTCGCTAATCAACAACAAGCCGTTCACGGTCGACTGGTACTCCGCGAAGGTCTCGTTGTACGGCTTCGCGTTGATTATCGGCCTGGGACTGCGATTCATCATGCGCAACTGGGTCATGTTGTTTCGCCGAATCGAATCCGGTAACGATCCGGAAGCCGAAGCGCGACTCTCCAGGGAGCTGGCATTCGGTCGCGGCCTGGCCTACCTGTACTGGGTGACGATCGCGACAGTCGCCTACTTCGGTGTCGCTAAACCCATGTTCTGATCCGCTGACGGGAAAATCTTGATGGCATCGAAGTACGCTGAATTCAGGTTTGGCTGGCCGGTCGTTTTTGCATCGGCCATCGGTATCGGCCTTGGCATGTCGCCGCTGCCGTTCTATACGCTGGGTGTGTTCGCCGGACCGCTGGCGCAGGAGTTTGGCTGGGGTATCGGCCAGATCATGTTGTCGATGGCGGTGTTTACGTTTGCCGCGGTAATCACCAGCCCGATTGTCGGCTTGCTGTCAGACCGCTACGGTCCCCGGCGCGTCGCGCTGATATCCGTCGTGCTGTTTTCCTTTGTCATGATGTCGTTCTCGCTGCAGAACGGTTCGATCGCGATGTGGCTTGCGACCTGGGTAGTGCTGGCCGCCTGCGGCGCCGGAACGTTGCCTATCACCTGGACTCGTGCCGTGAATGGCTGGTTTCACGAGAAGCGCGGGCTGGCACTTGGCCTGTCGCTGATTGGTACCGGTATCTTCGGCCTGATCGCAAAGCAATATGCGTTCTTCATGATTGAACTGCTCGGCTGGCGGCTGGCCTACGTCTCGGTCGGTCTCCTGCCGCTACTGGTGTCGTTCCCGATTGCCTACTTCCTCTTCCGCGATGTGTCCGATCCGAAGGTTGCGGACAAGGTGGCGCAGCTGCGCGTACAGACCGCGAACAAGCTGGTGAAACACACCGGTCCGACGCTGAAGGATGCGCTGACCGACTGGCGGTTCTGGCTGCTTGCCTACAGTTTTGTGCCCATCTCTTTCGCCGTCGGCGGGCCGATCCCCAATCTCGAGACCATGCTGGGTGAAAAGGGCTTTGATGCTGGTGACGCCGTGACCCTCGCGAGCCTGCTGGGCATTGCCGTCATCATCGGGCGCGTTCTCGGCGGCTTCCTGCTGGATCATTTCTGGGCGCCCGGTGTTGCCGCGATCTTCCTAAGCCTGCCTGCCGTTTCTACGTTGATGCTCGCACGGCCCGAATACGGTTTCGCGTTTGCGGCAGCTGCGATCATGATCCTCGGCGCCGCTGCCGGTGTCGAGTATGACCTGATGGCCTATCTCGTATCGAAGTACTTTGGGCTGTTGCACTACGCAGCGATCTACGGGGCGTTGTATGGGTTCTTCGCGCTCGGGGCAGGTATCGGGCCTGCCGTTTTCGGGCAATTCTATGACGCAACCGGAAGCTACGACACAATACTGAAGATATCGTCCTTACTGTTCCTCGCGGGTGCGCTGCCGTTGTTGCTACTCGGCAAGTACCGCAACTTCGTGACGTCGGGAGAAACGCCGGAGAAGGCCGACTAGGCTTCGAGCACTTCCACCAGGGTGTTGTCCGGTGCGCGCAGCGTGCCGCTTCGCTTGCCACCGTAGACGGCTGACGCATGGTTCGCAGGTACCGTGATCCACAGGCCTTCATTGCGCTCGAGCACGAGCTCGAAATCCGGTATCCGGAAGGTTCCTATAGCGACGCCCGGGGGAAGGTGGTTCCTGATGCCGGGTCTCGTGCCCGCCAAGGACGGCAGCTGGTTCAGTTCGAGGAAAACGTCCTTGCCGTGGACCATGGTCGAGATGGTGTGCGGATCCTCTTCAGGCAGGTCAAATGCTCTCGCCAACAGGGTGTGCACGATCGCCAGTTCGTCGCGGCCAATGTCAATGTCTAGGTGATGAGACATCCAGTCCAGTGATGCCTTCATGTC
Organism: uncultured Woeseiaceae bacterium; assembly: GCA_964606915.1. Lineage (GTDB taxonomy): Bacteria > Pseudomonadota > Gammaproteobacteria > Steroidobacterales > Woeseiaceae > UBA1847. The sequence continues at coordinate 76,755 of CAZSIQ010000003.1, read as the reverse complement.
GGAGCAGGCCATCACCAGCATGTACAGGCGATCGATCAGTGTGTCTGCACGTGGCAGATCAAAGTCAGCCAGGTCATCGCGAATCTGTGTCAGGTAAACGATCTCTTCATCTGGGCCCTTGACCTGCATCGGGAAGATCGACGGCAGGCCATCGATTTCGCTCGGTGGCCCGATTATCTCGAATGGTGACTCGAGCATTCGTTCGTGGGTCTTGAGCACATCCTGTACGCAGATCTCGATGGCGGACCAGCCATAGGTGGTCAGCGCTCGAAACTCCGGGCGTCCGGGTGTTTCCACCAGTCGAATGAAGATGTCATGGCCTGAAGCAGGGCGCAGGACGGCGCAGCGTGCCCCGGTTGCTGACGGCGAGCCCCAGCTTCCGGCGAGCGCTCTGTCTACGCTACCCCGTTCTTCGAGGGTGTAATCCAGCCATGTGCAGTACAGCTCAACGGAGCGGTCGAGGTCGGCGACCGACAAGGTCGCAGCACGTAGCAGTTTCACGATCGAAGCCCCCGATGGGCGCGCTTTCGCGCGAAATGACTTAATGTTAGTATTTTATAACATTATTGGAAACACGGGGTTTCGCATGCCGCAACTCAACCGACGCCACTTCCTGCTCGGTGCAGGCGGCGGTGCGCTGTCACTTCTCTGGCAGGGCGCTAATGCGGCGCAGAGGGTTGCCGTGGTCGGCGCGGGGCTGTCCGGGCTTGCCGCGACTCATCAGCTCAGGTCGTCGGGAGTCGATGCTGTTCTGCTGGAACAATCCGACCGTGTTGGCGGCCGGATTCGCACGATACGCGGCCATTTTGCTGACGGCGCCTGGGTGGATGTCGGTGGACAAACGATCGGTGCCAGCTACGCTAACTTTCTGAGCTACTGCACTGCGTTCGGTTTGCCGTTCGAGGAGTCCCCGCCTGCCGGTCCGCGTCGTGACGTCCTGCTGCATTTGCGGGGGCAATTCTTCCTGGGCCAGGAGTTACGCGGCAACCCTGAGTTGTGGCCGCCCGGCCTTTCCGACGAAGAAAAGCCGCTGGCACCCTTCCGGCTACTGGGCCACTACCTCGATCCGCTTGCCTCGCAGATTGCGTCCGTCGACCGGGTGCTCGACAGCGAATTCATCGGCTATGACCAGTTGACCTTGCGGGAGTTGCTGCAGCAAAGGGGCGCCAGCGATGCCGCCATCAGGCTCATCGATCACACGTTGAACTACAACAGTGTCGATACCGTGTCCGCACTGAGTGCACTGCGGGACCGTACGCGAGTGGTATTGCTTCGCGCCGGTCGTCCCCCTGTCCTTAAAAATGGCAATCAGAGCCTTACGGATGCATTCGGCAAGTCGCTTTCCGAGGCAATCCTTTATGGTCACGGACTTGAGAAAGTCCACCGTTCGGCAGACGGTGTGAGCCTGCATGTCAGGACCGCTGACGGTATGCAGGTGCATGAGTTCGATCGCGTCGTCCTGGCCCTGCCATTTACGGCGCTGCGCAAGATCCGCTTCGAGCCAGCACTGCCTCCTGAGCGCCAAAAGGCGATCGATGAGTTGCCATACACCCGGATCGTCCAGACCTACCTGCAAACGAAAACACGCTTCTGGGAAGACAACGCCCCGGTGTCGATGGTGCTGTCGGACGGTCCGCTCGAACGCCTTTTCAATGCGTCAAGCAAGATGAGCGGAGACCGTGGGCTTCTGATCAACTGGGTAAATGGCATCGGGACGCAAAATGTGTCGTCAGTCGATCCTGAAGAACAGGTCGACAAGGTAATACGCGAGATGGAAGTTCTGTGGCCCGGCTGTCGGGACCAGGTAGATATGACGCTCGCGTACAACTGGTCGAACACCTACGTCGAAGGTGCCTATGCGCACTATGCGCCGGGACAGATGGCTGCGTTTGCCGACAACATTCCCAGGCCACTGGGTCGCCTGCATTTCGCCGGCGAACACACGGAACTCGTGGCGGCGGGTATGGAAGGTGCCCTGGTATCGGGGCGTCGTGCGGCTGCTGAAATTCTCTCGGCTGCCTGACGGCCGATCAAACGGTGAAGGGCCGACCACTCTATGAAGAGCGACCCGAAACGGTGTGGCCTTCTCTATCTGTGAGCCCGGGATTTTCTTATGAAGTGTCGGTGCCTTGGTCGAAGACGCGTGAGGCATCAGCGCTCAATCTACGCTACAGTTTTAAACTAGAAATCTGCTACTGAACCCGAGGAAAGCGCTATGCCGGTGATGGAAACTTCCGATCTGACGCCCCGCGAATACTGGCAAAAAGTCAAAGCCAATCCGAACCGCGCCAAATTTGGATTCGGTGAAAAAGCGGCCATCATCAATATCGATCTGCAGCGCGCTTACACGGATATCGACACCTTCAAAACCGCCTACCAGACGGATCCCGGGCAGATCGACTACATCAATGAACTGTCAGCATTGGCCAGGTCGAAGAACATGCCGGTGATCTGGACCTATGTTGCTTACATGGACAATGCCGATGACGCCGGTGCCTGGGGTACCCGTACCAACACCGAGGACTCGCTGCAGAACATTAAGGTCGACAGTGAACGGTCCGAACTCGACCCTCGCCTGCAAATCGACCGTTCGCAGGACGCCATCATCAATAAACGAATGGCCAGCGTGTTTCACGACACCCTGATCCCGTCGCTTCTTGTCTGGCACAAGGTGGATACCGTTATCTTGACAGGCGGCAGCACCTCAGGCTGCATTCGTGCCTCCTGCGTCGCGTCACTCTCTACGGGGTACCGCACCATCATTCCTGAGGAATGTGTGGCCGATAAACATGAGATACCTCACTACGCCAATCTCTGCGACATGATGCTGAAATATGCCGATGTCGAGTCCGCAGACACCGTGCGGGACTGGCTGCAGAATCACCCGGGCTGCAAACCGATCCGCTCTGCCCGCGGTTGTGAGTTTTGAGCCGATTGTTGTCGCCTGAACAACGGGACTGATCCCATGCAAGAAGATCCTGGTCTGTACGACTACTGGCCTTACGAGAACCGCCCGAAGATCACCTGGCCAAACGATGCCCGGGTTGCGTTCTGGGTGGCGCCGAATATCGAGTTCTACGAGCTCAAGCCGGCCGAAAACCCTCACCGCAAGGCCTGGCCGAAACCGATACCGGACATCTCCGGATACGGCACACGGGACTACGGCAACCGCGTAGGCCACATGCGCATGATGCGAGTGCTGGACAAGTACGGCGTTCGCGGTTCGATATCGCTTTCTACGGCACTCTGCGAGCATCATCCCGAGATCATCAAGATGTGCAGTGAACGTAACTGGGAGTTCTTCAGTCACGGCATCTATAACACGCGCTACACCTACGGTATGGATGAGGCGCAGGAAAAGTCGATGATCGAGGACTCGATCGAGACCATCCGCAGACACACCGGACAGCAGTGTGCTGGTTACCTGGCACCTGCACTAACGCACAGCGAAATTACGCTCGACCTGTTTGCAGAAGCCGGTGGCATTTATACCTGCGACCTGTTTCATGATGACCAGCCAACGCCCATTAATCTGCGGTCCGGCAAGCGCTTTGTGTCGGTGCCATATTCGCTGGAGATGAACGACACCATAGTCTATGTCGTCAATAAGATAGAGCCGCGACGCTATGGAGAGATGATCAAAGCGAACTTCGACCGGCTGTACGCTGAGGGTGCGGAGAACGGCGTGGTCATGTGTATTCCGCTGCACGCCTACCAGGTCAGTCACCCCCATCGACTAAAGGCGTTTGAGGAAGCGCTTGAATACATCACCGGACACTCGGACGTGTGGGTTACGACCGGCAGGGAGATCGCAGAGCACTTCATCGAAAACCACTACGACACCGCGGCGGCAGACATAGCGGCGAAGGGAGGTCAGTGATGCCATTGGACAAGTCCTACCTCGAGTACGCGCATCGCTCTTATGGCATGGATCACGATTTCTACGACTGGTCGATGCTGACTGATCGCAAGCCGGTTCAGTGGCCGGGTGATGCCAGGCTTGCGCTGTGGGTCAATGTCACGCTGCAGTACTTTCCGCTGAACCAGCGCGGCAAGCCATTCAGCCCGCCGGGCGGCATGACGACGGCCTATCCGGACCTTCGTCATTACACGCTTAGAGAGTATGGCAATCGCGTCGGTATCTACCGAGTGTTTAAGGCCCTGGATCGATTCAAGGTCAAAGCTTCGTTCGCGATCAACGCGCGACTGGCCGAGCGCTATCCCTATCTCGTCAGGCGAATTGCCGAGCGCGAAGACGAGATCCTGGCCCACGGATGGGACATGGATACGCCACACTACGGTGGTATGGATGAGTCCGAAGAGGCCGCTGTAATTAAGCGCTCATTGAAGGTGCTGGGTGAGTCCACCGGGCGAGATATCAAAGGCTGGCTTAGCCCTGGCAAATCACAAAGTGAAAACACGCCGGAACTGCTGGTCAAAAACGGTCTGGAGTTCATGTGCGACTGGATCAACGACGATATGCCGTATCCGTTTCGCTCAGCTGCCGGCGAGATCACGGCGATGCCCTTGTCGACCGAGCTCGAGGATCGCTTCATCCTGATGGATAACCTGCATTCGGAAGCGGAGTACGCTGACCAGATCTGTGATGCCTGTGATTACCTGCTGGCGGAATCAGAAGAGCAGGGCGGTCGATTGCTGGCGCTCAACATTCATCCGTGGATGCTGGGGCAGCCGCATCGAATCGGAAGGTTGGAGCAGGTGCTTGACCACATAACCAGTCAAAGCGGAATCTGGTCGGCAACACCAAGTGACATTCTCACGGTCTGGAAAAACTGAAGGCTTGATCAGCGCCTCCGGTTCGACAAAACGCGCCAGCGTTCTTGAAGCCTGAACGGCGCCTCGAAGGGGCAGAACAGCCCAAAGGCTGTCCTGAACAATCCTCAACGATCGGTCACGTATGAACCTTGCAGATCACGAGTGCCGGCGCGATGGCTGCCTTCAGTACGATGCCTTTAGAAACCGGAACCCGAGGATCAGAACAGCTGGGAGGCGATAACGAGCGTACCGATCACTCCGCCAAGATAGGCGACCGTCCGGATGACCGGGATCCCACGAATGTAAACGAAGGCGTAGACGATACGGCAAGCCATAAAGGTGAGCGCGCCCGCGACCGTAACGTCGTTCGAGACCCCCGCATGGTGAGCGGTGAGAACAACCGCAGCGAAGAAGATAATGTTGTCGACCGTATTGCCGTACGCTCGAACAACACGCCCACCCCAGCCGGTCAGCGGTGACAGGCCTTCGCGATTGCCCAGCATGGCCTTGAATCCCCATTGCAGGCGCATGGCCCGAAATAGCGGAACGCTCGACAGGAAAAGCGCCAGCGCGCAGACGGCCATCAATGTCCACAGTTCAATCGTCATGCTCGGTCTTCCGTTCGTGAATGTCTGTCAAAACGATAGACTCTCGGGCGAAAATCTATATAGTCGGATTCGACACAAAAAGGCCTAAATCCGTCACAAGAAGGGCGTATGACAATAAAGGTAGGCGTTCTGGCCCTCGAAGGGTGTGTGGCGCTCTCGGTATATGGGCCCGCTGACCTTTTCAGCACTGCCAATAAAATCACTCAGCAGTTGGGTCGAAACACGCAGCAATATGAAACGCGCATCGTCTCACTGTCCAAAGACAACGTCGTTTCAGCAAGCGGACATGAACTGATCGGCGAAACGCGACCGTTGATCCGCAGCGAATTTGATGTTCTTGTCCTGCCAGGAATCGGCGCCGAGAGTACGGAAAACCTCGACGCCGCACTGAGTTCGTACAACGGCATTCAGGACAAACTGGTCAGTTTCGTTCAATCAGGCGGCACGATAGCTGCTGCATGCACCGGTACCTTCATATTGGCGCGCGCCGGACTTTTGGACGGGCGACGTGCAACCACCACATGGTGGATGGCGAATCATTTTCGATCAGAGTTTCCACTCGTTGATCTGGCTGAAGATGACCTGCTTGTTGATGAGGGGCAGGTGATCACATCTGCGGCAGGCGCGTCATCGCTCGACCTGGCGCTTCACCTCATCGAGCGCTACTCCGGCGCGAATGTCGCTCGTCTTTGCGCCAAGTATCTCGTCGTGGATGGTGGGCGAAAATCGCAACGTCTGTATGCGGTGCCAAAGCACTCCAAAACGCGAGACCCGTTGATTGAGAAAGCGGATCGTTGGATCCGCTCACGCCAGGGGGTCGATATCCGTGTTGAAGAGCTCGCGAGGCATCTGGGCGTTGGCACACGTACGATGCTGCGGAAGTTCCGTGCGGCCTCCGGCGTTACACCGCAAGCCTATATCCAGCGCGTTCGTCTCGACGTGGCGAAACCGCTCCTGGAAGATTCAGACGCGTCCGTTGCCCAGATCGCCGCTGAAGTAGGCTTCTCTGACGAGAACGCGTTTCGCAAAGCGTTTGCCCGCAGAACCGGACTTTCGCCGACGCAGTATCGGAAACAGTTCAAATGGGGATGATCAACAGCAGAGCCCACGCCTGTGGCGGCATCGCCTGCATGAGCCTGGCCATGATCGGGCTGAGCATGGTATTCGCCAGTGGCTGCGCGCGTAGTGAACCTGGGCAGTGGTCTGGCCCCGTGCTTACAGAAACGCGTTCCGCGTTGACGCATGGCGACCTGTCTTCAGGTCAGGTCTTGCCGCTCATGGATATGAGCTTCTTTGCGCGCCCCCATTGGGCGAGACCTGCGGAAACTGAATTCTCCGGGCGCCTGTCCGTCTCCGAGACTGAGATGAGGTTTCCGCTTGCCAGGGCGCACTACGCGGGTGAAAACCTGTTCCCGGCTTTTTCTGTCGATCTGATTTCCCGCAATGGCGAATTGCTACCTCGCAATACGAAACGCATCGATACGTCGAAGAACGGAGATAGCGGGTGGGATGTTTTTGTCGGTGTCGGTCGGGTTTGGCAGGAGGAAGAGGACGGAAATTGGTCTCGTGCCTCGTTCCCTATAAACCTGACAGATCGCTTGGTCGGCTCTGTGCGGAACTGTGTCGGTACTTTTCTGTATGCCGAGACCGAAATCACCAATCTGTATGTGCAGTGCAGCCAGGAAACGGCCGACATTCTGGATAACCAGATCGGCGACATTCGGGTGTCTGCAACGGCTCAATACGAAAAGACCAGTTTCTCTGACGTAGAGAGCATCATTTCAAGGCATGCACGGCGGCGAGCCGCTCGAATTCCGGTTCGGCCGTTGGCGGAAATCGATACGCAGGGCGAGATCGCTGAATACTTCAGCAGGGTTCACGCAACGAATGCCCCGACAAGCAACGGCGCGGTCTATCTCGGGGATACTCTCTATCTTCACCCGCCACAGACACGGCACGGTGCGTACCCGTACCCGGACGAAATGCGTCACGGCGTTTACTCGGTCAGCAAGAGTCTCACCGGTGCAGTAGCGATGTTCTATTTCGCGGAGCGATACAGCGAGGAGATCTTTGACGCCAGGATAGCCGACTACGTGCCGCAACTCTCAGACCGTCCGGAATGGCAAGAGGTTACGTTTGGCAACGCGCTCGATATGGCGACGGGCACACGGGGTGGTGATGAGCTGGATAAGTTGTTTTATCCGCTCATGATGGCGGACAACAAAACTGACGCGATTAATAATATCGCAGCATTCGGAGACGACCGACCGCGTCCGGGCCAGAAGTTTAATTACACGACAACGAATTTCTTTGTGCTCTCCTACGCGCTTCAGAACTATGTCGACGAAAGAGAGGGGTCAGGCACTCCTTTCTGGGATCTCGTTCAACGTGATGTGCTCGAACCAATCGGAGCGGCTTCACTGGATATCATGCGAACGAGAGATGCGCGACCGGAAGATCGTCTCCCCGTGCTGGGCTACGGCACTCGACCGACACTCGATGAGGCCGCGAAGATCGCGCGCTTAATCGCCGACGAAGGCGAACACAATCGCCGGCAATTACTCAGCAGGGCAAGCATCCGCAGAGCCCTGGGGCGTACTGATTGGCCCGGCTTAAAGACTCAAAATCGTCCTGATCGTTATCGACACAGCTTCTGGGCTAGGCGTTTTCGGCTACCGTCTTGCAGGCTCGAAGTGCCGTACATGGAGGGCTTTGGAACCAATCATGTTTTTATTTTGCCCCGTGGCACGATAGTCCTTCGATTCATGGACGAGTTCGACTGGGATATGAAGTCGATTATCCGCGCCGTCGATCGCGTTGATCCATTGTGCGAGTAAGCACCGTTCGTCGCCGACTCGTACTCCTACTCTTCACCAACCGGCGCTCCGTCACCAAGCAGCTCGAGCGCATTGCGGACATACTCAATCGCTTCGGGCTCATTAGCAGACGCCTGGTTGACGTAGTAAATGAACCCTGAAATGTATTGCTCACCGTCGCCGAATCGAATCTGTGCGTTGCGGTTCTGCAGAAAGTCGTCGTTGCCGCGGACTTTGTCCAGCGCCTCGTAGGCTCTTGCGATGACCAGCAGCTCGCTGGCAGAGACCGTTGTTACGGCTCCGGAGTCGGTGGCGAGGTCGTACGCGATCGTCGTGATCTCGGGTGTTTCAAGCGAAGGAATGTCGTACGGGAATCGTCCTTCGTTCTGCAGGATATTCATTGACTCTATGAATGCCTGGAGTTGCTCGTCGCGGCCAGGCGCGACACGCTCCAGTTCCTCCAGATTCTGGGCGAGCTCGGCCCGGACCAGGCTTATCGCTGCCTCGGCTTCCTTGAGTTCGTTCTGGTCTTCCCGCCACTGCTCGACAAAAAATGCGAGCAGGACGCTGAGAAATATGGCGGCGGATTCGACGAGCAGTCTCGCCGGGCGAATGGAGCCGCCGTTGGTGTTATGCGCGCTTTCCGTTTCGGTATCGATAGCAGATGCCCCGTGCAGGCCGTTGACCGTTTTTCCTTTACTGGGGCGATAGACTACTCGACACGTGGAAGAGTTTCTTGGTCGGCTCGGTTTTGACGCCAGTTAAGGGGTGATGAGAGACTGGCGAACAATCGGGTCGGAAGCATGCGCAATGAAAAGACTGGTTGCACTGTCGCTATTGATCGTATCGACGAGTATCTCGCCGGACCTGAAGGCAGATGACGACACCTGCGCCAGCGAGCACGGGTTTTCCTATCTTTGCGATGTGCCCAGCGCCGAAGATCTTGTGCAGATTCCCGGTACATCCTGGCTAGTCGCCAGTGGCTTCAGTGGCGGTATATCACTGAACCTGATCGATGTCGGGGCGCGTTCACTACGTCCCTTCTATCCGTCGGAAGTATCCGCGGCCCGGCACGACGCTCAAATGTACCCCGACTGTCCGGAAGCACCCGAGCCCGACGCCTTTGTCAGCCATGGGCTGCATGTGCGAGCGACCGGCGAGGACACGTCACTGCTGTACGTCGTTGGCCACGGCGCACGCGAGACCATCGAGATCTTCGAGATCGATTCATCGGCAGACGTTCCCGGTATCGCCTGGGTCGGCTGTGTGTTTACACCGGATGGTATGGCGGCCAACAGCGTGACCTCGATGAGCGACGGTTCGATACTCGCGACGATACCGCTGCACACCGGTATCGAGATATCCGATATCTTCCTGACAAGTGGAGGTGCAACCGGTGCGGCCTATGCCTGGTCGCCCGGTGACAAGACGCTTGCGAAGATCGTCGGCACTGAGATGTCGTATGCCAACGGTATCGAAGTGTCCGAGGATGAATCGAGATTCCTGATTGCCTCATCGGGACACCAGAAGATATTCGCCTTCTCCAATGAAAACCCGGCGAAACTGCTCGGTACCAGCGGGCCGATGGACATTATTCCGGACAACCTTCACCGTGACAGTAGCGGCCGGATGATCACCGCCGGTCTGAGTATTGTCGATCCCTTCTGTGGGGATGTTGCACTCGACAAACCCTTCGACCTGGAGGCATTTGCCAGCTGTCATCGCCCGTTTTCCGTGGTCTCTGTGGATCCTTCAACGCTTGCGCTCGAAGAGATCGCCGGATCACCAGCGCACACGCATTTCAGCAATGTCACCATGGCATTGGAGGTCGACGGAGAGCTCTGGATCGGCACGTTTGCTGGCGACCGCGTCGCCTATCGTTCGATTAAAGCGTCCCCGTAAGTCGCCTGTATGTAGGGCCGGGAACCTGGAGGTTCAAACCAGGTGACGACCCCCGTCCATCGGAATAATCCGGCCCGTCACATAATCGCTGTCGAGCAGGAAGTCGACCTGGTGTTGCATTTCGTCCAGACCACCTTCGCGCTGCATGAGGCTTTTTCGAAGGGTCTTCTCTCGATACGCGGCATCGTCGTGCTCGTTGAACAGCACGAGTGCCGGCGCAATGCTGTTGACCTTGACCTCGGGTGCCAGCAGCGCCGCGAAAGACAAGGTCAGGTTGTCCTGTGCAGCCTTGCTCGCCGCGTAGGCAATGTGCTTCTTGCTGCCGCGCCCGGACACGTAATCACCGAGGTGCACGATGTCCGATGGCGCACCGGCTTTCAGCTGGTCAGCGAGACCAAGGTTGATCTGGTAAGGGGCAGATACGTGCACGGCCATCATGCGACGCAGTATCTCGTCCGCAGGAAAGTCCGCTTTGTCCGGCAGCCAGTCCGAGGCGTTGTGAATAATTGCCCGAAGCTGCTCGTGACTGCTGGCCACGCTGTCGATGAGCGCCTGCACCTGCGCCGTTTCGTAGAAGTCACACTGGTGCAACTCAACACCGAGTGCTTCTAGTTCGTCAATGCTGTCACGCCTGGAACGATACGTACCGATCACCGGACGGCCACGACCAACGTAGGTTCGCGCGAGGTGCAGACCGACGCGTTGTCCCACGCCGGTGATCAGGATCGGGTTCACGGGCTCAGGAATTCTGCGCGCGTCTGCATGTTGTCCTGGAACTGACCGCCCAGTGCGGTCGTGCTGGTCTGCGAGTTCGAATCCATAACACCGCGGGATTTCACGCAGTAGTGGACCGCATCAATGCTGACCGCTACGTCATCCGTTCCCAGCAATGCCTGTAGCGCAACGAGCACCTGGCGCGTGAGCCGTTCCTGAACCTGCGGACGACGTGCGAAAAAGCGGACAAGGCGATTGATCTTGGACAGGCCGAGGATTTTGTCCTTCGGGATGTAGGCGACTTTGGCCGTGCCGTCGATGGTTACGAAATGGTGCTCACAAGTACTGATCAGTTCGATGTCGCGGACCTTGACCATTTCATTGACGCCCATCTTGTTCTCAATGAGCGAAAGCGACGGGAATTCGCTGTAGTCCAGTCCGGAGAAAATCTCCCGTACGTACATCTTGGCGATGCGGTGCGGTGTCTCAGCGAGCGAGTCGTCAGCAAGGTCGAGCCCCAGTGTTTCAACGACCTCGCGCATCAGCCCTTCAATGCGGTGATATTTCTGGTCGGCGGTAAGCCCGTTATCGAACATCGGAGTTTCAAGCCCTTTCTCAACCAGCGTATCGCGCACGAGGCGCGCCTCATCACTGATCAGGGCTTCTTTTTCCGCTGCGGCGGCTTCCGCGATGGCGGACAGTCGAATGGCTTCGGGGCTCATGATGCTTTCTCCAAAAGGCGCGGCGAGGCTGCTTGCTGCGCGTCATGTTCGAGGGTCAGGGATACCGAGTCGGCAAAGCGCAGCGCATGGGGCTTTTCGATAGTCACCGAGGCCCGCAGCACGCTCGCGTCGGCGGTGCAGATGGCCAGCACGTCACCTACCAGCTTCTCGAGCAGCAGGAACTGACCGCCTTCCACAAGCTCGATGACGTCTTTGGTGATGGTTTTGTAGTTCAGCGCGTCCTCAACACGGTCATCGAAAACACCGTCTGCCAGGGTATAGGCGATCTCGGCGTTGATAACGATGTCCTGCTTTTTCACGCGTTCTTCGGGATTAAAGCCGATAAACGTTCGAAGGCGCAGGTTGTGGATGCGAATTGTCGCGACTTTTCGGGTCATTCTTTTTTGCTCCCTCTCCAGGTCAGCACCGGCCCTTCTCGCCGGGACGCTGGGGTGCGCATGTCTAGCGCGGGAGGAGAATTGTGTCTAAAAAAATCAAGGGTCTGTGTAACGGTTGGTAACGATGGACACGCCGCAGACCTACGAATTTCGTGGCGAAAGCCCTAAATTCAACCGCCAGCGCCCCTGGACTATGGAGTCTGCGGACAACGGCGGGAATAATGCGATTACCCACGATGAACCAGCAATCCGAACAAAATTGCCAGAACTGCGGCTATGCCCTGTCGCCGGATGCGAAGTTCTGCCCCGCGTGCGGACAGAAGGTCCTGACCGACGAGGATCGCCGTCTTGGCAAGCTGATCAAGGACGCGGTTGCCGAGATCACCGATCTTCGCGGTCGCGTGCTTCCGTCTTTTGGCGCGTTGCTCTTCTACCCTGGATACCTGGCGTACAACTACCGCGTGGGCCGTCGTAAAGGCTACGTCTCACCGGTCAGCCTGTTCCTGTTCGCGAACGTGATCTACTTCCTGATCCCCGTGCTGTCCGATTTTCAGATCGACCTCGTCGACCAGATCTCTCTGCAACCCTACAGCGCATGGACCGAAGCGATTGTCAGTGCCGCACTGGGGGTGGAGTCTGCGGTGACCGCATGGCGCGAAGGGAGCCCGGCCTTCGAGGCATTAGCGGCAGAGTATTCGCTGCGGGCCGCGGATATCTCCAAGGCGATCATCGTCGTGCACGTGCCGTTCCTTGCCCTGATTACGGCATTGATTACGTTTGATTTGAAGGTTCGGTTTGTCGATCACGTGGTTCTCGCCCTGCATTACATGGCGTTCATCATGCTCTTCTACGTGATAGGGCCGACGATCCTTCTGCCGATTCTTCGAACCGTGCTGTCACCGTTCTGGGAGAACCCGCCTGCATGGCAAATCGGCTTCGGCATTATCATGCTCTACCCGCTGGTCATGTTTCGGGTTGCTTTCCAGATGCCTTGGTGGCGGGCAGTCGTGAGTGGTGCTGTATTCCTCCTGGCTTACGGTCCCGTGCACTCGCTGTTTCGCCTGATTCAGTTCTTCGTCGTGTTTTACACGCTTTGATCATCCGAATTTGGTGCCCATCGGGGCCGTCGACCCAAAGACATCCTGAATGTGCTTGCTGCCGCGGGGGATTCACGGCCTAGACACCCGCTGCTTCACGCTGCATCTCGTGGTTCCAGCCTCGCAGCACCAGCCTTTCGTTAACGTGGTTGTCGCCACCTTCGTCGAGAACCTCGTCATGCCCGCTGTACAGCTGGACAAGCACCGTCTTACGGTTCCGATCTGATCGATTCGGCGTTGAGCCGTGCAGGGTCAGGTAGCTGAAGAACACGACGTCCCCGGGCTCGGCGTTGACGGTAAGCGCGTCCTCAAGCGGATACTTTGAAGCCAGGTCAGCAGACGAGGTGAGCGTCGAGGTTTCCGAATCTCCAATTGTCCGCCCCGACGAGTTATCCAGCCGCCCCAGCTTGTGTGAGCCCGGGAACACACTGAGACCACCGGACTCAGCATCGGCATCTGACAAAAAGATGATCGCTGCAATCATCGAGTCATCACGTGTCGGGAAATACGACCAATCCTGATGCACCGGAAACGGTGCGCCTTCTTTCGGCGGCTTCTGGAACAGCTTGGTGTGATGAAGGACGATATCCGGACCGAGTATGCACTCCGCGACATCAAGAAACTGCGGGTCCTGCAGCGCTGCAAGCCAGACTGCGGAGTAGCGCTGCACGTTGTGGGTGTGGATGATCCGCGAGGTTCCGCCGTCCAGCTCGTCCGTGTATTCCCCTTCCCAGCGTGCGTTTATGTCTTCGCCGCTGGCTTCGAGTTGTTGAACGATACGATCAAAGTCGCTCTGCATCGCACGCAGCGATTCAGGAGAAAAGACACCTTTCGAAAGGTAGTAGCCTTGCTCGGCAAAAAACTCACCGACGTCCTGCTGTTTGTCGTTAACTGCCTGCACGGCCATCCCCTATATGCTGTCGATCCTGGATGGCGAACAGTGTTGCGCAGCACGTCCCTCGCGGCTAGATCCTTTACGGACAAGAAATTGACGAATTCGGCCACTCTGATAGTGTCCGGTTATGCAGGATCAAACCGTTCATCATGTTAGTTTCGGCAGAGTACGCCGGGTTTCCTTCGATACGGTCACCCGAAACCGGATGCACCGCCATTCGTACTTTGAGCCATGTATTGTCATTTCCGGCGCTGGTGACTTCGAACACGGTACAGAACGCTGGTCCCTTTCCCAGGGAGACCTGTTCGTCGCAGATTCCGGCGTGTTTCACGAAATCCGGTCCCTCGCGTCGAGAGATCTGCAGCTCTACTTCGTCTCATTCCAGGTTGCCATTCGTCGGCCCTTGCATGCCGAGGTGCCGGCAGGCCTCATCCCGCCGTCGCTGATCACGAGCTTTCTGGCACGCCACCGCACGCACCTGTCGGACCAGTCGGCCCTGGTCCCGCTCTTCGAATACATTTATGAGATGTCGATGCACAATGAGGCATTCGAGGGAAGCGCGAATTATCACGATGCATCGCTTTTGCTGCTTCGCCAAATCATGTCTTTACTGACGTCTTCCGCGCAGCTTTCGGACGATGACTACAGTGACCGTCAACAAGAGTCTCGCGTGCAAAGTGAAATCGAAGCGCGATTGCATGAGACGATCAGGATTGCGGAGCTGGCGTCTGCCTGCGGGATGTCTGAGCGAACGCTGCGACGACGCTGGCGGTCATGGTCTCAACGCTCGCTGCCGGACGAGATCAATCGCCGCCGCATTGAGCGCGCATGTCAGTTACTGATGCTCCCCGACCTCGCCATAGGAGAGATCGGCTATCAAGTTGGAATTTCCAGCCCGGCGCGTTTTTCACGGCTGTTTAGAGACATCAAGGGCTTGTCAGCGCGTGAGTACCGAAACCAGGTTGCGCGCGACGCGGCGGACGCTTTGTCCGGCAGTAATCGTCGAACGACCGAGTATCTCGACGACTGAACCAAAGACGTGCAACGTTTAACCTGCGGCAGGGAAAACTAGTTGTTGCCGTAGGCGTGCGGACTCGAGGTCTGCGTAATGTCGTCATTGTCCGGGCGCGGATGGTGTCGCCAGTGACCATAGGGGTCTTCACCTCGACAGATGATTGCTTCCACACCGGCTGACCACTCGTCGTCAACAATACGGACTTCCGGTGGACAATAGCGCAGTGTGAGTCCGCAGCGCCTGCGGTCACTGAGATTCGGGCCGGAACCGTGGACGAGCATGTCGGCGTGCAGCGAAAACTGACCGGCTTTTAACTCGTCATACACCGGATCACCCATCGTGTTCGCGTCCGCGGTCTGCATATGAAACACGGAATCTGTCGCCGTTTCCTCGATCGGCAAGTGGCCTTTGTTGTGCGTGCCGGGTATCCACTGCATGGCCGAGTTCTCGGGATCGGCATCGTCAATCGCCAGCCACGCCGTTACTGTCTTCGCCGGCTGCAGGCCCCAGAAAGAGGCGTCCTGGTGCCAGGGCACGTATTTTTCGCTGCCCGCTGGTTTTGAGAGCACCGCCGTTGCCCAGCAAATGATGTTGGGTCCGACGATATCTTCCACGTAGTCGAGGATACGATCGTCCGTCGCGATGTCCCAGATGCCGGCCAGCCGGGCCTGGTAGCAATTGATGCCGAACGCGCCTTCCGGACCCATGTCGGTCATGAGCCTGTCGAAATACGCCCGCAGCCCAGCGACCTCTGCGCTGGAGAAGGCGTCGATGGGCCGGACATAACCGAGCTCGTTGTACTGCTCGATTTCCGCCCGGCTCAGTCTCGCCGGCGAGTTATTCCGGACCGGTGTAAAGGAAAGATCAAGTTCTGGTGTCTGCATAGCTTCTATCCGTCTGAAGCCTAAGCATAAATTACTCTATTTTTGCTTACAAAGCTCGTAAGTTGACTTTTTATTCGCTTTTTTTGATTATAGCGTCAACGGTTTAATAGCGACCCAAGGGCGCGCAACCATGCAGTTACGCACGTTTCGCATCGACGACTTCATCGGGTCTGATGGGCACTTTCATTTCGCGAGGAAGGCCCTGAGCAGTTCGAAACCGAAGTTCCAGCACTGCCACGATTTCTACGAAATCTTCATCGTGACTCAAGGCGCAACTCATCACTGGGTTGGCAACGAAAAAACACGTCTCGAACGCGGTAGCCTGGTTTTCATGCGCCCCAACGATCAGCACGCCTTGCAGGCCGTAAGGGGGGACCGGAATGAAATCGTGAACGTGGCAATTCGCCCGGAGATCATCGCGCACATTGGCGAACGTTACGGCAGGGATCTCGGGGGTCGGTTCTTCTGGCACGACGGCGGACAGCCGGATACCTACATGCTGACCGGCCCGAGGTTTGAACGCGCTGTGAACGTATCGAGCGAGCTCCAGACGTCAGGGAATACCCTCGCGGCGATCGAAGGCTACTTGTTGACACTGTTTACCCGGGTCGTGGAACTACCGATCAGCTTTGATGACTCCGTGCCGCAGTGGCTGGTTGCCGCGAGTGACGCAGCAAAGCGGCCTGAAGTGTTTCGCGAAGGAGCGGCGGGGTTTGTCAAAGCCGCCGGGCGGGGCCACGAACACGTGTGCCGCATGGCGCAAAAGCACCTTGGTATGTCGCCGTCGACGTACGTTAATCGAATTCGCATGCAGCACGCGGCGTTGTTGCTGGCCGACAGCGACCAGGCGATCCAGGATATTTCGGCGGACTGCGGAATCGAGAACCTCAGTCACTTCTACCGGGTGTTTCAGCGGCAGTACGGTACAACACCGCGGCAATACCGCGTGAACCATCAAAAGAACCCGATGCGGGCCAGTTAGCGTGATCGTTGTGCCGACATTAGTGACGCGTCTGTGAGCATGCGCCTGTTCAAAACGGCATGGGGACTGGTGGGCGCCGGCAATCGCTACGAGACACTCTTCGATTTCGTCGACTCTGCAGGCGACGAGCAATACGCCGGTGTGGAGTTTCCCGTGTTCTACATGGATGCGGAAACAGGGGGAACCGCCACGGTGGCGGGGCCGCTGAGAGAGCGCATCGAGTCACTCGGGCTCGACTACATTGCACTGGTAGCGACTCGGCCGGAAAACTGGGGCGACTACGATGCGCATCTCGCCAGTTTTCGAGAGCAGTGTGAGTTGGCGGCGGCGATGGGTGCGAGACGTGCCGCCGTGCATGCCGGTGCCGACAGTTTCGATGAGCATCACGCACGTACATTCCTGCAGGAATGCCGACAGATGGCGCTCGACCTCGGTGTGCAGCCGTGCTTCGAAACGCACCGCGGACGAATTCTGTTCAATCCTTTCGTCTGCGCCAGGATGCTGGAGCACATTCCCGATCTGGAGTTGACGTCAGACCTGAGCCACTGGCTGCTGGTGGTCGACCGGATACCGCACGACATCATGGAGCTGTTTGACCTGGCCAGCCGGCGATCGAGGCACGTTCATGCCCGCATAGGCCATGAGAAGAGTCCGCAGGTGACCGAGCCTGCCGATCCGTTCTGGCAGGAGCATGTCTCGATGTATCGACGGTGGTGGCAAATCAGTGTCGACGCGGCGCAGGCTGCGGGATCGATCTTGAGCGTTTCGCCGGAATTCGGACCGCCGCCCTATATGCATGCTGAGCCATTTACCCAGCAGCCAAGCGGCAACATCGTGACTGCAAACACCTGGATGCGAGACCGGCTCAAGGACTGGTTCGAATAGGAATACGCAATGAAAAAACTCACCGTCAAAGACCTGCTGGACCTGAAAGGGCAACGACGACTGACACAGGTCAACGTGCATACCGACAACGAAGCGCGTGCCTGCGAGGAAGCGGGGGTCGACATGATCATCACTTGGGAGCGCAGCGATATTCGTGCGTTTCGTGCAGCCGCGCCGGAGACTTTTTTCTCTGTCGGGCTGGTCTACGGTCAGTACGTCAATGCGGATGAGGCCAAGCGCGCAGCGTTCTCAGCTATGGAGAAAGGCGCTGATGCCATCTACTGTCCGATGAGCCTGGAGGTCGTCGAGTCTCTGGCTAAGGAAGCGATTCCGGTACACGGACATGTCGGCTTTGTGCCGTACAAAAACACCTGGACCGGCGGCTTCAAAGCGGTTGGCAAGAACGCCGCGGATGCCTTTACCGTGTTTGAGCGGGCGAAGGCGTATGAGAATGCCGGCGCCATAGCGATCGAGGTAGAGCTGATTCCCCAGGAGGTGGCAGCAGAGATATCGAGCCGTATCGGCATACTGACGGTTGGTATGGGCGCCGGAACAGGATGCGATGCGCAGTACCTGTTTGCCAAAGACATCCTGGGCTACAACGACGGCCATATTCCGAGGCACGCCAAAACCTACCGCGACCATCGCTCGGAGTACGATCGCCTCTACAAGGACAGCGTCAGTGCGTTTCGAGAGTTCTGCGAGGAGGTACAGGGCGGCCAGTTCCCGGCGCATGGCAATTCGTTGACAATGGACGCTGCTGAACTAAACGCCTTCAAGGAAAAACTGGACAGCTGAATCACATGCCCAAGCGTAAGCCCAAGGACAAGGACCGTAGTCCCGACCTGCCCAAGGACTGGATCCAGCGACATATCGAGCGACTCTTCGAATGCTGCTGGTATGACGCGATCGAACTGACCGACTGGGAGTACAAGCGTTCTCGCCTGACAGGACCTGGAACCTACGAGTCGATCGATGCGGACTGGCAGGCTATGAAGGTCGGCGACACCTGGGGTGGTCCTGATACAACAGTTTTCCTGCGGCATACGCTGGCAATTCCAGGAACTCACGCGGGCACGGAAACCTATCTCGACATCGACATGGACGGTGGCGAGACGCAGCTACGGATCAATGGCAAGCCGTGGCAGGGGCTGGATCATTTCCGGAGTCTTGTGCCGCTTGGCGAATTCGCTGTCCAGGGTGAAGCACTCGAGCTCGACCTAGAAGCCTTCACGATCAACTACCCGTACGACGAGCGCCGCAATGACAAGCGCGATTTCCATTGCTTCAAACGGGCTAACCTCGTAATTCGCGATCCGGTGATCGAGTCCTGCGCTTATGATCTTGCGTTTGCACTGGACGCGTACCTGCATTACTGGCAGCAGGAAGACGCGTCCGAAGTTGAAGGCTTTATCCTGTCGCATCTCGAAGCGGCCTGCCGGCTCGTTGGCCTGGCTGCCGAGTCGCGAGAGTCACTACGTCGCTCGGCAGAAGCCGCCAGTCGCTACCTGCATGAACACGTGTTTGGCTCGCCGTACTACCGGCACGCCGGCACCGTGAGCACGATCGCACACTCCCATCTCGACATCGTGTATCTCTGGCCGCTAAAGGAGACCCTGCGCAAGAATGGCCGCACGACGAGTAATGCACTCAGCCTGCTTCGCGAGTATCCCGAGTATGTATTCAGCCAGAGTCAGCCATTTCTGTATGAGAAACTGAACGAGCACTACCCGGAGCTGATGGCCGATGTTCGATCGATGGTTGATAACGGCCGCTGGGAGGCGGTCGGCGCCATGTATATTGAACCGGACGCGAACCTGCCCGGCGCCGAGAGCTGGGTCCGACAGATCCTGTTTGGCAAGCGAATCCTGCGTGACCTGCTGGGAACCGACTCGAGGGTGTGCTGGCTGCCCGATGTGTTCGGTGCGATGTACACGCTTCCGCAGATCTTGAAAAGGGCCGGCATCGACTACTTCCTGACAGCGAAACTGAATATCTGGAACGACACCAATGTCTTTCCCTACGACTCGTTTCGCTGGCGAGGCCCCGACGGCAGTGAGGTCGTAACCCACTTTCCACCGACGCACTTTGCGCAGGACTACACCTACGGCAACCTTCACCGGCACTGGGACGACTACGGTGAGAAGTTTACGGCCGGCGAAAACCTGTATATCTACGGCTGGGGCGACGGCGGCGGCGGACCCACTCGACAAATGACGGAATACAGCCGGCGCGCAAAGCAGATGCCTGGGCTGCCGACTGTAGAGACGTCGCGTGCCGACGCGTTTTTTGATCGCCTGGCCAGTCGTGCCGACGCCTTACCCGTCTGGGACGACGAGCTGTACATGGAAGGCCATCGTGGCACTTACACATCCCGCGGCGAGCTCAAGCGCAAGAATCGTCAGGCTGAGCTTTTGTATCGCGATGTCGAGATTCTCAGCAGCCTCGCACAGCCGTTTGGTGGGCCGCGCATCCAGGAGCGATTGAATGCGGGCTGGAAGCTGCTGCTGCTCAACCAGTTCCACGATACGCTGCCCGGCACGCACGTTGCCGAAGCTGATCCCGACATTCAGGGCGAATACGATGAGGTATTTTCTATCGGCGAGTCCCTTCGCGACGAGTTGACGGGCTTCATCGCGGACCGTGTCGACGGAACAGTAGATCTCGTGTTGTTCAATACCCTGGGTGATCGCCAGTCAGTTGTTCAGATTGCATCAGCGGATGCTAGCGCATCGGCTGTTGAGTTATCCGGCGGCGAGGTGGTACCGCTGCAGCATGAGGGGGACCACGCTTATTTCGAGGCGACATTGCCGTCCATCGGATGGATCTCCGCACAACTGAGGTCCGGCAGCGCCGGTACCGGCGCCGAAACGGCTGCATTCGATAACAACCTGATTGAAACGGCGCACTACCGGATCCGCATTGACCCGGAGCAGGGCAGCCTTGCTGAGATCTTTGACAAGCAAAGCGACCGGCAAGTGCTCGCTGGCAATGGCAACGCCTTCCAGGTGTTCGAAGACGACCCGGGGAAGAAGTTCGGTGGATGGGACGTGGCCTATCACCTCGAGGAGTACGCCTACCCGGTCAGCCAGGTGACGCCCTGGAAACTGATCAGCAACGGCCCGGTGTTTGCCCGCTTCCGCAGCGAGTGGCGCGTTTTGAACAGCACGATCAGGCAGGATCTCGTCGTCTATGCGAACAATCGTCGTATCGACTTCCAGACTAGAGTCGACTGGCAGGATTCAAAAAAGCTGCTGAAAGTCGCGTTCCCGCTGGCGGTACGCTCGCGCAGCGCTACCTACGACCTGCCGTTTGGTCATATCGATCGGGCCACCCACCGCAACACCGGATGGGAGCAGGCGAAATACGAGGTGTCCGGGCACAAATGGGCGGACATGTCCGAAGGCGACTTCGGCGTCGCGCTACTTAGTGACTGCAAGTACGGCTATGACGCTCACGAAAATCGCCTCCGGCTAACACTCGTACGCAGTCCCGTGCACCCGTACCACGGAAGCGACATTGGTGAACACGACTTCAGCTACAGCCTGCTGCCGCATCAGGGTGGGTGGCGTGATGCGCGGGTCGATGCCAAGGCTTACGACTTTAATTGCCCGGTGTTGTCGGTTAGCGATTTATCGGCCAGTGCAGAAAGACAAGCGAGATCGCTGCCGGAACAGCATTCCCTGCTGTCACTGGACACTGACACAGCGATCATCGAAGTCGTGAAACAAGCTGAAGACGGTAACGGGCTGATCGTCCGCGTGTTTGACAGTCACGGAACGCATGGACGCGCGCGCGCTACCGTGAACCATCCGTTGGCGTCAGCGGAGTGGACAAACCTGCTTGAGGAGCGTCTCGGCGATGTCTCGCTTGACGGGGATATCGAGCTTGCGTTGTCGCCCTACGAGATCCGGACGCTTCGACTGGTGCCGAGCTGACCTCGGGCGGTCAGCTCGTACGACCGTAAAGGTCGTCGTAGCGCTGGATATCGTCTTCCACAAGAACCGAACCCGTCTGCACTTCGATAAACCGCATCGGTTCTTCTCCGACGTTGGCAATTCGGTGTTTGGCCTGCGTGGGAATAAACGCGGTCTCGTTGACGCCGCATCGAAAGACGGAGTCTGCGACCGTGACTTCCGCTAACCCCTGGACGACGATCCAGTGCTCGGCGCGATGCTCGTGTGACTGCAGCGACAGGACCTCGCCGGGATTGACGACAATTTCCTTGATGGCGTAGCCGTCTCCAACTTCCAAGACTGTCCACGTTCCCCACGGCCTCGTGTCTGACTCGCCGGGCTTATACGCGTTCATTGCTTTCATCGACACGCATCGATCCTTCTGTCGTCGTTGTCACAGCTTCACTCTCGTACAGGAAGCAGGCTGCCTGGTGACCGTTGGGGCCGACGTCGTAGCGCTCCGGCGACTCGGTCTCGCAGCGTGACATCCTTTGCGGGCAACGCGGACAGAAGCGACAGCCCTTTGCCGACGGCGTCCGCAGTGCTTCCTCAGACGGCAATTCGATCTCGCCCGGCCAGGGCTTGTCCGGGTCTGGCTTGGGGACTGAGTCGATCAGGAGCTGCACGTACGGATGCTTGGGATTGGTGATGACGTCGACCGCATTGCCGTGCTCTGCAACGGTGCCCTGGTATAGCAGCAGGATCTGGTCGCCAATCTGGTAGGCCGTCGACAGGTCATGCGTGACATAAAGGAAGCTGATGCCGTACTCATCGCGCAGCTTCATCATCACGTCGAGAATGGATGCACGCAGCGAGGCGTCTACCATCGAGACAGGTTCGTCCGCCACGATGAACTTTGGCTTCAGCATCGTGGCACGGGCGATCATGATGCGCTGACGTTGGCCACCGGAAAGCTGGTGGGGGTATTTCTCGAGAACGTCGTCTCCGCGGAGCCCGACCGCATTGAGCGCTTCTTCGGTTAACTCCCGGCCTTGAGCCGGGCTCGACGCCAGGCGGTAATTCTTGAGGACCATGTCGAACACATGGCGAATCCGGTAAAACGGGTTGTAAACACCGAAAGGGTCCTGGAAAACGGCCTGGACATGGCGATGATAGTCGCGCTTTTGCTGGTCGTTAAATTTCCAGATATCGACGCCTTCGAAAAGGATCTCGCCGTGCGTCGGCGGACTTGAGCGCAGCAGCAGCTCACCGAGCGTCGACTTGCCGGAACCCGATTCACCCGCGATCGTGATAATTCGTGCGGGCTCCTTTGGAATTGAGAAGCTGTATTCACTGAGCGCAACCAGCCCCGTATCCTCGGGTCCGTATATCTTCGAGACGTTTCGAATCTCAAACAGATTGTCGGACATAGCTGCCATCCTCGTCTTTCTGCCAAAGGTGGCAGGCCACCAGTTGATCGGGATGAACTTCGACCATATCGGGACGGGACTCGGCACATACCGGCATGGCATGCGGACAACGCAGCCGGAAGATACAGCCCGACGGCGGGTTCCTCGGGTCGTGCGTGATGCCCTCGTTGATCTTCATGGGTTTGCGCTTGGTCAGCGTCGGTACCGATTCGATCAGGATCTGGCTGTACGGATGCGCGGGCTGAGCAAACATGTTGCGGACGGACGCAATTTCGAGCAGTTGCCCGCTGTACATGACCGCGAGTCGGTCAACGACCTGCGCCATCAGGCCCATATCGTGGCCGATCATGATGAAGGACACGTTCAGTTCGCGCTTGATCTTAAGCATGGTCTGAGCAACGACGCGTTGTACGACAACGTCGAGAGCGCTGGTCGCTTCATCGGCAACAATGACCAGCGGGTCAAGTGCGATGCTCATCGCGATGCAGGCACGTTGTTTCATGCCGCCTGACAGCTCGTGCGGGTACATCGAGTAGATTCGTTCCGGGAGTCCCACCCGTCTGAACAGTTCCAGGATTCGAGCCCGCAATTCGTCCGGTGGCTGCCGGCCTTTATGGGTTTCGATGACATCAGCGATCTGGTCGCTGATCGTCATAGTCGGGTTCAGCGAGTTCATGGCGCCCTGCGGGATCAGCGAAAGCTTCTGCCAGCGGGTCTGGCGCATTTTCTCATTGTCGTACTTGAGAATATCTTCGCCATCCAGGTTTACGGTGCCCGACACGATGCGCCCTGGCGATTGAATCGTCCGAAGCACACCGCCTGTCGCCGTTGATTTGCCGGAGCCCGATTCACCGACGAGGCCTAAGATCTCGCCAGAGCGTAGATCGAAGCTAACGCCATCACAGGCCTTAACGTCGCCCTGCGGTGTCGCGTAGTAAACGCGCAGGTCATCGACTTCAAGGATGGTGTCGGTGTTTCGCATACTCGTCTATACCTTGCGCAGTTTCGGGTTCGCGACCTCATCGAGGCCGAGGTTCACGAGTAGCAGGCCGATGAACATCGTTGCCAGGAGCGCCGTGGGTATTCCCCACCACCACCACATGTTTCGCAGCAGTGCCGCCGAGTCGATGGCTTCGTAGATCACCCTGCCAAGTGTCGGAACTCGCTGCGGACCGAGACCCAGTGTCTCGAGGCCAACCGCTGTTACGATCGCTGTCGTGGCGATAGCGATAAAACTACCGAACAGGTAGGGGACCAGGTTTGGCAGCATTTCCTTGAACATGATGTCGAAGGTTGATGCGCCGGACAGGCGGGCCATGCGCACGTAACCTGATTCTCTCATTGAGAGAACCTGTGCACGTATCAGCCGTGTTGGCGATTGCCACATGAAGCCAGACAGCAACACGCCCATCATCACAATGCCGATCTCGCCGATCGAGGTCTGGAACACGATCAGTACCATCAAAGGCGGGATCGTGATCATGACGTCGGCCAGAACGCGAATGACGTCGTCGGTCCGCCCGCCGATAAAGCCCGCCGAGAATCCCAGAACGATACCAATCGACATGCCAATCAGCGACGCAATCACGCCGATGAACAGCGTGTTGGGTGCTCCCACGATAAGTAACGCAAGAATGTCTCGACCACTGCTCTGCGTTCCCAGGGGGTGTGCGATGCTGCCACCTTCACCGCGCAGGTTTTCAAAACCCAGTGGCGGGAGGTTCAGCGGGGCCGATCCGATAAAGACAAGGTCCGGGTCCCACAACAGTCGTCCGACGAATCCGAATAGCAGGATGCCGATGAGTATGCCGCCGCCCCAAAGCAGCTTCGGGTTCATCCATGGCGTATCGAATCGTTTCAGTCGCTTTGCTCGTTTTCGAGCTGCACGCTCCTCGGCTTTGGACAAGACCGTGTCTGCCGTCTCAGTCATTAGCGGCCGCCTCCGTGTCGAATCCTTGGGT
Source organism: uncultured Woeseiaceae bacterium (assembly GCA_964606915.1). Taxonomy (GTDB): domain Bacteria; phylum Pseudomonadota; class Gammaproteobacteria; order Steroidobacterales; family Woeseiaceae; genus UBA1847. The sequence goes on along the minus strand of CAZSIQ010000003.1, from coordinate 51,774 downwards.
CGATGAACGGGTACAGCAGGTCAACCAGCAGAACCGATGCTGCTGTCATGAGAATCACGACGTAGCTGGCGCCCTGGATGACGGCGAAATCCTGGTTGAGGATGGCGTCATAGATCAACTTGCCCATGCCGTTGTAAGAAAATATTCGTTCAACCAGGATCTGCCCGGTCACGAGCAGCCCGACCTTAAGGGCGAAGGCCGTCACCTGGGGCAGAATGGCATTCCGAATCATGTACCGGTACAGGATGTAGCGCGGGCGCAGGCCTTTGGCCTTGGCGAGTTGCACATAGTCTTCACTCTGCACCGTCGTCATCAGGCCCCGCATACCCAGCGCCCAGAAGCCAAACGTCACGACGACGATAGACAATGCCGGCAAGGCGCCATGCTCGATGACGCTGAGGATGAACTCCCAGTTCCAGCCGGGCGTGACAAACAGTCCGTAGGAGCCGGTCAACGGAAACCAGCCAAGTTGCGCCGAGAACAACCACATCAATAGCAACCCCGAGAGAATCGGTGGGATCGATGTGAATATCATCGCCGCGGGTATCACGACCTTCCAGGTGCGTGGCGTTTCCTGCCATGCCATGAACGCGCCGGCCGCGTTGCCAATGATGAACGCGATAACGACCGACACGATCATAAGGCCGATCGTCCACGGCAATGCGGATGCCAGCATCTGGGCAACCGGCGTCGGGAAGTTGGCAACCGAAACTCCAAAGTCGAACGTGGCGAGACTCTTCAGGTAGGCAAGGTATTGCTTCCACAAGGGTTCATCGAGTCCGAACTGCGTTCTCAGGTCGGCAAGAATCTGGTCGGCGTTTTCGACAAAACCGGCCCCCGCCGCCATCCGGCCCAGCATGGCTTCAGCGGGGTCGATCGGCGACAGGCGTGGAATCAGCCAGATAATGGATGCGGCAATGAAAACCGTCAGGAAAAACGTCAGCAGTCGATTAACGAGGTACTGAATCGGGATAGCTTTTGCGGATCCGCCAGACATCGTGGTCAAAGCCCCTCGTCGACTTTCTCAAGCTGGTGAATGATCAAGTGCGTGCTGTTCCACCAGTGCATCGGGTGCACGTAAAAATCGCTGGCGCGAGGCCAACCGGTCCAGTGCGTCTCATTGAACGACAAGACCTTCGCAGCCTGCACCAGGGGTATAAAAGGCTGTTCTGCATCCAGTTCACGGTATGCCTCAGCGACAAGCCCCGGAATCTGAGGGTCGCCAAGAGACAGCTGCCCGATGCGATTCACGATTTCGGTGTAACGATCGGTGGCCTCCGTATTCCAGCGCCCGGTGTTGTTGTAGCCCGGAGCACGCTCGCCGATGGGCGCCATCGTATTGTTGGTGTAGCGAACCATGGACGCCCAGGGTTCGTTCACCGAGCCACACGACAGCCAGCTATAGCTCATCTCGAAGTCGCCCAGGGGAATAACCTCGCCCCAGAACACACCGTCTTCCACCGGAACCGAGCGCGCATCGATACCCGCGCGCTGCAGTTGTTCGACGAGCAAATCCACCGTGCCCGTCGTCTCCGCAGACGCTGTATTCGCGAGGATGCGCGCGGTCAACGGTTCGCCGTTCTTCCTGTAGATGCCGTCGTCGCTCATCGCGTAGCCGTTGTTTTCGATAATCGCGCGCGCCGCCTCGACGTCCGACCGGATCGGGAGCTCAAAACCTGCGTCAACCACCGCGTCGATAAAGGGTTGCATTGCGCCGTACTGCACGAACATCGTTTTTGACGGCACCGTCGAGCCTTCGTAGACGATATCGATGATTTGTTGTCGATCGACGATCAAAGCGATCGCTCGTCGCATAGCCGGGTTGTCCCACGGCTCTATGGTTGTGTTGATCTCAAGCTGACGTGGGCAGGGGTCGGTCCAGCTGTACGGGAAACCGTCATGCCAGGACACCACCTTCGGGTTCCTCGCCTGAATGGCTTCGAAGATCCCAAGTGCCAGGTGCTGGCCGGCGTCCAGCTGGTTGTTGCGCAGCAGCTGAGCGCGGTTTTCCTGGCCTCCTGTTTCAATCCAGACAAGGCGTTTTGGTTCAGGTAGCTCGCGGAATCCTGTTCTTGCGCCCCACCAGTTATCGTCGCGGTCCCAGATCGCACGCTGTGATGTTGCCGAGCTGAAGGTGTACGGACCGGTGCCGATGGGCGGGAAGAAGTCGAAGCTGCCGACCGTCTCGCCGCGCCACACATGTTCGGGCATAACCAGCATCGAGCTGAAGTTCTGGATGCCGAAGTTCTCGATATGAAAGCTGGGGTTTGGTTGCTTCAGCCGGAAACGGATCGTGTGCGCATCGACTTTTTCAACGTCGGAAACCTGTGCCTTGAAGCGAATGGCCTCGCGAGCGCTGATTGCGTCGGACTCCAGCAGCATTCGCGCGGTGAACTCAACATCGTCGGCGTCGAATGCCTGACCGTCGGACCATTCGACGCCCTGCCGCAGAACCAGGGTCCAGACATCGTGCGTCGGGTTACTGTTTATGCTAAGCCCCAGCCAGGGCTGCAGCTCACCGCTCGCATAGTTGAGGACAAACAAAGGCTCCCACATGGCCTGGTGAGCGCCATGCAGGCGCTTCACGCCCGGGGTTAGCCAGTTGAAATTGCGCGGGTTCTTGATGCTCCGGTCGAGGTCGAAGATGACCGTGTCTTCGCGCGCAACGCGCTGATTGCCAGACAGTGGGTCGCGATAGGGTATGACATACAGTGCAAGGAGGACGCCGACGAACAGCGCGCCAAGAATCAGCTGTTTGCGTTGTCCACCCACTCAGATGTTCCCGTGTATGTAGCCCTGGCGTTTCGGCGTCATGGATAGCGCTCTACGCGAAGATCGGCCTGCGCCTTGTGACCGGCGAACCCTTCAATAGCACACAGTCGAGAGCAGTATTCCCCGATTTCCCGCGTCGCTGACGCATCCACGCGTTGGTACGTGCAGGTCTTGATGAATTTGCCAACCCAGAGCCCCCCCGTGTAACGGGCGGCTCGGCCGGTTGGCAACGTATGGTTTGTGCCGATCACCTTGTCACCGTAAGCCACGTTAGTTTCAGGGCCAAGGAAAAGGGCGCCGAAGTTGCGCAGCCGCTCCAGGAAGAAACCGGGGTTCTCCGTAATGATCTCAACGTGTTCGAACGCCAGATCATCCGTGACGCGAAGCATCTCTTCGTCGTCTTCGCAAAGGATGATCTGGCCGTAGTCTTCCCAGGCTTTGCCCGCGATCTCCGCGGTCTCAAGTGTCTCAAGCTGACGCGCGATTTCACCTGGCAGTGCCTCGGCCAGTTCGCGGGATGTGGTCACGAGCACCGACGGTGAGTTGAAACCGTGTTCGGCCTGCCCGAGCAGGTCAGTGGCCGCCATCTCGACATCACAGGTATCGTCTGCAACCACCACGGTTTCGGTCGGACCCGCCAGCAGGTCGATGCCGACCCGGCCGAAAACCTGGCGCTTCGCTTCCGCGACATATTCGTTGCCCGGACCGACGATCATATCGACCGGCGCCACCGTCTCTGTGCCGATCGCCATGGCCGCGATCGCCTGCACGCCGCCAAGGCAGTAGATCTCATCGGCACCGCCCAGATGCATGGCAGCAACGACCGCCGCATTGGGCTTGCCATTAAAGGGTGGCGAGCACGCAATGACTCTCGGGACGCCGGCGACCTTCGCTGTGACGACGCCCATATGTGCGGACGCCACAAGTGGGTACTTGCCGCCGGGAACGTAGCAGCCGACCGAACTGACCGGGATGTTTTTGTGGCCCAGGAAAACACCGGGGAGTGTCTCGATCTCGAGATCAGCCAGCGCGTCCTTCTGAGCCTGTGCGAAATTTCGAACCTGCTGTTGCGCGAACTTGATGTCCTCGATGACCGAAGCATCCAGCGAGCTGACGCACGCCTCGACCTCGGCATCGGTCAATCGAAATGAGCCCGGTGACCATTGGTCGAACTTCTCCGAGTACTCGAGCACAGCGCTGTCGCCCTGGGTCTCTACAGAATGCAGGATGTCCTCGACAGCTCGCTGAACTCGTTTCCTGTCGTCGGACTTTTGCTGTCGGGTCACACCCGACTTGAGCGTGATGGCCATGCGGCTGGATTCCCCCACGATGTTGATGTCAATAATGGTCTGTGACGGTCGGCTTGGCGCCGATTGTTTCAATGGTGGGCAAGAGCCCCGGTCGCCTGTGCCGCCGCCGACGTGTTTTGCGGCAGTATAGCTGTCGAAACGGAGCGATGTATACCGGAAACATCAGTTTTCTGAGGTAATTACCTCAAAAAATGTAAGAACTATTCGATCTATCAGTGCTGGAGCGCCCATGAGGTTGCTCAGTAAAATACTGAAAAATAAATATAAAATTGGAAAATGATCTTGAATGATCTGATCGCTTCATAAATATAAATCATATTGCCTCATTTTGTTGACGTTTGAGATCGTCAGAGTGTAGAGTCTGTCATGCAATACAAAAACGGGAAGGGGGACGCCGACGCGGTAGTTATGATCGGTGGATTGGATCACGTAAACATCGAGACACTCGATCTCGAATCCAGCGTGCAGTTTTACACGCAGGTTCTCGGCCTCAAGGTCGGGTGGCGGCCATCGTTCGATGTGCCGGGCGCCTGGCTTTATGTCGGAGAGCAACCCATCGTTCATCTCGTAGTTCGGGAAACCATCAACCAGGGGCCCACGGGTGCGATTCACCATGTGGCCTTGACGGCATCAGATCTCGACGCAACAACAAAGCGCCTCAAAGAGGCCGGCGTTGATTACCGAAAAACCGTCGTACCCGACCTCGCTGTCACCCAGCTTTTCGTCACTGATCCGAACGGCGTGATGCTCGAGCTCAATTTCTACGCCGACACCGTGGAGACGTGACAGACACATGATGTTGAACATCGTCATTTGATTACCCGAAATGGGGGGGATTAAGCAATGAAGTACAAACAGAAACTCGTTGCAGTGCTCGGCGGGCTTGTACCTGCGATGACGCTGCTGTTCGCTGGTCCTGCCGGCGCGCAGGACGCCAGCGATGAGGACGAGCCGCGTAACGTGCTCGAAGAGATTATCGTTACCGGTACGACGCGGCAGGGCGTGACAGTTCTCGAGTCATCGGTTGCTGTCACCGCGATCAATGAGGAAGACCTCGATCGCGACGTACCCTTCGGCTTGGTGGACACCCTGAAAGCGGTGCCGGGTCTGTTCGTACAGGAGTCGGGTGGTCAGACCTCCAACAGCATCGGTGTTCGCGGTCTGCCGTCAACGGCCCAGCTTGCGTTCATCAGCGTCCAGGAGGACGGGCTTCCCGTTAACTACGAGCGCTACACGGTTGACGCCGTTCAGCGATACAGCATCGGTATCGAACGCGTGGAAGCGACCCGCGGTGGTACATCCGGCGTTCTGGCGCCGAACGGTGCCGGCGCCATCGTCAACTACATCTATAAGAAAGGCGGTGACGACCACGAGGGCACCCTGAAGCTCTCGCTCACGGACTTTGGAAATACACGCACCGACTTTTTCTACGGCGGTCCGCTGTCTGATGAATGGAAGGTCGCGCTAAGCGGCTACTACATGTATGGCGATACGCCGCGTGAGAATGACTTCAACGGCGAGCGTGGCGGTGAGTTTCGAATCAACCTGACCCGCGAGCTGTCGCAGGGCGAGTTGAACGTTACTTACAAGAAAGTCGACGAACGTAACTCGTTCATCCTGCCGCTGCCGGTTGCCAGGGACCCCGTATCGGGCACCCTGTCCGAGATTCCCGGTTTCGACCTGAATCACGGCAACGTCACCGGCTTTGACAACTCACGGACGCGTATCCTGTTTGCCAGCGGCGAGGTCCTTGAGCAAAACACAGTCGACGGTGCAGACGCCGAGGCCGACGTCATCACCATTGGTCTCGAGTGGGACTTCGAGAACGATTGGTTCCTTCGTCACCAGAGCCGCGTCAGCAATCTCGACCGCCTGTTCAACGCGCACTTCACCGGTTCCGCCGGTGGCATCAGTATTCTCCCGGCAGAACTGTACCTCACCGATGACTCGATCAACTTCGTGAACGCGGGCTACGGTACGGTTGGCGACTTTTTCGCTGCAAACCCCGGCGCGGATCGCTGCTTCCAGTACGTGACCTCAAAAGAGCTGTTGTGTGCTGGCGACCCCGCGCTGACGAACCTGAACGGCAATGGACTGGCGCAGATCCTGAACTCGCTGCGTGAGCCGATTTCACGCCGCCAGTTCATCAGCGACACGCGGTTAACCTGGGAGTCTGACAACAACAGCCTCTCCTTCGGCGCCATGCTGATCGATCTTGACCACAATCGTGCCCTGGCTTCCAGCCTGTTCATGAGTGAAGTGACGTCCGACAGCCCGCAGGTGCTCGACATCGTCGCCGTTGACCCGGTGAGCGGAAATGTCCAGGCCTTTCTCAGCGATGGCGGTGTCGTGAAACACGGTCAGTGGCGCGGCGATGACGACGTGCAGGTCAAGTCACTGTCGCTCTATATTAACGATGAATACCAGGTCAGCGATGATCTGCGCCTCGACTTTGGCCTGCGCTGGGAAGACATCGAGTACCAGGCGGTTTCTCTCAATGGTCTCGGTGATCGAGTTGCGGTTGCCGGTGCTTTTGATTCCGACGGTAACGATGTCGACAACATCACGGCGAACAACTTCGCGAACCGACTGAAAGGCAACGGCGGAACGTCTCGTCGGACCGTCGAGTACGACGAGATTTCCTGGACCATTGGTTTCAACTACCTGCTCAATGACAACCTGGCTCTCTACGGCCGTTACGCCGAGGGCTACCAGACGCCAAGAGCGGACCGACTGGGCGACATCGTGCTGAATACGCCAAACGGACCGATCGATGCGCCGCTGCAGGAGGTGGAACTGGCAGAGCTGGGTGTTCGTTACTCAGGCGACACCATCGCAGCATCCGTGACGCTGTACAACACGCAGTTCCCGAGCCTGCTAACCGGCGGTTTCGGCTTCGACCAGGGTGGAACCCAGGTGCTGAATCAGGCAGAGCTCGATGTTGTGGGCGCCGAGTTTGATCTGACCTGGATGCCGACGGATTGGGCATCCCTGCAGATTGCGGGCGTTATTCAGAGTGGCGAGCTCGACAGCTTCAACACGCCGGCCGGCGCCGCATTCAACGGCAACCAGGTCGCAAGGACGCCGGACGAGCAGTTCCGCCTGAACGCCAATTTCTTCCCGACCGACCAGATCACAGTCTTCGCTGACTACCACTGGCTGGGTGATCGATTTGGTGCGAATGACAACGTTGTGAAGTTCGATTCCTGCGGCAATCTCGGGCTCGGTGCCTCGTACATGGCAACCGATAACCTGACGTTCCAGGTCAAGGGCAAGAACATCACGAACGAGATTTGCTACACAGAAGGAAACCCGCGCGCAACAGTCGCTCAAAACCTGTTGCAGCTCGGATACGCACGACCGATCGTGGGCTCGACCTACATCGTGTCTGCTCAGTTCGACTTCTTCTGATTGTCCCCCTGGCGTTGAGCGTAAGCGACGTCAACTGCTGTCCCGGCCGACCCCATACTCGGTCGGGACAGCCTTATCAGATGTTCAAACGTGTGTCGCTAGGACAATAAAGACAATCCGGCCATCAGATACGTCGGTCAGAAAAAACGGGAACCCACAATCAACGCGACCAAGAAAATGCTGATGAGCGGCCAGGCCACCTGCGGCGCTTTTCTACAGATCAACAGCCACATCTCGGCAGAGATCCTGTCGCAGGCGGGTTTTGATTGGCTGATCGTCGACATGGAGCACGCGCCTGTGGATCTTGACTCGCTGCTGCACCAGCTCCAGGCGATGGGCAACTCGGGTAACTGCGTGCCATTCGTTCGTTCACCCTGGAACGATGCGGTTGCCATAAAGCGAATTCTGGATGCCGGGGCGCTCGGTATTGTTATCCCGTATGTCAACACCAAGGAACAGGCAGAGGCGGCGGTCGCGGCTTGCAAGTTCCCGCCCGAAGGAACTCGCGGAGCTGCCATGAGCCCGCGTGCTGCGCGCTATGGTTCGATGAGCTCCGAGTATTTCGCAAAAGCGAACGAGGAAATCGTCGTCATCGTGAGCATAGAAACCCAGGACGCGGTCGAGAATCTTGACGACATACTGTCTGTTCCGGGTATCGATGGCATCTTTATCGGCCCCATGGACCTGGCCGTGAGTCTCGGTCATAGCGACGTCCAGTGCGAGCCGGTTCGTGCCGCCATTTCCGAGATTGAAGACAAGGTACTGGCATCCGAGAAATTTCTCGGCACCATCGCGACCGACTGGAGTAAGGCAAAAGCCTGCTACGAACGAGGATACCGCTGGCTGATCCTGATGCAGGACGGGCTGGCGCTGGCATCAATGGCAGACGCCGTGGTAACGCGTTTTCGAAAAGAGGTGCCGGCCAGTTAGACCTGGCAAGGTCGGCATTGTCAGTAGACGTTTTCCGAGAGGTAAATCTCTACCCTGGGCTGGCGAACACTCAGCTCAATACTCTCTCGCTTCTTGTGCCTCACCAACAGCTCTATCGCACTGAACACCTCGTGGCGGATATCCTGGTTGATGATGACATCGATCGTGTTGTTGATGAGGTAACGTCTGGTCAATTCACTGAGTTCATGTGCGATGAAGACGATGTCACCGTCCTTGCCGCTGTCGATTAGCGCTTTAGCAATGCCGTCCGTCGCACCCGCGGTGTTGTAGACGCTGACAAGATCGGACTGGCTATCGATCATCCTGCGGGCTTCTTCAAACGAAACATCGCTGTCGAAATGCGGACTTACTGCGTCGATGACTCGAAAGCGCGGGAATCGCTCACGAATCATGCTCTTGAATCCTGCCTCTCGCTCCTCGTGGCCACGGTAGCTTGGCCGTCCCGGGAACAAGGCAATGGAACCCCCGGCTTTATCGCTCAGAAAGCGGCCCATCAAGAGCGCCGCCGTTCTGCCCGCGGCGCGGTTATCGAGCCCGACGTACGCCAGACGACTTGAGCGCGAGAGGTCAGACACCAGGCTTACGACACCAACGCCGTTTCTCGATAATGTGTCCACGGCTTCACGGACAATGGGGTGGTCAAGGGCAACAAAGGCGATCCCGTCAGTGTCGGCGCCAACCTCGATCAGTTTCTCAGCCAATACCTCGGGCTCAAGTTCATCGACCATGTGCGATTGAACCCTCGAATTCAGTCGAGAAAATGCGAGCTGGGAGTTTTCGATTTCCTTTGTGAAGCTGTCGAAATAGCCGGTCTTCAAAATAGGGAAGACAAAGTCGAACTTGAAGTTAATGTTGCCGTCACGCTCGGCAAGAGGACCGATAAAGTAATTGGTATTGAACACCGCTCGATAGACGCGCTCCGCGGTGCTTTGCTTGACGTTTCCGCGCTCATTCAACACACGGTCAACAGTAGCTCGGCTGACTCCCGCCTTCTGCGCGACATCATCCAGGGTGACTTTCATCTTGCTCGTCTTTGTAACTCTATGATTAAGCGTAATTTTATCACAGCGAAGCGTACATTGAACGCTGCTCTGACACTGCTGACAGACCTTATCGGACTATCGATTCTGAGAGTCCGGCGGGTCACGGCGTCTCACCGTCCGAACCGTCGTTAGACGACATTGATCCGGCCTGAACGTCACCCTAGTAAAGCCGGGTTGTCTCGCCACAATGCAAAGTTCAGCGCCGACGCGAAGCTGACCCACAGCAAATAGGGTACAAGCAGCAACCCTGCCAGGGGCTTTGCACGCCAAAACAGCACGATCGTCGCCAGGATCGCGGCCCACAACAGCAAGACCTCGGCAAAGGCCGGCCCGCCCATGCGCCATGCAAAGAACAGCCAACTCCACAGCACGTTCAGGCCCAGTTGTACGCCGAAAATCAGCAACGCATTTCGGTTCGCCGAGAAACCGCCGCTGCGCCACACCAGCCAGGCTGCGATCGCCATGAGCGCGAACAGGACTGTCCATACCGGACCGAACAGCCAAGCGGGTGGTGCCCAAGCGGGCTGGGTCAGTTCTGCGTAAAAGCTGCTCGCGCTGATCGACGCACGAGCGCCAAGCGCCGAGGCGATGAAAGACACGACTAACCAGCCGAGCAGTCCGGCTATGTCGCGCCGTTGATCCATTGTCGGCATATCACCTCCCGTTGAGACGGGACCATTGTGCCGCACTGCTTGCCTCATGTGGTCTTGACAGCCTCGGCCTAATAGGTAACTATATGGTTACATGTTATCCGACACCGACATGAACGCTGTATTCCACGCGCTGGCCCACGAAAGCCGCCGGCGCATGCTGGATATCGTCAAAGCATCACCGGGCGTCGCGGTTGGTTCGCTGGCCAGTGAGTTCGACGTGAGCCGCATCGCAGTCATGAAGCATCTTCGGGTGCTCGAAGACGCCGGGCTGGTGCTTTCCGAGAAAGACGGTCGAACGCGCCGGCTGTATCTCAACGCCGTACCGATCCAGATGATCCACGATCGCTGGACGACCGAATACAGCGCGTTCTGGAGTGGTTCGCTGACGCAGCTGAAATACGCCGCCGAAGCCAGGGCCCGACAAGAGAAGAAGAAGCGAGACAAATCATGAACGACACCAAGCACGCAGACAAAGCCATCTACAAGGTCATCATCGAGGCGCCGATCGACACCGTCTGGTCGGAGCTCGTCAACACCACGTCACCGAGACCGTTTTTCTGGAATTCCGGCTGGGACACGCAGGCGATGGCTGACGGCAACACCTACCGTATGCTGTCGGCGGACAAGCGCACCGTTGGCGTCGTCGGCAGGATCGTCGAGATCGAGCCGCCGAACCGGCTGGTCACGACCTTTCAACTGACTAACCTCGACGACCCGCCGTCACGGGTGATCTACGAACTCAATGAAGTCGAGGGCGGCACCGAGTTACGACTGATCACGGAGCAGGTGATTGCCGGTTCAAAGAGCGAGAAGTCGATGGCCGACGGCTCAAGGTTTATCGTCGACAACTTCAAGGCGTACGTCGAGACCGGCAAAGTCACATTTGGTGCACGCATGATGCTCGGCGTGATGAGCCTGCTGGGTGCGTTTTCACCGCAATCGATGCGTGCCGAGAAATGGCCGCACAGCGCGATACAGTAACCTTCGGGGAGGGGAGACAATGGCGAAATCACCGGAAGCCATGGCCGAGGCGATGATTGCGAATATGCAGGAGAAAACCGGCAAGACCCTGCCGCAGTGGCTCGCAATTGCGAAAAAAACGAAGCTCGACAAGCACGGCCAGATCGTCAAACACCTGAAAACCGAACACGGCATGACTCACGGCTATGCAAACCTCGTTGCACACAAGCTGCTTAAAAGCGACGCCGGCAGCGCAGAGTCCGACCTCGTTGCCGCGCAGTACAGCGGCCCGAAAGCGGCTCTGAAGCCGATCTATGACGCGATCATAAAGGCTGCCAGTGCGTGCGGTGACGTCGAGGTCTCACCGAAAAAGGCTTACGTCAGCCTGCGTCGCTCGAAGCAGTTTGCGATCGTACAACCCTCAACAAGAACGCGAGTGGATCTCGGCCTGAACCTGAAAGGCGAGACACCGACCGATCGTCTCGAGGCTTCCGGCAGCTTCAATTCGATGGTGAGCCACCGCGTACGCCTCGAAAAACCCGGCGATGTCGACAAGGCCGTGAAGGCCTGGATCAAAAAGGCCTGGCAAAGCGCGTGAATCGATGAGCGGCGACGCAGCACACGTACTCCTGGCGGGTGCGACCGGTTACATCGGCCGGGTCGTTGCTGATCGTCTGTTGCAACGCAATCTCTCGCACACGTTGATTCAGCGGCAGCCGCCGGCTGACGCCAGCCACGACACGCGCCGCCATGTGATTGTCACTGACGTCTGCGATGACCGTGCTCTCGAAGACGCCCTGGCGTCGACGCAACCTGATGTCGTCATATCGTGTCTTGCATCACGAAGCGGTGCTCCCGACGATGCCTGGGTGATCGACCACGAGGCCAACTCGCGCTTGCTGCGAATCGCGACGGAGCGCGGCGCAAAGCACTTCATCTTGCTGTCCGCGCTCTGTGTACAGAAGCCGCGCCTGGCGTTTCAGCATGCGAAGCTGGCGTTTGAGCGTGAGCTGGTCGATTCGTCACTGCGGTATAGCATCGTGAGGCCCACCGCCTTCTTCCGCTCATTGTCCGGGCAGATTGCACGGGTACAGGCAGGTAAGCCTTTTCTCGTGTTTGGCGACGGTGAACTGACCGCCTGCAAGCCGATCGGCGAGGCGGACCTTGCCGACTACCTTGTCGACTGCATCGATCTGCCTGAGCGGCATGACCGGATCCTGCCCATCGGCGGCCCGGGCGCTGCACTGACACCCATCGACCAGGCCGCCATCCTGTTTCGCCTGATGGGCAGGGAGCCGTCGATCCGTCACGTGCCTGTCGGCTTGCTGACCGGGGTGGCCGCAGTTCTCGACCCGTTCGGTCGAGTGTTTAACGCCGCCCGGGTCAAGGCCGAGCTTGCGCGTATCGGGCGTTACTACGCGACCGAATCCATGCTTCTCTGGGACGAGGACGAGCAGCGGTACGACGCCGATGCCACGCCATCGACGGGGACACGAACGCTGGAGGATCACTACCGCCACGTGCTCGAAAAAGGTATCGCCGGACATGAAGCGAAGGAGCACCGGCTGTTCGACTAGCGGTGACCCCGTCACGCGCGTTTTCCTCAATCACAAAGCCACAATTCACCATTTTTTCGCCTCAGCCTCTGCAGTTGGTGACGCGATGCTGTATCCACTGAACCCGTGGAGGCGCGTCATGCCAGACAACCAGAAGCCGTGGAAACACTATAAGGAGCTGTTCGAGCAACGAGCCAACCGACCGCTGCCGCCCCTGGAGGCGGATCTCGACTACACCCGGTTGCCGCGATCACTGGCCCGTTCGCTGGCCATCTTCCAGCTCGGTGAATCCGGGGGCGGCACCGTTGTCTCGCAGGCGCGTTCATCGCATCTTGAAACCACGGACGATGACTATGCGAATGCGCTGGCCCTTTTCGTCGCCGAAGAAAACCGGCACGCGGGTGTTCTCGCCATTTGTGTACGTTTGTTGGGCGGCGAGTTGATCCGCGAGAACTGGACGGCAAAGCTGTTCGTGTTCGGGCGACGCCTGATCGGCTTGCGGTTGAAAATTCTCGTGCTGCTGGCCGCCGAGGTCGTGGGTCTCTGCTACTACCGCCTGCTTGCGTCGCGACTGCCGCCTTGCAACCTGCGCGACTGGCTGCTGGAGATCGTGGCTGACGAAGCCAGTCACCTCGAGTTCCACTGCGCGTTTCTTCGACGCGAGGTCCGCGGGCCGCTATCCAGGCTTATGTTCCGCGCCGCATGGTGGTCACTGATGATGGCCAGCGAGCTGGTCGTGATGATCGACCACCGGGAGGCGATGCGGGATCTGCACATCGACCGCTCCGAGGTTCGAGCGCTTTGGCGAACGTATCGACACATGGCGGTAGCAACGGTACTGGATGATGCATCCGGGACGGAGCGTGCAGGTAGTGTAGATCGCATCAGTACCGCTGCGTCGCAATAAGGCGGTGCACTCGTCGCCAATTGCGGCTGGGCAACCCCTTCCGCGGGCGCTATGGTCTGGTCATGACCCGCCGAACCATAGACCTGAACGCCGACCTCGGCGAAGGTGAACCGCACGACGCGCTCCTGCTGGGTATCGTGTCCAGCTGCAACGTTGCCTGCGGTGGGCACACCGGCGATGTCAGCAGCATGACCAACACAGTGCAGCTTGCACGCCGGCACGGCGTCACGATGGGCGCCCATCCTTCCTATCCGGACCGCGAAGGGTTTGGCCGACGCAGCGGTTTCATGAGAGGCCCAGAGCTGGCGGAATCCCTGACCGGGCAGATTTCGTCGCTGCTCGACGTCTGCGACGGCGAGATGGTCGAACTGAAAACACTCAAGCCTCATGGTGCTCTCTACAACGATGCGCGAGCGAACCACGAACTTGCCGAACTGCTGGCACGACTCGCCGACCGTTTCGGCCTGACGCTGATTGGTCTGCCTGGCTCCTCTGTTCAAGACGCTGCCGAAGCACGAGGGGTTGCCTTTCTTCGTGAAGGGTTCGTCGACCGGGCGTACCTGGCTGATGGTAGTCTGTGTCCGCGTGATCGTGACGGCGCCGTTATCGACGATGTGTCAGTCGCCGCCGAGCAGGCATTAAGACTCGCAAGCGGGCAATCCATTGCAACGGCGGACAACCACCGGCTGGACCTGGAAATCGATACGCTGTGCCTTCACGGCGACACGGCAAACGCGGTCGACACCGCGAGAGCTGTGCAGGCGCGTCTCCTCGATGCGGGCGTCGATATCGAAAGTACTCACCATGACTAGCAGCGGCTGGCGGCTTGTGGCCGACGACCTGTGCTGCATCACGCCGGACAGTCATGCACCGGCGCTCGCCGAGGCGTTGAGACGCAGCGGCGACTGGGTCGATGTCGTGTGCGGTCGGGATACGGTGTTCGTGCAGTTCGATCTTTCGCAGATCAGCCCGGAGCACGTGCTCGAAAAGCTCGGGAGCTTTGAGTTCTCGTCGCAGGAAGGTGCCGATGCAACCGCGGTCTTCGAGATACCCGCCTGTTACCACCCGGCCGTGGCCCCGGATCTCGTCGAAACCTGTGAGCAACTGGGTCTGTCGATCGATGAATTCGTTGATGTTCATTCGAGCGGGCATCACGAGGTCGCCATGCTGGGTTTCATGCCGGGGTTTGCCTACATCGACGGCCTTGATCCGTCGCTGTCGGTTGACCGTCTCGACCAGCCAAGACTGAGCGTCGCCGCGGGTTCGATCGGCCTTGCGGGCAGCCAGACCGGCATCTATCCGTTCGAAGGGCCTGGCGGCTGGCGCCTGATTGCAAGAACGCCGCTTCGCCTGTTTGATCCTTCTGCGACTCCGCCAGCACTACTGCACGCAACGCAAAAAGTCCGCTTTGTGCCGATCTCGCTGGACGAGTTCGAGGCAGTCCGATGACGCTTCATGTTCTACGTGCGGGGCTCCAGACGAGTATCCAGGGAGCACCCAGGCAGGGATACCGGCAATGGGCTGTGCCTTCCGGAGGTGCTGCGGATGCACTATCGCTGGCGCTCGCGAACCGGCTGGTTGGTAATCCCGTCACAACGGCGGGACTCGAGATCAGTCTTTCCGGCGCCACGTTCGAGTGCGTTGATTCGGTCGCTGTTGCAGTCACCGGTGCCGAGGCAGCCTTGGCCGTCAACGGCAGCACGGTCGACATGCACGCCACCGTACGACTGAGCCCCGGTGATCGGCTTGACGTCGGTGCTGCGCGGTCTGGTGCCAGATCCTATCTCGCGTTCGCCGGCCAACTCGGCGTACCCGACGTGCTTGGCTCACAATCGACATGTATGGCTGCTCATTTCGGCGGCCTGGAAGGACGCGCCCTAAAGGACGGTGACCTGTTGAGAGTTAATGCTCGCGAGCCTGAGCAGGACTATCAAACGCCGGATTCACTTCGTTATGTCCCGCCAACATCGGCCATGTTGCGCGTTGTGCCGGCTGAGGGCGCCGACAGCGATGCCCTGTTTGACGTCAAGCTGGATGTAGAGGCACGTGCGGATCGAATGGGTGTGCAGCTCTCGGCCGTGGCTGCCGGTGGACAGGGCAACCTGAAGAGCAATCCCGTTTTCCCGGGCGGTATCCAGTTGCCGCCCGACGGCCAGCCGTTTGTGCTGGGTGTCGATGCGCAGACGACCGGCGGTTACGCCTTGTTGGCGAATGTCGCGCGCGTGGACCGTCACTGTATAGGGCAGTTACGTCCCGGCAGTTCGACAAGCTTCACCCAGCGCGAACCCCTGCAGGCTCGCGAGGAGTGGCTGCAGAAAGTCGCGTTTTTCCGACCATGGCTCGGCGACGCAGAGGCCGCCATCCGATAGGTCGATTCCGAGTGGCCTCCGACCGCGCTTGCCGGTCGGCGTAATAACTCGCCTTGCATCGCGGTCATCTGGTGTATGACCTACTACCTCAGAACAGCGATGGTCGTGACGATGTTCATGGTCGTGTCGAATGTCGCTCTCGCCGAACCCACGGTTTTCAGCAGCGGTGATCGACGCGTCACGCTGATCGAGCTTTACACCTCCCAGGGCTGTAGCAGTTGCCCACCCGCCGATCGCTGGCTGCGCGGTCTGCGTGACGACGACCGTTTGTGGCGCGACATTGTGCCCATAGCGCTGCATGTCGACTACTGGGATTACATCGGCTGGAAAGACCACTTTGCCGATCGCGAGCACAGTCGACGACAACGCAACTACGTCGCGCGCGGTGCTGCGAGTACGGTGTACACCCCCGGTTTTTTTACCAACGGCGCCGAGTGGGCGGGCTGGTTTCGCAATCGCAATCCGCAACTGCCCGGCGGCTCTCCCGGCGTGCTGGACGTTAGCGTCGAGGCAAACGAGGCGAGGGTGCTGTTCTCGCCGACAACCGACGCCGATGCTCGCCTGACGGTCTACGTCGCCGTGCTTGGTATGGGCCTGGAGACCGAGATCAACGCGGGTGAAAACCGCGGGCGCAAACTCCGTCACGACTTTGTGGCGCTGCATCTCGATTCGAGCCGGATGCAATCCACCAACGGCAAACACATCGCACGCGTTGCCCTGCCGGCGATCGAAACCGATGCCGAGCAGCTGTCGATCGCGGTGTGGGTAACAGCATCGAACGGCACCGAGGTGCTGCAGAGTACCGGCGGTTATCTTTGAAAGCCGTTTACTGCCGTGTAACGCTCTGATTCGGCGAGTCTATTTCATCAGAAACCAACCCGTGCGCAGCTGGGCCTGAACCGCCTGTTTCCGGTTTCAACGCTCGTTGTAAAAGTGTCCGACTTGCTAAATAGCCATCTATCACGCAGCACAACTTGAGCATCCGGAAAAACCTTAGATATCAGATGCTTGCGTGGATGACTGCTGTCGACGAACACGCCTCTCCCCGTAGCTTATGTCACATAGGCGAATGGATAGTTCCAGCCCCAAAACGAAAGCGCGACTTATGTCTGCTCGTTGGACTAAGGTGATTGCAAAGAAGAATAAAACCGGGCTCTAAAAAGCACGACAAGAAACGCCCGGTGGGGAGAGAACATGAAGGGTTTCCTGCGCGCCGGCTCGTACCGGGATTTTGTTCGTCTGCACGTTCTTGTCGGTCTCGCGCTGCTCGCGTCTGCCAGTTCCTCGTTGGCGCAGTCGTTCGCGACACCGGGCGCAAATGTCAATGTCGGCGGCGTAACCACCAAGCCCGAGTACATACCTGATCTTGGCCTGAAACAGCAGGGTGAACCGTCGTGCATTGTTCGTCCGAATAATTCGTCCTACGTTTTGTGCGCCTACAACGACATGCGCGCCTCAGATCTCGCGCTCGTTCAGGGCGATAGCTGGATTGGCTTGAGTTACTCCAGCGACAAGGATGTTTTCTACAGCCGTCTCGCACCCGGCTTCAAAGGCGACGGCGCGCGGTCCATCAACAAGGGCTTCGCCGCCGATCCGTTGCTGGTCGCCATTCCCGGCCAGCCCACCGGCATGGCAGTACTCAACTACATCGCCGGTTTTCGCGGCAGTTCCGACAGCGTGCTGGCGATTCAGCGGCTGGTCGAGTTTCCCCGGGAAGACCAGGACTTCTGGAAACCCGAGGACCAGGTTCGCATCATCGCAGACAGCTTCACCGACGACGGGTTTATCGACAAGCCTGCGTTCTTCTACCTGCTCGATGCGCCGGGGCAGCAATCGCTCATCAACGAGCTGGTCGTAGTCGAGGGAGAGTCCGGTCCGGTCGAAGTCACAACCCCTTCGGGCACCTTGTTCGTTGTCTACGCCGTCTTCCCGGAAAATCGGGAAGGATCAAAGCTGTTGCTGCGCCGTTCGCGCGACAACGGCAAAACCTGGTCTCAGGCGGTCACCCTGGCTGACGGCACAGCCGAGTTCACCGGTGCGTCGATCTCGGCGCTCGGCGAGCAGATCGTCGTAACGTATCGCCGCAGCGCGGTAACGGTCCGCCGCAGGGTCTGCGATGACGACGACGATGATGACGACGATTGTGACGACGACGACGATGATGATGACGACTACTACTACGTCAACGAGACCATCCCTGACGCCATCGTGTCAGCGCTTTGTACCAACGGTTCTTCGCTGCACTGCAACAGCGGCAACGAGGTACTTGAGCTCTGCCCGTTCGATCAGCCTGCGACTGGTGCCAGTTTCCGGACTTTCACTTTCCCGTGGTCGGCATCGACCGGGGACCGTTCCTGGGTGTTCTTCGCGGATCGTCGCTTCGCCAACGACAACAGCTGTTCTGCAGTACCGAACGCGCCTGGAATCTTTTCCGGTAAGCCGCGCATCGTCGCAATGTCGACGATTGACGGCATCAACTGGGTCGGCGGCGCCGCGTCACCGGGCACCCCGATCGTGCTCGCGGACCGCCCGCTGGGCTTCCAGGTCATGCCGTCCGCAACCGGCATCAAGGGTCGCATCGATGTCGCGTGGTGGGACACCGTCCGCGAGGAAACGGATGGACTGCCGGCCGGCAACAACGACATCCTGATCAACGACTATGTGAACGGTGATACGCGTGTATTCCGCAGGGCAGATGTCTACACGACGCGCCTGCGCGCACCAGGCTGTTCATCCACCGACCCGCATGCTGGCTGCACGCCCGTTATCGAAAGCCCGGTCCGGGTGTCACAGTACCCGTTCCAGCTGAACGACGTCGTCAATAACGGAGAGCTGGAACAGGTCGGCCAGGAGGTCAAGGCGCACCTGTCCAACCTCCGCCTCTATGCGAGTGGAACGCTTGCTTTCAAGGGCGACTACATCGCAATCGTGGGCCGTCCGGCACGAACGATCGCCGACGGCTCGTGGATCGGCAACTACTATCCGCAAGGTGCCCGCGGTCCGGAGGAAGCGGATTACCTCGATCGCGAAAACGTATTCGTGGCGTGGGGCGACAACCAGGATGTTGTTGCTGACTACGAGGCGCCGTCGGCAGCGAACCAGCTACCGTATACACCGACCGTAAACAGTGCTGCCGGTCGCCTGATGCAGAAGCCGCGCAATACGAATCCGGAGACGGTGGATGACAAGACGCTGCTCGCGGATAAACCGGCGGTCAGTGCGGAACTGGTGGCGGACGGTGTCGCGGACGACAGTGACGATCCGCTGGTTCCGGCGGACACCAGTTTCGGTGTTTGCCAGCCGTCTTTCGACTTCAGTAATTCCCGAAACGCAAACATCTACGGAACAGAAATTGTCGACGAGCCTACACTGACAGCGTCGATAACGACCAAGCCGCTGACTACCTTCCAGCGCATGTTCCCGATACAGATGAGCAACCCGGAAGAAGTGGATCTCGAGTTCTGCCTGGTTATTGGCGAACAGCCGGCAGACGCACCACTGAACGGCCGCGCGTCGTTCGTCCAGCTTCCGGCAGTCCCGCCATTTACGGGTTCGCCGGCGCCGATCACCGAACTGGATGTCAGTGTGCCCGCTCTGTCGAGCGCGTCGCGCTCGGTATTCGTTGTGACCGGCGTGTCCGGCACGCAGGTCCCGGTACGGGCATTCGAAGGCTCCTGTGCCGCTCCCGGCCCGCTCGTCAGCAGCGTCGTCGTCGGCGACAGCAACCAGCTGGCCGACCCCGAATATTGCGCTGCCCCGGTTCCGGCTGATCGGGTTGACGCCTGTTTGCTGGTTGCGCAGGACGAGACCCACAACATCAGCCTGGTGAGCCCGAACCTGCAAGCGCCCATTTTGCAGGCACCAATCCTGCAGGCCCCGATCCTGCAGGCACCCATACTGCAAGCTCCGATTCTACAGGCGCCAAACCTGCAGGCCCCGATCCTCCAGGCGCCCATATTGCAGGCACCGATTCTGCAGGCGCCCATCCTTCAGGCTCCGATCCTGCAGGCTAACCAGCTGCTCGCCCCCAATCTGCAGGCACCAAACCTGCAGGCTCCGATTCTGCAGGCCCCGATCCTGCAGGCGGCGGTCCTCGACGGCGATCCGGTCGTCTACCAGGACGTCTCGTTTATCGTTGACGCCAACGCGAACGTGACCACGACATACTCTGCTGACATCGCGCTCGGCCTCGAACCGAGAGACGCCTACGTCGTGCAACTGGTCGCCTGGACACCGAACGAATTTGCTGTGGCACAGGATTGTGTTTCGCAGCCAGCCGCCGACAAGCAGGTGATTGCCGCGAAAGTGCTGACGCAGGGCGAGCTGGACATCGTTGATCTGCCGGAGACCGTGTCCGAAAACCAGCAGAACCCTTACGCGGGTGAGGTCACCTTTACCGGTCGACCGGGCCAGCGGATCGCGGTGACGGCGCGTATCTACGCCGCTGGACCGGCTGCTGACACGCTGACCACGCTGAGCGGCGATTATGAAGACTGCCTCGCGGCCGCGAACGGTGATGTCAGTGCCTGCGCTAATGCCGGTATCGGCGGATTGCTCGCCTTTGGTTCCAGCGCGCACAGCTGCAGCACGAACGCGCTGCCGAACCCGCTGGATCCTGAGGACTGTCTCGATGCAGGTTCCGAGAAGATCCTCGACAGCGACCCGCCGGAATTCAATCTGCCGGCCGATACGACACTCGCGTTCGAGGCGAATCTCGTTGACGGCGCCGTTATCGACCTTGTGGGCGACGGCGTCGTGCTTGCGACTGATCGAGCCGGTGATGTCCCGGTCCTTTGCTCGCTGGCCGATGGCGGGGGAGCACCGGTTACACCGTTGCCACAGACGCTTGATGTGGGCAGTTATCCGGTTGTCTGCGAAGCGGCTGATCTTGTCGGCAACGTCGGCACGTTGCCGTTGATCGCAGACGTGGTCGACAGCGTATTCCCGGAAATCGTCCTCGTTGGCGCCGCCAACCCGAGCATTGAGGCCGGCGCCGCCTTCACGGATCCTGGCGCGACCGCCACCGATTTGCGCGGATCGACGACGCTGAACCTGACTAGCGCGGTTACAGTCTCCGGCAGTGTCGACACCGGCACGCCGGGAACCTATGAGCTGGTCTACTCGGTCTCCGACGGTGGCGGCAACGTCTCTACCGTCACCCGAACCGTTGTGGTTGTCGATACGACACCGCCCTCGCTGACCGGCGTACCGGCCGTCATCGCCAATGTCGAGGCGACCGGCGGCAATCCGGACGCAGCGATAGCGACGTGGGCAGCACCTTCGGCGAGTGACATTGTCGACGGCGATGTCGCGGTGTCCTGTTCACCGGCATCCGGTTCGTTCTTCCCGCTGGGACTGACGATCGTAAGCTGCAGCGCATCCGATGCAGCCGGCAATACGGCGAGCCAGACGTTCAACGTCACCGTCGTCGACACGACCGCACCGCTGATCGATGCGGCAAGCGTGCCGGCCTCGCCGCTCACGATCGATGCGAACGATCCGTCCGGTTGGGTGTACCCGGCGTCGTCGCCACTGCTGTTTGATGTGCAAGCCAGCGACATCGTCGATGGCAGCGTGCCTACGGTGTGCACTACGCCGACCGGAACGGTGGACGGCTCCAGCTCCTTCCCGTTCGGCGATACGCTGGTGAGCTGCAGCGCGACTGACAGCGCCGGTAACAGCGGCGGCTCGACCAGCTTTACGATTCGCGTCGAGGACCAGAGCGTGCCGGAATTTGGCAATGAGTTCCCCGGGCAGCTGAGTCCGGCGCCGCTGGTCTACAATCTCGATCCCGGCGCGAATACGTTTACGATTGACTGGGGACCGTTCAACGTTAGTGACGTAGCCGACCCGGACGGCATCACGGTGTCCTGTGATGTGAGCGCCAGCGATTCCGGCGTTACCGCGCTGGGTGTGGTCGGCCCGATCCCACCGTCACCACCGTACACATTTTCCTATGCGTTCCCGGTCGGTAACACGACCATCACCTGTAAGGCTGAAGATTCCGCTGGCAACAAGGCAGAAGATTCATTCTCGATTGAGGTGTTCGATGTCACCGGTCCCGTGATTACGCTCGCGGACAGCAACCCGCTCGTGGTCGAGGCGTCGTCCACCGGTTCTTACGTGGAACCAGGTGTGGCGGCTGTCGAGGACGCGGTCGACGGTGACCTCGATGCCTCCAGCGTCGTTATCGGCGGCGCCGTCGTAGATCTTGCAACGCCAGGTGATTACGTCGTCACGTACACGGCAGTCGACTCGCGAGGTAATGAAACGGTTGTAGAGCGCGAAGTACAGGTGCGCGATACAACGCCGCCGTCGGAACCGCTCGTCATCAGTGTGCCTGCGGATACGCAGCTGTCTCCGACTGGCGATATTCTCAAGGAAGCGACAGCGGTTTCTACGCCGGTTAACTGGAATATCGTTTCGACCGACAACCTAGGTACGCCAAGCGTGGTCTGCGCCCCGTCGCCGGGCAGTGGCTTCAGCGTCGGGACCACGGAAGTAATCTGTACCGCTACCGACAGTGCCAACCTGTCGACTGCCAGCATGTTCGATGTGATCGTTCAGGACACGACCGCCCCGATTGCTACTGCACCGGCTGACATCATTGGTGTCGAGGCGACGGGTCCGACGACGGTCGTCGATATCGGCGCCGCGACCGCTACGGACGCGGTTGGCGTTGTATCCATCACCAGTGATGCACCAGCCGGCGGCAACTATCCGGTCGGCACGACGACGGTAACCTGGACGGCGCTGGATGCCGCGGGCAACTCAGGCAGCGATCCGCAACACGTCACCGTTGTCGATACGACAGCACCGCAGCTGGCCGCCAGCAACATCGAGGTTGCCCTGGGTGCTTCCGTGGACTGGATCGCAGCAGCGGGTGTCTCGGCGACAGACCTGGTCGATGGCTCGGTCGTTGCTGACTGCTATATCGTCAACCCGGATGACCCGACTGACACCAGCGACAACCAGAGTCCCAGGCTGTTTGATTCAGCGGGCACATTGTCAGCCCGGTGCGATGCGAGTGACGAAGCGGGCAACACAGTGAACACCGGCTTCGAAATCGTCGTTGGCTTCCCGTTTGCTATCGAGCTCCACGTTTCGAAGCTCAGTGCGAAGGCGGGTAGTTCTATTCCGATCGAATGGCGCTACCGAGATCCTGCAACCGGGGCCCTGGTTAACAGTAGCGGGTTCAATCCAGAGGTCAGCTGGTTCGGTCCGTTCCATCGCAACGACAGAAGCTGTGGCAACGCGAACGATATGTCGAGGATTGGCGACGACGCCGGTAGCAGCGACAAGCGTTATGACGCCGGCAGCAAGTCGTGGAAATTCAACTGGAAGACCCCGAATCTCCGCCGCAAGAACATCCTGCTGGTCATCACCCCGACCGGCGCGGGTGACCCGGCGGCAACGGAGTGTGTCAGGCTGAAGTAACGGTTCCGCCGCGAAGCTGGAGCTGAGGCACTGTCCTCAGCTCCGGTCTGGTGGTTCGGGCTTAGTCGATTACTGCCGCCATCCCAAGGCCGCGCTCCGCCTCCTGCGTCCACAGCGGCAGCGTGGCCAGCAGGCGATACGTTGGGCTGTCGTCGAGAAACGCCGCGGTTGCCTCACCCCGGCGTTCCTCGCAGAGTCGGAATTCTGCAAGTGCCTCAGCGGAAAAACCGGCAGCGAGGAATGCCTTGCCGAGCTCGCGTCGAATCAGCCATAGGTCCGCTGCGTCCAGGGCATCTCGCAGGCTGTCGATGGCGTCCGCATGCTCACCGGATGCGCTCTGGATCATCCCCGTGAGCATTTTGCCGTAAGCCCGATTTTGCGATTGCACCTGCGACGACAACTCCGCGGCGTGCAGCCCTGCCGCCTCCGTATCTCCCAACTGCAAGAGCAGTAAAGCCGCCGACACTTTCACAGAGAGTCCCTGGTTGAGTTCCAGCGCTTCAGCAATCGCTTTCTGCGCGGCTTCCTTTTCGTTGTCTGCGACGAAGGTTTCGGCGAGGGCGATTTGCTTGACCGCAGCGCCACGCCTGTCCTCGTTGCCGATGTCTAGCTCGATACCTGCGGCGAGCGGGACGCGGGCCTCTGTATGGTTCCCGGTGTAGATGTCGATATCCGCGAGGCCGAGGTAAGCCAGCGACAGGCCGTAGGTACCGCGCTCGGACTGCTTCATCTGCTCATACGCATTGCGCGCGCCTTCTATGTCGCCCTCGGCGAGCAACGCGATTGCGATGGGCAGGTAGGGGACACCGTAGGTCGGATCATCGGCAACCATCTCCGTAGCAACCTGCTTCGACTTCTCGAAATTCCCGGAGTACATCGCGTACAGTGCGTAATTGGACTGATACAGCTGACTGGTCGGGTAGATATCCAGCAGCAAGCGGCCCTGTTCCGACGCCGTCTCGAAATCGAGCGTCATGAAAGAAGTCACCGCCAGGTTGTTCCGCGCGGCGGCATCGGCCGGAAACTTCTCGACGAGTTCGGCAAAACTCTGCACAGCGCTTTCGATGTTGCCGGTCACGCCGGCGTAATAGAGACCCAGGGTCCTTAGCCGTTCGCGCTCTGTCATCGTATTCATCAGCGAGAGTGCGGTGTCCCAAAGTTCGCCGGCGGTTTCGGTCCTGCCGAGCTTGAACTCACTGAGTGCCCAGCCGGAATAGGCCCTGCCGAAGTTGGGGTCCAGCTCTGTCGCCTGTTCAAAAAAGGTGATCGCTTGTTGGTGTTCGCCAGCGAACGCGAGATCGATCGCGGCGATGTAGGCGCCGGCTGCTTCGAGCGAGGCGGCGGTAAAGGTCTCTGTGGTTGCGTCATCGGACTCGCCGACCGTGGTGTCACCCAGTCTCTTGCGCACGTCCTCGGAGAGTCGACCGACCGCGGTCAATACGGCGTCACCCGAACGCGCTTCGGAAGTTAGCTCGAATTGTGCATCACCCGTTTCCGGATTCAGTCCGTTGAGCGTGAGTTCGAAGCCTCCGCCGTCCGGGCGTATCGAGCCCGACAGTACGACGCCAATGCCCTCGCGCACCGCGACGAGCCGCGCCGAGTCGGCAGTCAACGTCGCCGTCTCGTCCTGCAGCCGCTTCGCGAGACTCTGCGCTGTGGTTCGCTGGAAGGACGTGATGTGCGGTGCACCTTCGATGCCGATGCTGAGTGCCTGTTCCAGCAGCCCGTCAAACAACGCATTGCCCGTGCCGTTTTCGAAGTTGGCGATCAGGATCGAGACGGGGTCCGGATCGTCGAGCGGCGCGTCCTCGGAGGTGAGGTTGAGATAAACGGAGAAGGTCAGGGCGACGGTCAGGACGCCGATGACGATGAAGTCCATCTTGCGGCTGCCAAGCGGCTCCACGATGGTATCGGTCGGGTCAGCCTGGACGTCGATGCCTTTATCGGTGACGTCGTAAATCCAGGCCAGTACCAGCGTGATCGGGAAACCGACCAGCGCTGCGATGATCATTGCCCGGAGGATCCAGTCAGGCGCGTCAAAGGTCGGGAGCATGACGCTGCCAACTTCGATGATGATCCAGCACACGCCGACGTAAAGACCGGCCGTGCTAAAGACCTCGCGTCGTCGTAACTCACGGATGAAGCGCTGCATCGAACGTCCCCTGTGCTGGACCAGCGCGAGTGTAGCAAGAAACCCTTGGTCAATCGCGCGGCGCTGGTGCTCCTTCCGGTTGTCGAACGACCCCGATTTACGGTCCGCGCATGACCATTGCGGTCAGCGTGTCGCGATAGTCCGGTGGCCTGACGCTGGTCGGAAAGTTGCTACGCGCCGGGCAAGCTGACGCGAGCAACGCAGCCGTTCTGGTTGTCGCTCCGGTTGTTCACCTGCAGGCTACCGCCATGGGCTTCGGCGATCTGTCGTCCGAGCAGTAAACCGACACCGCTGCCGCCGTCCTTCGTGGTGAAGAACGGCGTGAACAGGTTGCCGGAATCCGGCAGGCCTGTGCCGCTGTCCACGACGTCGATCTCGACGCCGGCCTGGGTCTCTCTCCAGCTCAGCCGAACGGCGTCTTTCGAACCCGCCGCCTCGTTGGCTTCGCCGGCGTTCTTGATCAGGTTGATTAACAGCTGTTCCAGCTGCGCAGCGTCGACACTGATTTCCATTTCAGAGCCCGCGTCGAGTTCAACCGGCCAGCCGCTGTCGAGCGCCGCCACGCGCGCCAGCAGTTCGCCGAGTCGCACAGGTGCCTTGTTTGGTGCTGGCAGTCGAGCGAGTTCTGCGTAGCTCCCCATGAACTGGCTCAAAGCGTTCGCCCGGTTTCGAATAACGCCGAGCCCTTCCCGTGCGTCGCTGTCCCAGTCCGGCGGCCGATGCTGTTGTTCCAGCATGCTGGCCAGGGATTCGGCCATGGACTGGATCGGCGCCAGCGAGTTGTTCAGTTCATGTCCGATCACGCGGATCAGGCGTTGCCAGGCCAGCCGTTCTTCCTGGCGCAGTGTCAGACTGAGGTCGGTCAACACCAGCAGTTTTTGTGGCACGCCGCCCTGGCGATAGCGACTGGCCTGGATGCGGAAGCGGCCCTGTTTGCCGGGAAACGTGCACTGTTCAACCTGCGGCTCTGTGAATTCGAGGAACGGCAACAGCCCCATCCGTCCGGCGTGACGGCCGACCAGGTCCGCGGCGCTGGCCGCGAAGATCGCTGCCCCCGACGAGTTGATCATCGTCAGCCGGTCTGCGTCGTCGAAGGCAAGCACCGCGGTGTCGAGTTCCTCGACGATCTTGCCGAGCAAGAGCCCCGACTCGATGTCCGCAAAACGCTTGTCACGCAGGTCTTCGCCCAGGTGATTGATTTCCGTGATCAACTCGTACAGCGCGCCCGGCGGCGAACCGGTGACACCGCGCAGGGCATAGTCTTCCTGGCGCAACGCCTCGATCAGGTTGGCCAGTGTGCGCAGCGGGTAACCCGCCTTGTTGCGCACAGCGATCGCCAGCACGATGCAGAGACCGACAAGGGGCAACCACGCAAACAGCCAGATGCTTGCCGGTGCATCCACCACCAACAGGATCACCGCGGAAAGTAACAGCCCCGGTGATGCGAGCAGCAATAGCCAGGCGAGGATGCGCCGTTCGTAGGGCCAGCGCCGTGTCGAGCGTTTGTCGCTGACCTCGATCGAGGACGTGTCCGGTTGCAGGTTTGCGGCCATCAGTCGGTCGGGCTCAGGCCGTGCTTTTCCAGCCGGCGGTACATGGCGCTGCGACTGAGACCCAGCTCGCGAGCGGCGTCCAGGACGTTGTTGTCGTTGCGCTTAAGCGCTGCTTCGATCAGTCGTTTCTCCGCCGCTTCCAGCGGCAGCGATTCGAGGTCGTCCGCCTCCGATGCTGCTGCGCCCAGCTGCAGGTCCTCGCTGTGAATGCTGTCGCCGGTTGCCAGCAGAAAGGCGCGTTCCACGACGTGCCTGAGTTCGCGAACGTTGCCGGGCCACCGATGACGTTTCAGCGCAGCCAGCGCGTCGTCACTGAATACCGACGGTCCATTGCCGTAGCGCTTCTTCGATTGCGCGAGGAACATCGCTGACAAAGGCTCGATGTCTTCGCTGCGACGGCGCAAAGGCGGCAGGTTGATCTCGACGGTGTTCAGGCGAAACAGCAGGTCCTGGCGAAAGGCGCCGGCATTGGCGGCCTCCACCAGCATCGCGTTGGTTGCAGAAATGACGCGGACGTCCACCGACTGCGTGCGCGAGGAACCAACGCGTTCAAGTTCGCCGTCTTCGAGCACGCGAAGCAGCTTGGCCTGCTGCGCCAGCGGAATGTTTGCAATCTCGTCGAGGAACAGGGTTCCGCCATCGGCCATCTCGAACCGGCCGACACGATCGTCGCGGGCATCGGTAAACGCGCCCTTGATGTGGCCAAACATCTCGCTTTCGAAAACGGTGTCGGCCAGCCCGCCGACGTTGACGGTAACCAGCGGTTGTTCGGCGCGATGGGACAAGCGGTGCAGGTGTCGGGCGATCAGGCTCTTGCCGGTACCGTGTTCACCGGTAATCAGGACGCTGACATCTGACGGTGCCACGCGCTGGATCAGCTTGATCACCGGCTGCATGGCGGGCGACAGCGCGATGAAGTCCGGGTCGTCGCCGCGCAGGATGGCGTTCTCTGCGGCCAGTCGCTTTTCACGACGGCGTGCTTCGCCAAGTGCCAGCTGGTTTCGAACAATGCTCAGCAGTCGCTGGTTGTCCCAGGGCTTTTCGACAAAGTCACCCGCGCCTTCGTGCATGGCCTCAACGGCGACGGACACGCTGGACCAGGCGGTCATGACGATAACGGGCAGGTCCGGGTTGATCTCGTGGAGTTGTTGCAGCAAGCGAAGGCCTTCACGCCCTGATGTCGTGTCTTCGCTGTAGTTCAGGTCAATCAGTGCCGCGCTGAACTCCGTTGAGCCCGCAAGTTCCAGCGCTTCCTTCGGACTGTTACTGGCTGAGACCTCGTAGTTTTCGGTTTTGAACAGCAGCTGCAGTGCCGCAATGACGTCCGGATGATCGTCCGCGACCAGGATTCGATGTGCAGGTTTAGTCATCGCGACCGTTGAGAGAACCAATGCCGGCCCATTCTGCCGCTTTTCACGACGCTGCGGTTGGTTTTCGTCCCGATTTCGGGATTCAGGGGTCTCGCTTTCGAAACGACGGCGGGGTTTCGTCGGACTCGCGTGATGCTAAGTGATTGATTTTTATGTGCTGGCCTCGCTGGCATGCTCTTTGCTATACGACGGGTATGGACAAGGAAAGACCGGGAATCAAGGAGCGCAAACAGCGCAGGAAGAAGATCCAGATCGGCGTCGGCGCCGTGCTGGCGGTTGCCGTTATTGGCCTGCTGACGACGCTGGACCCGGCTGCGCCCACTGTCGAGCGCGACAGCGTCTGGTACAGCACGGTTCAGCGCGGCGAGCTGGTTCGCGAAGTTCGTGGCCCGGGCACACTGTTACCCGCCGACGAGCGTTGGATCGCAGCATCGACTGACGCGCTGGTCGAGCGCCAGGTTATCAAGCCGGGTGCCGCCGTGCAGCCGGACACCGTGATCCTTGAAATGAGCAACCCGGAGCTCAGCCAGACGCTGCAGGAAGCCGAGCTCGAGCTGGAGGCGGGTCTCGCTGATCACCTCGCGCTCGAAGTGTCATTGATCAATCGCCGTTTCGAAGGCGAAGCTCGCCTGGCCGAGATCCGCGCCGAGTATCTCGGCGTCAGACTGCAGGTCGAAGCGGAAGCCGATCTCTACGAAAAGAACATCGTGTCGAAACTCGACTATGAGCGTACCAAGCTGGCCGAAGAGCAGCTGGCAACGCGCTACGACATCGAACAGCGACGCGTAGCGCAGTCGGAGAAGTCGATCGATGCCGAGCTCGCCGCCAGCGAAGCGCGTCTCGAACGCCTGCGCAATGTGCTGGCACTGCGTCAACGCCAGGCTGATGCCCTCACCGTGCGTGCCGGCATCGACGGTGTCCTGCAGGAAGTTCTGCCGGAGCCCGGTCAGCGCGTCTCCATCGGATCCACGCTCGCTCGCGTGGCACGCACCGATTCACTGATTGCCGAACTCAGGATTCCCGAGGTGCAGGCGAAGAACCTGGTGCTTGATCAGACGGCGATTATCGATACCCGCAACGGCAAGGCACCGGGCAGGGTAGTCCGCATCGATCCGGCCGTGGTGAATGGCTCGGTCACGGTTGATGTCGAATTCGACGGCGAGCTTCCGGACGGTGCGAGACCGGACCTGAGCGTCAGCGGAACTATCGAGATCGATCGTCTGGACGACGTTGTCTATGTCGGCCGGCCGGTGACGGGCCAGGCCGAAGGCTACGTATCGCTGTTCCGGCTGGGCCCCGATGGCTCCGATGCCACGCGGGTGCAGGTACGGCTGGGTCGCGGATCCGTGAACGAAATTGAAGTGGTCGAGGGGCTTGAGCCCGGCGACCAGGTGATCCTGTCGGACATGTCCCAGTGGGAAAGCAACGACCGAATCAAACTGAACTAGGCAGCAAGCGAACCTGAGCGGTAGCGACCGGAGAATAAGCATGAGCAACGATACAGCATTGATTTCACTGCGCGGCGTCAAGAAGGTCTTCCTGACCGACGAGATTGAAACGCACGCGCTGTCCGATGTGCACCTGGACATCCATGAAGGCGAGTTCGTTTCGGTTGAAGGTCCGTCGGGCTGCGGCAAGTCGACGCTGCTGGCCATTCTTGGATTGCTGGATACACCGACGGACGGTCAGTACACGCTGAACGGCAACGGCGTGTCCGGAATCAGCGTCAATCAACGCGCGGCGATTCGTAACCGTGAGATCGGCTTCATCTTCCAGGCGTTCAACCTGATCGGCGACCTGACGGTTGAAGAGAACGTCGAGTTACCCCTGACCTACCGCAGCAGCCTCAGTCGCGCTGATCGCAAGACGATGGTCAACGAGGCGCTGGAAAAAGTGCACATGTCGCACCGCACGCGACACTACCCGGCTCAGTTATCGGGCGGTCAGCAGCAGCGCGTCGCCGTGGCGCGCGCCCTGGTCGGCCGCCCCGCTATTCTGCTGGCGGATGAACCGACCGGTAACCTCGACTCGAAAAACGGTGCGGCCGTCATGGACCTGCTGCGTGAACTGCACGCCGGTGGTTCGACGATCTGCATGGTGACGCATGACCCGCGCTACGCGGCGTTCGCCGACCGTAACGTGCACCTGTTCGACGGCCGCGTCGTGGACGAGAGCTCCCAGTCGCCGACCGACGACAGCCAGCCTGACGCGGCGTGAGGGGGCTGCCATGAATCTCGTCGATGACGCACGTTATGCCTTTCGAATTCTCAGCAAGAGCCCCGGCTTCTCACTGCTGACGCTGACGATTCTCTCGCTGGGTCTCGGGGCCGCAATCTACGGTTTCGGTGTGCTGCACGCCATCGTGCTGAAGCCGCTGCCGTTCAAAGACGCCCACGAGCTCGTTCACCTGGAGAAGGCGATCCTCGAGCGCGACGTCAGCAGCCTTGAGCTCACCTGGGACGACTTCAAGGAATGGCGTGAGATGCAGACCAGTTTTGACGACCTGGCCGCCTTTTACTCAGGTACCGTCAACATCCGCGGCACGGAAAAACCCGAGCGCTACGACGGCGGATTCATGAGTGACGGCAGTTTCGAGCTCGTCGGCATCGAACCGATGATGGGCCGAACGTTCCGGGCAAGCGATACCGTTTACGGTGCGCCGGACGTGATTATCCTCGGCTATGACGTATGGCAGCGGACCTTCAATGGCGATCCGGATATCGTCGGGCAGTTGATTCGCGCAAACGGGGCCGATACCGAGGTTATTGGCGTGATGGCGGAGGGTGTCGAGTTTCCGCTGGCAGAACAGGTGTGGGTGCCACTTCGTTACGACGAGGCCAATCGAAACCGCGGCGATGGGACAACGCTTGAGGGTTTCGCGCGCTTGAAAGACGGTGTCAGCGCAGACCGTGCTCGCGCCGAATTCGCGAGCATCACAGCACAGCTCAGCGACGCTTTTCCCGACACCAACGAGGGTGTGACGGCCGTGATCAAGCCGTTCGCCAATGAATACATTGACGAGGGAACGCGTACGGCACTGTGGACAATGATGGTTGCGGTGTCTCTTGTTTTGCTGATTGCCTGCGCAAACGTGGCCAACCTGTTGTTGTCGCGAACCAGTGGCCGCACGCAAGAGGTCGCCATTCGTGCCGCTGTCGGTGCAGGCCGCGTCCGGCTGGTCGTACAGATGTTGTTCGAGGCGCTGCTTCTGGCGTTAGGGGGAGCCGTCATCGGACTCGTGCTGGCCTACTGGGCGATGGTCGCCTCGGATCGTTTCTTTGGCGAAGGCGGCACCGGCTTGCCTTTCTGGGTCACGCTGGAGCTGGACAGTCGCTCGGCTATCTTCGCGATTGTTGCGGCGGTCATCACCGCTTTGCTGGCGGGCATCGTGCCTGCGCTTCGCGCAAGCGGCGTCAATATCAACGGTGTACTGCGCGAAAGCGCGCAGAGTGTGACCAGCCGCCAGGGCAAGTGGCTGAGCCAGGCGCTGGTGGTCGTCGAGATTGCTCTTTCGTTCATCCTGCTGACACTCGCTGCACTGACGATCCAGAGTTCGCTGGAGATGCAGAAGTACGACGTTGGTGTACGGACCGACAGCCTGCTCACGGCAAGAATCGGTCTGCCATTGGCGGACTATCCGGAGGAGGAGCGCCAGGCGCGCTTTGCCACGGATCTGAATGAGCGCCTCGCGGAAATGCGTGGCGTAAGTGCTTCGACGGTGACATCTGCCCTGCCGGGTACCTGGGGTGGCAACTGGACGCCATACCTGCCTGAGGACAAACAGGTAACCGATGACGAGCGATCCGAGTGGGTTCCGTTCGTCTCGGTTATGCCCGGATTTTTCGACGCGTTCGAAGCGCCGCTGCTCCAGGGACGCGACTTCGACGATAGTGACACTGCTGACAGCCTGCCGGTCGTAATCGTCAGCCAGCGCTATGTCGAGACGGAGATGGAGGGTCGCGATCCGATCGGTACTCGCGTGCGGTTTACACGTCCCGGCGTCGAGGAAGAGCCCGGGGACTGGCGCACGGTCGTCGGCGTCAGCCAGGACATCCAGCACACGGGTGTCCAGGACAACCGGGACCGCGTCGTGTTCTGGGTGCCTATGTCGCAGTCTCCGTCGCGCTTCATGAGTGTGGCGCTGAGAACCAGTGGTAATCCGTTGACCATGACACCGGCCTTGCGTGACGTGGTTCAGCAAATTGATCCGGACATGCCGTTGTACTGGGTGCGAACACTCGAGCAGACGTTTGCATCGGACACGGCACCGAATCGTCTTCTGGGTATCTGTTTCGGTGCGTTCGCCCTGATTGCCTTGTTACTGGCTGCCGGCGGCATTTACGGCGTGATCTCGTTTAACGTCAACCAGCGGACACCGGAGCTCGGCATTCGCCGCGCCCTGGGCGCGAACGACCGGAGCATCATGGCCCTTGTTTCGAAGCAAGCGATCTACCAGCTTGGTATCGGGCTTGCACTGGGCGTCCTCGGCGCCTGGAGCGCCTCACAGTTGTTGGCGAGTATCCTGATTGTCTCGGTGGAAAACCCGATCGTGTACGTCGGCGTCGGATCGGTGCTGGTTGTAGCCGTTGTGGTCGCGTGCATCGTGCCGACCCTGCGCGCGGCCAGGATCGAACCCATGGCAGCACTGCGTTACGAGTAAGCGCGCTCCCCTGGACCCGAACAGTCTCTAAGGCAAACACAGGCCGCCGGTTTACACCGGCGGCTTTTGTTGATTTCTAATTACCGTTGACTTCGTACGAAAACCTTCGTAGTTTAGCGGCATGACGAAGAGCACCATCCCTACAGCGACAGAGCTCGCGATACTGCAGGTCTTGTGGACACACGGCCCGTTGACCGTGCGAGACGTTCACGAACGTCTCGCGAACGACGAACAGATTGGCTACACCAGTGTCCTTAAAATGCTGCAGGTCATGTTCAAGAAGGGGCTGGTGAAACGCGACGAAAGCCAGCGCAGCCACGTCTATCGATCGGCGCGGCCTGCTGAGCAGACGCAGCGAGGGCTGATCAGGAACCTCGTTGACAAGGCCTTTTCCGGTTCTGCGACCGACCTGGTTGTGCGCGCACTGGCAACCAAAAAGCTGACGCCCGACGAGATCGAGACGATGCGCGCGCTGATCGATCAAAAGGCTCGCGAAAATGACTAGCAGTCTTGCCACCCTGAGTGATGCGCTGTTCACCGCGATTCTGCACAGTACCTGGCAGGGCTGCGTACTGGCCCTGGCCTTCCTCGTAGTATCGCCCCGGCTTCATTCCTCGCAATCAAGGTACCGGCTTGCAATGGGTCTGTTCCTGGCGACCATTCTCGCGTTCGTCGGGACATTCGTTTACGCCATGCCGGACACACCGGTCGCCGGCCTGGCGGTTACCGGTGTGCAGGGGCCTTCACTGGCGACCGTTTTTGCCATCGCCTGGTGTGCAGGCGCCAGCTTCGTCGGTGGACGCTACTTTTTCGGGTGGCTGTGGCTTCGGGTCGTTATTGTCGGCCAGTCGATTCCGGTCCCCGCGACTATTGAGGCGCTGTTTGACGAGACCAGGCTGAGACTCAACGCACCGCGACGGGTCCGCGTGCGCGCGTCTGAACTGATCCGCTCACCGATGGTGACCGGTGTCGTTCGCCCCGTTGTCCTGCTGCCGGTCTCTCTGTTGAGCGGCGTCCCGTCAAGCGTGCTGACCGCCGTCTTCGTGCATGAACTCTCACATGTTCGCCGACTGGATCATGTCGCTGTCTTTGTGCAGGCCGTTGGCGAGACGCTGCTGTTCTACCACCCCGCTGTCCGCTGGCTGTCCGCCGAGTGCCGGCGCCATCGCGAATACCGATGCGACGATGAATCGATCAGCCAGCTGGGTAATCGATACGACTACGCCCGCGCCTTGCTCTCAATGGAAGAATCCTCCGGCGACCCCAGGGTGCCGGCGCTACTGATGAACGGAGATGAATTGATGAATCGAGTTGAACGCATCCTCGGCGACGAGACACGTCCTGGCACATCGCGATCCTGGATGTCCGGGCTGCTCGGCCTGGCCGTTATCGGACTGCTTGCGTATTCCCTCAGTTACGGCATGGAAACGGAGGACGGCGGTCTGCAGGCGCACCGCCATACGCTGAGCATCGACTGGCTACCACCCGCCGTGACGCAGTGGAGCGAGCTCGTTGAAGCGGCTGCACAGCGACACGACGTGTCCGCCAACGTTCTGGCATTAATGCTGCTCGTGGAATCCAACGGCGACCGGCAGGCCGAAAGCTCCTCAGGCGCACGCGGACTTATGCAGGTCATGCCAAGGACGGGAGCAGCGATTGCCGAGCAACGCGGGCTTACGGACTTCGAGACGTCCGAATTGTTCGACGCGGAAACCAGTATCGATTTCGGCGCCTGGTATCTCGCACAGATGATGGAGCGGTTCGCGGATGAACCCGGCCGGGCGGAAGAGCTCGCCATCACTGCCTACAACGCCGGACCCGGCAGTATCGACGCTTACCTGTCCGGATCGAAGCCGCTGTCGACAGAGTCGGCGGGCTATCGTGACCTGATGTTGTCCCTGCTGTCGGAAGCCGACGAAGATCGGTCGCTTGTGCTGGACGGGCGTCGCGATGAATTTCGGCGTCGACTGCCTGCCTTCCAGGCGCCAGTGGACGGTAAGGTCTCATCGCACTTCGGTCATGAAGCGGGCAGCAAGGGAGTTCACAAGGGTGTGGATATCGTCGCACCCTTGGGCACATCGGTTACCGCGCCAGCGGGTGGCCAGGTTACCGCGGTGGGTGAAGACGAGAAACGCGGTAAATACATCACCGTGCGTCATGTCTACGGCGTCGAGTCACGCTATTACCACCTGAGTGGTGTCGCAGTCAGCGTGGGTGAGGACCTGGAGGCCGGCGACGCATTGGGCGCCGTTGGCAGCACCGGCAAGAGCACCGGGCCGCACCTGCACTTCGAGGTTCGTGAACTGGGCGAGCCGGTGTCGCCGTCGCTCTACGGCCTGGTACTGGAGTAAACCGGGCGTATGAAACCTGTCGGGCCTGGCGGTTAGTTTCGCCGGGCACGACGCTTTCTGGTCTATTGGACTGTCGTCGGGTTAGGCGTCTTCACGAGGTGGTAACCCGGTGTGCTGGGTTTGAATGCGCCCCTTCCTGATCCGCTTTTTGTGTGCATCCTTCGTGTTCTTGCGACGCGCCGACAGTTTGTTCGTTCGATAGCCTTTTGGCTGCTGTGCCGGTACCAGCTTGTTAGGCCCGGAACCGATCAGGTGCGACAGCTTCATTTCCTTCAGCGCATCGCGAATCACTGGCCAGTTGTCCGGATCGTGATAGCGCAACAGCGCCTTGTGCAGCGTTCGCTGCACCCGTGATTTGACGATGTCGACCTTTTCGCTGTTGTAGGTGACCTTCTTCAGCGGGTTTTTCTTCGAATGGTACATGGCCGTCGCGGTTGCCATCGGTGACGGGTAGAACGCCTGCACCTGGTCTGCACGGAAGTTGTACTTCTTCAGCCACAGTGCGAGGTTGACCATGTCGAGGTCGGTCGTGCCGGGATGCGCCGCGATAAAGTACGGGATCAGGTACTGCTCCTTACCGGCTTCCTTGCTGAACTTTTCGAACAGCTCGCGGAAGCGATCGTAGGTGCCAATGCCCGGCTTCATCATCTTGTCGAGCGGTCCACGCTCCGTGTGTTCCGGCGCAATCTTGAGATAGCCACCGACATGGTGCGTGACCAATTCCTTGACGTATTCCGGATCCTCGACGGCGAGGTCGTAGCGCAGCCCGGAGGCGATCAGGATCTTCTTGATGCCGGGCAGCTCCCGCGCCTTTCGATACAGCTTTGTCAGTGATGAATGATCCGTGTTGAGGTTCGGGCAGATGCCGGGAAACACGCAGCTTGGCTTGCGGCACGCGGCCTCGATCTCTTTGCTCTTGCACGCGAGCCGGTACATGTTGGCCGTCGGTCCGCCAAGGTCTGAAATGACGCCGGTGAAGCCGGGCACCGTGTCGCGGATCTTCTCGATCTCCTCAAGGATCGACTCTTCGGAACGGCTCTGGATGATCCGGCCTTCGTGTTCGGTGATCGAGCAAAACGTGCAGCCACCAAAGCAGCCGCGCATGATGTTCACCGAAAAGCGAATCATCTCGTAGGCGGGGATGTTGGCATCACCGTAGGCCGGGTGCGGGATACGCGCGTACGGCAGCCCGAAGACGAAATCCATTTCCTCGGTTGTCAGTGGCTCGGCCGGTCGATTCAGCCACAGCTCCTGCTGACCGTGCTTCTGCACCAGGGCACGAGCGTTACCGGGGTTGGTCTCGAGATGCAAAACGCGGTTGGCGTGCGCATACAGCACCGGGTCATTCCGGACCTTCTCATACGACGGCAGGCGAATAACCGACTTGCTGCGATTCTTCCTCGCATCGGGGACGAAGCGCAGCACGTTGCCGGTCGCCTCGGGCTCGGTCTCCTGTTGCTTCGTCGCACAGGCTTCGGTGTCCTGGGTGTTGATGTAGGGGCTGACAATGGCGTCGACGCGGCCGGGGCGGTCAATGCGCGTCGAATCGATTTCCCACCAGCCCTCCGGGGTGTCCTTTCTCAAAAAGGCCGTGCCGCGAATGTCGGTCATGTCGCTGAAGGACTCGCCGCGGGAGAACCGATGGGCAAGCTCCACGACGGCGCGCTCGGCATTGCCGTACAGCAGCATGTCGGCATGCGAATCCACGAGGATGGAGCGCCGGACCGAGTCCTGCCAGTAATCGTAGTGAGCAATGCGTCGCAGCGACGCCTCGATGCCGCCAAGAATGACCGGCACGTCGCTGTAGGCTTCGCGGCAGCGCTGGGAATACACCAGCGAACAGCGATCCGGACGCTTGCCTCCAACGCCGCCCGCCGTGTAGGCATCGTCGTTGCGAACTTTACGGTCCGCCGTGTAGCGGTTGATCATCGAGTCCATGTTGCCGGCGGCGACGCCGAAAAACAGGTTCGGCTTACCTAGCGCCTCGAAATCGATGGCCGAGCGCCAGTCCGGCTGCGAAATAATGCCGACGCGGAATCCCTGTGACTCAAGCAGCCGGCCGATGATGGCCATGCCGAAAGATGGATGGTCCACGTAGGCATCGCCGGTCACGATAATGATGTCGCAGGAGTCCCAGCCCAGCTCGTCCATTTCGGCACGCGACATCGGCATGAACGGAGCCGTGCCGTAGCACTCTGCCCAGTACTTGTCGTAGTCGTAAATTGCCGTCGCCGTGCGCATGGCGGGAATTGTACCCGCAAGACCCGGTCGCGTTCGTTATATCTGGTACCAAACGCGTACCTGTGGCGCGTGACACCGGCAACACGCCGTGCGCCGATTACGCGTCGATCGCCCACTGACCACGCTCTCTGTGGCAGTTATACTGCTCGCACGGCGCACCGCCGACCAGCCCGCGAGAAGAACAAGTGACTAACCGGGACGTCGAAAAAACCAGCAAAAAAGAACTCTCGTTCTTCGGCGAGTTGTCGCGTCGACACGTGTTTGCCACCGCGTTGGCCTACATCGTCGGTGGCTGGGCGCTGATCCAGGTCGCGGACGTCCTGGCGCCTGCCTACGGCGCGCCGGACTGGACGGTTCGCGCGATAACGACCGTCATGATCCTGCTGTTCCCGCTGGTGATCGTGCTGTCCTGGGAATACGACGTCTCCCTGAAGGGCGTTGAGAAAACCGAGGGTGACTTCGACCGAGGCTTCTCGGCGCGCCACTGGTTCAGACGCTCCATCGTCGCCGTGATCTCGCTCGCCTCGCTGGGTGCCGTCGTCTGGGTCTGGTCCACCGGCATGTTGACTGACTCAACATTCGATCCCGACGAAGACGAGTTTCCCAAGGTCATCGCCGTCGCGGGTTTCCAGGCGTTCTCGCAGCCCGAGACCGAGTGGCTGGGGGAGGGTCTTTCCAACCTGGTTCGGGATAACCTGACGCAGTCCCAGTATCTTCGCGTCGTTTCTCCTAGGCGCTGGAGTGCCCTGACAGCCGATGTGTCCAGCGAGGACCTGCTGGTCGCCGCCGAAGAAGCTGACATCCGCTACCTGATGCAGGGCGAGATTATCAGCAACCGGACCGGCCATATCCTGACCGTCAGGCTGACCGACACGCGAACCGGTGAGCAACTCGAAGCCCAGACGTTTGAGGTCGACGAAGAAGGGTCTTTGCTCGAACGCGCAACGTCTATCGCACAGATTGCAAGTGCGCGGCTCCGAGTCCCCGTGCAGGAACGTGTTGACATGTTCGCTGCCGACTACGCGGCGGAGCACCCCAGCGCGTATCGCGCGTTCGTTGGCGCGCTCGACTACTGGGTCAACTACGAGTTTCGTGACGCGGAACGACTGTTGCGTGCAGCGATTGAGCTGCAGCCGGATTTCGCCATGGCGGCCTACTACCTGTCGTTGAATCTCGATAATCAGGACAATCGCGGCGAATCCCGGGCACTGCTTGATTCCGCATTGAACGCAGAAACCATCAGCGACCGCGACAGGGACTACCTGCAAGCCTTGAGTTTCTATATCGACAAGGACTGGCAAGCCTCGAGCGAGGCTTATGCGGCGCTCATTGAACGCTACCCCAGCGACACCAAGGCACGCACGCTGTACGCGGAGGCGCTGACCCAGCTGGGCGATTACGATGCTGCACTTGAGGGGTACCGGGCGCTCAGCCGCCTGGAGCCGGAAGTACAAACGGGCTGGACCGGCATCGCCTATATCAACATTCTCACCGGCAACTACAACGCCGCGATGCCGGCTATCAATACGTTCGCTGAAATCGCCCCCGAGAATCCCAATGTTTACGTGCTGCGTGGTGACGCAAACCGTGCGCGCGGTGAACTGGAAGCGGCGAGAGACGATTACCGCATTGCTATAGAAAAAGGGCCCGACCTGCAGGAGGCGGTTGTCTCTTTGGGCCGCACTGAATACCTGCTCGGCGATATCGAGGCCGCGCTTGAGACCCTGACCGGTCTCGCCACCGATGAGACCGCTGTCCTGCGTTTCCGAATCAGTGCCGGGTTTGAGGCTGGAGCGATCCTGAATTCTGTCGGGCGCACCACGGCGCACTTTGCGCTGCTCGAATCGCTTGAGGAACAGTTCGTAGCGTCCGGGGGCTTCTACGCGAAGGCGCTCGCGGATATGGCGTTCGCAAGAATGCTGACCGGTGACCTGGGCGATGCGACCCGGACACTCATCGACCGGTCAATAGAGCAATCCCCCGGCGTGGCAACACGCTACCTGTTCCACCGGGGCCTGTATGAATTACTCGCCGAGCAATACGATGCCGTGGCGGTGACCGCAGAAGCGATCAGGGCACTTGCTCTGCCCGCCGAGAACCCGGATCGCACCGAAGACATGGCGGCTGACTTCCTGCTGGGTGTACGTGCGCTTCAACTGGAGCAGGTCGACGAGGCACAGCGACGCGTCGAGTCGATCGAGTCGGTCGGGGGCTACTGGTACCGCGACTATCGAGTGTTGAAGGCCCAGGTGCTGCTCGCGAAGAGCGAGACGGACGCGGCGATCCGCGTCCTCGAGGAAATACAGGCGCCGCCCGACTTCGTCTCACCACGCCTTGATCTCGAGGTCGACAAGCAGTTTGCTCGCGCGTTGCTCGTTAAGGCCCTGATGGCCGCCGGTGACGAGAAGCGCGCGGAGGCAGTCATCCCGGATCTCGAAGCGCTCTGGCAGGACGCCGACGAGGGATTCGCC
The DNA here is from genome assembly GCA_964606915.1 of uncultured Woeseiaceae bacterium. Lineage (GTDB taxonomy): Bacteria > Pseudomonadota > Gammaproteobacteria > Steroidobacterales > Woeseiaceae > UBA1847. The sequence goes on along the minus strand of CAZSIQ010000003.1, from coordinate 11,607 downwards.
GGGGCAGCGCTTCTGGTCTTGAATTAACACGCTTCCGGATTATGGTAAACCGTGTTCACCGGGATTTATGGTGACCGAGAAACCGTGCTAATTTCTAACGGCTTTACCCGAAACTCGTCAGAAAAAAAACAAGCACGTCGTGAAATTCAGGGAGAGTCATTCATGTTCAGGAGTTCGCTGGCAGCACTAGCGCTGTCGTCACTGTTGCCGTTGTCGGCAGTCGCGCAACCACTGGTCGATATTCGGTTTATCGAGCCGAGGCAGAGCGGTAGCGCCTTTTTCAATTTTCGCAATCGGCCGACGCAGTTTCAGACTGGCTGGGCGATGACCATCCGGATGACCATGCGGAATCCGGACGTCATGGTCACGCAGTCCGGTCCACCGTATTTCCCCAACAAAACCCGCGCCGGCTACATCATTTTCGAGGACCCTGATGGCTGCCTGGCCATGGATTCCCTCAATCTTCTGCCCCCGGACGGTTGTCCGGAGACACGCCCGGCGTCTGACGAAACCTACGTCGAGTTTACGCCGGACATCGATGATGTCGGTCTCGAGGACAATTTTGGCAATCCCGCACGTCGCTTGTTGTCTATCGACTTCCTTAACGGCGGTCAGGTGTTTACCGCCGCTGACGGATTCGACACAGACGTTCCTATACGCCTCGGCCCGCTAAGCGGCCTGACGCGTGAGGCGGCGGATGGTACGGACGAGGAAATCGTCGATGGCTACAGTTTCGGTGCCGACGACGACATTATCGGACTCGTCCTGATCATCGAACACGGCGCCGGGATCGTCTACGACGATCAGGGTGTTCGCAAAGTGCCCTACGAAGTGAACAACATGGCGGGCTTCACAAATTCAGTCAGCTACGAGCTGAACAGCCTGACCGACAAGACCACGGTAACCGCCGGCATCGTCGTGCCGCAAAACCTGGTGGCGCCGTTCGTTATCGCGGACGAATGCGTCGGTGACCCGACGACGTGTGAGAACGACATTCTCTGGAGCGTCGACGGCCGGCCGCCGCAAAGCGCGGACGTCCTTACGAATCAGCCTTCGGGGTCTGTTGTCAGTACGTTCGCTGACTTCGGTGCGCTTTACCCTGAAACGGTGTTTAAGGTGAGTGCGCTGATGGTTAGCGGTCTGGCACCGAATCGCGTGGTTGACATGAACGGCGACAACCGCATCGGTCGCGCCGACCTCGAGGCGATGGGCTATAACGTGCTGAGCCGAAAGACCACGCTACGACTCAACCAGATTCGTGGTGATGCGTGCAACGGTGGTGAATCGCAAATCGCTTACCGGGATTTCGATGGAAACGGCGTTTCCAAATTCGGTCCCGTTTGTCCGGCCAGCCCCGTGGGCTCGTCCTCGTTCCCGAGATAGCGTTCCGGCAGCAGGAGCAGGTTGTCCTGCTCCTGCCTTCACCCTTTCAGCTAGAAGTAGAACCGCAGCGCTGCGCTGCCGGTCAAAACTGACGTATTCCCGCTGACGCTGTCGAAATCGGTGTACTCGATACCGGACACCAATTTCAGTTTGTGTCCATAGAAGTAGTAGTTGAGCCCGGCGTAAATCGCCTGGTGCTGGTCACCGAATTCGAAGCCCTCGGGCACGGCGCGCCTGTCGTAGCGGTTGTTTAATCGAATACCGTTGTCTTCGCTGGAGCCGGACCAAGTGTAGCGGCCGACAAGCTGCAGCCGGTCGGTGAGCATGTAGTGCGGCAGGATGACCAGGCCGTACAGGTCGCCTCGCGCCTCCGGTAACGCGTTTGCGTAGATGAGGTCCGTGATCAGGCCCCAGCGCCCGGATCGGGTGTAGGAGTTCAGCGAAATGACGTTCCTGTACGGTTCGACATCGTTGTTGTCCGGATCGCCCGGGTTGTACAGGTAGTCGAGCCTGATTTCCGTGATGTCTGAAACCTGTTTTGCGATGTTGCCCTTGAACAGCGTTGAACCATCCAGCGAGGGCAGGCGCAGATCGTCTTCCGTGCTACCCGACAGGATGCCCGCACCGAAGGCCCAGTCGCCTTCCTGGTGTACAACGAACACGCCACCGACATTGTCGACGAAAAAGCGCGAGGCCAGCAGCGAACGTTCCAGCGTCAGGATCTTGTTGGACGAGATGCTGTCTTCGCGGGTCAGCGGGTTACGGCGCAGCTTGCCAACGGACAGCGCCGTGTTGTCACTGATGGCGTAGTTCAGCGACAGAAAATCAAAGTTTTCGATGACATCGTCGTCGCTGTCTCGGCCCATATTGAAATCGAACGCAAACTCCAGCTTTTCCGACAATACGAAGTCGAGTCCCAGGCGGATACGGCGGTTTTCCCAGTCGTGTTCGTTGCCGCCGTCACCGTCCACCCAAAACGCCTGGCCGTGATAACGGCCGCGGAACTTCACGAACGGCAGCTCCTCGCCGCTGCGATCACCGTATAACTCGACGGAGCGCCACAGCTCGTCAAAAAACTCTGTCTGTGCGGCGCCTTCGACCGGTTTCTCGGCGAAAGCACTGGTGCACAACAGCAGCGTAACGGCGCTAAGCCCCACGATTGAACGGAACATCCGGTTCTCCACGAGTTTTCCAGGTGAATGTCCGATCGCAGCAGCGGCCGCGACCAACTGGCAATTATAGGGAGCTGATAGATCGAGAAATTCGGATGATTCGTAGTACAACATCGGCTGACCCGAAGAAAATAGGTGCCCCGGCGTCGAACAGGCAACCTGCACTGACGAGGACCGAGTCACAGACGAGGCTGTTTTGCTGCGGCAAACTGCTAAACGTTATGGCAAACGTGCCGTCGCTATGCTGCCGCTAAAGCCTGGCCATCTAATGATCATTGCGTTCAATCTCGTGCCGCTGGCCGGGGTTTGGATGTTTGGTTGGCAAACCTTCGATCTCATTTTCCTGTACTGGATGGAGAACGTGATCATCGGCCTGTTTACCGTGCTGCGCATGGTGGTGCGCCCGTACCAGCACGCGATCGACATCGCGGCACCCGCCTTTCTCGCACCGTTCTTCAGTGTCCACTACGGCATGTTCTGCTACGTGCACGGCATTTTTGTTGTGTCGCTGTTTGGCGGCAACGACACGTTCTCCGGTGACCTGTTCGAATCGATCGCGCTGGTGCTTGATCAGCCGGGCATGCTGATGGCGCTGTTGTCGCTGCTCGCGCTACAGACGTTTGACTGGCTTAGCGACACGGCCAGGCACGGCCTGGGCAACGACGGCGCGAAAAGCCTGATGGTGTCGCCGTATCGACGCATCGTCGTCCTGCATCTCGTCATTATTGGCGGGGGTTTCCTGCTGACCGCACTGGGTGAGCCGGCCGTTGGCCTCATGTTGCTGGTCGTCGTGAAAACGGTGTCCGATCTGTACCACGCGCGGGACGATGCCGCGGAGAATTCCGATGAGCCCTTCGAACTGACCGACGAACAGATCGCCGAGATGAACGAGCAGTTTGCCGAGCCCGTCGTCAAGGTGAACGGCAAAGAGAAACGTTTCGAGTCATTCGCTCACCTGAAGCGCTCCAAAGAGTACCGGCTGATGATGTCGGTCATGCGTTTCATGGGCGCACGCAAGGAGCTCCGCATCATGGAGACATTCCTCGACCAGAAGATCGCCGAGGAAGAGGCGAAGGCTGATCAGCCCGACAGCGTCTCCGTGACGGCACGGTAAGCCTGTGCAATCGCCGAGTCGGTGTTCGCCGCGGCGCCCGCGTCCGAGTTGGCGATCGAGATGCGACCGTAGGGTTTGCGCCCGATCACCCACGGCTTGTCGGCCTCCGACGCATACTCCGGTTCCCAGAGCAGGCTCGCGTCATACGAATAGCCGTGCGCCCAGCGGTTGACGGTAATCGCGTCGATGTCGCGGTCGGCGTCGAAGCCGGCACCTGACAGTGCCTGGTCCAGCTGGTCACGGACATGATGTTCGAACGTCGCAAATGGCGTCTCGAGCAGTTTGCGCCGGCCTGCACGCCACTGCTCGGGGCCCTGGATATCGTCGAAATACGGCACGTAGCACATATGCAGCGTCATCGGTTCGTCGGGGTCCGCCCCGAAGCTGTAGTCGCCGATCGATACCGGGTAGTCGAGCTCGACCTGTTTGTAGAAGTCGTTGGTGTAGTAGACGTAACGAATGCCGAGATCGGCGAACGCACGCCAGTTGGGCATGTTCACCTTCGTGTAGGTCAGCGGGATCTTGACGTTGTAGGCGAGTCCCGCCTTCTGAGTGTCGGGCAGCTCCGGGCAGAGGTAGGGGATCGCGCTGTTGTAGCAGGCCATGACGCAGTGCTTCGCACGCACCGTGTGCGCTTCGCCGGCATGCACGTACGTGACGTCGACCGCTTTGGAGTTTGCTGTGTGGGCCACGTTGACCGCCGTGCTGTTCAGGCGGATACGCAGCGCCGCGTCTTCGCGATCAAGCTGGCTGTAATCGAGCCGCGCGGTGACGCTGTCCTCCATCGTGGAGCCGGGCAGGGCGTCGGGAATCAGCGCTCGCACCAGTAACCTTGCGATCGATGCGTTGCCGTCCGGGAAATGGAAGATGTAGGGCTCGACGCCGCGACCGCCTTCCTTTTTCACTGTGTGTTCCAGTCCGGGGAGCCAGCCGCCGTCGCCGTAGCCAAGGATATAAATGGCCGGGACCTCGTCCATGCCGACACACCAGTAACTCATGCCCCAGCGCTGGTAGATCTCCAGCACCTGCTCATCGACTTTGACGTAGTCCCTGAGATACGTGCGATAGCTGATCTGGCTCAGCAGTGCGATCTTCTCGTCCCGGCTCATGCCCGGCAGGTAGTCGCGCTCGTCGGTGAACGCACGCAGCATATCCGCCTTGGCCTTGTCGCTGAGAGGGGTTTCGGCCACGAACTCGTCCCAGGGCCGGCTGCCGTAACCTTTCACCAGCTTGCGCTTGCCGTAGGTCTTCTCGTCGAAGGCCAACGCGTACGACAGGTCCATCCTGTCGAACAGGTCCTGGTCGAAGTAGTCGTAGAAACGGTCGGTATCGACGCCGATGTCTTTCAGGAGTGCCTGCGATACCTCGGCATAGCCAGACGGCGTGTCGATGGATTCGGTGCCGCCGTAAGCAATCTGCGTGCGGCCGTTTACCGTGAATTCGTTGCGCTTGGCGTGACCGCCGAAGTCGTCGTGGTTGTCGAGCACGAGGATGCGCGACGACGGATTTTCACGTCGATAGAAGTAGGCCGCAGAGAGACCGCTGATGCCGCCGCCGACGACCACAAGGTCGACCTCTTCTTCGGAAGCGCCGGGCGCCCAGCGGCGACCGGCAACGCGTGCGTGCATGGTCTCCCAGGACCCCTGGTGGCTGCCGCGCAGGCCGGTTTTCGCGGGCGGGTAGTAGTCGGTACCGAGCGCGAACTTCGACGGTGTGCTGCCAAACACGTCGGTCCATGGCGACAGCAGCGACGCGCCGATGGCGACCTGTGTGCCGTTCAGAAAGTCCCTGCGAGTGACCTTGCGTGCCATAAAACTGCTCCCCAACTCCCCGGTGAGCTCATCCTAGCAGAGCAGGTGCGGGTCAGACGTGTCTAGGCCGGTACCTTGCCCGGCACCTCCGCATCCGTCCCCACCGGTACCGGTTCGACCTTCTCGAAATGGTGGCCGTACATCCGGTAGTACAGCTTGAGCCAGAATGGTGACAGCAGCGTCGTGTAGGCGATGACGATCACCATGCCGGCATGCACCTCGTTGTTGAAAATGCCGGATACGCGACCAAGTTCCGCGAAGATCAGCCCGACCTCACCGCGCGGCACCATTGCCATGCCGACGGCGACCCGCGTGTGTGGCTTTTCCGGTACCAGCATGCCGCCCGCGAGCTTGCCAACGATGGCGACGATCGTGACCACGATTGAGAACAGCCAGATAAACGGCGAACTCCAGTCGATCGCCGACAGGTCCAGCGACAGGCCGACCATGACGAAGAAGATCGGCGTGAACAGCTGGATGATCGGCCGCATCTGTTCATGCATCTGCTTGTTGAACTCGGGGCTGCCCTGCAGGCTGAGACCCAGCGGCAGGAAAAAGCGTCGTGACAGAGCGATACCAGCCGCGAAACCGCCCAGCAGTTCGGGGGCGCCGACGGAATGCGCCAGCGACGCAAAACTCAAGACCAGTGCAACCAGCGCGATCGGGATAATGCCCGAGTCTTCGCTCAACTGGTGGAAGTGATGAATGGCGTAGGAGATGAGCTTTGCGGCAATCGGCGCGAGCACAAAGAAGATCGCCACGTAGAAGACCACCCAGCCGGCGTTGGTCAGGCTGACTGCGCCGCTCACGGAGAACTCATACAACACCGCGAGCAGGATAACGCCGAGAATATCGTCGATAACTGCGGCGCCGAGCACGATCTGGCCTTCGTTGCTGTTTTGTCGTCCGAGGTCCGCGAGGATTCTCACGGTGACACCGATACTGGTCGCCGTCAGTGTGCCGCCGACAAACAGCGCCACCAGAATCGGCAGGTCAAAGGTGTAGTAGCAGATGCCCGCACCGAGGATAAACGGCGCTATGAAGCCGCCGATGGCCAGCACCATCGCACGCGGTCCGGAACGGATCATTCGGCCGAGATCGGTTTCCAGGCCAATTTCGAAGAGCAACAAAATGATGCCGATTTCTGCCAGCAACTTGATCGGGTCGCTGGGTTCAATCAGCCCAAGCAGGCTTGGGCCAAAGACAATGCCGGCGCACAGCTCGCCGATAACGCGCGGCGCATTCAGGCGCGCTGCAATCTCGGCGAAAACCCGCGCGATGACCAGTATTGCTGCTATCTGCAGCAGCAGAATGTGGGTGTCCATGTTGCGCAGGTTACTGACTGCATGGACAAAAAGAGATTAGAGAAAACCATAATAGAAACAGGACGCTAATCCCCTGGCGGATGGCCGCGCCAGATAGCCGGAAATCTCCCGTTGTTCCGCTGGTTCCAAACGAAAGTGTTTGTTTTTAAAGGGAGTTCGGCCATTCAAAGATGGCGTGTGAAGCGCCGATTGGAGTAATATCCCACCGCTACCTGGAAAAACAGGAATAACCAGGTTGAACGAGCCTTCACAGCGAGGGGATGAAGCGCCGCATGCGGACGGGTCTCTTTCAGAGTTCCTGAAAGAGCTACAGCGCCGTCGTGTGATCCGCGTTGGCCTCGTTTACGTCGTCGCCGCCTGGGCGATCATCCAGGTCGCCGAGACCATTTTCCCGCCGCTTGAGCTACCCGACTGGACCGTCACCTTCGTTGTCCTGCTGTGCATGCTCGGCTTCCCCGTAGCGATCATCCTGTCATGGGCGTACCGCATCGAGGCGGAAAACGCCGACCCGACCGCGACGACGGTTGAATACGTGGTACCGAAAAAGCGCGGCCTCGATTTCCTCATCATTGGTGCACTGGTGATCGCGGTCGTTATCCTCGCGTATGAGCTGTATATGCGGCAGGACCCGGCCGAGACCCTGGCTGACACCGGGACAACCCCTGAAGAGTCACTCTCGACTCAAGCCTCTGATTCGATCGCCGCACCGGGACCGGATCTGCCGGTCGCATCCGAGCAACGGCCGTCCATCGGTGTGCTGCCGTTTCTCAATCTCTCCGACGACAAGGAGAACGAGTATTTCGCCGACGGTCTCGCCGAAGAGATTCTTAACCTGCTGGTGCGCGTCCGTGAACTCGATGTAACCGCACGCACCTCGTCCTTTTTCTACAAGGGAAAGGACATGGACATCCGGGCGATCGCGAGGCAGCTGGGCGTAAGCACTGTTCTTGAGGGCAGCGTCCGGCGCCAGGGTGATCGTATTCGCGTCACGGCGCAGCTGATCCAGGCCGACACCGGCTACCACCTGTGGTCAGAGACCTATGACAGGCAGTTCGAGGATGTGTTCGCGATCCAGGACGACATCTCGCGCGAGGTGGTTGCTGCTGTCGGTGCCGTGATTTCCGGCGAGTCGCAACTCGCGCTCGAACGCGTGCCGACCGATAACTTCGAGGCCTACGAGGCCTACCTGCAGGGCCGGGCGATGTTACGGGCCGAACACACGCCGGAGAATCTCGATTCGGCCACGGGGCTTTTTCGACAGGCAGTACAGCTCGACCCGGATTTCGCGGGCGCCCATGCAGGCTTGTGTTCAACTCTGCTTGCCATCTACCGAAAATCCCGCTCCACCGAGTTTTTTGAGGCTGCCGAGAAATCCTGCATCCGTGGCCTGACACTCGACGCAAACTCTGGCGATGTGCATACATCGCTGGGACAGCTCTACCGCTACTCCGGTCAATACGACAAGGCGATCGAACAATTCCGGCGCGCGCTGGATCTGAACGGCAGGAACATGGGGGCGCACTTCGGTCTCGCGGGTTCTTACGAACAACAGGGCATGCCGGAGAAGGCAGAGGCTGTTTACAAGGAAGCGATCATCATTCAGCCGGGCTACTACCGGACGCATATCCAGATCGGCAATTTCTACTACTACGCAGGACGTTATGCCGAAGCCATACGGGCATACCAGGAGGCACTGGCTCTCTCGCCCGAGGATTCGTCGGTGCATTTGAACCTGGGCTCCGCGTATTTCCTGGAGGGCATGTTTGATCAGGCTTCGTCGGCCTGGCGACAGTCATTGCGAATGAAACCCAGTGTCAGCGGCTACATGAACCTGGGTTCCAGCTACTTCTTCCTCGGACGCTTCGACGACGCCGCCGAAATGTATGAACAGGCGACGGCCTCCGCGCCCGATGACTACGAAGCCTGGGGCGCGCTCGGTGACGCACTCCGTTTCAGCGTCGGCCGCGAAGAGGAAGCCGTCGACGCCTACGGCAAGGCGATCGAACTTGCCGAGAAGGTCTACGCGATTAACCAGTCCGACGCGATGCTGCTTGGCCCGTTGTCCGGTTACTACGCGCACGTCGGGCGGGGGCCGGAGGCCACTCGACTGATTACGACGGCTCTCGAGCTGGAGCCTGCCAATGTTTATGTGCAGTACTTCGCCGCAGTGACCTACGCATCGCTGGACGATATCCCGTCCGGCCGGGCGGCACTGGATGAAGCGCTGCGTCTGGGCTACCCGGAAAAACTGGTTCGATCGGACGCCGGGCTAGCGAAATTGCTCACGGATGAGACTCCTTAACACGCCTTAAGGCGACTAACGAGAAAAAGAGGAGCTCGACATGCGAAGTGTAATCATAACCCTGGCCGCGGCCGGACTGGTGGCCTGTGCGCCCAAGGTGGACTTGGATAACGCCATGGCGAAGAACGACGGCATGACGTTTAACTGGAGCGCCACGGATCCCTGCGCGCTGGAGTCAATCGTTGTGGGTCCGAATCGTAAGTGCAAAAACAATCCCAATCCGAAGTTCCCGGCAGCCTGCGCCGGACGCGGAAAACGCGTGGTCTTCTACTCGCAGCCCAACAACTCGGAGTTCTTCATTTACTTCTCGCCCGACGACAGCGGCATGAAGGTGACCGACAAGGGGCGCCAGCTAAATATCCATCAGAAGGCTCCCTATGTGACCTATAAATTCACCGTGGTCAGGAACGAGAGCCAGTGCCTCAGCAAGCCTATCGACCCGCACATTCGTGTCGTGGATGATGAGAACGACGCCACAATGGGACACGGTAGCCAGTCCCAGCAACCGGCTGCGGAAGAACCCACCCAGCCCGTCGTTGACCCGGGTCCGAACTAGGGCCGGAAGCCCTTCGTCACTGTCGCCGACTGGCCGAAGCGATTCGGTTGGCGAGCAGCGCGGGGCCGATGCCGAGCGCAATAATCAGCAGCGCGGCACTCGAGGCTTCGGCGAGCTTCTCGTCGCTGGCCAGCCAGTAGACCCGGGTGGCCAGCGTGTCGAAGTTGAACGGTCGCAGTAACAGCGTGGCCGGCAATTCGCGCATCGCATCGACAAAGACGAGGAGCATGGCCGCCACGAGTGCGGGTCGAAGTAGCGGAATGTGAATGCGGCGGATCACCTCACCGGGCGTTGCGCCGAGGGTTCGTGCCGCCGCGTCCAGTGTTGGTGACAGCGTGTTGAAGCCGGCATGCACGCTGTTGAACGACACGGTCAGGAAGCGACAGACGTAGGCGTAAACAAGCAGGATGACTGTGCCCGAGAGGATCAGTCCGCCGCTGTAGCCAAACTGCTCGCGCAGCAGGATCGTCAGTTGCCGGTCGACGCCGGCGCTGGCGCCCAGTAAACCAACAGCAAGCAGGGTACCCGGCAGCGCGTAGCCGAGCGTGCTGATGCGAATCGTGGCGGCCGTGAGACGCCCGGGTACGCGCCGTTCGGTACTCGCCAGCAACACGGCGAACACGGTCGCGATCACGGCTGCGGCGAGCGACACAACGATGCTGTTCGTTGCGAAACCCAAAAAGCGCTCACCCACGAACGGGTCACCGCCGCCTGTCAGCTTGTAGTACAGCAGCAAGCCAACCGGGATGATGAAACCGAACAGTACCGGCAGCACACAGGTTGCGGTAGCCGCTGCGGCCCGCCATCCGCGAAGCTCAAAACGCAGCGGTTCGCCGAGGGCGCGCACATCCGGCCTGCCGCGTCGGCCGAGTGCCTCGAATGCGACCAGCAGGATGACAAGGCCCAGCATCAGGACCGACAGCCGCATCGCCGCGGCGGGTTCACCCAATCCGATCCACGTGCGGTAGATGCCGGTGCTGAACGTCGGTACCGAGAAGTGCTGTACGACGCCGAAGTCTGCCAGCGTTTCCATAACCACCAGCGCGATGCCGCCGGCGATGGCAGGACGCGCGGCGGGCAGGGCAACACCGCCAAACGCCTGCAATGGCGATCGACCGAGTGTGCGTGCGGCCTGGAAATGTGTCCCTGCCGCCGTCATGAAGCTCGTGCGGCAGAGCAGGTACACGTAGGGGTAGAGCACGAGACTCAGCATCACGGCCGCGCCGGGAAGGCTGCGCACGCCACCAAACGCCAGCTCGTCGATCTTCAGGCCAAGCAGTGAACGCAGCCCCGACTGCACGGGGCCGGAGACGTCGAGCAGGTCCGTGTAGGCGTAGGCGATCACGTAGGCCGGTGCGGCCAGCGGCAGTACCAGCATCCAGGCCAGGATATCCCGGCCGGGAAAGCGGCAGGTGGCGACCAGCCAGGCCGTGGCGATGCCGAGACCACCGGCGAGCCCGCCAACGAGCACCATCAGCAGCAGCGTATTGCGAATGTAATCGGGGAGAACGGTCGACGCGATGTGCTGCCATGCGGCATCGGCGGGCAGCAGTGCCGCCAGGGCGACGGCAGCCACCGGCGCAGTGACCACTGCAGCAAGCAGGAACGCAGCCAGCAGCCACAGACGACTGGCAACAGGGTGTGAATTGTTCATACTGTGCGGTTTCCGCCTCGCGCTAGTTCGCTGGATGCTGCAGCTTAATTCTATACATTTTGCCTACGGGCAGACGCCTGTTCTGGACAACATCAGTCTCGAAGCCCTGCCGGGCGCAGTCACCTGCGTCGTGGGTCCGTCGGGCTGCGGCAAAAGTACGCTGCTAAGGCTCGCCGCCGGACTGCTGCCGCTGCAGCAGGGGGACATTCATATCGACGGGGAACTGGTCGCCGGTCCGGGCGTCCACGTACCACCGGAATCGCGTTCCGTCGGACTCGTATTCCAGGAAG
>CAZSIQ010000002.1:0-104680 GCA_964606915.1 uncultured Woeseiaceae bacterium | reverse complement strand
AGCGCTGTATGATTCCTGTCATTCCAGTTCCTTTTCGCGGTCATTGTAACACGCGCAACAAAAAAACCGACCAGCATGGAAACCTTACCCGCCTTTGATGCTCCAGCCGGCGGTCGACTCAGCGACGAGATGCTCGCTGCCTACGACGAAGCCGGTGTGATTATCCTGCGAAATTTCGTCGCACCGGACGCCTGTGACCAGCTCCGGGCTCGCGCGCTCGAACTGGTCGACGAGTTTGATCCGACGTCGGTCCGTCACGTGTTTTCGACGCTGACGCAGGAGCAGATCGACGACAGCTACTTCAACGAGTCCGGAGACAAGATTCGCTTTTTCCTCGAGGACGATGCGTTTGATGCTGCCGGGGAGCTGCGCCAGACGAAGGAAAACAGCCTCAACAAGATGGGTCATGCGATGCACGACCTGGACCCGGTGTTTGACGCGTTCTCACATTCCGCCGAGCTGGACGAAATGGCTCACCGACTCGGGTTGCAGGACCCAGGGGTCATCCAGTCGATGTACATCTTCAAGCCACCGCGAATCGGCGGTGAGGTGATCTGCCACCAGGATTCCACGTTTATCTACACCGAGCCGAATACCTGCATCGGTTTCTGGTTCGCACTCGAGGATGCAACGCTTGAGAACGGCTGCATGCACTTCATCCCGGGTGCGCACAAGCAACCGCTGAAACAACGGCATTTCCGCCAGCCCGACGGCAGTTTCCAGACCATCGAACTCGACGCGACGCCGTGGCAGGAAGATCGCAAGCTGCCGGCCGAAGCGTCCAAGGGCGATCTCGTTATCTTTGACGGGCGGGCACCGCACCTGTCCGGTGCCAACCATTCGGCGAAATCGCGGCATGCCTACACGCTGCATGCGATCGACCGGGCGGCACACTATCCTGCCGAGAACTGGTTGCAGCGTAGCGGACTGCCGCTCCGGGGTTTCCAGGCTCCGTAGACACGATGCTGTTCTCCGACGTCATTCGCAGCAAGCGCGACGGTGGTGCGCTGAGCCCGGAGCAGATCCAGCTGCTCGCTGACGGACTGGCCGACCAGAGTATTCCGGCAGAGCAGGTGTCGGCCCTGGCGATGGCCGTTTTCCTGAACGGTATGCACTTTGATGAGGCGGCCCTGCTGACCACCGCGATGGCCAATTCCGGCACCGTGCTCGACTGGTCGACCGAGGGCCTGGACGGGCCGATCGTCGACAAGCACTCGACCGGTGGCGTGGGCGACAAGGTCAGTTTCCTGCTGGCGCCGATAGCGGCCGCCTGCGGCTGCTACGTGCCGATGATCTCCGGTCGTGGCCTGGGCCACACGGGCGGTACGACGGACAAGATCGAGAGCATCCCGGGTTACACGTCGACACCGGACTTCGACCTGTTCCGCAAGGTGGTGCGCGATGTGGGGACCAGCATCATCGGCCAGACGGCAGATCTCGCCCCGGCGGACCGTCGTTTCTACGCAATCCGTGACGTGACCGCCACCGTCGAGTCGGTCCCGCTGATCACCGCATCGATCCTGTCGAAGAAGATCGCCGCCGGCCTGCAGGGTCTCGTCATGGATGTGAAGTGCGGTACCGGTGCTTTCATGGACACGCCGGACAAGGCGACTGAACTCGCAAACAGCATTATTCGCACGGCGGGTGCAGCCGGACTGAAAACGCATGCGCTGATAACCGACATGAACGATGTGCTGGGCTTCAACGCGGGCAATGCGCTCGAGATTGCCGAATGCGTGCAATTTCTCACCAACGTTGCCCGCGAGCCGCGTCTCGAGGAGGTTGTTGTCGCACTGACCGCCGAGATGCTGCTCATCGGCGGCGTTGAAGCGGACCGCGAAGCGGCATCGAGTCGCTGCCGGGAGGCGATCGACAGCGGTGCGGCCGCAGACGTGTTCGCCCGCATGGTCAGCGCCATGGGCGGACCCACTGATTTCGTGGAGCGCTACACCGAGTACCTGGTAACGGCGCCGGTCACACGCGCGGTACACGGTGACGGCGTGCTGGTCGCGATGGATACGCGAGGCGTTGGTAACGCCATCATCGAACTGGGTGGCGGGCGCCGTGCCGTTGGCCAGGCGCTGGACCTGTCCGTCGGCTTCGAGAATGTGGCACCGCTGGGCACGCGACTCGATGCGCAGCGCCCACTCGCCATCGTACATGCCGCCAGCGAAGCCGATGCCGACAAGGCGTCAGAACTGCTGCTCGCCGCGAGCGTCTTCAATGACTCCGCGCCGGCGCCCAAGGGCATGGTGCGCGAGATTCTGGATGCCGAGCTGGTATAGTCGGTCCTCCGTAAGCAAAAACAAAAACAACAAGCGGGGCTCTTCATGCAGGAAAAACTGATCGGGCTGGCGGGTATCGCCGTCCTCATTGGTATCGCTGTCGCGTTCTCGACCAATCGCAGGTCGATCAACCTGCGCATCGTCGGTGCGGCGTTTGCCGTTCAGGTCGTGATCGCTGCCCTGGTGCTGTACGTCGACGCCGGCCGAGCGGCGATCGACTGGTTCAGCGGTGGCGTACTTGCCGTGATCGACTATTCCCGTGAAGGCATCAATTTCATGTTCGGGCCGTTGGCCAATACGGAAGTTATCGGCTTCAGCTTTGCCATTAATGTGCTGCCGATCGTGATTTTCTTCTCGGCGCTGATGTCGGTCATGTACCACCTGCGCATCATGGAATACCTGGTTCGTATCGTCGGTGGCTTCCTGCACAGGGTCATTGGCACCGGGACCATCGAGTCGATGAATGCTGCTGCGAATATTTTCGTCGGCCAGACCGAGGCACCGCTGGTCGTTAAACCTTACCTGAAGGGCCTGACAGAGCCGCAGCTGTTTGCCGTGATGTGTTCCGGTGTTGCGTCGATCGCCGGTACGGTGCTTGCCGGCTACGTCGGTCTGGGCGCGCAGATTGAATACCTGCTGGCCGCGAGTTTCATGGCCGCGCCGGGCGGCCTGCTGATGGCCAAGCTGCTGATGCCGGACGAGGAGGCGTCAACGGGCGGCCCCGAGAAACTGAAAATGGAACGCAGCCCCGCACCCAACGTCATCATGGCCGCCGGCAACGGCGCATCGGATGGCCTGCGACTGGCGGTCAACATTGGTGCGATGCTGGTGGCCTTCGTCGGCCTGATCGCCTTGTTCAACGGCATCGTTGGTGGCTTGTTTGGCCTGGTGGGCGTAGAGGGCATCACGCTGCAGCTGATCCTCGGCAAGATCTTCCAGCCGCTGATGTGGCTGCTCAGCATCCCGTGGGCGGAGGCGGAAGTCGCCGGATCGTTGTTCGGGCAAAAAGTGATCCTCAATGAATTCGTGGCATTCCTCGATTTCGCCAATGTGAAGGAGTCACTGAGCCCACGCAGTGCGGCAATCATCACGTTCTCGCTGTGCGGGTTCGCAAACCTGTCGTCTATCGCCATCCTGCTCGGTGGCCTCGGCGTACTGGTCCCCGAGAAGCGCGACCTGATCGGCAAATACGGCCTGCGCGCCGTTCTCGCCGGCTCGCTGTCCAACCTGATGAGTGCCGCCCTTGCCGGCCTGATGCTGCCCGCAGTGATGTAGGACGCGGGGTGCGTCGCAGGATCATCATCGATTGCGACCCGGGGCAGGACGACGCGGTCGCCCTGTTTCTCGCCTTCGCCTCGCGCGACGAGCTCGACATCCTTGGCATCACAACGGTTGCTGGCAACGTTCCGCTGGCATTGACTGAGAAAAACGCCCGGCAGATGTGTGACATCGCCGGCGTCGACGACATCCCGGTGTTTGCCGGCTGCGATCGGCCGATGCAACGGCCGCTGCACACGGCCGAGCACGTGCACGGCAAGACGGGGATCGACGGTGTGGATGCCACCGAGCCGCAAACACCGCTGCAGGATCAGCATGCGGTCGACTTCATCGTCGACACGCTGCGGTCAGCCGATGGTGTGACGCTGGTGCCCACCGGACCGCTAACCAATATCGCTACCGCATTTACGCAGGCTCCGGACATCGTGGAGCGTGTTGACGACATCGTCTTGATGGGTGGTGCGATGCGCGAAGGCGGAAACTACTCACCGTCGGCCGAATTCAACATTCTCGTAGACCCGCATGCAGCCGACATCGTTTTCAACTGTGGCCGTCCGGTGACTGCGATGGGCCTGGATCTCACTCACCAGGTGATATCCACGAGGGAGCGCGTCGCACGAATTCGCGAGCTCGGCAATCCGGTGGCCGAAGCGACGGCCGGTATGCTGGGTTTTTTCCATCGGCACGATTCGAAAAAGTACGGTACCGAAGGCGGGCCGCTGCACGACCCGTGCACGATTGCCTTCCTGCTTGAGCCCGACATGTTCCGCACGCGTGAGTGCAATGTCAGTGTCGAGACTGACAGCGAATTGACGATGGGGCACACGGCGGTTGATTTCTGGCACGTTACCGACCGGCCGGTGAACACCGCGTGGGCCTGGGAAATCGATGCCGCGCGCTTTTACGCGTTGCTGACCGAGCGTCTTGCACGTTTTGGAGACCTGTCTTGACCACAGTCACCGTGATTGGATCCGTGAACCTGGATATCTCGGCACGCGTTAAACGCCTGCCAGAGCCGGGTGAAACCGTGACCGGCGCGACCCTGAGTCGCTTTCCGGGTGGCAAGGGCGCCAACCAGGCACTGGCCGCCCGGCGCCTTGGTGCCGATGTTCGATTGCTCGCCTGCGTTGGTGATGATTCGACCGCCGACGAGGCGCTGGCTCTGCTGCGTGAAGGCGGCGTTGACCTGGATGGCCTGCTGATCGACAGCGAGGCTGCGACGGGTACGGCACTGATTTCAGTCGCCGACAGCGGTGAGAACCACATCGTCGTGGCGCCCGGCGCGAATCGTAAGCTGTATCCGGACAAGATGGGCATCGACTCCGCCGACGCGCTGATCTGCCAGCTCGAGGTGCCCGGCGATGTCATTACCTACGCCTGTCACAGCTTCGATGGCTTCGCCTGCGTCAATCTCGCGCCGGCGCGGGAGATCGACGTCAGTGTGCTGCAGCGTGCCGACCTCATCGTCGTCAACGAGGTTGAGTCAGACTGGTATGGCCCGACCCTGCAGGCTTGTAGCGGCTATGTCGCGACCACGTTTGGGGCGGCCGGCGCTGTGCTTGAGAAGGGCGGCGTAGAGGTTGCCCGTACGGCGGCACCTCGCGTCGATGCTGTCGATACCGTGGGTGCGGGCGATGCGTTCACGGCGGCCCTGACGGTCTCACTGGTTGAAGGACGAACGCCGGATAATGCGCTGCGGTTTGCGTGTGCGGCCGGGGCCTGTGCGGCGACGAAGGCGGGCGCGCAACCGTCCCTGCCGACACGCGCCGAGGTCGAGTCACTCCTCGAGTCGGAATCCCATCGGAAGTAAGTCCTCGATCGAGTACTCGCTGGTCTCGCCATCGCCATCGACCAGGACGATGACGGTATCGTCATCCCCGAACTCCGCAATTCTCTGGCGACAGCCGCCGCACGGGGTACAGGTCTCAATCTCGTCGTGGCCGCCGGCGACGACGATTCGGCGTATGCGTCGTGCACCGCTCGCGACCATTGACGCGATTGCGCCGGACTCCGCGCAGGTGCCTTCGGGGTAGGACGAGTTCTCGACGTTGCAGCCGAGGTGCACACTGCCGGTTTCGTCAACGAGGGCCGCACCCACCGAAAAATGGGAATACGGACAGTAGGCGTTTTCGCGAACGGCTATGGCCGCCGCCACCAGGTCGGTGTCTGAGTCGTCCGGCATGTCGAGCCTCCTTGGCGGGTTGCCTATCGTGCCGGTGTTTGCGCACAAAAAAAAGGGGCACCGAAGTGCCCCTTTCTCACAGTTCTGAAGAAGAACCGTTATTAGCGACCGAAGGTGTAGCGAACACCAATCTGGATGCGCCATGCCGAGTCATCGGTATCGAGGAACTCGTCGTTCGCGCAAGATTCGCAGGACGGGTTGTTGAAGTTACGACCACTCGGGTTGAAGTTCGAGTAGATGTACTGCGTACCGTCGGTGCTGAGCGCCGCGTCGAGTACCGGAACACCTTCGCTGACATCACCGGCAGCCTTGAACGTCTGCAGGTTGTTGTCGTCGCCGAACAGGTTAAGGATGTTCTCGATGTCGAGGAACACGTTCAGGCGATGGTCTGCACCCGGCAGCGGAATCTCCTGTGCAATACGCACGTCGATGTCCGTCGTCCACGGCTGTTCGAAGGCGTTACGCGGCGAGATCTGGCCCGCGTAGGCGTTCAAGCCGGTGGATGCGAGGTAAGCGAAGAAGTCATCCGTCGTGCCCTGAGCGTCGAGCGTGCTGAAGTCAACGAGCGGATCGCTTGGTCCCGTCGGTACGTAGAACAGGTTGCGTTCTTCGTTGTCGGAATCACCAAACAGCGAGGTCGGCGTGTTGTTGTCGTACGTGTACGAGAACGGACGGCCGGAACGTCGACGCATGAAGAAGCCGACAGACGTTGCTGCATCCTCGATGAAGTAGTGATCGAGGTTCATCGCGAGAACAATGTTGTGCTTGTTGGCGTACTGCGCCGGAGCAATCACGTTGTTGTTCAGAACCGCCGTTGCCACTTCCTCGAAGCTTGACGTTGCCGTCGAGCTGTTCGCCGGGTTGCCGATCTTGGTGTCGGTATTGGCGTAGCCGAAGCGAACATCCAGCGTCGTGCGCGACGTCAGGTCGAACAGCTTGCTCAGCTGCAGTGAGAAGACGTCGGAGCTGCCTTCCGGACCGTTGGCCAGCAGGATGTCCTGGTCGTCACCACCGGCGTCACAGGCCTGGGTCGTACCGACGAAGCCCTGGCCTGCGCCAAGGAAGGTCGCCGTACATCCCGGGAGCAGCGGGTCGATCGCATTAAACTGCGGACGACCGTCCGGCAGGATGATCGGGAAACCGTTCGCGTCGACGTTTGCCGTCAGCGTCAGGTCGTACCACTCAGCCGAGTTACCGAACTCACTGTGGATGTAGTCGAACTGGATGTTCCAGTCGCTCAGGAACGCGATATCCAGGTCCGTCGTGTGCGTCACGCCGAAGTTGAAGCGATCGACGTACGGCAGTTCGAAGTCCGGAGACGTTGCTGCAACGCGACCCTGGTTAGCGTTGGCGCTGGCCTGGATAGCGTTCTCGATGCAGGTCGGAATACCGGTGAACGTGCCGTTGGAAATCACCTGGAGGTCCGCGTCGGTGCAGGGACCTGAATCGCCCAGCTCAAAATCTGCGTCGCCGATCAGGGCGCCGGAGTTCTGGTACGAGTTGGCGAAATGCACGGTCGGATCACCGCCGGAGAAGCGGCCGTAACCGAAGTTGAACGTCGTTTCACCGAGGTTCAGCGGTTCCCAGGTAATACCCAGGCGCGGCATCAGCAGGTCCAGACCGTCGTAGGCCTGGGTGTTGGAGAATCCGTAGCGCTGGATGAAGACCGGGTTCTCACGCGGCTGGTCGTCCGAGGCGTACGTTTCGTAGCGAAGACCCGCAACAACGGTGATCTCGTCGTTGAACGAGAACTCATCCTGGATGTAGAACGCGTGAATATCGCGAGAGAATTCTGCGGCTGCGTCGAACGGGTTGCCCGAGAAGGAACCGTCTTTCTCGACCGCTGATGCAGAACCTGCGCGCAGGTCAGCCAGTGAGTCAAACTCCAGCGTTCCGGTCGCGTTCACGATGAACAGGTTGAAGATGTCCAGGCTGTCCAGGTCGTAACCGAACGTCAGCTGGTGGTTGTCGAAGTTATAGAA
Source organism: uncultured Woeseiaceae bacterium (assembly GCA_964606915.1). Lineage (GTDB taxonomy): Bacteria > Pseudomonadota > Gammaproteobacteria > Steroidobacterales > Woeseiaceae > UBA1847. The sequence goes on along the minus strand of CAZSIQ010000002.1, from coordinate 96,953 downwards.
ACCGGTCAGCTTGAACTGGTCCAGCGTGTAGTCCAGCTGGTTGGCCGAGCGGAAGATACCCGGGCCGTCCGCGATGAACGAGTCCGGCGTGCGGACTTCGAGGCGAACACGCGGGTTGTCGCTCTGCGCTTCACCGCCACCCAGCGGGCCCTGGATGTCGTTGACTTCCAGGGACGAGAGACGAACTTCCGTAGAGAAACGATCGGTCCAGTCAGAGTAGACGCGAGCAGAGATCGCTTCCTGGTCCGTGCCTTCCAGCTCGAAGCTGTTGGACAGGTGGAAGCCGAGGAAGCCACCGAAGCCGTCCGGCTCCAGGTTGCGTTCTTCAAGCTGCGTGTACGTGAACTCGGCGCGATGCAGTTCGTTGATGTTCCAGTCGAAGCGCGCGAACGTGCGTTCTGCCGTCTGCGGCTGCTGACGAACGATCTCGCCCGGGTCACGACCGTATTCGCTGATCAGGATGTCGCGGAACTCGTTGACGTCAGCCAGCGTGGCGAAGTCGTTGTTCGCGAAACCGGACGCACCGATCGGGCCGATGTCGAAGGTGTCGAACTCGTCGTTCTCTTCGTAGGCAACGTAGAAGAACAGCTTGTCCTTGATGATCGGGCCGCCGAAATCAAGACCGAAGACCTTGTCTTCGAACGGCAGCGTGTTGATATCACTGCCGTCGAGTTCGTCAGCCGTCGTGTCGTTGTCGTTGAACAGGTAGAAAGCCGAGCCCGAAAACTCGTTCGTGCCCGAGCGCGTGACAACGTTGACGTTACAGCCCGTGAAACGGCCGTAGGTCACGCTGACCGGTGCAAACTCAACCGCTGCGGAGCTAACCGCGTCGAAAGGCACCGGGAAGGTGTTGCGCGAGGAATTACCGGAAGCGTTCAGACCAAAGCCGTCAGCACTGGCGATACCGTCGATCGTGAAGTTGTTCGAACGGTTGCTGCCACCGAGGCAGGTGATACCGTTGCCGTTACCGCCGTCCGTACGACCGATGCTGACACGCGGGTCAACACGAACGATGTCGCGAATCTGGCGAGAAATCGACGGCAGTGAGTTGATCTGTTCGAAGTTGAACGTCGAACTCGGGCCGATAGCCGTGTCGGCTGTCTCGACCATCGACGCAACCGTAACGATCTCTTCGATCGCCTCACCGGCTTCGAGAACGATGTTGAAGTCCGTGGCGCCCGACAGCGACGTGAACACGTCGTTGATCTGCGTGGACTTGAAGTTCTCGTCCTCAATTCGAACCGTGAAAGGACCACCAACGGTCAGGCCACGAACACTGAACGTGCCCGAAGTACCCGTGGTAACGCTACGAGTCTGCCCCGTACGCGTGTCGGTGACGGTGACGGATGCGCCCGCCTGGGGTACGCCGTCAGGTGAAGTTACGGTGCCACGAATGACACTCGTAATTTCCTGTGCGTAAGACGCAACAGGTACTGCTGCGAGCAGCAGAAAAGCGGCACTGACAGCGACGAGGTTCGTAAATGCGCCTCGTTTAGCCTGCAGGGCCTTGATGGATGTGAACATTGTTATTCCCCGAGGGTTGAAAAGCTCGCGAATCGTAAGGTTTTTTTGTGACGTTTTCATTTCGCCGAGCACGCAGAAAGCTGCGTCTCGGGCCGGTAATCCCGGCAACTGCTGGCCGTTTCAAGCGCAGTTGATTGCCTAAACAATTGAAAAATATAGTTTTCCTTCCACCATGGAGGCCCGGCGTCGAAATCTTTGAGAAACATCGGGTATCGAAATCTGTTTCTAGAATGATGCGCTAAAGAATTGTTTCTAATACGTTTCCAGATCGACAACTTCCCTGCAAAATTTTTTTTGCTTCTGCGTCGGAGATGCGCGTCATCGACTGGTTTTGGCGCCCGATTTGCGCAAGATGGCGAGGAGGGTTTTCGTGTTGCTTTTGGACAACACTGCAGGCCAGGCGATTGCCGTTGCGGCGTGTTCCGGGCCTAGTCTTCGGTATCCAGCGGCGCCTTGAGCAGCGGCGGAAATCGGCGTTCCGTCGTCACGTAGACGGATTGGCCATCGCTCGACAACACGACGGATTCGGCATCCCGAAAGCCGCCAAGCGAGATCGGCTGCGGCCGACGATTGAGCGTGTCGTACCAGGAATCACCCTCGTCGCGGCGGTACACGAAGACATAGCGGTAGCTCATGACGACCGCCGTGCGCTGGTCTTCAGAAAAATCCATGGCAACGGGCTGCCAGTGCCAGTCCTTGGTAATCGGCGCGAGCTCGACATCCGTTCGCCGGGGCGGGGGTAAGCTGCGGATCTGGCCGAGTTTCTCCGCGGTAATTACGCCGTCTGACGGTGCGAGCGGGACGCGATAAAGCTCCGGGGGAATTCTGCGCTTGCTCATGATGTAGACATAGCCCTCGGTCACATCCACGGCGACCGACTCCGCGTCGCGGGCGCCATCCGGATAACGAAACTCGATGACCCAGGCGGGCTCGCTGCGGACCTTGTCGTCGTCACTGATATCGGGCTCCTCAACGACATACAGCTTTAGCGTTGCATGCCGACGATTGTTGTCCCCGATGTCTGCGACCAGCAGGTAGGGAATACCATCGAGCGTGAACGACGCCAGGTCTTCCCAGTCTCGATTGCTGGACGGATCAATTGTCAGCCTGCCGCGGTGTTTGCCCGTTTCGTCGAACGCGTAGATTCGCGGTTTGGAACCGCCGTCGTTCATGGCCCAGAGAATCTCCGGATGGATCTGCGAGCGCGCCAGACCGGACGCCTCCACGAGCTTCTCCTGCTCTATTATGGCGACCTGCTCCACGGCCGGGTGGGCCGATGCGGCCGCGCTGGCCAGGAAAAACACGGGAATCAGCTTTTTCATCGTTGTGAGTCTAATCCGCGTGGATAACAACAGCGAGCACCGGCGTGTCCGGCGCCTTTCAAGGCTCCAAAAACCGGCCGCAAGAGAGTAGAGTTCGCAGCCCGAAGAGAGGACTTTATGGCCAAACACATCAACGCGGCACCCGGCGACTTCGCTGACACGGTGCTGATGCCCGGCGATCCGCTGCGCGCACAATACATCGCCGAAACCTACCTGAAAGACCCGCGCCGCGTGAGCGACGTCCGCAACATGTGGGGATTCACCGGTAGCTACGAGGGCCAGGCAGTCTCCGTTATGGCTCACGGCATGGGGATCCCGTCGGCCTCCATTTACGTCCATGAGTTGCTCAGCGACTACGGTGTGAATCGCATCATGCGCGTCGGCAGCTGCGGCACATCGCATCCGGATGTGAAGCTCAGGGACCTGATTATTGCGCAGGGTGCGTCGACGGATTCCGGCGTCAACCGAATGCGCTTCGGTGGCTACGATTTCGCCGCTCTCGCGACATTTGACCTCGTACGCAAGGCCGTCGACATCGCGGAACGCCACGAGGTTCGCTACCACGTCGGCAATATTTTTTCGGCGGATCTCTTTTATACGCCCGACCCGGACATGTTCCAGACGATGGCCAAGTACAACGTGTACGGCGTTGAAATGGAGGCCGCGGGCATTTTCCCGATCTGCGCGGAATTCGGCGCGGAGTGCCTTGCAATCTGCACAGTCAGTGACGACATCATCGGCGGCGATGCTCTGACCACCGACGAGCGGGCCACGACGTTTGACGACATGATCAAGGTTGCCCTGGAAACGGCGGTGGCCTGAGGACAAACATGAGTGTGACTGTACTACCTGTTCGAATACCGGACCTCTCCCGTGTCACCACGGTCGACGAAGTCGGTGTTAACGAACGCGTCGCGCGATTCCAGTCGCGCAGTATCAAGAAGGACACCAAGGTCGAGGCACTGAAGCTGACACTCAGCATGATTGACCTGACAACGCTGGAGGGCCAGGACACACCGGGCAAGGTCCGGCAGCTGTGCCAGAAGGCCATGCACCTGCACGATTCGATGCCGGGTCTCCCGCACGTCGCCGCAGTTTGCGTTTACCCCAACATGGTTGGTGTTGCGAAGGACGCCCTTTCCGGCACCGACATCAACATTGCCTCTGTTGCCACTGCGTTTCCCAGCGGTATGTCCTCGCTCGATATCAAGCTTGAAGACACGCGCATGGCGGTGGAGGCCGGCGCGAACGAGATTGACATGGTCATCTCGCGCGGCGAGTTTCTCGCGGGTAACTACCAGGCGGTGTTCGATGAGATTGTCGCGGTCAAGGAGGCTTGCGGCGAGGCGCACCTGAAGGTGATTCTCGAAACAGGCGAGCTGAAGACGCTCGACCGGGTTCGCAAAGCCAGCGTGCTCGCAATGCATGCCGGCGCCGACTTCATCAAGACGTCAACGGGCAAGATCCAGCCGGCGGCAACGATGCAGGTGACGCTGACGATGCTGCAGGCGATCCGCGACTACTACTACGAGACCGGCCGCATGGTTGGCATGAAGCCGGCCGGTGGTATCTCAAACGCGAAACTCGCGATTCACTACCTCGTCATGCTGCACGAGACCCTCGGCAATGCGTGGATGACGCCCGAGTGGTTCCGCTTCGGCGCGAGTTCGCTCGCCAACGATGTGTTGATGCAACTGATGAAACAGCAGACCGGTGTCTACCAGTCTGCCGATTACTTTTCCAAGGATTAAGTCATGGCAGCGCCAGAGAATACGCTCGCATTTAACGACGGCTGGAGCTACGCGCCCGCGCCGGAAAGCACCGACCATGTGCGCATCAAGTCTCGCTACGACCTGTTCATCAACGGCGAGTTTGTCCGTCCTGCGAGCGGCAAGACCTTCGATACCGTCAACCCGGCGACAGAACAGAAACTGGCCAGCGTCGCTGAAGCGGGACCGGCCGATGTCGATAAGGCGGTCAAGGCGGCTCGCGAGGCCTATCGCAAAGTCTGGTCAAAAATGAAGCCGGCCGAGCGAGGCAAATACATCTATCGCATCGCGCGCATCATCCAGGAACGTGCACGCGAGTTCGCCGTCATCGAGTCGATGGACGGCGGCAAGCCGATTCGCGAGGCGCGCGATGTCGACATTCCGCTGGCCGCGGCACACTTCTTCTACTACGCGGGCTGGGCTGACAAGCTCGACTACGCGTTCCCGAACCGCGATGTGAAACCGCTGGGCGTCGCCGGACAGATCATCCCGTGGAACTTCCCGCTGCTGATGGCAGCCTGGAAGATCGCCCCGGCCCTGGCCTGCGGTAACACGGTGGTTTTGAAGCCGGCGGAGACAACACCGCTGACCGCATTGAAGCTCGCCGAAGTGATTGCTGATGCCGGATTGCCGCCGGGTGTTGTCAATATCGTCACCGGCGCCGGAGAGACGGGCGCCGAGATCGTCAATCATCCGGGCATCGACAAGATCGCGTTCACCGGTTCCACGGACGTGGGCCGCATTATCCAGAAAGCGCTGGCGGGAACCCGCAAGAAATACACGCTGGAACTGGGTGGTAAAGCCGCAAACATCATCTTCGCGGATGCGCCGATCGACCAGGCCGTTGAAGGCATCGTCAACGGCATCTTCTTTAACCAGGGCCACGTTTGCTGTGCCGGATCGCGACTGTTCGTGCAGGAGTCCGTCGCCGACGAGGTGATCGCGAAACTGAAGGACCGCATGCAGACGCTGATCGTTGGTAATCCGCTCGACAAGAACACCGACATCGGTGCGATCAATTCGAAAGGGCAGCTCGAGACGATCAAGGACTACCTGAAAGTCGGAAAGCGTGAAGGTGCGGAGTTGTTCCAGCCGAGTTGCAAGTTGCCCCGCAAGGGTTACTGGGTGCCACCGACCCTGTTCACCGGCGTCTCCCAGTCGAACCGCATCGTGCAGGAAGAGATCTTCGGTCCTGTGCTCGCGATCCAGACGTTCCGCACGTTCGAGGAAGGACTCGAAAAGGCCAACAACACACCGTACGGCCTGTCCGGCGGTGTCTGGACCGACAAGGGCGCGAAGATCTTCAAGATGACCCAGGGCCTTCGCGCTGGTGTCATCTGGGCGAACACGTTCAACAAGTTCGACCCGACGTCACCGTTCGGTGGCTACAAGGAGAGCGGCGTTGGCCGCGAGGGTGGCCTGCACGGCCTCGATGCTTACCTGAAGCTGGAGGGTTGAGCATGTCACGCCTGTCAGTTGCCAAAACCTACAAGATCTACATCGGCGGCAAGTTCCCGCGAACCGAGTCCGGGCGTTACTACCGCCTTGAGAATCCGTCGGGCGAGTTGCTTGCCAACGTCTGCCAGGGAAGTCGCAAGGACTTCCGCAACGCCGTCGTGGCAGCGCGCAAGGCGCAGCCGGGCTGGGGCAAAGCCAGCGCCTTCCTGCGCGGCCAGATTCTGTATCGCATTGCCGAGATGCTTGAGGGCCGTCGTGAGCAGTTCATTGCCGAGCTTGTTGCGCAGGGTTCGACACAGCGCCAGGCCGAGCAGGAGGTGGACGCGTCCATCGACCGCCTCGTGTACTTCGCCGGCTGGTCCGACAAGTACCAGCAGGTGTTCTCATCCGTGAACCCGGTGAATTCGTCGCACTTCAACTTCTCTGTGCTCGAGCCCAGCGGCGTCATCAGCATCCTCGCGCCCGAGGACACGAGCCTGCTTGGCCTGGTATCGAACATCGCGCCGGCCATCGTCGGCGGCAACACCTGCGTTGTACTCGCGTCGGAAACGCTGCCGATGTGCGCGATCAGTTTCGCGGAAGTGCTGCACTCGTCTGACGTGCCCGGCGGAGTCGTCAATATCCTGACCGGTTTCCGCGAGGAACTTGCCGGCCAGTTCGCATCGCACATGGACGTTAACGCGATCGTTTACTGCGATGCTTCGCGCAAGCAGGAAAAGGACATCCAGATCGCCGCCGCAGACAACATCAAGCGCGTCATTTCCCGCACCCGGACAGACTGGTCAGGCGACAGCCAGGACAACCCGTACCTGATTCGCGACACCCAGGAAGTCAAAACGACCTGGCACCCGATCGGCACCTGAATACTTCTGAAGATGAAAGGTGTCTTCGCCGGCTAGTGTCATCGTGACTTCCGGGCGCGACGGCACAGGTCGCACGGCTGAACTCTCGTCATCGATGAGCGCCTGGAATAAACACCGTGCGCGAGACGTATAGAGTTATATGCATCGAATGAAGGGAGAAGCCGGTGATCACACTCGAAGAACGTGACAACGTCACACCGCTGTGCCCGTTTTGCGAAACACCACAGCACACGATTCAGTTTCGTTCCATCAAGACATTGCTGGGAAAACGGTACGTTTACTTCTGTAGCAACTGCAGGAAGATTCTCGGCGTATCGCATCGCAAAGGCTTCTGGATGGGGTAGCTGGCGACCCCGTGCGCACGGCCCAATCCTGCCGCCACTCTTGGTATCTTTGAATGATCGACCTGGAGATAAATATCCCGGTTGAAACGAGCGCCTGCGACGGACCCGTTATGTCGCAATCGGGTATGTTTCCGGGCGGCTCGCACGGCTTTGGGCTGGTCGAGTTACGGTAAACCCGTGCAGCAATGCTGTTTGACCCGGTTTAGACTCGAAGGGGACAGAATCGGCTTCCGCAGGTTTCTAGAATCGCGGTCATGGCATTCTCCTTCCAGACAAACGAACAGAATGGTTATCTCACCGTGGTCCTGCATGGCAGGGCTTCCAAGGTCGACCTGACGGGTGTTCTCGATGCCATCACGGTTGACGGAACTCTGATGCACCCACGTCGCCTGTGGGACCTGCGTGATTGTGAGCTGGATCTGGAGTACAACGAGCTGATGGAACTTGCAGCAATCGCCCAGTCCAGAGATCCCGCCCGAGGTAAGGGAGCGATTCTTGTCGCGAAAGACTTGACCTTCGGGCAGCTGCGGATCTACCAGGCGTTCCGCGAGTCCGAGTCCAATGATGTCATGGTATTTCGTGATGAGAATGAAGCGATTGAGTGGATACAAGACTGATCGGCAAGCGATGAGCTACCGAACGATCAACAGGCCGGGCGCCGTTGTGTTGCTGCTGGCTTCTCTGTCAGCCTGCACGCCCGCTGATGAATCCGGCTCCGGCCCGGACGGCGAGGCACCGTTCTTCGAGGCGAACCGGTTCGGCAGTGGCCCCCTGACTCTGGACGAACTCAAGATCGATATACCGGATGAAGTCGAGGCGATGATGAATGAGCAGCAAAAAGTCTGCTTCTTCGACGCTGTTGCGCGACGTGCGGAGGAGGCGGGCGATCCGTCCGAACTCGACCCCAACGACCATGTCTACTGGGGAGGTAATGTCAGTCTCGAGGACTGGAACAAGCACAGCAACCACATGCAGCGGGTGCTGCTGGCCCAGGGCATCGTGAGCTGGGCGATGATCGACTGCACGGACTGAATCAAGGCCTCAACTGCTGCAACATTCGTGTCGGGCGGATCGTGTATGCTCCGCTGCGACCGCGGTTAACAGCCCCGACGAAAACGACAGCTGCATCGCGTCGACACGCACCTCCCAACGGCATCAACAGGACACTCTATGAGCATTACCCGCCGCCACTTCGTCACTCGCGTTGTTCCGGGCGCCGCCCTGGCGCTCGCCCTGCGACCGGCTATCGCCAGCCCGGCTGCCAGTTTCGACTACGGCGTGGCCAGCGGAGACCCGACCGCGACCGGTGTCCTGCTATGGACACGAGTGACGCCGCGGTTCGACAGCGAAACCGAGGTGAGCTGGCGGGTTGCGAAGGACCCTGAATTCGAGAGTGTCGTGGCCAGCGGGACGACATCGACATCCGCAGCGCGCGATTACACGGTCAAGGTCGAGGTCGAAGGCCTGGAGCCGGGCGGTTCGTTTTTCTATCGCTTTGACGCACTCGGTGCGCAGTCACAGACCGGTCGTACGAAGACGCTGCCAGTCGGCGAGCTTGGTCGTTACACGCTGGGCGTCTGTTCCTGTTCGAATTACCCGGCGGGCTACTTCAATTCGTATGGCCTGATGGCGCAGACCGACAGTATCGATGCAGTGCTGCATCTTGGCGACTACCTGTACGAATACGACAAGACGGGTTACGCGTCACAGGGCGCCCGTCGCATGGGACGCGAGTCTCTGCCGGGGCATGAGATCGTCAGCCTCGCCGACTACCGTGCCCGACACGCGCAGTACAAGTCGGACCCGGACCTGCAGGACGCCCACGCGCGGCACCCGTTCATTACCGTCTGGGACGATCATGAGACGGCCAACGACAGCTGGATGACCGGCGCGCAGAACCATGACGCGTCAGAGGGCGACTGGGGAGCGCGCAAAGCAGCCGCCGTGCAGGCCTACTACGAATGGATGCCCATTCGCGAGCCAACGGCGCGCGATCGCTCGGCGATCTATCGTGCGTTCGAGATCGGTGATCTCGCCACGCTTGTGATGCTGGAGACGCGCCTGACCGCTCGCACCCGGCCAGCCGATCTCGCGGACGAGATGGTCTATCGCTCGGTGGATTTCGATTTCAGCGATCCGGAAAACCCGATCGCCTTACCGGGCGGACGGCCGGACTCGCTGGACCCCGCGTTCGTGCGGACGATTCCGGTGCCTTTTGACCTGACGGCCGCATCGCCGAAGCCTGTGCTTGATTTCGCCCGCATTCAATCGATGCAGCCGGACAACATGCCGGCAGGGTTTTCCTACCTGCCCGATACGGGTCGATTCCGCGCCGAGGTGTTGGCCGACCCGGAGCGGCGCCTGATGGACGACGCACAGAAAGAGTTCATCATGACCTCGCTCGATGCTTCGACCCGCGCCAGGAAGCCCTGGCAAATCATCGGTAATCAGATCCCGATGTCGCAGATCAACGCGCCGAACCTGGCCGAAGAGATGACAGCAGAGGAAATACAGCGGCTGCCGGAGTGGCTCCAGCCGCAAATCGGATTCACGCGTTTTGGCCTGCCGTTGTCCACGGACAGTTGGGACGGTTACGACGCTGAACGCCAGTGGATGTGCGATGCCTTCCGCACCACCGGCTCGACGCCGGTCGTCGTTACGGGGGATTCGCATGCCGCATGGGCCATGGCGGTGCGTGATCCGCGCAGCGGCCGGACAGCAGCCCTCGAGATTGGCACAACGTCGATCAGCTCACCGAACGAAGCCGAGTTGCTCGGCATTGGCGGTGAGCGGATTTCGCGACTGCTGATGGAGAAGAATTCGAATATCCGCTTCTCGGACCTCGAAAGGCGCGGGTTCACGACGTTGACGCTGACGCCGGACGGCGCCGAAACCCGCTATCACGCCGTGGACACGGTGTTCTCGAGGCAATACAACGGCAGCGTCATCAAGACGATGGCGCTGACGCCGGGTCGGGGCAAGGCTCCGGAGTGGGCCTGACGCCGCAGCGGTCAGATTCGTAAGCCCACGTCCATGTCCGAGTTACTCAGACACAGCCCGGCGGCGGAACGCAACCGAGAGCCGATTCTCGCGGAGCTCCGACGACGTCTGCCGGCGTCAGGCACCGTTCTGGAGATCGCCAGCGGTACCGGCCAGCACGTCGCCTTCTTCGCGACGGCGCTGCCGGACCTGGACTGGCAGCCCAGCGACATGGATTCCGGTGCTTTTTCGTCGGTCGTCGGCTACGCCGCAGCCGCGGGTGTCAGTAACGTGCGTCCACCGATGCTGCTGGACGTGACGCGTCTGCCGTGGCCGCTGGCGTCGGCAGATGCCGTTTACTGTGCCAACATGATTCATATCGCGCCGTGGGAGGCCTGTCTGGGCTTACTCGCAGGCGCGGGCCAGGTGCTTGGCTCCGGCGGCATGCTGCACGTGTACGGACCCTTCAAACGCAATGGCGATCACACTGCGCCCAGCAACGAAGCCTTCGACCAGAGCCTGAAAGCCCGTGATGCCCGCTGGGGGATCCGTGATCTCGAGGTGGTCGCCGAGCGTGCCGACGCCGCCGGCCTGGTGCACGTCAGTTCGGTTGAATTGCCCGCGAACAACCTGCTTGTCAGTTTTGCCCGGCGCTGAACCGATCGTTACCGGCGAACGTCCGGGTTTCAACGGTACGATTTTGCTCAACAACGGAGGAGCGCATGCTCGATAACAACAAGGACAAGTCGCCCGGTGTCGGTGGATTTGCGCGTGATGTCGGACAGGGCCTGCTGGACGATGCGAAGCGATCTTTCAGGAACGGGCTGCTGTTTGGCGGCATTCTCGCTGCGGTTTGTGGCGTTGTTGGTTTCTTCCTGTTTGGCATGCAGGGACTGCTGTTTGGTGCAGGCGGCGGTTTCATCGTCGGTTTCATTCTGGGTTTCGCCGGTCCGGCGCTCTTCTATTAGACAAATCACTGCTCTTTTGGCGCGCCTTTCATGAATCCTCGCAAGCGGGGAATCAAATCGGGTCGCGATAGGTCTACACTGTACGTGTCGGGCTCTGCAACGGAGTCACGGCACTTCTGGCAACACTCTTACGGAGACTCGCATGGACACAGTTGTTTGGGCCGCACTGGCAGTCGCGGGATTACTGGCTGGTATCGGCATCGGCTTCTGGCTGGGCCGCTTACAGAATGACGGGGACCGCGTCGCGGAACTCGAAACGGAACTGGATACCTACAAGGCGCAGGTCACGGAACACTTCGCGCAATCGGCGACGCATTTCCAGGCGATCGGTCGCCAGTACCGGGACCTCTACGAGCACATGGCTGCCGGTTCCCAGGCGCTTTGCGCGCCGGACGCCGTCGGCACGGTCAGCTTTCCGGCGCCGGCTGAGGTGTCTGCCCTGGCCGAGCCGGCTGAACCTGTCGAGCCGCCTGTCGAAGCCGCGGCGGCGGCGACGGACGTTGAAGAGTCCGAAATCATCGAGACGACGCCTTATGAAACCGAGGTGCTCGCGGAGGAAGCCGATGTCGCCACCGAGGTGATTGAGCCGGTCGCTGACGAAGCTGCAGAGCAGGTGGCGGTCGACGAGTCGGTGGAAACAAACCTCGAGGCGAGTGCAGAAGCAACCGACGACGCCGTGGCGAGCGAATCGAAGGCAGACGGGGAATCGGAGGTGCCGACCGACACGATTGCCGAGAAGCGCGAGGAACCGGAAAAGCACCTCTACCACTGATGACGAGGCTGCACGTTCAGGGTCCGTTCCGTCTCTCTGCCGGTCTTCGTGACAAACACGATTACCGGCAGGACACTGCGTGGAACGGCGCTTACCTGCTGCGGCTGCCGGATCGCACACTCGTGCCAGCCGCCGACTATGAGCGTCGGCTGGCCGAGTATCGGCAGAACGCGAACTCTAGCGGCTGAAGCTGTCCATCAGGCCGGCGTCGATGCGTGCACCGACGCGCTGAATGACGTTGGTTGCCGCGTGCGTGCCGAGACGTGCGGCGTCCTGCAGTGACCAGCCCTGTGCCCAGCCGTACAGGAAACCGGCGGTGTAAGCGTCACCGGCGCCGGTCGTATCGACGACTTTTTCCACCGTGTCCGCTGCCTGTGTGACAGTCTCGCCGCCCTGGTAAATCACCGAGCCCTTGTCCGCGCGCGTGATCACGAACAGGTTGTCGCGACCTTCGATCGCTGCGAGCGTCTCGTCGATGTTGTTCGTGCCCAGCAGCATGTTGATCTCGTCTTCGTCGGCCATGACGATGTCCACGCCGTCCTCGACGGCCGCGGCGAACGACGCTTTGTGGCGTTCGACACAGAACGAGTCCGACAGTGACAGCGCGACCGTCGTGCCGTTTTTTCTAGCAATATCGATGGCCTGGCGGGCGAGGGCAGGGCCTTCCGCGATGTCCCAGATGTAACCCTCGATTAGCGTCACCTTAGGTGATCGCACGGTGTCCTCGGTGACATCGGCCGCCGCGAGCTCCGTGCAGGCGCCGAGAAAGGTCTGCATGGTTCGTTGACCGTCATCGGTGATCAGTACATGGCTTCGGGCGGTCGGCGCGCAGTTCTTCGACGGTGGCAGCCGGACATCGACACCCAGCGCGCGCATGTCGTGGTTGAAGATCTCTCCCAGCTGGTCGCTGCGAACCTTGCCGATGTAGGCTGCCGAGCCGCCGAGCAGCGCAAATCCGGCGACCGAGTTGGCAACCGAGCCCCCGGACATTTCCGTGGCCGGTCCCATCATGCCGTAGATTTCGTGCGCGCGTTGCTCATCGACCAGCGTCATCGAGCCCGGTACCGCGCCAAGCCTGTCAAGGAAGTCAGGCTCTACATGCGCCAGGACGTCGACAATGGCGTTACTGATACCGAGAAGCTGTACATCTGAGCTCATGGGAGGTTCCTAGAAAAAATCCGCGCAAAGCCTACCACCGTGGGCGTGGCATTGCGTTATGATTATGGCGGGTGTGATGGGGTGACGTCGCGTATGCGCCGATCGGCACGTTTGTTCGTTCCAATGATGTTGATCCTCGGCTACTACGCGGTAGTTGTCGTAGCGACCGTCATGTTCGTGAAACGGTTTCCACAGCTCGTCAGTTTCCTGCCGCTGGGCGGGCTCGGCGATCTTGCCAGCTATCCGCAGCTCGACTTTGAACCGGTGCACACGAGCGTGGAAAATACCGTGCTCGATCCGGACGGTCCGATCCGGCTCGCCCTCGCCACCCTTGGCTCCCTGATCGTTATCATTCCGGTGTCGTGGGCGTACTTCATTACCAGCCGCAATAACCGTATCGACCAGTCATTCGTCCAGACCATCATAATCCTGCCGGTTGTTGTGACCGGTATCGCGATGATCGTCATGAACAGCATCGCGCTGGCTTTCAGTCTCGCCGGGATTGTGGCCGCTGTGCGCTTTCGTTTCTCGCTGGCCATGCCGTCAGACGCGATGTACATCTTTGTCGCGATTGCGATCGGTCTCGGCTCCGGCATCGGCGCGGTTGCGGCGTCTTTCGTCATCTCACTGGCGTTCGTTGTGACCACGCTGGTGATCTGGCGCCTCGAATACGGCAAAACGCTGTCCGGCCCGTGGCTGCGGTTGGTGGCCCGTCGCGACTCCGCTGACGACGATTACTGAGGCGGCCGATGACGATGACGGAGGATCCAGGCGTCCTCAACAAGCTCATTCTCGTGCACGGACATTCGTTGAAGCCGTCCGAGGCAGCATTGCGCGACATCTCGGTGCAGGCACTGAAGTCCGGCGTGCGGCGCGATTTTCCGGACGACGCGAAATGGATGGACACGATCAGCTATGAGTTTGCCTACTACGGCGACCTCGGTAACCAGCGGCTGCTCAATGGCGCCGACACCTACGATGAATCCCTTGATATCGGTGATCGGCAAAATGCCCTGAAGGCATTGCAGGCAATAAATGCCCGCAAGAAATTTGGCGTTCGCCAGTACGACATGTTGCCGGGCAAGACCGCAACCAAGGAGGCGATCGCTGATGTCTGCGCGCCGCTGATGGGCGTGCTGGGCCTGACGCTGCCGCTCATCTCCTGGGCGGTGCCGGACCTTGCCGCCTACCTTCGAAATACCGACGGTTTCGGTGACGCGGTTCGCGACCGGGTGCGGGACAAGATCACTGCCTCCATCGACAATGGCGATCGCCTGATGCTCGTGACGCACGGCATGGGCAGTGTAGTTACCTTCGATGTCCTGTGGCAGCTGTCACGCGACGCGGCGTACAGCGATTACGCGGACTCGAAGATCGACACCTTCGTAACGCTGGGTTCTCCACTCTGCGACAATTTCCTTCGACGCTACCTGCTGGGTGCCAGGGAACATGGTATGCGGCGCTATCCCGGCAATATCATCAGCTGGCTGAACCTGTCAGCAGAGGATGACTATATCTGTCACGACGGCACCATTGCGGATGACCTGTCGAAAATGATGCGGCACAAGATCGTCAGCCAGGTTCGCGATTTTCGTATTTATAACCAGGCCGTTCGTTACGGGCGGTCCAACCCGCACAGTTCCGTTGGTTACTACGTCCACCCGAGGTTGTCGAAAATCATCAGGGACTGGCTCGTGCGTGACAACAGCGAGCTTACAGACACACGTTTATCATCCGACTCTGCAGGCGCTTCGGATCGTTGATGGTTTTGTAGAAGTCGTCCACGTAGCGAACAAGTCTTTTGCGCGTCGCTTTGTGCAGTTGCTGCTGGTCGTTCAGCAGTCCGTAGATCGTGTCTCGCCGGTCCCGGTAGGTTGCCAGCGTGGCCTCCATCTGCGAGTTATGCCGGCAACGTCCCCGATAGAGTCTCTGCGTGACCTTTCGAATCTTGAAGCGACTGTTCGGTCTTGCGTACTCCGCGTCGACGAAGCCTGACATGTCAAAGTCGTAGGGTATCGATACGTACTTGTCGTCCGGCGCGTTAAACAACGTGTGGTTATGGCAACAGGCGGTTTTCTCTTCCGACGAGATGGGTGAGAAATCCGTATTGCCGATCAGGTAGTGGAACACCGAGCTCAGCGCTGTGTGGTCCATGTCGAGCTGGCTGGACCTGATTTTGCCGATGCCCTCGGTGGGTTCGAGGTTTACCCGCTTGGCCAGCCTGTCCTTGTGCTCGATGAAGAAACCGTAAGAGACAACGGGTTGGCGTGTGCTGTCCGGGTCAACGTACGTGACCTGCAGCAGCCGGACCCGGAAACTCATGTCCGTGATCTCGTTGAAAATGCGGTAGGCGAGATACTCGCGAATGACGCCCTGCTGGTAGGTCCAGTCCCGCGGCTTACAGTGCGTCACCAGCTTCAGCTTGTCCTGTTTGTGAAACAGCGTGTCTTTGACGCTCTTCTTGGCGAAGTTCAGTCGCAGCGGCGTGAAGGTGCAAACCTTGCGATCGCGGCGAAAATTGCCCCGCGCGCGCAGTTTGACGTCCAGCGTGACGGTCTCGCCGGCCTCGTTGACGTACTCGAGCTGGCCTTCGGTTTCTTCTTCCACGGAACGCGACTTCATGATGTCGCCAAAAGGCGCCGTCAGTTTGATGTCCACAATCTCGTCTGACCGGAACAGCGGATCCGGGTCAGCTGCAACCGAGGTCGCAGTCAGGCTAAGCAGTACCAGGATGAGAGATTTCATGCGGGCCACCGTATGCCGGTCTTTCTCCAAGTCTAGCACGCGGCCCATCATCAGCATTTGTTCATGAACCGTACGGACACTACACTGGCAACAGCTGTTCTTCGGAGAAAAGTATGCGCGTCGCGTCGTTTTTTGTCCTGGTCCTGGTGTCGGTCTGCGCCAACGCCAGCGCCTCCGAATGGCGTTTCGACGGGGTTGAACGCACCGTGGTGATCAGCGACCTGCATGGCGCGCATGCGGCATTCCTGCAGACACTGAAGGCATCCGGGGTCGTGGACGAGGCGCAGCGCTGGAACGCCGGCGAAACCCATCTCGTCATCAACGGTGACATCCTCGATCGAGGCGACGACTCGCGCGACTCCATGGATCTCCTGATGCAGCTTGAGCCGGAGGCTGAAGCCGCCGGCGGCAAGGTGCACATCCTGCTCGGCAATCACGAGGCCATGGTGCTGATTAATGACCTGCGCTACGTCGCTGCCGGCGAGTACGCGGCGTTCAGCGACGAGGCGTCCGACGAAGAGCGTGATCGCTGGTATCTCGCCAAGGTTGAGCGCGACGGGGCCCTGGACCGGGCGACGTTTGATGCGGACTACCCGCCGGGCTTTTTCGGGCACCGTCGGGGCTACGCGCACGACGGCAAGTACGGCGAGTGGCTGCTGCAAAAACCCGCCATCATCGTTATCAACGACACTGTCTTTGTCCACGCGGGTCTTTCAACGCTGCCGGGTGAACTTGGGCTGGAAGGCGTGAACGTCGATCTCGTCGGAGAGATGCGCGATTACGTCAGCATGCTGCCGGGACTCTACGACGAGGGGATCCTGCTGCCGACCGACAACTACTTTGATCACGAGCGCCTGCTCAAAGCACAGATTGCGTCACTCGCCGAAGTCAACGAAGACGACCCCCGGATTGCCCGCCTCGAAAGGGCGATTGAGCTTGGCAATTCGCGCCTGCACGCGCCGGACGGTCCGCTCTGGTATCGCGGGAATATTGCCTGCAGCAGCTTGATCGAAACGGACCGGCTGGATGCGACGCTGGATGCCATTGGCGCGACGCGAGCCGTTATCGGTCATACCCCGACACCGAACCGGCAAGTGCTGGATCGTTTTGACGGCCGCATCATCGAGATTGATACCGGCATGAATACGGCGGCCTACGGTGGAAAGGGCCACGCGTTGCTCATCGAAGGTGATCAACTGACGACGATCAGCCAGGACGGTGAGGTGGTGCAAGCGGTGCAGGCGCACCCTCGACAGGTCGGCACGCGCCCAGGCGGGTTCCTCTCGCTCGATGACACGCTGGAGTTGCTGGCTGAAGGTGACATCGTCAGTCGAGGCACGCTCGATGACGGTCGTGCCACGGTCACGGTCGGGTTGGACGACAGGCAGGTCGAGGCCGTGTTCAGCCCCGCGCAGCGACGGGGGCTGTTGCCGGAGCTCGCGGCTTACCGGCTGGACCGGTTGCTCGGTCTCGACCAGGTTCCGGCGACCGTCGAACGGACCATCAACGGTACACGCGGCAGTCTGCAGTTCCTTGTGCCCCGAACCATCGATGAGCAGCAGCGTGCGGCCAGTGGCCGGGGCGCCGGCGCGATGTGCCCCTTAGCCGACCAGTGGGCGAACATGTATGTGTTCGATGCGCTGATTCACAACGAGGCACGAACGCAGCAGCGCATGCGTTACGACCGCAATCGCGGATTCCAGTTGATTCTCACGGGGCACGATCGTGCGTTTTCGACGGCGCGTGGCTTTCCCGCTTACCTGTCGAATATCGAGCTTGGCGTCACCGGGGAGTGGCGGAGACGCCTTGAGGCGCTGAACGATGATGTCATCGAAGCCCAGTTCGCCGATGTTCTCGATCGTCGTCGAATGAAGGCCATGGCGGGGCGCCGCGAATTGCTGCTCAAGCGCGACAACTAGAGGCAGCGTTTTTCGAAGCTGTCGAGCAGGCGCCCAGGGTTTTCTGCGGCGCCGTAGAATCGTTCGAGCCAGGCTTTCTTACGGGACTTTTCGCGATCGCTTAAAAGCGGTAACCCGTCCAGTATCGTGTAGAAGGCACCGCGGGCGTCGATGATCCTGTCCAGCGCAGAGGCGAGCGCTTCGCGATTGTCCAGGCAATATCCTCGATACAACCGCCTTGTTACGCTCTTGATCCGCAGGGATGGATTCGGCGCGGCGTAATCGGCATCGACGATACCCGCGAGATCGAAGTCGTACGGCACCAGCACCAGTGTTTTGTCGGCCTGCTCAAGCAGGATGCCGTTGTGGCAGCACTCGCTGTCACCGTACGCGGCAACCAGCGAAAAGTCGGTGTTGCCGATCAGGTAAGCGAACACATAGGCCAGGGCTGCCTGTTCAGGCTCGAATTCGCTGCGACGGACCTCGGTCCGGGTTGCCCGACGGATACCGAGCCTCGCGGCCATGCCGTCGACGCTTTCCAGGATGATGGCATGGTGTTCGTGAATCGCGCCGCTTGCCGTGTCTTCATACCGGACCCGCAACAGGCGGGTGCCGAGCGCGTTCTCCGTCAAGTGAGCGAACATCCGGTAAGCCAGGTATTCCTCGATGAGGTCTTTCTCGGCTCGCTCGTAATTCCTGCAGTGCGTAACGAGTTTGAGCTTGTCTTGTCCGTCGAACACCGTGCCGGCCATGGCGCTGGTTTTCAGGTTCAGCCTGAGCGGCGGAAAGTCACAGTGTTTCAGTCGGAAGTTGCCGCGCGTCCGGACCTGCAGCGGGTGCGTTGTGCCATTAAGCTGCATCGTGAAGGGCATTTCCTCAGCCTGTTCACGATTCTCGAACAAGGTCTGCAGCGGTCCGCTCAGGGTAATGTCCAGCGTCGCCGTCTCCCGAAACAGTGTCTCGGCAGACAGAATCGACGGCAGAAGCAACAGCAGACAGGCGAACAATCGTCCCATGCTGTGCAGTGTAGCCCGGATGCAATAAAGCCGTAGCGCCGCCGCCTGATTCGCTGGCAAACTGAGCGGCCCCAATCCGGCAGTGAGCTGCTCGCCAGCAATGAACCACGACGAGTATTTCCAGGCAGAGGCGCGGCGCAGGGAGTTGCCGACGTACTACTACCACACGCATTTTCTCGAGATGCTGGAATTCGTGGATACGCACTACGCGCACGTGCTCGACGAAACACAGCGTGCTTTCAAGCGAGACTTTGCCGCGCTCGGGTTCAATGCGCAGTGCCTGTACGTCCGTCTGGTGAACCGCAAGGGCAGCCTGTTTGCGCGTGCTCGCCTGAGGTATCCGGAAATCGGCGATACAAAGGCCTTGCTGGATGAACTTG
This sequence comes from uncultured Woeseiaceae bacterium, assembly GCA_964606915.1. Lineage (GTDB taxonomy): Bacteria > Pseudomonadota > Gammaproteobacteria > Steroidobacterales > Woeseiaceae > UBA1847. The sequence goes on along the minus strand of CAZSIQ010000002.1, from coordinate 77,757 downwards.
ATGCGGCGGGTTTTCTCGGCGAGCCAGCTGTCGAGCATGTTGATGAAATGCTGGGCTTCATGACGCGTTCCCAGTTGCTGGCCGCCATTCGGCCGCAGTTCGTTGGCATGAAGACGTCGATGAAAAAGGCGGAGATGCTCGAGTTCGTCCGACAACACGCGTCACCCGAGCAGCTCTATCAATGGCTGCCTACCGAGGGTGTCCTGCTGCAGGGGCGGGCTGAGGATGTGCGTTTCATGCTGTTCCTGTTTTTTGGCAGGATCCAGGACGGCCTCTCCCAGTTCACGATGCGAGACCTTGGCCTTGTCCGAGCACGCGATGCGGGCGACAACTACGAAGCCCGTTTTACCGATCGGGACGACGCCGCCGATGCGTATTTTTTTGCGAGCCAGCTGGCTGACCTGCAGCGCAGCTCGCAGTGTGCAGCCAGGCTTGCGGGTGGTGTCGATGAGTGGCCGACACCGGAGTCGACGATTGCGGCGGGCCTCCGTGACAAGCTCGCCTACAGGCTGGGGCGGGCCCTGGAGGACGATCCGTATGCTGCGCTACGCGTGTATCAGCGGGGTGAGTCTGCAAAGTGCTCTGAGCGGGTTATCCGCCTGCTGCTGTCGACCGGACAGACCGAAGAGGCACGACGCTACCTGGAGCGTTGTATCGACGAGCCGGCATCCGACGACGAGGCCCTGCTCGCGAGCGACCTGTATGCCCGCAAGTTTGGCAAGAAGCGGACATCGTCACTGACGGACCACCTTCGCGCGGCGGAATGCATCGACATCGATGAGGCACACAATGGCTCGCCGGAACGCGCGGCTGCAGACTGGTTTCGCGAACGCGGCCAGCAGGCTTTCCGGGTGGAGAACAGCCTGTGGCGCACCTTCTTTGGCCTGCTTTTCTGGGACCTCCTGTTCGATAGCGAGGCATCGCGCCTGCATTCACCGTTCGAACGCCTGCCCTCACTCCTGACTGAGCGACGGTTCTCGACGGAGTGCGCCGATGCCATTGCGGAAAGACTGTCGCTGCTGGACGACCGCAAGGCCCTGAAACGGCACTTGCTGCGACTGAGCGTTGCCCGGTTCGGCACAAACAACGGCATTTTTCGCTGGCGCCAGCGAATCCTCGACGCCCTGCATGCCCTGACAGACGTGGCACCCGCCGACAGCCTGCGTGAAATCCTGACCCTGTTTTGCGACGACTACCTGTCCGCGCGATACGGTTACCCGGACCTGATGGTTATCGATGACGACGGTGTCCGCTTTGTCGAGATCAAGACCGACGGCGATCACCTGCGCCGCAACCAGTTACTGCGGCTGGAGCAACTGCGTCGCGCCGGTTTCAGGGCGGACGTCGTGATGGTGCGATGGGTGCTCGATCCGCAACAGGCTTATGTTGTGGTGGATGTAGAGACGACGGGAGGGCGGGGCGACCAGCACAGGGTCACCGAGATCGGTGCGGTCAAGCTCGTCAACGGCGAGCTGGTCGATTCGTTCCAGACGCTGCTGAACCCGCAGCGCGCGATCCCGCCGAACATCACGCGGCTGACCGGCATTACACCGGCGATGGTCGCGGACGCGCCGGTCTTCTCGGACGTCGCCGATGCGTTTTCCGAGTTTCTCGACGGCGCGATTTTCGTCGCGCATAACGTGGAATTCGACTACCGCTTCATCGGCCACGAGTTCCGGCGCCTCGGCAGGCCGTTCCGGATGCCGAAACTCTGCACCTGCGCGTCAATGCGCAAGCTTTATCCCGGTCACAGGTCCTACAGCCTGGCCAACCTGTCAGCCGCCTACGACATCCCGCTGAAGAGCCACCACCGTGCCCTGTGCGACGCGGAGGCAGCGGCACAGTTGCTGCTGCTGATTAACGAGAAACGGCTGGAGGCGCTCACGCCTCGCGACGAGCCAGCACCTGCTCAAGCTGGTCGATGACGCCGGCAATGTCGCCGCGCTGCTCACGCAGTTCATCGATACTCATACCCATCAGTTCGTAGGGCAGGACCAGCCAGTCATTCGTTTCGTGGACGTAGAAATCGGGCACTCGCTGCGTCCGCTCGGTCGGCCGGTACCAGACACTGGCGACGCGAATGTCTTTCGGCAGGTTGCGGCGCGTTTTGGCGGCGAGCTGGTCGATCACGGCGCTGACACTGGAGCCCGAGCTGTAGACATCGTCGACGATCAGCAGTCGGTGGTGTGAGCACAGGTTCTCCAGCAGGTATTGCAGGCCGTGGACCCTGATTGAGCCTGCCTTCTTGATCATGTCAGGGTAGTGCTGCGCTCCGGAGTAGGACGTACGGATCGCAATGTGGTCAGTCGAGACGCCAAGATGATCCAGCCCCTCCTGGACCGCGATACCGACAGAACTGCCGCCGCGCCATAAGCCGACGAGGAAGTCCGGACGGAAGTCGGCGTCGAGAACTTTGACCGCAAGCCTGAAGGAGTCGGTCAGCAGCTCATTGGCGTGTACAAATCGTTTGTTCATCGGGTCGCTGTCGGCGCTACAATGCGGCGCATTATACGCGTCAGTGCGGACCTCTCGCTTATGAAAAAAAATGTCTTCTCGGCCCATGACCTGCTCGAGGATTCCTTCAGGCTCGGGATGAAGGTGCTCGAAAGCGGATTCGAGCCGACAATGATCATTGCTATCTGGCGGGGCGGCACACCGGTGGGGATGGCCGTGCAGGAAATCCTCGCGTACGGCGGGATCAGGTCCGACCACATTGCCATCAGGACGTCGTCCTATCACGGCGTCGACCAGCGCTCGAGTGTCGCTGTTCACGGCCTGAACTACGTCGTCAAGAAGATCTGCCATGACGACAGGCTGCTGATCGTCGACGACGTCTTCGATACGGGTAACACGATCGTTGCGGTCATCGACGAGCTGCGTCGCCGCGCCCGCGAAAACACGCCCGAAGATATCCGGGTCGCGGTGCCCTGGTTCAAACCCAGGCGGAACGAGACGGAGATGACGCCGGACTACTTCCTGTATGAGACCGAGGAATGGCTGGTGTTTCCGCACGAGCTTGATGCGCTGACGCCTGATGAGCTGCGTGCCCACAGGCCCGCGGTGGCCGATGTCATTGAGGCTGCGCAGGCATCCCGTTCGTGAAGCGCCTGTGCGTTTACTGCGGGTCCAACCGCGGCGCCCGGCCAGCCTACGCCGAGGCGGCCGGCGAGCTGGCTGACGTCCTGGTCAATCACGACATCGAGTTGGTTTATGGTGGCGCCTCCGCCGGCATCATGGGGGTGATCGCCGATGCGGTGCTGCAGCGTGGCGGCCGGGTACACGGCGTCTTGCCGCGTACGCTGATGCACAAGGAGATCGCGCACGAAGGGCTCACCGAGCTGCACATCGTCAACGGCATGCACGAACGCAAGTCGATGATGGCGGCTCTGTCGGACGGCTTTATCGCTCTGCCCGGTGGTTTCGGCACGCTCGAAGAACTGATCGAGGTCATCACCTGGGGCCAGCTGAAATTTCATGACAAGCCCTGCGGGCTTCTGAACGTGGACGGCTATTTCGATTCGCTGCTGGGTTTTCTCGATCACGCCGAGCAGGAAGGTTTCCTCAGGACGGAAAGTCGCGCGATGCTGATCGCCGAACAGGACCCGGTGACGCTGGTTCGGCGTTTCGAGCGCTACACGGCGCCGGTCGTCGAAAAGTGGATTGATTCCGAAAAATAGGGCCAGCCGATCGGCCCGGTGTCACGGCGAGCCGCAACTCACAGCATCAGCTTCAGCTTGCCCTTTGCGGGCTTGCGCAGATTGCTCGCGCACAGAACGTACTGAAGGCCGATGCGTCGTCCCCTCAGCGCGAGACCTGCGAAGATGCGCAGAGGCTGGGCGAAACTCTCCTTGACCTCGCCCGGCGGTACTTCGCCGATCGTGGTCGTGATCTGGATGGCACCGTCACTGAGCGTGACCTTCGGGTATTTTGACCGTTGGTCTGCACTCAGCTCGACAAACTCGTTATTGCGAAAATACTTCGGCGGCGATTCGGCGACGAGGAACTCCTCGTGGGCCGGTAAAATGATCGTCAGCGACGCATTGCGCAGCGCTTCGTCGCCCTGGTTGTAAACCACCATCTGCACGCGCTCGCCGTGCTCCTCGAACAGGAAGCGCTCGTCATAATCCCTGTACTCGTCCTGTATACGCGCCAGTTCCGCTTCGAGCTCCTCCGGCGATCGATACTCGTAGGGGCTGTCTGAACCGTAGAGCCGGGCATGCGTTAGTCGTGCCACCAGCGATGTCGCACCTCGCCGCCGGGCCTTGCTGCGCACATCCAGCAGCTCCTGCAATTTTTCACCGGCGACCGACGATGGCCTTTCCCTGATGTCGACGGTCCGCAGGTCACGAAACTTGGCGATCTGGTCGCCGGCAAAGCCAATCTCGACCTGGTCTGACGACACCGAATCGCGAAACTGTGCCTCGAACATGGACCTGAGCTGACTGCGGCCGAGTTTCACCGAGCGGGTACCGACCCGCGAATACGCATCGCCGCGGCGCAGCGTTTCGGAATAGTCGATCCGCATCATGTATGGCTTGTCGGCGCAGTCACCGATCTCGACGATGCCAACCTGTTTGCCGTGGATGCTGACCGGGTAGTACTTGATGCGCAGCGCCGGCTCGATGTGATCGGCAACCAGTTGCACGTAGGACGGCGATCTCGAGAAGTCTACGTCCGGGATATCGCGCAGCTGCCGTCGACCCGCCACGTTCTCGTCGACGCCGGCAACGATGTAGCGGTGTCCATCAACCGACGCGTTCGCGAGTGACAGCACATCGCGCAGCATGGCCTCAATGTCGCCGCCGTAAGCACGTGCACGAAACTTAAGACCCGGGCCGGCTGTGCCCAGGGTGATGATGGAGGAGAGTGACTTCATCGCCCGGACAGTCTGCGCTGACGGGGGCGATCCCGCGACGAACTACGCCACAGTTCGTGATTATGGCGTCAGCTGCTGTTGTAGGGGTCGAAGCCGCTGCTGATTTCCTCGTTCAGCGCTTCATCGTCATCCAGCAGTGTGCCGCCGGGGACCGCCGCCGGGTCCAGCATGGCTTTCAGCATCTGTGTGCTGACCAGCGACAGTTCTTCGAGATCATCCACGGTCTGGTCGATCTCGTAGACCACATCGGCGTTCCGGGTCGGAGCCGGAACCGGGGAATCGGCGGCGGCAGCCAGCGCTGCCTGCAGGTCGTCATCGCTGACAATCTCGAACGCATCTTTTTCCGGGTCATGCGCGAGCAGGCCGTCGCTCGTGGACGCGACATCCAGCAGCTGTTTTCGCGTCGCCTCGAGATCGTCGCCACTGAGCATGGTTTCGAGCATCATCGTCGATACCAGCTCGAGCTCGGCGCTTTCGACGGGATCTACCCAGACAGATCGTCCCCGGTCGTCCGTGGCCACCTTGGCCCGGCGAATGATTCGAACGGTGTTCTTAAGCTCTTCGGTCATCGGCTGCCCCCCTGGTGAGGCTGCTGTTTGCCAGAAAGACTGGCATTTTTTCCAGCAAGGTCAAGGATTTAGGGTTGTTCTGATGCTGCCTCGGCGGCCCGGTATCAGCTGTCCGCACCCCGAGTATCGGCAAAAACCCCGTGTAATTAAGGGTTTGCGCCGAAAATAAACCTGAGAAACAGGTCTCAGAACCCGTTGAGACGCCCGTCTACGATACATAACGCTCTCGTCGAAAACCGGTGGAATACGCGTAATGCTGGATACGCTCCTGGCCATCGTATTGATCGCGGGCACCGTGACTTACGCCGTTCTCGGTCTCCGGTTAATGCGCTCTCGTCGCGAAGTGGGCAGTGTCCCGCTTGGCGCGCTTTTCTGTGTCATGAGTTTCTGGGTCATGGGCGGCGCAATCGAGCTGTTGTCCGGCGATTCGTTCTACGTGTTCTCCATCGGGCGCACCGGCCATTTCATCGGCACGGCGTTGTTGCCACTGGTCGCGCTGGTTACGTTTCGCGAGTACACCGGGGTGCGCACCAGTGCGCACCTCATCGTGCTGCTTGCGCTGATTCCCTTCGTCTCCATCGTTTTCGCGGCGACCAATACGTATCACGAGTTCATGTGGTACCTGCCGGCAACCAATGCCGAGGGCGAGTTCCTGACGCGGCCGACCGACTGGGGTCCGTGGTTCCTGTATGTGCACGCGCCCTACAGCTACGCGCTGATCGGGGTTGCCGTGGTCATCCTGTTGCTGCGCAGTGCGATGGTGCCGCCAGCGCATCGCCGCGGACTGCTCCTGCTGGTCGCTGCCTGCCAGGTGCCGATATTTACGACGCTGGCGTACGATTTCGGTTACGGGTCAAACACGATCTCCTACGTCCCGTTTTCGCTGATCCTCATGCTGCCGTTTTACGCGTGGCTGATTCTCGGTGAGCGTCTCATCGAGTTTGCGCCGCTGGCGTACGAGACGGTCTTCCAGAATATGATGGACCCGGTCGTCGTCATCGACGACCGGGAACGCATCATGGGACTCAATCACGTTGCCGAGACCATGCTGAACGTCAGCGAGGCCGATGCACTTCGGCGCCCGCTTGCCGACATGTTCGGCCAGGAGGCCACCGGTGTATTCACAGCACTCCAGTCGGGACGTCCGCAAAAAATGCTCACCGATACCGGTCGTTTCCTGCACGTGCGCGCGTCGCCGATCAGCAAGGAGGGCTCGTCGGGTCGCGGCGGCCGCGTCCTGATGTTCCGCGACGTGAGCGATGTCGAACGGGCACAGAGCGACGTGCGCAAGAGTGAGAAACTGCTGCGCACGCTGATTGACCATTCGGTGAACGGTATCGTCCGCCTGCGCTGGGTACATGGCGGTGGGGACGCTGCCAGTCTGCGCTGCATCTTCGCAAATCCGGCCGCCGGCGAATTTCTGGATATCGACAACGACGAACTGATGGCGATGTCCGCCGAGGACATCGTGCGCCTCGCCTGCGACGGCATGGAAGCGCGCGACAGCAGCGAAGTTCTCAAAGAGATCAAGCTGTCGCTCGACGGTGGCCGTACGGTCGACCGTGAAGTCATTCACCGCTCCGGTTCCAATCGGCGCTGGCTGAGGATGATCTTCGTTCCCGCCGGCGATGACGTCACGATCACGTTTATCGACTTCACCGACACCAAGGCCCGCGAGGATCACATGGAGTCGATGGCGTGGACCGACCCGCTGACCGGGGTGCTGAATCGTCGAGGCTTTGAACGCGACGCAACCCAGCACCTGACAGACAGCGCCGATGACGCGACCGGTGCTCTGCTGTTTATCGATCTCAATGACTTCAAGCCGGTCAACGATCGCTACGGGCACGAGGTGGGCGACCAGCTTCTGACGATCGCTGGTCGACGGCTGCGAAAATCGCTGCGATCCAAGGACATCATCGGGCGACCGGGCGGCGACGAATTTGTTGCCCTGGTGCCGGATGTGACGGCCGACATGGCTGACAAGCTTGCCTACCGCCTGACGGAGGCGCTGGGCGAGGACTACGTCATCAACGGGATGTCGCTGAGCTGCGCCGCGAGTATTGGCCTGGCGCTGTATCCCGAGCACGCCAACACGCTGACCGGGCTGATGCGGGAGGCTGACCAGGCGATGTACCGTGCCAAGGCCCGCTGCCGCGGTGTCTCTGACGCGCCGCTGTCTGACCTGCTCGAAAAGGCGGTCTAGGGACGCGCGGCCTGCCTCGTTTCCCGCGAGGCGTAATAAACACACAAGTCGCCGGGTCTTGATCCCGGAACCCCAATTCCAAGGACGATCATGACCGCTTTACTCGACCGCTCGCGCGTTGCGCTGAACCTGTTTTTCGTTGCTGCACTGGCTGTGAGCCTTGCATACAGCGTGTCCATCAAGGAAGGCCACGCGGACGTCCCGGTTGCCAACGATGCCGATGAGATTCAGCCGCTGCAGGTAGGGGACGCTGCGCCGTACTTTTCGGTGCGTGACGTCAACGGTGAGGCGGTGGAGTTCGATCCCGCAGCACTTGAGCGTCCAACCATCCTGATTACGTTCCGCGGTGGCTGGTGCCCGTACTGCAACCTTCACCTGTCCGAGCTTCGTCATGTCCTGCCCGAACTTGAAGCCAGCGATATCGACGTCTTCTTCCTGAGCGGAGACCGTCCTGAGCAGCTGGTTGCCTCGCTGCGGCCGGAGACACAGACGGACGTCGAGGAACTGAACTACACGCTGCTGTCCGATGCGGATGCGACGGCAGCCATCGCCCTCGGGATCGCCTTTCGCACCCGGACCACCGGCCTGAAGCTTCGTGCCATCGGTCGTGACATCGAGGACTCATCACTCGACAAGCACGATGTGCTGCCGGTGCCGGCGGTGTTCGCCATCGGCACGGACGGCAAGATTGCGTTCGCGTACGCCAACCCGGACTACAAGGAGCGCCTGTCTGCCGACGAGCTCCGGGACGTCGCCAAAAACCTCTGAACGGTATGCTAGGCTTCGCCCCTGCATTAGAGCAGGGGTAGAGCTCATGGTTACCGCGATTGTCCTGATTGAAGCCGAGACCAACCGGATTCCGGCGCTGGCTGAACAGATCGTCAACATGGACGGCGTGCAGGAGGTGTTTTCAGTCGCGGGACGTCACGATCTCGTTGCCATCGTCAAGGTGCCACGCAATGAAGATCTCGCTGACGTCATCAGTGACAAGATGCGCCACCTCGAAGGCATCGTCGCGACCGAGACGATGATTGCCTTCCGCGCCTACTCCAAACAGGAGCTCGAGGCCGGCTTCGAACTCGGCCTCGATTGATCGTGTGAGCAGCACTCCCGCGCGGGAAAACCCGCACGCCAAACCAAACGCCATCCAGCGTCTGCTGAACGCTGCGTCCAGGGTCCAGCCCAACGAGACGCAGGCAACGGTCCTGTCATTCCTGTGGGTGTTCATCGTCATGGCGGCCTATTACGTCATACGCGCCGGCCGTGATGCACTGTCCTCGGACTGGACCGATGCCGAGCTGAGTTGGTTGTGGACTTCAACGTTCGTTTTCAGCGCCATCGCCGTCAGCATTTACGGCGTGGTCGTTTCCAACGTTCGGTTTCGAATCATCGTTCCAACCATTTACGGCCTGTTTGCGTCGACGTTTATCGGCTTTTACGTCGCGGGTACCACCCTCGGCGATAATGACCTGGTGAACCGCGCGTTTTACGTCTGGGTCAGTGTTTTCGCGCTGTTTCACCTGTCTGTGTTCTGGACCTTCATGACGGGGCTCTACAACAAGGAACAGTCGAAGCGTTTGTTCAGCGTCATTGCCACCGGTGCAATTGCCGGCGCCATCACCGGGCCTGCGATTGTGACCCTGATCGGCGAGCAGGTGGGTCCCCTGAATATGTTGCTGGTTGCGTCAGTCATGCTGCTGTCGCCGATTCCGATCATGTCGCGCCTCGAACGTCTGCGCGATACCGAACTCGGAAATCCGGATGCACAGGAAGACTTGTTGCGCGGACAGAAGCTCGGCGTTAATCCGTTTTCCGGCTTTACACGGTTCGTCACCCATCCTTACCTGTTGTGGATCGGCCTGTTCATCCTGTTGTACGTGACGATGAACACCTTCCTCTACTACGAGATCCGCAAGGTCTTCTCCGGCATGGAGCGCGCCGCTCGATACGAGGCCTGGGCGATGATCGACCTGGCTGTCAACTCACTCGCGGCGGTTACGGCGTTGTTTGCGACCGGTCGCATAACGACGCGCCTCGGGGTATCCGTCACCATGGCACTGGTGCCGGTGATCATGCTCGGCGGATGGGTGGTTGTCGCGATGAGCCCGGTGCTGGCTTCCGTGGTCGGTGTGCAGATCGTTCGACGCGCCGGCAACTACGCGATCACGCGACCGGGACGCGAGATGCTGTTTACGGTCGTCGACAGCGAAACGCGGTTCAAGTCAAAGCCGGTGATCGACACTGTCGTGTACCGCGGCGGCGACGTCGCTACCGCCTGGTTTTACACGCTGCTGACGACGAAGTTCGGACTCGCTCTGTCCGGTATCGCCGTCGTCGGTGCGGTCATTGCCGGTGTCTGGGCGGCCGTCGGGGTGAAGCTTGGACGCCTGTTCGACCAGCGCCAGCGTGATGGCGACCGTGAGACAACCGAATGAAGACACCACCGAGTTTTGAAACGGCAGAGATGCGTGAGCTGGAAGAGGTTATCCGCGGTCGTCGGACAATCAGCATGTACCTGCACACGCCAATCCCGGACCGGCTTGTGAGGGATGCCATCGACGCCAGCGTCTGGGCGCCGAACCACCACGTCACCGAGCCCTGGCGTTTTTACCTGATGGGCGAGCAGACACGCCAGTCTACGGTTGCGCTGGTCCGCGATATCGTTACCGAACGGAAAGGCCCTGATGCCGGCGACTTCAAGGCTAAAGCCTGGTCGGAGATTCCGGGCATGCTCACCGTTACCTGCCAGCGGTCGGATGACGAACTGCGTGAACGCGAGGACTACGCGGCGTGCAGCGCAGCCCTGCAAAACTTCGCGCTCTACCTGTGGAAGGCCGGCCTGGGAACCAAGTGGACAACCGGTCCGATCACGCGTGACTCGCGCTTCTTCGAGGTGATCGGTGCCGATGAAGCGGCGGAGTTTGTCGTTGGCCTGATCTTCTACGGGTATCCGAAGCTCACGCCGGCGCAGAAGCGCGCCCCGTTGTCCGAGACACTCGTCGAGTTGCCGTAGCCTGGCCCGGTCTAGTCCCTCGCCATGACGTCATGGCCGGGTTCACACCCGGTCGGGCAGATGATCGGTTTCGCGAGGAACACCGTCGTCATGATCACCGTCACAACCGCCATGATGACGATCGAGCTGCGCACTGACCCGTCGTAGATTGCCGCGCCGAGAATGGCACCGAAAGCGCCGGACACGTTATTCAGGGTGCCGATTATGGAGGATGCGACACCGGCGATTCGCGGCAGCGGATCCAGCGCGAGCACGGTCGCGTTCGGCAACAGGATGCCGACAGACGCCATGAAGACACAGACATTGGTCCACAGCCACACAAGCGATGCCGAGTCGCCGACCGCCATCGCGATGAACTGCGCGCCGGTCGCTACCTGCAGCACAATGCCGAGGGCGACGAGCTGCATCACGCGGAAACGCGTCACCAGGATCCGGTTGAGCATGGAGCCGACCAGGATCGAGCCACCCGCAAGCGCAAAGATCAGACCGTAGGCTGTCAGCGAGAAACCGTAGGTCTCGGTGATCAGGGCTGACGAGATCGTGATGATCGACATGAAACCGGCTGGCGCGGCGATGATCAGCAGCAGGCCAAATACACTTTGCCGGTGGGAGAAGAACTCGCGAATGCTGTCGAGCAACTGGGCGACAGGATGGCCGCTGGGATTTGGCGTGTGCGTTTCGTACAGATTCCGGCGAATGGACAGCATCAACAGGATGCCCGCCACCGTGATAAACAGGAAGGGCGCACGCCAGTCGAAAAACTCGATTAGCAGTGCACCGGCCGTGGGTGCGATGACCGGGGCTGCGGTAAAGATCATCGTCATCAGTGACATCAGTTTTGCGGCTTCTATGCCGCTCGAGATATCGCGGACGATAGCCCGGGACAGGACGATGGCCGAGGCTGCGCCGAAGCCCTGGACGAAGCGCGCGGCGAGAATGAGCTCGATATTGTCAGCAACCGAAACCACCGCGCCCGACAGCGTGAACAGGGTCATGCCTCCATACAGCACCGGCAGGCGGCCGAGTCGGTCGCTCACCAGGCCAGCGGGAATCTGGCCGCAGGCCATGCCGGCCATGAACACACCGATGATCTTCTGCGTTGTTGTGACGTCAGCCAGCAGCGCCGCGGCCATTGCCGGTACGGCCGGCAGGCTCAGGTCGACAGTCAGGGCGGCGACGGCCGTGAGCATGCCGAGCGTCAGGATGAATCGTTTGGATTGGGGCATGGCTGGTCAGCCGGGGCGCGGGTCTGCAGCATAGAGACGGTCCCCGTTGGAGTAAAGCGCCGGTCAGAACAGCCTTGCCACTTGCCCGCCGCTTGCGAGTTAGGTGTCCGGGAGAACTTCCGCCTCGTTAACCGTGTCCGATACAATCCACCTCATCAGATCGACCAGGGAGGCCCGGCAATGATGCACAGGCTACTTTCGACACTCTTGATGTTGCTCATGGCGAGCAGCGCATTCGCGACATCGGCTGACAAGATTGATCGTCGCTCGGACAAGGCAATCGCCGACTTCCAGGAGGAAATCAACGGAGCAGAGGTCTTCCTCGCGCAGGCGGCCGGCTACCTGATTTTTCCTCGCGTGGTTAAGGCAGGCATTGGCGTAGGCGGTGAATACGGTGAAGGTGCGCTCCGCATCGGCGGACAAACCGTTGATTACTACAGCACGGCATCCGGTTCGTTCGGCCTGCAGCTCGGTGCACAGGCCAAGTCCATTATCATCATCTTTATGACGCAGGAGTCGCTGCGAAAATTCCGCGACAGCGACGGCTGGAAAGTCGGCATTGACGGGTCCGTCGCCCTGATCGACGTGGGTGCCGGCAAGTCGATTGACTCCAACAACGTTCGTGATCCGGTTGTAGGTTTCGTCTTCGGTTCGAAAGGCCTGATGTACAACCTGACGCTCGAAGGCTCGAAGTTTACGAAGCTCGACAAGCGTAGATGACCGAAGAGGCACCGAAGCCCAAGCCGATCCGCGAGCGGGTCAATCACCTGGGTCGCCGCAGTCGCGAGGAACTGACCCGCAAGGGTGGAATTCCCGATACGGCGCACGGTGCCTTTCGCAAGTGGTCACGGAAGATCTGGGAACTGCGCGGCGGTGGTGCCTACGCGATGGGCTTTATCGTGACGTTTCTGTACCTGGAGACCATGGACATCCTGTTCGACGACGTGCCCAAGCTCTACGCCATGCAGAGTTTCGCGTCGGAGATTCCGCCGTTCATCATCGAGTTCCTGATCGATACCTTGATGAATACGCTTTACGCGTTCATGTGGCCGGTCTGGGTGCTGCAGTGGCAGTCGCCCTGGGGCGTTGCGGTCCTGGTGGCGATTTTTGTCCTGTTTCCGAAGTTTGCACAGAAGCCGGTGGAACACTGGCTCTATGAAGGCAAGGAGCCGCCGCCTCCGGAGAACAAGGAAAAGAAAACGAAGAAGGAGAAGAATGCGAAGAAGTAGTGTTCGTCGGCGCGCCGGTTATGGCTCGACGGACATCGGACCAGGTCGCCGAATCGGACAGCGTTACACCGGTCCGCGCCTCGCGAATACCGAGCCTGTCCAGTAACTCGTCATACGGCGGAAACCCGGGCGTATCCGCGTAGCGCCGATACAGGGGCAGGAACACCGGTTCGTCGATCAACGCGTCCAGTTGCTCGAACAGCTCCATCGCCTGCCACACACGATCCGACGGCAGGCAACACGCCTGCAGTTTTCCGAGAACGCTGTCCAGGGTTTCGACGCCACCCGAGCGACGGCGCAATTCAACGTCCGCCTTCAAGGCGATGGCGGCGCCGCTCCAGTACATCTTCATCAGTGCCACCCGGCGATTGCCGCGAGACGAATCGTTCGGTGAGAGTCCGGGGCCCGAGCGACGGCCTCGCTCCAGGCCCTCATAGATCTTCTGCCACGCCGTCTGTTCATCATAAATCCCGGCGCGCGCCAGCAGCACGTTCTGGTAGTACTGCGCGAAGCCCTCCGACACCCATCGCTGGCGGATCGTCACGTACGGTAGCATCAGGTGACTGAATTCGTGGGTTGCGATCCAGTCATCATAGAACTCGTCAATGGGAACGTGCTGGTTGACGAACAGCTCCACGGCTTCGCCGCCGTCCCGAAGTACACGGCCATAGGGCACCGGTGAATTGCTGTTCCAGCCGGAACCGCCAACCGGCACAACCACGACCTGGGGTTCGGGGTAGGGGAAGCGGCCGTAGGCATACATGATGTTTTGCGCGGTTGCTTCCAGCCAGTCGGCGAAGGCGTCGTAGTCGTAGTCGGACTGCGCCTTCAGCAGCGCGATTCGCAGACGAGTGTCGCCCACGTCTCTCGACACCGATGTGAAGTTCCCGAACGCCGAGATTGCGCTGCCGGATCCTGGCGATGCCGACAGTCGATACACGTTGCTGGCCGTCTCGACCCACGGCACTGAAACCTGCAGCGTGTCCGGTACATCGAACGTCAGTTCGATGGAATTGCCATTGGCCAGGGACGGCCGCCACAGCCAGGTCCTGGGACTCACCACGATGTTTTGCGCGGACAGGACGCTGTTGCGCCTGTCGTCGTCGGCGGCAGCTGCCAGGTCAACGCTGTAGCTTAGACAGCGGATACCACCGGAACGAACACTCAGGCGCTTGCCGCTGACGCGCAGGGATTCCTGCCGATCGCACTCCGTCGCCGACCGGAGATACCGCGACGCATCGGCGCTGGCCGCCCTGACCGACGTGACCGGACGGTCGAACCGGGCCTCGACGCGAAGGCTTGTCAATGTATTGTCTAGGTAGACGGTATACCGGTGTGTATCGCCGGCCCAGGCGGTCAGAGGCACTGAAAGTGCCCAAATGTAAATGATTCTCAACACTAAATGGTGTTTCAGTCAGTTTCTGTTCAGGTTTGGGTGTATACGATCTGTCTAGAATTTGGTTTAGAATGCGTCCCCGTTGACGGGTTCCGCCCATTTACACAGTAAGAGCAAACTATCCCCCAAGGAGATTACCAGTGAGCACACGTCGCCAGTTTATGAAACTGTCTGCTGTCGCCGCCGCCGGCGCCGTACTGCAGCCCTCGCGCGAAGCCATGGCACAGGACCTGCCGCAGTTGGCGGAAGACGATCCGACCGCCGTTGCCATGAAGTACGTACACGACGCCAGCACCGTTGACGCGTCCACGCGACCGAACCCGGCCGCTGAGCAGAACTGCGCTAACTGCGCCTTGATCCAGGGTGCCGAAGGCGATGCATGGCGTCCGTGCCCGATTTTCCCGGGCAAGCTTGTCGCCGCCGCAGGCTGGTGCTCGGTCTGGGCTCCGAAAGCCTGATCGACAGCGACCCATCGTTCGTGAAACGCCGGCCTTGTGCCGGCGTTTTTCGTTGGTGATACTGCGGCGCAGTTCCCGAGGAGATGGAAGATGTTCGAACATATGCAGGCGGCACCGGCTGACGCCATCCTGCGGACCATGGTGGAGCACCGCGACGACCCCAGGTCGCACAAGATCGATCTCGGTGTCGGTGTGTACAAGACGCCGGAGGGCATGACCCCGGTGCTGGCGACGGTCAAGGCTGCAGAGCAGGAACTCATTGATTCACAGACCACCAAGACCTATCTCGGTTCCTCGGGCGCTGCTGATTTCAATGCCGCCATGGTCGGGCTCACCTATGGCAACAGCGATCTCGCCGATCGCCTGGTGACCCTGCAGACACCGGGTGGTTCAGGCTCGCTGCGAGTTGCGGCGGGCGTCATTCTCAAGGCCGGTATGAGCAAAACGGTGTGGGTGGGCGAGCCGACCTGGGCTAACCACATTCCGCTGCTCGGCAACGCCGGTCTCGAGTTGAAGACCGTTCCCTATTACGACCGCGAGACGCACTCGCTGCGCGAGTCCGATTACCTCGAGGCTCTGCGGCAGGCGCCGGCAGGCGATATCGTGTTGCTGCACGCCTGCTGCCACAACCCGTCCGGCATCGATCCGACCCCGGAACAATGGAAAGCGATCGCGGACATCATCGTCGAACGTGAGCTGGTGCCGATGATCGACATGGCCTACCAGGGTTTCGGTACCGGTCTGGACGACGATGCGCTGATCATCCGCGAGCTGGCTGGTCGGGTACCGGAGATGATTGTCTGCAATTCCTGCTCGAAGAACTTCGGCCTGTATCGCGACCGCGTCGGCGCACTATCCATACTTGTGCGAGACACGGCGACCCGCGACATTGTGCAGTCTCAGAGCAATACGATCGTCCGCACCCTGTATTCCATGCCGCCGGATCATGGCGCTGCCGTCGTCAATATCATTCTCAACGACGATGCGCTGCGAGCGCAGTGGGAAGGCGAGGTTGCCGATATGCGAACCCGCATCAGCGGTATGCGGCGCCTGCTCCATGATGCGTTGGTCGATAAGGCGCCGGGTCGCGATTTCAGCCACCTGGTCCGGGCGCGCGGGATGTTTTGCTTCCTGGGTGTGACCCCGGAGCAGGTGGAGCGACTCAAGAAGGAGCACGCCGTTTACATGGTGGACTCGAGCCGCATCAATGTTGCAGGCATCAACGACGACAACGTCGATCACCTGGCGACGTCAATCGCTGCCGTCCTCGACTAGTTCAACCATCAGGCGGCTTTCCGGGCCCAGCCCCAGTTTGTCGGCGACACCCGCATTAACCTCGAGCACGTAGCGCGCGGGTTCTTCGGCGCGTCTTGAGTCCAGCGTCTGTGGTTGCGCATTACGGAACATGTTGATCGGTGTGCCGTCCGTGGACACGAACACGATGTCCAGCGGTATGTAGGTGTTCTTCATCCAGATCGACAACATGGACTCGCGCTCATAGATGAACAACATGCCCGTGTCTTCCGGCAGTTCGCGAACGAACATCAGGCCCTGCCGGCGTTGGTCAGGTGTGATCGCCAGGTACACCGTCAGGCTGATACACGCGTTTTGCTCCGAATCGATCAGCAGGACGGTCGGATCGAAGTCGGCGTCGAGGCCGGTCGCATCCGAGGTTTCCTGCGCGCAGGCCTGGGACGCCAGGATCGCCAGGAAAAGAAACAGCCAGGATTTCATGACGCGCTCCAGTCGATCAGGCCCGAAAATTCGAGTTCCGGCAGCGTCAGCGACGACGAGCCGTTGATCTCGGACAGGGGCCGGATGCAGTACAGCCGGCCAGTCGTAAGCTCGCGGTTCTCGTCCAGCGCGGCCACGTCGAGTATATCGATCCAGCAGCTGCCCGTTTCATTGGCCGCGAAGAAACGGCCGTTTCCTTCCTCGATTATTGTAATGCGCCCGTCGATGGACTCCGCCACTGTTTCGCGCACGTGCGACGGCAACGCTACGATCACGGCAAGTATGCCGTCGCCAGCCGGGTGCGGCCCGGCGAATCGCAGTCTCGCGCCTTCGCCGCCGGGTCTCGGCATGCCCTCACAGCTCAGCTCGGAGGAGCGCCATTCGATGGCGCCCTCGATGGCGCCGTACAGGTCGCCGGACAGCTCACAGCCGTCCGCCGGCGCCACGGGCTCCGGCGACGTCTCGGTCACGGTGGGCGCGTGGTCATCGGGCTCGGCGTTGCAGGCTGACACCAACAGCAGCACAAGCGTTGCGAAAATCAGGTGGATTAGATGCAATGTTTTGCGACGATTTCGGTCACACAGACCATCTTTAAGGAAACCAGTGCCATTCTAGGGGGTACATAAGTCTGCGGCCAGCTGGACAGCAGACGTCCGATCACTAGAATGGCACGCCCCTGCAACACGGAGTACCCGATGAGCGTCGTCGAACAATTCCAACAACTGGAGGCGCACGCGAGCCGGCTGATCGTTGGCCAGTCGCACCTGATCAACCGGATGCTGATCGCACTGCTGTGCGACGGCCACCTGCTCGTCGAGGGGGCACCGGGTCTCGCCAAAACACGCGCGATCAAGGTGCTGTCCGAGAGTATCGAGGGCGAATTCCACCGCCTGCAGTTCACGCCGGACCTGTTGCCCGCCGACCTCACTGGTACTGACATCTACCGTCCGCAAGAGGGCACCTTCGAATTCCGCAAGGGGCCGTTGTTTCACAACCTGATCCTCGCTGACGAGATCAACCGTGCCCCGGCGAAGGTGCAGTCAGCCTTGCTGGAGGCCATGGAAGAGCGCCAGATCACGGTCGGGGAGAAGTCCTATCCGCTGGATGACCTGTTCCTAGTCATGGCGACGCAGAACCCGATTGAGCAGGAAGGCACGTACCCGCTGCCGGAAGCGCAGCTCGACCGCTTCCTGCTGCACGTGCAGGTCAAGTACCCGACCCCTGAAGACGAGCGCAAGATCCTCGTGCTGAACCGCGATGAGGCCAAGGCGCAGGATCGCGACGCCTTCCAGCCGCCGGAGCTGCTGTCGGTTGCGTCAATCATGGATGCCCGTCAACAGATTCTTCGCCTGCATCTGTCAGAGGAACTGGAGAACTACATCGTCAATATTGTTATCGCGACCCGTGATGCGGCGACGGTCGACTCCAGCCTGGAAGGCCAGATCCTGTACGGCGCCAGTCCGCGTGCAAGCATCGGTATCGATCGGGCCGCGCGAGCGCACGCATGGCTGAACGGGCGCGATTACGTGGGGCCGGAGGACATCCAGGCGGTTGCCTTCGACGTATTGCGTCATCGTCTCGTGCTGAGCTTCGAGGCGGAAGCCGATGGCGTCGACGCCAACTCGGTAATCGAACGGATCCTGGACGGAGTCGGGGTGCCGTAGTGATCCGGCTGGACCACATGCCGGAGAATGCCTCGCCGGTCAGTGTCAGCCAGAGTGGTTTGATTCGACTGAACGGGCCGGCGCGAGCTATCGCGCTGGATGTCGTGCGCGTGAATTCACTGCAGACCGGTGCCTACGTGTCGCACTTCCGCGGTCGCGGTATGGAGTTTGACGAATCCCGTCCTTACCAGCCCGGCGATGACCCGCGCAGCATCGACTGGCGCGTTACCGCACGCAGCACTGAGGCGTACACCAAGCTGTTTCGCGAAGAGCGTGAACGGCCGGTACTGGTGGTCGTTGATCTGCGCGCCGTCATGCATTTCGCGACGCGCGGTTGCTTCAAGTCCGTAAATGCCTGCCGCGCCGCCGCGTTGATCGCGTGGGCGGCGCATCATCGGGGCGACCGGCTGGGCGGGCTCGTGTTCGGTGACTTTGAACATCACGAGCTGAAGCCTCGGCTCGGTCGCCAAGCGGCACTGCGTTTCGTGCACCAGCTTGCCGAGCACAAGGGCTGGACTTCCGGTCCCGCCACTGCCGAGGAGTCCAGGCAGGGCTTTTCTCGTGCGATGGCGGCGCTGCGCCGCATCGCCCGTCCCGGCAGCCTGGTTGTGGTCTTCAGCGATTTTTCCGGGCTCGACCGGCAGTCGCAGTCCTACTTATCCGGGGTTGCGCGCCACAACGAAGTGCTGGCCGTGAATATCAGTGACCCGATCGAACGTGAGCTGCCGCCGCCTGGACGTTACCGCCTGCTGGGCGATGACGAGGAGCTCGCGATTGACACCAAGGCCGGCGCCGCGCGCAGTGACTACGCGAATGCCTACGAGTCCCGTTGCCACGAGCTGGACGTGTTCTGCCAGCGTTACGGTATTCACCTGATGCCACTGTCGACGCAGGATGATCCGGTCAGCGCGCTGCAAACCGCGCTCGGACGAAGGACTCACGGATGAACCCCGCCGATATTCCGATTCGCGATCTGCATCTGCCGGCCGAGATCGGCTGGTGGCCACTGGCGCCCGGCTGGTGGGTCATCATTGCGATCGTCGTGATCGCTGCCGCGCTCGGTCTTCGCTCGTTCCTGAAGCGTTTGTCCGCCAGCCGCGCGCGTCGTTTTGCGCTGCGCCAGATGGAACAGGCGCAGGTGGAGTACCGGACTCACGGTAACCTCGTGATGCTGGGTACGTCGCTGTCCGAACTGCTGCGACGCACGATGCTTGCGTACGCACCTCGCGCAGAAGTCGCCGGACTGTCTGGTGCGGCCTGGGCGGCCTGGCTGGACAGGGATCTGCCGCAACCGCTGTTTTCCGAAGGTGAGGGTCGCGCCCTGCTCGAGTTGCCGTACCGCAACCCGAAGGCGGACACGTCAGACGTCAACGTTGACGCTATGCTGGCGGCCGTGAAACTCCGACTGCGCACACCCGTCGGGAGTGGCGCATGATTTCTTTCGCCTGGCCCCTGGCGTTACTGGCGTTGCCGCTGCCGTTGCTGATCCGCTTCATGATGTCGGAAGCCGATGTGGCCGATGAGGCCGGCCTGAAGGTGCCCAGCCTGTCGCAGTTCGACGTGCTCAAGGATCGTGCCGGACGGGAACAGCTGCTCAACTGGCGCGCCTGGGTCGCCGTGCTGGCCTGGGTCCTGCTGGTCGTTGCTGCCGCTCGGCCTGAACGCATCGGCGACGAACTCGACGTTCCGGTGTCCGGGCGCAATCTCATGCTCGCCGTCGATTTGTCGGGCAGCATGGACCAGAAGGATTTCAAGCTCGGCAGCCGCAACGTCGACCGACTGACGGCGACCAAGGCGGTGGCCAGCGACTTCATTTCGCGGCGTGAGGGCGACCGTATCGGCCTCATCCTGTTCGGTGAGCGCGCCTACTTGCAGGTCCCGCTGACGCTCGACCGCGAGACGGTGAAGATTCTGTTGCTGGAGGCTTTTATCGGGCTGGCTGGTGAAAAAACCGCCATCGGGGATGCCATCACGCTGGCCGTCAAACGCATTTACGACCAGGAAGCCGACGCTGATGAGCAGGTCCTGGTCCTGCTGACCGACGGTGCGAACACAGCCGGCGAGATTGAGCCACTCAAAGCGGCTGAGCTCGCGTCGCAGATTGGCCTGCGCATCTACACGATCGGCATTGGCGCCGACGCCATGACCATCAACTCCCTGACCGGCCGACGCACAAGCATCAACCCGTCGGCTGATCTTGACGAAGCGACCCTGACCGCGATCGCCGACATGACGGGCGGTCGCTATTTCCGCGCGACCGACACGGCGACGCTGCAGGACATCTACCGGCTGGTCGATGAACTGGAGCCCGTGGAGGAACCGGAGTCCGGTTTCCGGCCGGTAAAGTCGATGTACTACTGGCCGCTGGGTGCTTCGTTTGCCCTGGCTGCCCTGCTGGCCCTGAGCTCACTGCTGGTGAGCTATCTTTCGGCTCGTCGGGGGGTGGGACATGCCTGATACCCTGCACTTTATTCGACCGGAATGGTTGTGGGGCGTGCCCGTCGTGCTCGTTGCGGCCGTGCTGCTGGCCCGACGCAGCCTGCGCGAGGGCAGCTGGCGCAACATCATCGACCCGGCATTGGCACCGCATGTGCTGTCGGGATCGACACGCCAGGCATCGACCGTGCCGTGGTGGCTGGTGGCTGTCTCCGGATGCCTCGGCTGCGTGGCGCTCGCCGGTCCCGCCTTCGAGCGACTCGAGCAACCGGTCTTTCGCTCTGACCAGGCAATGGTTGTTGCCGTGGACATGTCGTTTTCAATGGACGCCCAGGACGTAGCGCCGAGCCGTCTGTTGCGCGCCCGACTCAAGATTCTCGACCTGCTGGAGCGTCGCGAAACAGGGCAGACCGCGCTGGTTGTGTACTCCGCCAATGCGTTTACCGTGACGCCTCTGACCAATGATGCCGACACCATCACGTCGCTGGTCAACAGCCTGTCGACAGACATCATGCCGAGTCGCGGCAGTTATCCGAAAGCCGCTATCGACAAAGGCCGGCAGTTGCTCGAACAGGCCGGTGTCGGATACGGCGAGGTCCTGTTGATGACCGACGGCGGCATCTCACCGCCGGCCGAGCGTGCGGCCCGTGAATTGCGCGAGGCCGGCTTCTCATTGTCCGTGCTGGGTGTGGGTACCCGCGAAGGAGCGCCGATTCCGAAAGCCGGTGGCGGCTTCGTGACAGATCGCGGTGGCAATATTGTCGTGCCCAAGCTCGATGAGGAGGGTCTTCGCGAACTTGCCGATCTGGGCGGCGGTCGCTACGCGCGCCTGTCAGCCGACGATCGTGACCTTGATTACATCCTCTCCGGCGAGGTGATGGCGCAGGGTTCGGAATCCGACGGCTCAATGGCGACGGACCAGTGGCGCGAAGAAGGGCCGTGGCTGGCGCTGCTGTTACTGCCGCTGGCCGCACTCGCTTTTCGTCGAGGCTGGGTCATGTTGTTGCTGGTGTTCGTCGTGCCGTTTCCCACACCGGTACACGCATCGCCGTGGGATGACCTATGGCTGACTAAGGACCAGCAGGCGCGTCGAGCACTGGCCGACGGCGATGCCGCCGCTGCCGCAGAACTGTTCACCGATCCCGAGTGGCAGGCCGTTGCCAATTATCGACGCGATGCGTTCGAGCAGAGCGCCGTACAGTTCCGTGGTGAGGAAGACGCCCGCAACCTCTATAACTACGGCAACGCACTGACCAAGCTCGGCCAGTTGGAGCCGGCCATCGAAGCCTACGAGCGTGCGCTGGAACTGGATCCTGACGACGAGGACGCGGCCTACAACCGCGACATCGTCAAAGAACTGCTGGAACACCAGCAGCAACAGGAGCAGGAGCAGCAATCCGAGCAGGGCGAGGGTGACGGCGAGCAGTCTGAAGACCAGCAAGGCGAGCAGAGCGAGCAGGAAGGTGAACAGAACGCGTCGGACCAGGGCGACTCCAGTGAGTCCCAGGGCAGCGACGAACCTGAATCCGACGACGACATGCAGGCGATGCAGGAAGAACTGCAGCGCGCTGCCGAGGAACAGCAGGAGCAACAGATGTCGCCCGCGGAACTCGCCGAGATGCGCCGGGCACAGGAACAGGAACAGGCGATGGAGCAGTGGCTACGGCGTATCCCGAACGACCCGGGCGGGCTGCTCAGGCGCAAGTTCCGCTACCAGTATCAACGCATGGGCCAGGACCAGGATGGCAACAGCCTGTGGCCCGACGACGAGGTGCAACCGTGGTAACGGCAGGAAAACGTTTCCTCATTCTGATTTCGGGGCTGCTGCTGGCCGCCCAGGCGCTGGCCGACATCGAGGCCAGGATCGATCGCAACCGGGTAGAGCAAAACGAGTCCTTCACGCTGACCCTGTCGATCGATTCGAACACCGATGCCGTGCCCGACATCAGTGCGCTCGAAACGGATTTCTTCCTGGTCAGCCCTCCGCGGGACATGTCCAACACCAGTATCGTCAACGGCCAGATACGCCGCAGTCGCTCATGGTCGTGGCAGCTGATGGCCAAGCGTTCGGGCGAACTCCAGATTCCGGCCATCACGATAGGCAGCGAGTCGTCGTCGCCGCTGTCGATCACCGTGGTTGAGCCGAGCTACGAACCGCCGGGCGAGGCTGATGTGTTTATCACCTCCGAGGTCGACACGGCCGAGACCTACGTACAGGCGCAGGTGCTGTACCGCATCAAGACCTACCGAGCCGTAGCAACTCGCCAGCCTACACTCAGGGACCCGACCTTCGACGGCGCCGAAGTGCTCATCGAAGGCGTCGGTGAGAGAAACTACGACGCCGTGCTCGGCGGCAGGGCCTACAGTGTCAACGAACGTGTGTTCGCACTGTTCCCGCAGGAAAGCGGCGAAATCAACATCTCGCCGGCACGCTTCGAAGCTCGCGTCCTGCGCGACGGCCGCATTACCGGGCGTAAGGTGTTCACGTCGCAGCCGCAGTCGATCAGCGTAAAGCCAATACCGACACCGCCGGCCGAATTCGCGACGGCCGCCTGGCTGCCAGCGCAGGACGTGACCCTGTCCGAAGACTGGTCGGAGCCACCGGAAGAACTGGTCGCCGGTGAACCGGTCACGCGGAGCATTACGATCACCGCGCTGGGTCAGCTTGAGACGCAGATCCCGGTTATAGAGCCGCCGGATTCGCAAAGCGTCAACGTCTACGCCGACAAGCCGGAGCTCAGCCGCGAGGTCGAGTCCACTGGCATTCGTGGCGTACGCGAAGACCAGTACGCGCTGATCGGCGTAGACCCTGGCGACGTGGCACTGCCGGATCTTGAGCTGCCGTGGTTCAACCTGACCACCGGCGAGTGGCAGGTGGCGCGGCTGCCGGGACGAGAGTTCGTCATTCTGCCTGCGGATGACGCGTTCGCAGCCGTTCCCGAGGAGACCAGCGAAGTCGCCGCACCGGTTTCAGTCGACGTCGTTGAGTCACCGTTCTGGCGCATGATTGCCCAGTTCCTGGCCGCCGCATGGGCGCTGACTGTGCTCGCGTGGTGGTGGTCGTCACGGCCGACACGCGACCAGCGAGCACCGGAGCCGCCGCCCATCTACAAACAGCAGTCCACGGTTCTCAAGGAGGCCCGCAGCGCGGCCAAAGCGGGTGACGCCGTCGGCGTCAAGGCGGCGATGCTCGAATGGGCGCGCCTCGAATGGCCGGATGACGCACCGCGCAGCATCGGCGACGTCGCGCGGCGGGTTTATGATCCGCTGGCGTCCGAGCTCAACGCGCTGTCTCGCAGCAGCTACGCCGCGGGCGACAACGACTGGGACGGCCACGCCCTGGCGAAAGCCATGCGCGCCATCCGGGTGATCAAGCCGGATGACCGGGGCGATGACGGAGAGTTGCTTCCGCCGTTGATGCCCGGTTAACCCTGCACGCCGGCGGTGAACCACGGCTGCTGAGGCGCTGCGGCGGTCACGGCAGCACGACGATTTTGCCGCCGGCCCGGTTTTCCTCCATGCAGCGGTGCGCCTCGACAATGTCGTTCAAAGGAAAGACCTTGCCGATTCTCGGCGCCAAGCGACCTCGCTCAACCTGTTCAAGCAGCGATTGCAGCGGCGTGTTCATGAAATCCGCCGTACCACCCGAGTAAATCGTCAGGTTAACTGTCGACGGGATCACGTCCATCGGGGCGAAGTTCGTAAAGGACCAGCTGTCGCCGACCATGCCGGTCATACAAACGCTGCCGCCCGCGGCCGCGCACTGCAGCGAGTCGGCCAGCGTCGTTGTGCCAACCAGTTCCAGCACCTTGTCAACGCCGTCGGGGAATACGGAACGGACGTCACGAGCAATCTCTCCGCTGTCGATGAATACATGGTCTGCGCCGTTTTCCCTGAGCATCGATTCCCGCGATGGGCTGCGTGATGTTGCTGCAACTGTCGCGTCAAACGTCTTCGCAATTGCCGCTGCCGCCAGCCCGACGGACGTTGTGCCGCCGCGCACCAGCAGCGACTCGCCGTTCTTTAGCTGCAACGCGGAAAACAGCGACCCCCACGCCGTCTGCAGCATTTCCGGCAGCGCCCCGAGTATGTCCCAGGCCAGTGACGTCTCGACCCGCTGTACCTGCGACACCGGTACACAGGTGTACTCGGCGTAGCCTCCGTCGAACAGGCGGCCCATGCCTCCCATGGCTGTCACCACTGTGCTGCCCTGCTCAAATTCACCACCGGGGCAGGCAGCGGTCTCACCGCAGGCCTCGATGCCGAGAACGCGGGGCAACGTAACTGCATCGGGCGGCGAGTGACCCTGTCGGGTGAAAAGCTCGGAGCGATTCAGCCCGAATGCACGCACCCGGATGAGTACTTCGCCGGAGGAGGGCTCGGGAATCGGCCGGTCCTCGATGGACAGGACCTCCGGCCCGCCGGGCTCATGCATGACTGCAGCTTTCATCGTGGAGGCGCTCATCGGGTTACCAGTGGCCGGTGTTGTCCATGCTGGCCCAGGGTTCCTGCGGCGGCAGCGCATCGCCGGCCTGCAGCAGTTCGACCGAGATGTTGTCCGGTGAACGCACGAAGGCCATGTGCCCGTCTCGCGGCGGCCGATTGATCGTTACACCCGCGTCAGCGAGTCGCTGACAGGTTTCGTAAATGTTGTCGACGCGGTAGGCGAGGTGACCAAAGTTACGTCCCTCGCCGTACTCCTCGGGGTCCCAGTTGTACGTCAGCTCCACCTGGGCTTGTTCGTCGCCGGGCGCCGCCAGGAAAACCAGCGTAAAGCGGCCTTTCTCGTTTTCGTAGCGCTTGAGTTCCTGCAGGCCAAGCGCGTCGCAGTAAAACCTGAGCGAGGCATCGATGTCCGTAACCCTGACCATCGTGTGCAAATACTTCATATGTCCTTCCCGGTCGATTTGCAGTGAAAAAGGGTCGACAATAGTCGGACTTTGAACGACGCCGGGCAAGCTATGCGGCACATTCGTGCGATAACACTCGATCTGGATGACACGCTGTGGGCGATTGGCCCGGTTATTCGGCGTGCCGAGGTTGTGCTGCGCGAATGGCTGGAAACGCATGTGCCGGCCGTTACCGACAAGCACCCGCCGGAATCGATCGCCCGGATACGGAAACGCGTTCTTCGAGAGCATCCGGACATGTCGCACGACCTGACCTTCATCCGTCGCCAGGTGCTGGCTCGCATGGGTCACGGTGCCGGGGTTGGTGACGACTTCGTTGACGACGCCTTTGCGGCGTTCGATGCTGCAAGGAATACCGTGGAGCTCTACCCGGAAGCCGGCGAGGCGCTCGAATCGCTTGCGCGTCGTTATCCCCTGATCGCGGTGACCAACGGCAACGCTCGGCTGGAGCGCATCGGTATTGATCACCTGTTTGTCGGCGCCGTTTCCGCACGCGACGTCGGCGAGGCGAAACCGCATCCGTCCATGTTTGACGCTGCGCTTCGAGCTGCCGGCGAGCCGGCGGCGGCGACGCTGCATGTCGGTGACCACCCGGAGCACGATGTACACGGCGCCAAGCAGGCCGGACTCAATGCGGCCTGGCTGAATCGCGGCGGAATCGAGTATCCGCAACGATGGCATGCACCGGATCACACGATTCGTGACCTCGACGAACTGGTGCGGCTGATGACTGCCGGGCAATGACGAGACCGCTGATCGTCTACATCCCGGGATTGCTGCCCAAGCCCGAGCCGGAGACGCACCACGCCGCGCTGTTTCGTTGCCTGAAACACGGCCTGCAACACGCGGACCCCGAACTTGCGGCACAACTCGGCGACGGATCGGACAGCTTTGCACTGGTGCCGTGGACCTGGGGTTTCTACCAGGAGCACCGGGATTTTGCGCTGGACGCGCCGTCCGTTGACGCCATGCTCCGGTTTTCCGAGGCCCCGGTCGCCGACGTTCGCGAAGCACATTCCCTGCGTAACCGTATCGACCGGGCGCTCAGGCGTCTGCTCAATCCGATACCGTCCATCGTGCCACTGCTTGCGGACGACCGTGCGCGCATTCATATCGCCGACCTGGGTCGTTACCGTTCCGATCTCGACGGCGCCGCCGGCATCATTCGCTCACTGCTGCGCGATGTGCTGCTGGGTGCCAGCGAGCAACAGCGTCCGACGCTGTTGCTGGCGCACAGCATGGGGTCTGTGATTGCCTGGGACACCTTGTGGGACCTCAGTCGCGTTGAGCACCATCCCTACCGGCTGGATACGCTGTTCACGATGGGCAGCCCGCTCGGGCAGCGACTGGTTCTTCACGCGATCCACGGCTACGGTCTGCCTGCACCGGAGTGCTTCCCGGACAACATCGGGCGCTGGTGGAACGCGTCAGCGGAAGGTGACAAGACGGCTGCGATCGAGCGGCTCGAGCCGGTCTTCCGCGGCATGCGTCCGCTGCTCGACGAGCAACGCGATCTCGTCATTCACAACTGGTTCCGCCTCGACGGCGAGCTGAACACGCACTCCGAGTACGGCTACCTCGCGAACGACGATGTTGCCCGACAGGTCGCAGCCTGGCTGCGACGCGTCAGTTAACTTGTCTCGAGATCCGGCTTGATGACCACGTCGATACGACGGTTCTTGGTACGGCCTGCTTCCGTCTCGTTGCTGGCAACCGGGCGCGTTTCACCGTAACCGGTCGCGATCAGGCGGAAGTCCTGGATGCGCATGGCGTTGATCATGTATTGCTTGACCGACTCCGCACGTTCCTGCGACAGCTTCTGGTTGAAGTCGTCGCCGCCGTACGCGTCCGTGTGTCCCTCAATGATCAGTTCACTGTTCGGGAACACATCGATAGCCTTTTCGACTTTCGCCAGCAGGTCGAAGTTGGCCGGCTGAATCTGTGAGGCGCCGCTGGCAAAGCTGAGACCAACGAGGCGCAGGATAACGGTGTTGCCCTGACGGAAAACGCGGGCTTCATCCTGCGAGAACATCTTTTCGACCCGCTCGAACTGTTCCTTGACGCGCGCCTGCGCTTCGAGTCGCTGGATCAGGGCTGCGCGTTCGGCCGTTGCGCCACCGAGGCGCTCGTCGAGTGCCGCGAGTTCATCTTCCATGTCCGCGATACGGACTTCGTTTTCCTGCTTCTCCTGCTCAAGACGCTGCAGGTTGTCGCGCATGTTTTCGATGTAGGTGACCAGCTCGCCGGACAGGCGCTCGGGGCCGTCCTGCATGTCGGGCAGCAGGTCCGCCGCGTCCGAGATTGCGCGCATCGGCGCCTCCCAGCTCAGCACCAGCTCCTCAACGGACAGGTCCCGGTCACGAACCTTGCGAGCCAGCTCCGAGACATAGAACGCGTGCTTGGCCTCGTAGTTGGCCTGCTTCGCAAGACTGCGAGGCAGGTCCGTGTCGTAGCGGTTCTCGCCCAGTTCCCGCTCCGCATCGGCCAGAAGCTGCCTGGCGCGTTCCAGCGTCATCGGTGCGTATCGGCCGACGCGGGCACGATCGGCATCAGCGATCAGTTTACGGGTTTCATTCAGGTACTGTGCCTTGATTGCCACCAGCTCGGCATCCCGGTACAGCGTGGTTGCCTCAATGTCCTTGCGCTGTGCGTTCTTCAGGTCACCGCGTTCGAGGTAGCGAATCGCGCTGGCGAAATCACGTTGTGCGTCCTCCCACAGGTCCGGCGCCAGTTCCGGTGCTCTTGCGTTGGCGGCGTCCTGCCGGCTTTTCAGGACTTGGGCCAGCGCTGTGCGTGCGAGCGTTGCGGCCTCCGTGGCTGCCTGGAAGTAGCGCGTTGCGTCGCCGGCGTTGGAGCGGACGGTCTCGATATTCCGGCCGCGACGCAGGGCTTCTTCCGCGTCTTCAAATTCCGCCATGGCGCGTGAAAAATTGCGCGGACTCAGCAGCGAGGCATCGGCTTCCTCGGCCGCGGCCTTTGCGGCGTCGGCGTCCTTGAAGAACGTGTCGCGCAGCTCATCCTGGGCGAAAACCGGGGCAGACAGTGCTGCTAGCAGCAGCGCAAGGAGGTATCTCTGGATCATCTTCGACACTTTTTCCTGAAAACGTGTTCGGCGCAGTTTACTGAGCAGATGCCCGAAAAACCGGGCTTTTCGCACAGATTTGTCGGGGAATTTAACAGTTTCTCGCGATTTCGCGAAAGAACCGTGTCTTTTCGCAACACGCTCAAGAAATCTCAATGGACGCCGATAGTTACGAGCTTGTCCCGCTCAGAATGTCACGCTGAGGACGAATTTTTGTTTTGTGCGATGCCTCACAGTCACGCCATTCGCCAGCCGGTAATGTTTGATCCATGTCCGCGAAGTACTACACACAGTTCATCCTGACCGACGCGCAATACCGCGGCGGCAATGAATTCAGTGGCGTGGTTGAGCTGAACCACCCGATGGACGGTGACTCGGACAACCGTGACATCGAGGCGGTACTCGCTCGCAATTTCGACCTCCACCAGAGCGCAGTGAAACTGGTGAGCTGGTCAAGGTTGCACTAGTTCTTCTGGCGTAAGACTGATCTGGTCTAAAGATTTCCCCCTGACTCTCCCGGCTACGGCCGGGATTTTTTTTGCCCGCTCGAAACGTGCTCGTCGCCTTCTCGCGGCTGCCGGATTGTGGGAAACTACGCGCCCTCTGAAAACCCGTCATACAGTGCCCATGAGTTCATCAGATAGCCGGTTCCGCGGAATCCCGATCGTACAGAGCGGTTCGAAGTACCAGACCGACGAGGGGTTTTCGGCGATCAAGAACGGCGTCAAGCAAAAGCGCGACGCAACCCCGGTGCCGCGCGGTGACAAGCCCAAGTGGCTGCGGGCGAAGATGCCGAGCGGAAAAGGCTTCGGCAAGACCCGGAACATCGTTCATGAGCATCGACTCAGCACCGTCTGCGAAGAGTCGATGTGCCCGAATATCGGCGAATGCTGGAACGCCGGCACCGCGACGATCATGGTGCTCGGCTCCGTCTGCACTCGCGCCTGCCGTTTCTGCGCTGTAGACACCGGAAACCCACGGGGCTGGCTGGACGCCGACGAGCCTTACAACACCGGACGCGCGGTGCAGCTGATGGGGCTTAAATACGTCGTCATCACGTCGGTCGATCGCGACGACCTCGACGACGGTGGGGCGGCGCATTACGCCGAGTGTGTGCGTGAGATCAAACGCCAGAACCCGGAGACGGCCGTGGAAGCGTTGACGCCGGACTTCGGTGGCGTTGAAAAGCACGTCGAAACGGTGGTCGATTCAGGTCTCGAGGTTTTTGCCCAGAACGTCGAGACCGTTGAGCGCCTGACGCATCCGGTTCGTGATCCTCGCGCCGGCTACCAACAGACCCTGGACGTGCTGGCGCATGCGAAAAAGCACCGTCCGGACGTGCTGACCAAAACCAGTCTGATGCTTGGGCTTGGCGAAAAGGACCACGAAGTCATTGCGGCAATGGACGATATGCGTGCCGCAGGGGTTGATATCCTGACCCTCGGACAATACCTCCGTCCTACACCCAATCACCTGCCCGTTGAGCGCTACGTGACACCGGAAGAGTTCGCTGCACTGCGTGCCGAAGGTATCGACAAGGG
The DNA here is from genome assembly GCA_964606915.1 of uncultured Woeseiaceae bacterium. Lineage (GTDB taxonomy): Bacteria > Pseudomonadota > Gammaproteobacteria > Steroidobacterales > Woeseiaceae > UBA1847. Next base: position 47,417 of record CAZSIQ010000002.1, on the reverse strand, counting down.
TTTTCTCGAGGTCGTTGCCGGACCCATGGTGCGTTCGAGCTACCGAGCTGAGCAGGTGCTGGCGAAAAACAACGTGGGGTTAGACGCCGCCAGCGCCTAAGCCTCGCCGCGAGGTCCGACATGATTGAATTCCTGGCCGACTACGGCCTGTTCCTGCTGAAAACGGCGACCATCGTTGCCGCCATTGTCGTAGTGATTGGCACGGCGACTGCCGCTTCCAGAAAGACCGGCGGCAACGAGCTGGTTGTCGAACACCTGAACAAGAAGTACCGCAAGATCGCCGATGCGCTGCGCAAGATCATCCTGCCCAAGGACGCGCTCAAGAAGCATCTGAAGGAAGAGAAGCAAAAGGACAAGGAGGCGGCGAAAGACGATTCGCGCCCGAGAACCTTCGTCATCGAATTCAAGGGTGACCTGAAAGCGAGCGCGGTTCCCTCGCTTCGAGAAGAAGTGTCCGCGATTCTCGAGGTGGCTCGCGACGGCGATGAGGTTGTCGTAACGCTGGATAACCACGGCGGCGTCGTTCATGAGCACGGTCTGGCGGCATCGCAGCTCGTTCGCCTGCGTGACCGCGAGATACCGTTGACCGTCTGCGTCGACAAAGTGGCGGCAAGCGGCGGCTACCTGATGGCCTGCGTGGCGGATCGCATCGTCGCGGCGCCGTTTGCCATTCTTGGCTCGATCGGGGTGCTGGCGCAGATTCCGAATTTCAATCGCTTGCTGGACGACAAGGGCGTCGATTTCGAGCAGATCACGGCGGGCGAGTACAAGCGAACCGTGACAATGTTCGGCAAGAACACGGACGAAGACCGGGCCAAGCTGAAAGAGGAGCTGGAAGACGTCCACCGACTGTTCAAGGATGCGGTGGCGAAATACCGGCCTGGCCTCGAGATCGAGAAGATTGCGACCGGCGAGCACTGGTATGGGACCCGCGCGCTCGAGCTCGGGCTCGCTGACGAGCTGATGACCAGCGACGAGTTGCTGGCGTTAAAAGTCGCGGACCGCGAACTGTATCGAGTGACCTGGAAGATCCGCCAGCCGTTGCAAAAACGGCTCGCTCACAGCGTCGACAGCGCGATGCAGCGCGTGACCGCCAGTCGATGGCGCGAGCACTTCGAATCCCGACTGCCTCGCTGATCGCCGGGAACGCAAGCGCTGTAGAGGAGTCGAATCGAGGTATACTCGACTTTCCGAACTGCGAGGTTTGCGCATGACGCTACGACCATTCAAGACCCTGGCGACAGCACTTGTCAGCGTGCTGGTCCTTACCGCCTGTTCGACGTCGCCAACCGGTCGGTCGCAGCTGATCCTGCGCTCAGACGAAGAAATGGCCGCGCAGGCAGCGCAGCAGTTCGCCGCCATGAAGTCGTCGACGCCCCTGATGACGGACCGAGCCACGATCGACTACATCGCCTGCGTTGCGAATGCCGTCGTCAACGAGCTGGAACCGCCAATGTCCGACATGAACTGGGAAATGGCGATCTTTGACGTTGACTCGGTTAACGCGTTCGCTATGCCGGGCGGCAAGATCGGCGTTTTCAAGGGCATTCTCAGGGCCGCGCAGAACCAGGATCAGCTGGCAGCCGTGATCGGCCATGAAATCGCACACGTAACCGCGCGCCATTCCAACGAGCGCGCATCACGCGTGCCGTTGACCGGGGTCGGTGTGCAGGTTGCCGCGGTACTCCTGGGCGGCGGTAACCGGGGTGCGACCTACACCGCGTATGAAACCCTGAAGGCCGGCGAGGCGCTGGGTCTGACACTGCCGTTCAACCGCGGCCAGGAAAGCGAGGCAGACATCATCGGTCTGGACTACATGGCCAACGCCGGGTTCGACCCTCGGCAGTCCGTACCGCTCTGGCAGAACATGGCTAAAGAGGCGGGTGGAGCACCGGCCGAATTCCTGTCCACCCACCCGTCCAGTGATCGGCGAATTGCGCAGCTGGTCAGCCGCTTTGGTGCAACGTTGCCGCTGTACAACGCCGCACAGGCACGCGGCGTCCAGCCAAACTGCCAGCCGCCTGCCATCATTCCCGGCCTCGAAGACGACGAAGACGAGAAGTAATGTCCGAGTGGTTAGACCTGATGCTCGACGAGATACAGCGCAAGCGTCGGGAGCGGGAAGCCGCGGCCGAGGAGCAGGAGAAACGCGCCGGCCCGGACGACGCACCTGACGCTGAAACACCTCGCGACGATCAGTCAAAGTAGGACAGAAATTCCTCGGGACAGCCGCTCACGTCGTCCGGCCTGAGTGTGTCGACGGGTAGCGGCTTCGAGTTATAGGTGTTCCAGAACAGGACCTGTCTGTCGGGCTGTGAGCGACGGTCCTCAAGCAGGCCGCGGAACGCCTTGCCGGTGTACGTCGGTTCCAGCGTCAGGCCAAGCTGGTCAGCCGCGATGGCCACCGCCTCGTCCGTCTGCGGATTGGTCTTCGCATAACCGTCACCGAAAAATTCTGAACGAAAGCGGACACGGCATCGCGCCCCGAGATCTGATGGTATATCCGCGCCGTGGTGGCGCATCAGCAGGACGGTCTTGTCGATCAGACGCTGAAGTCCGTTCGGGTTGGCGGTCGTCTCATCGGTGACCCGGACGGCTTCAACGCTTGTTTCCAGGCCGGCCATTGCCAGGCCGATGGCGAGACCGGCGACCGTGCCCATCGTGCCCATTGCCACGTAGATGGCGTCCGGTGCGTCAAGTTCGCCACGCTGTATCTGCTGATTGAGCTCCAGCGCCGCGTCAACGAACCCCAGCGTCCCCAGCCAGCAGGTGCCGCCCAGGGGCACAACCCAGGTCTTTTCGTCCCCTGAAAGGTGCTGTCGCAATATCGCGGTACGCGTTTTGAGGTTGCCGCCCCAGCGAACCAGGGTCGTCCCGATCTCAAGGTGACGGTTCAGTGCACGCGCGGCTGCCGGCGTTCGTGTCTGGTGAGCAAGAAAGGCGAGGCAGCGAAATCCTTCACGTTGTGAGAACAACGATGTGGCCATGGCATGGTTCGAGCCGACAGCACCGAAGGTTGCGATGCGCGTCGCGCCGCGGCTTCGAGCGCGGTACAGAAGATACTCGAGTTTTCGGACCTTGTTTCCGCCGTAGTACGACGACGTCTGGTTATCACACTTGACACTGATGCGGGTGTTTCGACCGTGAGCGTTAATCGTGCCGTTCAGGACCGGCGTGGGCAGCTCGGCGATCATGACGCGCGGCAGGCTCTCGGCGATTGCGGGGCACGCTTGTTCGAGTGCGTTGTGCATGTCGACAGGGTACATGAGGGTACTTCGTTCGCGGTACTATAGGCGCCATGACGGACGCGCTCGACCACGGGATTACGGTCACCGAGATTCCGTCGATGGAACAACCCATCGACGTCAACGTCGAGACGTCCGCGGCGTTCGTCGGTCGCACCCTGCGAGGCCCCCTCGACACGCCGGTCTCTGTTAGCAGCTTCGGGGACTACCGACGCCGTTTCGGCGGGGACTGGGCGCGGAGCGGCATGTCGTCGGCGGTGCAGCAATTCTTCGATTTTGGCGGCAGCCAGTTAACCATCGTGCGCGTCGCGAATGCCGCGCGCGGTGCCTTGCTGGTGATCCCGGCGTCGGGCTCTGCGCTGGTACTGCGCGCCGTCGAACCGGGGTCGACCGAACGCCTGCGTGCCGCGATCGACTACGACGGACTCGACGATGAGGACCGCTTTAACCTCGTACTGCAGCGCATCGATCCGGATAACGGCGTCCTGCTGGACCAGGAGCTTCATCGTGACCTCAGTTTTACCGAAGGGAGCAAGCGCTTTGTTGCGGATGTGCTCAGCACATCAACGCTGGCCCGCGTCGAGCATCCGTTCCCGACGCATCGACCGGAAGCCACCGACGCGGCCTACGTGGATGCCGTGCAGGACGGCAACGATGGCCACCCGCTGTCTGACTACGACGTCGTCGGGTCGCGGCGAGACGGGACAGGCCTGTTTTCCCTTAACGGTATCGACCGTCTCGATCTCCTTTACCTGCCGTCTATCGGTCGTCGCCAGCAGGTCGGGCCGACAGCGTTGCTGGCGGCCGAGCTCTTCTGTCGAGAACGCGGCGCAACCCTGATTGTCGACCCGGATCGAGACTGGGAAACCGTCGATGATGCGGTAGGCGGTATGCGCAAACTCGGTTTTGCGAGTTCCAACATGCTGGGTTATTTCCCGCGAGTGGTGGCTCGGGGTGAAAAAGCGTCGGTGGATGCGGGCGGTGTTATTGCCGGATTGCTCAGCCGGCTCGACCGGGAACACGGCACCTGGCACGACGTCGAGCAGGTCCCGATCAATCGGCGCCTGCAGCCGAGTATGGCCTTGTCCGACGCTGAGCAGCAGGCGCTGTCGAGGGCAGGCCTTAACGCGATCGCAGCCGTCGGTTCGGCCCAGTCGGTGATGCGCGGCGACCGCACAATGGGTCGCGGAAACGAGTCGCACACGCTCTACGCGCGTCTGTCGACACGTCGGACGCTGCTTCGCATCGTAAACAGCATCGACCACGCCACACGCTGGGCTGTCTTCGAGCAGCCGGATGCCGCCCTGGTTGAGCAGGTTCAGGGACAGCTTGTGGCGTTCCTGTCCTGCCTCGCTGACCTCGAGGCGTTTGACGATGATGAGTTCAGCGTTGAGTGCGCCGTGTTGGCGCCTGGCGGGAAGACGCCGGGACTTTCTATCGACATCGGCTTCACACCACGCGGCGCAGGGTCACCGGTTTTCCTGACACTGCAGCAGTCGGTGGGCGGGATGCGGGTTGTCGATACCGCCTTCGCAAAACAGACCCTGTAAATCTTCCTCGGCTTGTCATACAAGCCCGCCGGTTCTGCGACCCAGTCTTCAGGAGGACGCATGAGAGACGGCCTGGAACGGAATCCGAACGTATCGCGCTCTGCTCTCGAGACCCTGCACGGCGACGTGTTTGGTTGGGCGCTGTCGCGGTGCGACTACAACCGGGCCGTGGCAGAAGACTTAGTACAGCAGGCGTATGTGGAGTTGATCAGTGGCAGGGCGCGGTTTGACGGCCGCTCAAGCCTGAAAAGCTTCGTGTTCGGCATTGTGCAAAACCTGTCGCTGCGACGATTCCGCCGACTGGCCACACGATTGCGTTTTGCTTCGCGGCAGGATGTTGCGGAACCCGCCGGGGAGATGGAGCTCCCCGACGATCACGGCGGCGTCTGGGCGGCGGTCCGTCAACTGCCCGCGCGGCAGCGGGACATGGTTGAGCTGGTGTTCTGTCGCGAACTGACGATCGCGGAGGCGTCGACAATCATGGGTGTATCGCTCGGCACCGGGCGTGTGCATTACGAACGCGCGAAGTCGCGACTGAGAGAATTGCTGGAAACAAACGATGACTGACCTGGAATCCAGACTCAAACACGGCCTGCGGTCGAGAGACGGTATTGCACCGGCTTTCGAGCAGAGTTTCGAGGCGGCAAGGCAAAGGGTGGAACGCCGTTCGCAGATGGCGCGAGTTGTTCTGCCCGTTGCGGCGGCTATTGCGCTGGTCGCAGTAATCGTTGGCCGACCTGATCCCGGTCTTGTCTATGTATCCGAGGCCGAACTGCTGGGGTCGACATCCTGGCAGGCGCCGAGTGATGAACTGCTGCCGACGCGTCGATTTGACATATATCGGGACTTGCCAGTGCTGGTCGAGTCAACCAAAGTTGATGGAGAAACGTTATGACACGTACAGGGCTTTTTTTCGCGCTACTGCTTTTGGCGGTTTCTGTGAACGCCAACGAGACCCGCGATATTTTTAAGGGCAAGCTGTTTCCTCCGAATGTTGTGCTCGAGTATCGCGAGGAGCTTGACCTGACGAAGGATCAGTTCACGGCGATCCGATCGGCGGTTGTCGCGGTGCAGGCCGAAGTTGCTGAGCACGAGTGGGACATGCAGGAGGCGTATTCGCGGGTGATGAACCTGCTGGACGAACGCCCGCTGGACGAATCGCTTGTAACCCGGGAGGTCACTGCCGTGCTACAAGCAGAAAACAAGGTAAAGCTGGCACAGATGACGATGCTGGTGAAAATCCGCAACCTGCTGACTGAAGAGCAGGTCGCGTTCCTCGAGGCCAACTGGTCTCGCGAGGATGACTGACGAAACGCTCGGCGTTGCGTCCAGGGAAAGGAGTAAGGGCATGAAGAGACTTACCGGATTATTGGCGTCGCTGATGCTGGCCGCCTGCGGGGGCGGCGGAGGAGGGTCTTCGGATCCGGGTACACCACCGTCACCGCCGCCACCGCCGTCACCGCCACCCGTGACGCAGGCGGAGGCTTACCAACTGCTGAACCAGGCGACCTTCGGCGCGACCGAAGCAGGCGCCGACGACGTCAGCTCGTTGGGCGTCGAGGGCTGGATCGATCGACAGATCAACCTGTCGCCGTCACTGCAACTGCCTTACCTGCAGTCCCTGCCGCGTCCGTTCCCGATCGGTCTGCTGCACCAGGACCGCGTCGACATCTGGTTCCGCAATGCCCTGACCAACAACGACCAGCTTCGCCAGCGCGTCGCCTTTGCCCTGTCTCAGATCATGGTCGTGTCGCAGAACGGCGCGTTGCAGCAGGCGCCATACTCGGTGGCCAGCTACTACGACATGCTGTCGCAGAATGCTTTCGGCAACTACCGAGACCTGATCGAGGACGTCACCCTGCATCCGGCCATGGGCGTTTACCTGAGCATGCTCGGTAACGAGAAGCCGAACACCGAGCTGAACATACGACCGGACGAAAACTACGCTCGAGAGCTGATGCAGCTGTTTTCCATCGGGCTGGTGGAGTTGAACATCGACGGCACCGTCGTGATGGATGCGAACAACCAGCCGGTACCGACCTATGACCAGGCGGTAATCGAAGGTTTTGCGCATGTCTTTACCGGCTGGAACTGGGCCGGCTTCTCGCAATTCGAGTTTGCATTCCGGACCGAGCAGAACCAGGTCGTACCGATGCAGCTCTATCCGGAGTTTCACGATACGGAGGCCAAGCAGTTGTTGGGCGATACGGTGCTGCCGGCCGGGCAATCCGGTGAACAGGACCTGTCCGACGCACTCGACAACGTCTTCAACCATCCGAACGTCGGCCCGTTTATCGCGATCCGTCTTATCCAGCGGCTGACGACCAGCAATCCGTCGCCGGACTACGTGCGTCGCGTGGCCGAGGTGTTCAATGACGATGGCACCGGCGAACGAGGCGATCTTGCCGAGGTGGTCAAGGCGATCCTGCTGGACCCCGAAGCGCGCCCGGCACTGGCTACCGGTATTGACGGTAAGCTTAAGGAACCGCTGTTGCGCCTGACCCAGCTCTGGCGCGCCTACGACGCGACATCAGCGGACGGCAGTTTCCGCGCGACCCCTGTGCCGTTTATTTTCGGCCAGGGTCCACTGCAGGCGCCGTCGGTATTCAACTTCTTCAGTCCGTTCTATGCGCCACCCGGTGAAATCAGCCAGGCCGGCTACGTTGCACCGGAGCTGCAGATCGCGACCGAGTACCAGAATACGTTTATCACCAACTACTTCTTCTACCAGGCGTTTGTCGCCAACCAGTTGAACAGCGAAGCGCTGGAACGAGGTGATGTCTACATCGACTTCTCGGAAGAGCTTGATATTGCCTCGGATCCGACAGCGCTGGTCGATAGGGTGGCAAGCAAGCTACTGGGCGGCGTGATTTCGGACACCCTGCGAACCGAAATCACCAACATTGTTACCGCGATTCCGGAGACGGATGCCGCGGTCCGGGTAGCCGAGACCATTTACCTGGTCAGCACGTCGCCTGAATTTGCGACGCAGATGTAAGGGAGTACGCGCCATGACGATCAATAGACGACAATTCCTGACAGCCGGCGGCGCGGCTACGCTGTTCGCCGCAACTCCGGGACTCAGCTACGCACAGATGGTCGGTGGTGCCGGCCCGTTCACGGACTATCGCGCCCTTGTTTGTGTGTTCCTGTTCGGCGGCAATGACTCCTTCAACATGCTGGTACCGCGCAGTGATGCCGAACACGCTGTGTACGCGCAGTCACGGCAGAACCTGGCGGTTGCCAAGGATGACCTGCTGCCGATTACACCGCTGACGGCCAGCAGCGTGGACTACGGTCTGCATCCGTCGATGACTGGAATGCAGGGCCTGTTCGAGAGCGGTTCCGCCGCGTTCGTGACCAACGTGGGTCCGCTGATTGCACCGACAACCAAGGAGTCCATTCTTGCGGGCTCTGCGTCGCTGCCGCCGCAGCTGTTCTCGCACAATGACCAGCAGGACCAGTGGACGTCACTGAAAGGCACTAACGTGTCCGGAACCGGCTGGGCGGGCCGCATGGCGGACCTGATTCGAACCGGCGTCACGGACCAGCAGATGGCAACCAATGCCTCGCTGTTCGGCAATAACCTGTGGCAGGCAGCCGATGAGACAGTTGCCTACGTCATGGGCCCGACCGGTCCGCTTCAGTTCGAGGGTTTCTCGGCGGAGCCAGGTACGCCTGGCTTCGAACAGCAGCAGCTGTTCCAGCGAATCCTCGATGCGAATTACGACTCTGTGTATGCGCGCGCATTTGCTGACGTGCAGCGCCGTGCCATCAACTCGGCCGAGACGATTTCAACTGCGATCGCCTCGGCGCCTGAACTGTCGACGGCTTTCCCTCAGTCGCAGTTAGGTACGCAGCTCCAGACCGTCGCACGGCTCATCGCCGTAAGAGACCAGTTGCAGATGCAAAGGCAGATCTTCTTCGTTGCGGCGGGCGGTTTTGACTCGCATGACAACCAGAACGAAGACCAGCCGGGTCTCCTCGGTGGCGTGTCGGAGGCCATGACGGCGTTTTACAACGCAACGATTGAGCTGGGCATCGCAGACGGCGTCACGTCGTTCACACAGTCCGACTTCGGCCGTACGCTGACTTCCAACGGCGATGGCACCGATCACGGCTGGGGTGGTAACCAGGTGGTTGTCGGCGGTGCGGTGCAGGGCCGCGAGTTTTACGGTGACTATCCGCTGCTCGCGATCGACGGTGACGACGACGTCGGCGGCGGCCGTATGATCCCGACGACGTCGGCGGATCAGTACGCTGCGACGCTGGCGAGCTGGTTCGGCATTGAAGATGCCGACCTTGGCGTGGTTGCGCCAAACCTCGGCAACTTCGGCGTTCGCGACCTGGGCTTCATGGGCTGAACCCGGGCCTAGCGATTCGGGAGTAAATACGGCACGCTGGCCGTATGAAGCTTGATCGGTTCATCCGGCTGGCGGCGACGCTGCTTATCGTTGCGGTGTTCGTCATCGCTGTCGGCGCGCTGCTGTTCGTTACCGAGTCCGCACTCAATGTCTGGGACCGGCTCCGCGAGGGGCCGGTCGTCCTGCTTGTTTTGTATGTGTCGCTGCTGGCCGGGTTCGCGCTAGCCGCGATCTACCTCATCTGGCGCCTCGTGATTCGTCGCGAACCGGCCGCATCCGCCGTGCAGTCCTCGACAAGGCTGGATCGCGACAGCATCGAACAACGACTGCAGACTGCTGAGTCCGCCGGCGTCGACGTGACCGAGGCGCGCAGGGAACTCGAGGAGCTGGCGGGCCGACAGCAGCTTGGCCAGGTTCACCTGTGTTTCTTTGGGGAGGTCAGTAAGGGGAAAAGCTCACTGGTGCGCGCGCTCGTCCCGGAATCGGACGTTGTCGTCGACGTGCTGGGCGGTTCCACCGATGATATTCGCCATTATCGCTGGCGTTCGGAGGATGGCGTCACGGTGTTGCTGACTGACATCCCGGGGATCGGTGCCGGCGATGGCCTCGCCGACGCGGCGATGAACGAGGCGAGACGCTCGCAAGCCGTCCTGTTCGTCTGTGACGGCGACCTGAACCGGGCCGAGCTCGACGCCGTGCATGAATTGCTGACGCTCGACAAGCCGCTGGTACTGGTTCTCAACAAGGCAGACCGCCTGGACACCGAGGAACAGGCGAGCGTCATGCAGCGACTCCTGGAGCGCGTGGAGTCCCTGGGCGGGTCGCTGGAGCGAGATCGCGTGGTTGCCGTGTCGGCGGGCGGTGAAACCGACGTTATCGAACGCGGGCCTGACGGCGCGGAGCAGCTGACGCGCAAGACGCGGCCCGCCGACATCGGTGTGCTGGTTGTCGCCGTGCAGCGATTGCTGGGCGACGATGACGATAATCTCGACCTGCGCCGCGACCAGGCGGTATTTCGCCTCGCCGCGGATCGAATCAATGAAGCGGAGGGGCGCTATCGCGCGCAGCGGGCAGAGCAGATCATCCGCAACTCGACACGCAAGGCCGTCATCGGTGCGCTGGCTGCGGTCAGTCCCGGTACCGATGTCCTGATCCAGGGTTACATCGGCACTGCGATGACTCGTGAGCTCTGCCGACTCTACGGCGCGGCTCCGCGCGATCTCGACATCGAGCAGTTCCTGGACATGAGCCAGAGTCGCGTGGGTAAGGCGCTGCCGCTGACACTTGCTGTTGCCGGCAATGGCCTGAAGGCGTTTCCGGGAATCGGTACAGTCGCCGGCGGGCTTGTGCATGCCGTAGCCTACGGCCTTATTTTTGACGCGCTGGGCCGCAGCCTGGTCCTGACGTTGAACCAACACGGCAACCTTGTTCCTGACGAGGCGGCCAAGGCATTTGAGGAAGGCTTGAGTGAACATATTGAAGCGGGTGTTCGGCGCGTTGCCCGAATGGCCGTGGAAAACCGACAGGACTAAGTCGCGCGGCGGTCACCTCGAGATGGCTCGCGAGAGCCTGCGCGAGCTTGTGTCCGACAGGCGTCTGCCGTCCGGAATCCGGGAGTCGCTGGCCGGCGACTACGCCGCCGTTGAGAGCATGCTCGACAAGCTCGAAAACGGGCATCTGCACCTGGCCGTGTTCGGCCGCGTCAGCACCGGCAAGTCGTCGCTGCTGAATGCGTTGATCGGCGAGTCCCGTTTCGCGGCCAGTCCCCTGCACGGTGAAACCCGCGTGTCGTCGATGGAGTCGTGGAGCGAGGTCGAGGCCGGTGGCGTCTTCCTGATCGATACGCCCGGGCTGGACGAGGCTGGCGGTGAAGAACGTGAGGCCATGGCGAAAGAGGTCACTGCCCGGGCCGACCTCGTTGTCTTTGTTGTCGACGGCGACATGACCGACTCCGAGCTGGATGCCCTGCGAACGGTCATCAGGCAGGGACGCCCGGTGCTGCTGGCGCTGAATAAATCCGATCGGTTTACCCGGGAGGAGCTGGACCGCCTGCTTGCATCGCTGACGTCGCGCACGGAGGGTCTGCTCGCGCCCGAACACATCGTCGCGGTCGCGGCCGATCCACGTCCGCAGCTGGTTGTCGAGGTCGACGCCGACGGCAAGGAGACGGAAACAGAGCGCCCGCGCGCCCCCGACGTCGAGGCGCTGCGACTGAAACTCTGGGACATCATCAACGACGAAGGCAAAACACTGGTCGCGCTGAATGCGAGCCTGTTCGCCTCCGATCTCAGCGACCAGGTCGGTCGCCGTATCCTGGCCGCGCGCCAGGAAATCGGTGAAAAGCTGGTGCGGACCTACTGTCTCGGTAAAGGCGTCGCGGTTGCGTTCAACCCGCTGCCGGTGGCTGACCTGTTTGCCGCCGCGGCCATTGACGTCGGCATGGTTGTGCACCTGTCGCGCGTGTACGACCTGCCGCTGAGTCAAAAGGAGGCGGGTAAACTCACCGCTGTGATCGCGGCGGAATCGGCGGCGCTGATGGGAACGGTCTGGGCGATCCACTTCGTCTCATCGGCATTGAAGGCCGGCACCGGTGGGCTGTCGACCGTCGTGACGGCGGGGGCACAGGGTGCCATCGCCTACTACAGCACCTACGTTGTCGGTAAGGTCGCCGGTGAATACCTGTCGCGCGGCAAGTCCTGGGGTGAGGGCGGACCGAAACTCGTCGTCAAGTCAATCATCGACACACTGGATCGCGACTCGGTGCTGAAGGACGCCCGTCGAGAGATCCAGGCAAGGCTGGGCATGAGCTGATGGATAGGGAAACGCGTAACCGTCGAATCTACTCTGTCATTGAGGACATTCCCGAGGGCTGCGTGGCGAGCTACGGGCAGATTGCCGAGCTGGCCGGCGTTCCGCGCGGCGCGCGCCAGGTCGCCTATGCGCTGCGGTGCCTGCCGCAGGGTCACGCATTGCCCTGGTTTCGTATCATCACGGCGTCCGGCAAGCTCGCGTTTGCGGCCGACAGTTCCGCGTTCAGGACACAACGGGACCGGCTCAGGGATGAAGGCGTTCGGGTCGAGAATGGCAAGGTCAATATGCGTGAGTTTCGCTGGCAGCCGGACCTGGACGAACTATTGTGGAAGCCCAACGATACCTGGGATGAGGGACTGGACGAATGACTAGCGTGATTTTTTCACACGGGCTGGAAAGCGGGCCCTGGGGCACAAAGATTCGCGCGATGGCCGACCGCGTTCGCTCTATGGGCTGCGAGGCCGACAGCATCGATTACGAGGGTATGCGCGACCCGGGCGAACGTGTTGCCAAGCTCATCGACAGCGTCAGCGGTCACGACGATTCACTGATTCTTGTCGGTTCGAGCATGGGTGGCCACGTCGCCACCGCCGCTGCGGAAACCGTGGGCGCCAAGGGTCTATTCGTGCTGGCGCCGGCGTATTTCATGCCGGGTTATGAACACATTACACCGCCGGCTCCGGATCTGCCGTTCACCATCGTGCATGGTTGGCATGATGATATAGTCCCGGTGGAGAACAGCATTCGCTATGCGAGAGAAGCGAATGCGACGCTGCACCTGCTCGACGGTGACCATCGACTGACGGCCAACATCGAGACCATTAACAACTACCTGCAGCTGTTCATTGAATCGATTTAGGGGATGGGACTATGCGTTACCTCGTTATCTTGCCGTTGCTGTTTCTGTTCGCCTGCAGCAGTGAACAGCCACCCGAGCCGTCGAAGGAAATAAAACAGACACTTGAGAAGGCTGAGGCCGTCGAGGAACAGCTCGAAGAAAAGCAGCGAGCGACAGACGAAGCCATCGAGGACGCGTCGCAGTAAACCGTGGTCCTTCCCGGGCGGTCTGCCCTTCATGCTGTCATGAAACTCCTGCGCCTGATCAGTGGTCCGCTGTATTTCCTCGCGGGTCGGATCTTCGGCCTGTGGGCACGCCCCACCATCCAGCCGGACGTTCCTTCCGAGCTGATCAACGGTACGGGCGCCGAGGTCTGTTACGTACTTGAGACCGGTGGGCTTGCCGACAACCTGGCACTGGAACGAGCGGCCCGCAAACACGGTCTGCCGTCGCCTTCGTCGTCGTTTGAGTTTGACGGGGTTCGCGAACGAGCACGGGTCATAACGCTACGGCGCACCAAGGGGTGGCTGGTGCAGCGTCCGATCGGCCTGTCGTCCCCACGTCTCAAGCGCCTCGTCGATGCCTCGGACACGCAGGGTCCGGATCTCCTGCTGGTGCCGGTTGCGATCTATTGGGGACGATCACCGAACAAGGAAAGCTCGTTTCTCGCGTTGCTGTTTTCAGAGGGCTGGCAGGTTGCGGGCCGCATGCGCAAGTTCTTCGCGACGGTCCTGCTGGGTCGCAACACGCTGATGCGTTTTTCCGAGCCATTGCCGCTCAGTTCCATCGTGTCCGGCGATATCGATCGTGACCTCGCGTTTCGCAAGGTGTCGCGGGTCCTGCGAGTGCATTTTCGTCAGCGTCGTTCGGCCACGGTCGGCCCCGACTTGTCCAACCGCCGGACAATGGTTCGCCAGGTACTGGTGGCGCCGGGCGTCAAACGCGCCATCGATGCCGAAATCAAGGGTGGTCGCGGCGCTCGCGAACAGGTCGAAAAGCGGGCGCGAGCCTACGCGATGGAGATCGCGGCGGACATCTCCTACCCGACGATCCGTGTTCTCGAGCGTTTGCTGAAGTGGCTCTGGCATCGAATTTACGACGGCGTCGAACTCAACCATATCGAACGGCTGCACCAGGTCGCAGAGGACAAGGAGGTCATCTACGTTCCCTGTCATCGCAGCCATTTCGACTACCTGCTGCTGGGTTACATCCTTTACGAGGAAGGTCTGCACACGCCGTATATCGCGGCCGGGATCAACCTCAACATCCCGGTTGTCGGCCCGATCCTGCGGCGCGGAGGCGCGTTCTTCCTGCGTCGCAGTTTTAAGGGCAACCGCCTGTATGCTGCCGTCTTTGATGCCTACCTGAATGCGATCCTCGAGCGCGGACACTCCATTGAGTACTTCGTCGAAGGTGGCCGCAGTCGCACCGGCCGGTTGCTGACGCCCAAGGGCGGCATGCTGGCCATGACCGTCAATTCCTACGTTCGCCAGCCGAAGCGCCCGGTCGTATTCGTGCCGGTCTACTTCGGTTACGAGCGCCTCATCGAGGGGTCCGCGTTCATCAACCAGCTCGGTGGTGCACAAAAGGAGAAAGAAAGCCTGCTGGGCTTCATTCGCTCGATCGGTGCGCTTCGTGAAAACTTCGGCAAGGTCTACGTCAACTTCGCAGAGCCGATTGAATTGAACCCGATTCTCGATGAGTCACGTCACGACTGGCGAGAGCTGGACTACGTGGACGGCGAACGTCCGGAGTGGCTGACCGCCGTCGTTGAACGGCTCGGCAAGGTGATCATGAGCGGCGTCAACACCGCAGCCGCCGTGACGCCGATCAGCCTGCTCGCCTACGTGTTGCTGGCGACGCCGAAGCAGAAGATCGGTGAGGACGAACTCAAGCGGCAGCTGGAGGTCACGATGGCCCTGTTGCGGCGTTTTCGCTATTCCGAGCTGGTCACGGTGCCGGACATGACGCCGGATGAGATTGTGGCACACGGCGAACACATGGGCGTTATCAGCCGGACGTCGCACGATATTGGTGACGTTATTCACATGTCGGAAAAGACCGCGGTGTTGATGACCTACTTCCGCAACAACATCCTGCACCTGCTGGCGATCCCGGCATCGGTGGCCTGCTGCTTTATCCAGGGCCGGGAGCTGGAGCACAACGAGCTGAAGCGCCTGATCAAGCTGATCTACGTGTTCATGCGCAAGGAGCTGCATCTGCAGTGGCGCACCGACGATATCGACGACGTCACGCAGGACGCGATCGACGCGCTGAAGGGACTGGGCATTCTCGAGAAGGGGCGCAGTCGTAAAGTTGCCAAGCGACCCCGTGCCGGGTCGGAAAAGGCCTACCAGCTACTCATGCTCGGTCAATCGATGGTGCCGATGCTGCAGCGCTTCTACCTGGCCATCGCGGTGCTGGTGCGCAACGGCTCCGGTACGCTGACGCGCGCCCGGCTGGAAAAACTCTGCGAACAAAGCGCGGAACGCCTGTCGATGATTTATGGCTTACACTCGCCCGACTTCTTCAATAAAACCCTGTTCCACGACTACATCATGAAGCTCCAGCAGACGGGCGTCATTCGCAAGAACAGCGAGGGCTGCCTGGAATTCGACGAGTCACTGACCAGCATCGGTGCCGACGCCCGGCTCGTGCTCGGCGAGGAGATTCGCCACAGTATCCTGTCGCTGACGGCTGTCGCGACGGAGGATGACGTATGAAGGTCGCCGCGTTCTACCGGTTTCTCGACCTTGACGACCCCGTCGGTTTTCGCGACGAGCTGGCCGCACGTTGTGGCGAATCGGGGTTGCTCGGAACGGTGCTGGTCGCCGATGAAGGATTCAACGGCACGCTGGCGGGTGAGGATTCGGCGATCCTGCGTGTCTTTTCGTGGATCGAAACCACTCTTGGGTTGAGTGAGCCGCTGGAGCCGCGCTGGTCGGAGTCTGAGGAGGCGCCGTTTCGTCGCATGCGGGTCAAAATCAAGAACGAGATCGTGACGCTTGGTCGACCGGGCATTCGGCCGCACGAAAAAACCGGCACCTATGTATCGCCAGAAGACTGGAACGCGCTGATCGACCGCGACGACGTGTTGCTGATCGACACACGCAACCACTACGAAGTCGAAGTCGGCAGTTTTCCGAACGCGGTGGATCCCGGAACCGACAGCTTTCGCGAATTTACGGACTTCGCTGAGCGCCTCGCCGAAGAGTCCACCGATCGCCCGCTGGCGATGTTCTGCACCGGCGGCATACGCTGTGAAAAAGCGACCGCTTTGATGATGGATCTCGGCTTCGACGAGGTGTATCACCTGCGGGGCGGTGTTCTCGAGTACCTGAAGCAGGTGCCGGATAACGACAATCGCTGGGACGGCGAGTGTTTTGTATTTGATACGCGAGTCGCCGTGGACCGCGACCTGGCCGAGGGCGGGTACGTGCAATGCCATGCCTGCCGCAGGCCGCTGTCAGCCGAGGACCTGGAATCTCCGGACTATGAAGAGGGTGTGTCCTGCCCGAGATGCGTCGGCTCCACCGATGCCGGGCGTCGCGCGCGGCTGGAGGAACGTCGTAAACAGGTCGCGCTGGCCGAGGCGCGCGGTGAGGAGCATATCGGCCGCCGGAACGACTAGGCGTCGAGGTCCGGTATCAGCTCGCTTTCCAGGGAGCTGATCATGTCCTTCAACAGCAGCTTGCGCTTCTTCAGCCGACGGATTCGCAACTGGTCTACGTTCGGATCGTGCTGCAGTTTGTCGATCAGGCTGTCCAGGTCACGGTGGGATACCCGGAGTTCCCGCAGGCGATCGAACTGCTTGAAGCATTCTGTTTCGACTTTGTCTGACATCGATAGACCGGGATTAAAGCGAGCAGCGTATACGCAAAATCTTACAACAAAACGTCGCCGCCCAGCAGCCGGCATGCACAGGCCGGTATCGCGACGACAGCGACGTCGGTCAGTCGTCGTGTATGGACCGGCAACCGCTCACGCGAGGGCCGCGAGCCAGTCACGGTCGGCCGGACCGATCACCATAAAATGCGGATTCAGGATGTCGTCCTTCGTGTTGTACCGCATGGGCGCACCATCCAGCGTCACCACGGAGCCGCCGGCCTGTTCAACGACCGCCTGGGCCGCTGCCGTATCCCACTCCGAGGTCAGCCCGAGTCTCGGGTACAGGTCGGCACCGCCTTCGGCGACGACGCAGAATTTCAATGAGCTTCCCATGGCGACCAGTTCGGTATCGCCGAGACGGTCGAGATAGGCCTGGAGATCCGGACTGCGATGCGAACGACTGCCCACGATTTTCGCTGGATCACGGCTGTGCGCGGCAACCTGTATCTCACTGCGTTCGCCGCTCGCGAGACGTTTTTCAGCACCCTGGCCTTCGAACCCAATGTAAGTCTCACCACTGACCGGGACGTGAACGATGCCCAGCGTGGGCCTGCCGTTTTCTATCAGGGCAATATTGACAGTGAATTCACCGTTGCGATTGACGAATTCCTTGGTACCGTCGAGCGGATCGACAAGCCAGTAACGGTCCCAGGTCGAGCGAGTCGCAAAATCGGGCAGTCCATCTTCCTCGGAAATGATCGGTAGCGCCGGAAACAGGCTCTCGAGGTTGCCGTTGATGATGTGATGTGACGCGAGATCGGCCTTGGTCAGCGGCGACTCATCGTCCTTGCTTTGCACGTCAAAATCGGTGGCGTAGACTTCCATGATCGCCGCGCCGGCCTCAATGGCTACCGCGACAACGGGTTCTACAACGTCTCCGTAATTCATTAAACCAGCCAGTGATCCCCCACACGCGTGAGTATAGATAAATCAACCCCTAAAACCATGCTCGACCAGTGCGAGACACTGATGCTGGACATGGACGGCACCCTGCTCGATCTCGCGTTCGACAATTACATGTGGCTGCACCACGTGCCTGAACACTACGCGGCGCAGCACGGCCTGCCTGTAGAGGAGGCGCGGCGGCAGCTCTACCAGCGCTTTCACGACCTGCGTGGCCAGCTCAGCTGGTATTGTCTCGACCACTGGTCGGAGACGCTCGGCCTGGACATCGAGGCGTTGCATCGCGAGCAAAACCACCGCGTAGGCTACCTGCCCGGCGCCGAAGATTTCCTGCAGGAGGTGTCGCAACGGGATATCCGGGTGCTCATGGTGACCAATTCGCATGCGGGCACGCTGGATATCAAGGACGAGGTCACCGGCATCACGCAGCACTTCGACCGGATCTACACGTCACACGAGTTTGGTCACCCGAAAGAGGATCGGCCTTTCTGGGAGGCGCTGCGTGAGGAGGAGGGGTTTGACCCGACGACGACCCTGTTCGTCGACGACAACCACGATGTGCTTGCGGGTGCTGAAAACTACGGCGTTGGCATGCTCGTCAACGTAACGCGTCCCGACACCTCAAAGCCCGGGCACGACAGCCGGCACTATGCCGGCGTCGCAGCCGTAACCGACTTGTTGTAGTCGCCTAGTCCGAGGCCGGCTTTCTGCCGCCGCCCGAAGGCTTGTTGCCTCCGCCGGACGGTTTGCCGCTTCGCCGCCTGCGCGGCCTTTTCGATCCGCCACCTTCACGGCGCTGCTGCGGCTTCCTGCGTGGCCGGCTTGTGGGCTTTTCTATCGGCGGCAGGTCGGAGGCTTCATAGCTGGCCACCATGATTTTGTGGCCAATGTATTCCTCGATATCCGGCAAGGACATCGCGTAGGTCTCACAACCAAAGCTGATGGCGTCGCCGGCAGCACCCGCCCTCGCTGTGCGCCCGATGCGGTGGACATAGTCCTCGGCGTCCTGCGGCAGGTCGTAGTTGATGACGTACTGCACGTCCGGAATGTGCAGTCCGCGCGATGCGACATCGGTGCCGATCAAAACGGACAGCTCGCCTTTCTGGAACTGCAGCAGCATGCGCAGGCGCTTCTTCTGCGGTACGTCGCCGGAGATCGCGGCGGCCTCGATGCCGTTGGCCTGCAGGTAGGCAAGCACCCGCTCGGCCTCGCGCTTCATGTTGACGAACACCATGATGCGCGCGGCACCCATTTCCCGAATCAGGCCGATAAGCAGCGGCAGCTTCTCCTCGTTGGACGGGAAGAAAATCGCCTGGCGAACGCGATCGGCTGTCACCTTGTCGGGTTCGATGCGGACCAGCTCGGGCTCGTTCATGTGCTCGTAGGCGAGTTCCATGACGCGGTGCGACAGCGTCGCCGAAAACAGCATGTTCAGCCGCTGGTCCGGCGGCGGCAGCCGGCGAAGCAGGTAGCGAATGTCCTTGATGAAACCGAGATCGAACATGCGATCGGCTTCGTCCAGCACCGCGACCTGTACCTTGTCGAGGCGAAATACGCCCTGCTTGTAATAGTCGATGATGCGTCCGGGCGTGCCGATCAACAGGTCGACACCGTTTTCCAGTGTCTTGCGCTGCTTCTCGTAGTCTGTGCCACCGAAAGCCAGGCCCACTTTCATGCCGGTCGCTTCACACAGCGACTCGGCGTCATTGGCGATTTGCACAGCCAGTTCGCGGGTAGGCGCCAGCATGAAGGCACGAGGCTGCTGGCGCTCGGACTCAAGCGGCTCGGTCGTCAGGAGGCGCTGGAACGTTGCGATCAGGAACGCGGCGGTTTTGCCGGTGCCGGTCTGGGCCTGGCCGGCAACGTCGCTGCCCTTGATGGCGATCGGCAGGGTGTTGGCCTGGATCGGCGTGCAGAATTCGAAGCCGGCATTACGGATACCAGCCTGTACCTGCTCATGCAGGTCGAGCGCGTCAAATCTGAGGTCGCTCAGATGATCTTGGGACATAAAATCTCGGGGTCAGATAGTTGCTTAAATACTTGCAAAATGGCGCGGGAAGGGGTCAAATTACCGTCAATTCGACGCGACAACCGTCGCACCCGCCACTTTCCTAACACTCATCCAGTAAGAAACCGGACTAAGTCGGCATAGATTCGCGACAGTGTGCCTGAATGTGCAGGCAGCGTCATCCAATTTCCGCAGTTCGCCGTGGTAGGGGTACACCGGCGACGCGAACAAATTCTCAGTGTTTTCGCTTTAAGACTTAAGGAGTACGACCAGTGAGCGACAAGATCGTCCACACGAGCGACAGCAGTTTCGAAACCGATGTAATCAACTCTGACAAGCCCGTCCTGCTGGACTTCTGGGCGGAGTGGTGCGGCCCTTGCAAGATGATCGCGCCCCTGCTCGATGAGGCTGCAGAGGCCTACGGCGACAAGCTGTCTATCGTCAAAATGAACATCGATGAAAATCCGAACACGCCGCAGAAGTTCGGTATTCGCAGCATTCCGACCTTGATGCTTTTCAAGGACGGCAACGTGCATGCGCAAAAACTGGGTGCGATGTCGAAGTCGCAGTTAGATGAATTCCTGGAAAGCAATCTGTGAGAGGGTACTTGGGTACATCAACTAAAAGCCGACCCAACAAGCAGGGCGGCAACAAGGCGAAAGGCAATTCCAACCGACGCCGTCGGCGGCGGTCGCCGCAGGGCGAGTTTCCGGATGACGATGAAAATTTAGAAATCATCCCGCCGGAACAGCTCGAGGCCAGCAAGAACATCATGAACCTGTCGGAGCTCAAGACCCGACCGGCGGCTGATCTTGTTGAACTTGGAACGTCCCTCGGCCTGGAAAACCTGGCGCGCTCGCGCAAGCAGGACATTATCTTCTCCGTACTCAAGGCGCATGCTGCGAACGGTGAGGATATTTATGGCGAAGGCACGCTGGAGATTCTGCAGGACGGCTTCGGTTTCCTGCGGTCGGCCGACAGCTCCTACCTCGCAGGCCCGGACGACATTTACGTCAGCCCTAGCCAGATCCGTCGGTTTGCGCTGCGTACCGGTGACACGGTCTCCGGCCTGATTCGTCCGCCCAAAGACGGCGAGCGCTACTTCGCATTGCTCAAGGTCGGCCAGATCAACCATGACGGTCCCGAAAACGCCCGCACCAAGGTTCTGTTCGAAAACCTGACGCCGCTGTTTCCGAAGGATCGTTTGTTGCTCGAACAGGGCAACGGCAGTACCGAAGACCTGACCGCTCGAATCATCGACATGGTTGCGCCCATCGGAAAAGGGCAGCGCGGCCTGATCGTATCGCCACCGAAAGCCGGTAAGACGATGCTGCTGCAGAACATTGCGTCGGCTATCTCCGCCAACAACCCGGAAGTGGACCTGATGGTCCTGCTCATCGATGAGCGTCCGGAAGAAGTGACGGAGATGGAGCGTACGGTTCGCGGTGAAGTCGTGTCATCGACTTTCGACGAGCCGGCCAGCCGTCACGTACAGGTCGCCGACATGGTGATCGAGAAGGCCAAGAGACTGGTGGAGCACAAGCGCGACGTCGTCATCCTGCTCGACTCGATCACGCGCCTGGCGCGTGCCTACAACACGGTCGTCCCGTCGTCGGGCAAGGTCCTGACCGGTGGTGTCGATGCGAATGCACTGCATCGTCCAAAGCGATTCTTCGGTGCTGCGCGCAACATCGAAGAGGGCGGCAGCCTGACGATCCTCGCCACGGCACTGGTCGATACCGGCTCCAAGATGGACGAGGTCATTTACGAAGAGTTCAAGGGTACCGGTAACATGGAGATCCACCTGGATCGCCGTATTGCCGAGAAGCGTGTCTTCCCGTCGATCAACATCAACCGCTCCGGCACCCGTAAGGAAGAGCTGCTCACCAATCCGGACGAGCTGCAGAAGATGTGGGTCCTGCGCAAGGTGCTTCATCCGATGGACGAGCTTGCGGCGATCGAGTTCCTGTTGAACAAGCTGCAGGACACGAAGACCAACACGCAGTTCTTCGAGGCGATGAAACGCTAAAGCTCGACCAGCGTCGCGGCCTTATGCCGTGAAGCTCTAACGACCCGGTTCCGTCGTGACTTTAGTCACTATCCAGCGGAACCGGGTTTGTTTTTTCATGTAAGCAAAAGTATCCATGGATGCCGAGGCACTTCGTTCCGGCATCAACGTCCATACAATGGTGATCATGAAAAACGTGCTTCTGACCAGTGCCCTGGTATTCCTGTCGGCCACATCCGCCGCCCAGCAAACCGTGTCTGTGAGTGTTTCACCGCTCGAGGACATGCTGGTCAACCGGGAGGTCCGTGCTGCTGCTACCGTTGTGTCTGCCAATGAGCCGGTCGTAACGGCGCAGCTCACCGCGCTGGTTGATGCTGTTCTGCACGACGTCGGCGCCAGCGTTGAGAAGGGCAAACTGCTGGTTCGTCTCGACGACGCCAACGCCAGGCTCGCGCTTGCGCAGGCCAAGGCAAGTCTCGCGGCGCTGGACGCGCAGGTGCTTGAAGCGAGTCTGCGTGCCGAGAACGCCGAGGAACTGCTGGAACGCAATTTCATTTCTGACGAGGAGCTCGTTGCCCGACGCGCAGCTCTGGCGGTTGTTCAGGCAAACCGCGAGGCTCAGCGTGTCGCCGTCGAGGCCGCCGAGCTCGACCTGTCGCGAACCCGGATACGCGCACCGTTCGATGCCGTCATTATCGATCGCCACGCCCAGGTGGGCGGTTACGTCCAGCCGGGTACTGCCCTGCTGACGCTGTCGCAGCAGGACGGTCGCGAAGTGGATGCCGAAATCGATGCACGCTATCGGGATTCGCTCACCGTAGGCACCGTGGCCACGTTCGACAGCCGCGACAATCGCTGGGCGATCCGCCTTGAACGCTTGTCGTCTGTTGTCGACCCGGCCAGCCGAACGGTCCGCGGGCGCTTCAGCTTTGTTGATGGTGAGGCCGAGACCGGCAGCAGCGGGCAGGTCGTCTGGAACGACCTGAGCGGTGTACTGTCGGTCAATGTCATTGTTGAACGCGGCAGTGAGTTGGGCGTTTTCGTCGCCGAGGGCAATACCGCACGCTTCGTTGCCATCGAGGGGGCCCAGCAGGGCCGCCCGGCCGCTGTCGATTTGCCGCCCGAGACACTCGTTATCGTCCGCGGCCAGACACGGCTGCAGGATGGTGACGCCATCGAGGTCCTGGCTCGATGAAACTCGTGCGCGTGTTGTTGACCAACGATCCGTTGGTCAACATCCTGTTTGCGGTGGTCATCGTCATGGGCCTGGCGTCTTACCTGACCATGCCGCGGGAGCAGGATCCCGAGATTAACTTCAACTTCGTCAGCATCAGCACGGTGCTGCCCGGTACCTCGGCGGCGGACGTCGAACAGCTGGCGACGGGACCGCTTGAGGATGCACTCCGCAACGTCAAGGACATTCGATACGTTGAGAGCAAATCGCGGGAGAATGTCTCTGAAATCCTGGTGCGTTTTCGCGAGCTGAATGAGCGTGACTTCGACAAACGCGTCACCGACCTGCGTCGTGAGATCCAGAGCAAGGCGAACGACGAGCTGCCCGAGGACGCGGAAGATCCACGAATTATAGAGATCACATCGTCAAACGGTTTCCCCACGGCGACCGTACTGCTGGTAGGACAGGCCTACGACGAAGACCTGCGCAGACAGGCAAAGCTCGTCCAGGATGAGCTCGAGCGCATTCGCGGCGTCGACCAGGTCCAGGCGTTCGGTTTCAACGAGCCCGAGTTACATGTCGCTGTCGATCCTGCGGCACTGGTCGTGCATGGCTTGACGGCCTCCGATGTGGCGGACCAGCTTCGCTCCGCCTATCGTGACGTGTCCGCCGGCGAGGTGGGTGTCGGCAACGAAGCCTGGTTGCTGAGAGTCGCCGGCAAGACGGCGGATCCCGATGTGCTTGCCGACTTCCTCGTGTCGCCGATCGGTTCCCCGAACCTGAAGATACCGCTCGACCGGATCGCCAGCGTGCGACGCGCGCATGAAGAGGAGAGCCAGCTCGTCAGCAGTTCAGGCGCCCCGGCGATTTCGATGGCCGTCACCAAGGTCGCCTTCAGCAATACCATTCAGCTTGTCGAGCGCATTAACGACTATATCGAGGACAAGAATGTTCGCCTCGAAGGCAGCGGACTGCGACTGCTGCTGGCCGACGACCAGACGATTGCCACCCGCAAGGCGATCGCCGTCATGCAGAACAACGCGGCGCTGGGACTCGCGCTGGTATTGATGGTCTGCTGGCTGTTTCTCGGCGTCCGCATCGCGGCGTTTGTGACAATGGGCATCGCGTTTTCCATCGCCGGCGCTTTCTGGGCCTTGAGTGTTCTCGGCAGTACCGTGAACGTGTCCGTGCTGCTCGGTATCGTCATCGTGCTGGGCATGCTGGTCGACGATGCTGTTGTGGTTGTCGAAGCCTTGTACTACCGGCTGCAACGCGGACAGGAGGCGGTTAGCGCAGCGCTGGATGCGCTGATCGAAGTTGGACGCCCCGTGCTGTCGGCGGTGTTGACGACGATTTCCGCGTTCCTGCCCTTGATGCTGCTGCCGGGCATCGTCGGCGAATTTATGAAGGTCGTGCCGATCGTTGTCGCGCTCGGCCTGCTCGTCAGCCTGGTTGAGGCCTTCTGGATCCTGCCAGCGCACGTTATCAGTGTGTCGCGTAAGCGCGTCATCTCGGCGACCGATCATCTGAAGAGCTGGCGCGGACACTGGACGCATCTGCTGCGCATTCGGTATACCCGGGCGCTGGCCTTCGTCTTCCGTCGGCCCCTGCCGTTTTTTGCCGCGGGCTTTATGCTGTTCGTGCTGTCCATCGTCGCCCTGGCCACAGACCGGGTGAAAGTCGACTTTTTTGCATCGGATCCTTTCCGAATCGTCTACATCAATGTCGATATGCCGACCGACGCGCCGATCGAAGAGACGCTGGCGCAGATCAATCGAATCCAGGCGGCCGTAGAACCGTATATCGAAGATGGCGAACTGCGTTCGATGCTCGGCATCGCCGGATTGCGATTTACCGAGGTCGAGGCGCTGTTCGGTGATAACTACGGACAGGTTCAGTTGTCGCTGAACCCGGAAAAGGGTGACAGCCGCAGTGTGACCGCAGTGCGCGACGCGATCCGTTCCGTGGTCGAGCAGGCCGCCGGTAACGCCACGATCTCGTATTACATTCCGACCGGCGGTCCACCTACCGAGCGTGACATCGCTATCAAACTGGTCGGCGATGACTACGCACAGCTCAGGGCTGCCATCAGCAGGCTCAAGGACATTGTTTCGTCCATTCCCGGCGCCGACAACGTCGAAGATGATGACGTTCCAGGACGGCAGGAACTGACACTCGAACTGGACTACCGGGCGATACGAGACGCCGGTCTCGAGCCGGGCGCAATCGCGCGACTGCTACGCCTGCACGTGGACGGTGAGATTGTCGCGTTTACCCGTGACAAGGGCGAAAAAGTCGAGCTGCGCGTGCTCGGCCCTGATCGTAACGTCCGGGAGATTGATGTCATTCTCGATGACCCGATCGCCCTGCCGACCGGGGGCAGTACGACGTTCCGGGCGTTGACGACCAGCCGGATCCAGCAGACCAGCGGTACCATCAAACACTACAACTACCGTCGTGCGATCACCGTGCTTGCGGACCTCGGCGAAGGCTCGCCGGATACGGTGACGGCCAACCGGCAGGTCGTCGAGACCTGGCTGGAAGGCCAGCAGAACTATCCGGGCGTCGCGCTGGAACTCTCGGGCGCATTCGACGATATCGAAGAGAGCCTCGACGCCATGCTGATTCTATTCATGTTCGGCCTGGCGCTGATCTACCTGATTCTTGCGACCCAGTTCAAAAGTTACTTCCAGCCGCTACTGATTCTGTTCACGATCCCGATGGCGTTCACCGGTGTCGTGTTCGGCCTGTACGTCACCCAGTACGCCCTGAGTCTCTACACGCTGTACGGCATCGTGGCCCTGACCGGCATCGCCGTGAATGCTGCGATCGTGTTGATTGACGCAACCAATGCTCGAATCGCGAGCGGTATGCGACCACTGCACGCGGTCATGTACGCCGCACGCCGGCGCGTCGTGCCGATTCTCATGACCTCGCTGACGACCATAGCCGGCCTCTTTTCACTGGCTACCGGGCTGGGCGGCAAGTCCGCGCTTTGGGGGCCGGTAGCGGCGAGCATGGTGTTTGGCCTGATGGTGGGTACCGTGCTGACCCTGTTCCTGATACCGGTTCTGGCACGTGCGTTTATCCGGCTGGGAGATCCCGCGGTCAGGCGCAGCATGATTCCGGGATTCCTGCTCAGACAGGCGTCCTGAGGCCGGCAGGGCGTCTTTCAGGGAACGCCCTGTCCCTGCGCACGTTCGAGCAGGCTGTACCATTCCTCTCGCTGCAGCTCGATGCCGTCGGCCTCGCAACACTGTCTCAGTCGCTCGATATTGGTCGTGCCGACGACCGGCTGTATGCCAGCCGGATGACGTAGCAGCCACGCTAGAACGATAGCGGCGGGGTTCGTGCCGTAGCTGTTGGCCAGCTCATGCACGAGTGCCGATGTGTGGTGCACGGTGTCCGGCGCATCGTGCGGCGGGTGCACAAGATCACCCTGCGCCAGCGGCGACCAGGCCTGCAGGCGGATGTCGTGCAGCCGGCAGTAGTCCAGCGTCCCCACCGCCGACGCGAACGCCTGCGGCATATTGATGCGTGCCCCCTGGGCAATCAATTGCGCATGCATGAGGCTGAGCTGCACCTGGTTAACTATCAGGCGGCGGCCCATGGCTTTTGACAGGAGTTCGATTTGCGCCCAGTCGAAATTGCTTACGCCGAAGAAGCGGACTTTTCCGCTGGCGGACAATTCGTCGAACGCCCGGGCAACGTCGTCTGTTTCCATCAGCATGTCCGGGCGGTGCAGTAACAGGACATCAAGGTAGTCGATTCGCAGACGCTGCAGGATACCCTCGACGCTCGTTATGAGGTGCTGGTAACTGAAATCGTAGCGCCCCGGAGGCCCGTCATCGTAGGTGTCGCCGGCGAAACGGATACCGCACTTGGACTGGATGAACATCCGATCGCGCCAGCCCGGGTTTCTCGCGAGAACTTCACCGAATACGGTCTCGCAGCTTCCGGCGCCGTATATATCCGCGTGGTCGAACAGATTGATGCCAATATCGAGCGCGCTGCCAACCAGTGCTTCGCGCTCGGCCGCATCCTGAAGCCGGCTCAGGTTCATGCAGCCAAAAGCCAGCCGCGAGGCATCGATAGCGCCTTCTACAAGGGTGTACTGCTTCACATCATCTCCTCGGCAAGCACCGCGTCGGCGAGCTCGCGCATTGTGAAGTACTGGAAGTCAAAAACTGGCCACGATTCGAGTGCCTTCGTTGCTCCCCAGTCGCCGGACTCCGACAGGCGTTGCCGATCAATCCACGCGTTGCGGATGCCGTGCCGATTGGCGCCCTGGTGGTCGTGCAACAGGCTTTGTGCAGTATGCAGCAGCTGCGGCTTCTCGCAGTTGAAATCCTGTCGAACGTGTTCCACGAGGTAGTCGAAATTTCTGTCGTCCGGCTTATAGCTGCCAATGTCTTCAGCGAGGTACAACGCGTCAAATTCAACGCCCAGCTTCATCGCCGACGCGCTGAAACTCTGCCTGTCAACGTTGGACAGGATCACGAGTTTGAAGCGCGACTGGAGTATCCGCAGCGCCTCCGCCGTGTCGGCGAAGGCCGGCCAGAGCTGCACCGAGCCGGCGAACGTCGCATCAAGGGACGCGGAAGACGTGATGCCGAACTCACGAGCCAGGTCACGATGGACCCGTGTGAGGATATCTGGGTACAAGGCCTGCGGCGTTTCTGCTTCATGTTTGTGCTCGAGCTTGCCGTAGGCGGTCAGCGCATCGCGTCTGCTGATGCCGGTGCTGTCCCCGTGAGCAAGCAACGGTTGAAGGGCATCCCAGATGCCGGTTTCCCAGTCGATCAGCGTGCCATAGCAGTCAAAGCTGATGACCGTAAAGTCGAGCAGTTTTATATCCATGAGTCAGGCCCGTTCGTGTTCCGGCAGTCTACTGCAACAGGCGAAAAAAAAGCGCCGACCCTGGGGTCCGCGCTTTCCTGTTGATGCTTGTGCAAGCAATCAGAGTTTTACGATGTTCTCCGCCTGCGGGCCTTTCTTGCCCTCGGTGATCGTAAACTCGACCTTCTGTCCTTCGGCCAGGGTCTTGAAGCCGTCGCCAACGATCGCACTGAAATGTACGAATACGTCGGGGCCGCCTTCCTGCTCGATGAAGCCGAATCCCTTGGATTCGTTGAACCACTTAACGGTTCCGGTAACTGTAGCCATGATGTTCCTCGTGACGCTTTGCAAGTAGATGTGTTCTTTCGAACGATGGAGCTGAAACAGTGCTACTACTTATGAAGCAATGGTCACGGGGGGTGACGGGATGGCGTGCATAAATATTAGACTTTCTTTCAAGCTAAGTAACATTATAACGATGCGCGGAAGAAGCGACGAGAGTTGCTACGTGAATTTTTTTTGACAACCCTGCGCCATTTCAGGGCAACTGCCTGAAATCCCTGATCGTGAAATACTGCTCGTCGTCGGCCTGGGCCTCCTGCCAGTCGATACGAATAGTTTCCGGATAGCCAAATTCTGAGTCGTAGGAAACACTTAGCGCATCGGCGTGCAGCGCGGCGTTGTTTAGCAGCTGGAATAGATCTTGGATCGCGACCGGTTCCGGCGGCCCACCTGCCCGGGTCAGATTAGGTGTTTCAAATGTCCTACTATAACCAAACGATCTAAATCCCTGGTCGATCGTGACCGTGTACGGTTCACGATAGTCCGGCGTGCAATAGCACTCCCGGTCCACGGTGTAGCTGTAGCTCGAGGGTTCATTCGCAGTCCACTGGGCTTTTCGTTGGTCCAGTTCAGCGATGACCGGGTCCTTCGGCGGACCTGGGTCGATGATGGTGAAAAAATAGCCGGCGGAGACGAATACGATCATCAGCAACACCACGCCGGCCAGCAGAGTGGCTACCTGGAACGACGGTTTGGTTTTGACGCTGGCTTTCACTAAGCCACAAGGTAATGCGCGAGTATCGCGAGTGCCGAGCAACCGATCACAGTAAACGTGATCACCATGCCGAATTGACGATAGCGCAGGTTCTCCTTTACCTGGGCAACACCGTGGGCGTGTGATACCCGACCGATAACCAGCGAACCGCCGAGCGCGTGAATCCAGTACGACGATCCCCACAGACTCTCCACGAAGAACAGGGCAATCAGCGCCATGGGAATGTACTCGCAGAAATTGGCCTGTACGCGCATCGCCCGCAGGAGTTCCTTGTCCTCTCCGGGACCGACCGCGATTTGCGACCGGACCCGCGAGCGGATGGTCCGAACGCTGAGATAGATCAGCAACAGGGCAAACACGGCGACGTACAGGGGCGTAATCATTAGCGGGCCTCGGATGGCTTATCGGCGACGCCGCCGACACTAACAGACGCTGCCACCAAGTCGAGTCGTGCCGGTAATGATGAGTAAAGCTCCCTGTTCTTTTAGTAAAGTAAGCTTGACATTAAGGCGCGTGATGCTATCCTGAAGACAAGTAAGCTTTACTTTTAGTCAAAGGAGATGGACAAAATGTCAAATGAAGCAAATACACGAACCGCTCGAGAATATCGAAACACCAAGCGCCTCGGCGCCTGGACGGCTGCCTGGCTGGTAACGCTGGCACTGGTAGCGTTCGGCCCTGTTTACCTGTGGGACAAGGAACCGCTGATTACCGGCGCCTTCATCGTCATCAACCTCGGCATCGGCGGCGGCATGATTGTCGCGAACATACGTTTCGTTGCAGGTCTCGATGAGTTGCAGAAACAGATTCATCTCGAGGCCATGGGCATTTCGCTGGGTGTCGGTCTTATCGTCGGTCTCAGCTATTCGATGCTCGACATCACGGACCTGGTTTCGTGGGACGCTGAAATCTCACACCTGGTTTTCGTTCAGGGGATCACCTACCTCGTGGCCATGGGTATTGCCAGCAGGAGGTACAAATGAAGAATCGCCTAAAAGTACTGCGTGCTGAACGCGACTGGACCCAGGCTCAGCTGGCCGAAGCCCTCGACGTGTCACGCCAGACCATCAACGCGATCGAAAAGGGCAAGTTTGATCCCAGCCTGCCGCTGGCATTCAAGGCAGCCCGGCTTTTCGGCCTGAGTATCGAAGACATTTTTGAGGACGAAGAAGCATGAAGTATCTGCGGCGGCCGGCGACTCGTCTCGCCGGCTCGCTCAGCCCCCGACGAAAAAGTCCAGGATGCTGCCAATCGTCGACTGGTCGGTCCGATAAATCTCTGTGTACTTGCAGTTCGTGCAAGTAACTGTCGTAAAACGCTTGTTCTGTACGTCAAACATCTTCGATAGCGCGCCGCCCGTTGCTCGAAACTGGTCCGCTTCGAACTCCAGGTTTCCACATTTGAGACACTGCCAGTTCCGGTGCTGCATCCTGCTACCTGTTCGCGCAATGCGCTGTGATCTGTTGATTGATCGTCGATGGTCGACGCTGACGATTCGAGCATACCCTGAGCCGAAGGCTCGTCAAGTGCTTCCGGGTGCGGCAGTTGTTTAGGGTCAGACGAGCTACGCGGGCGGATCGAAGTGATGCCGGAAAGTGAACGCATCCTGCCCGGGTCCATCAGACCAGAGGGACTCGAACCGGCTTCGCGTATCTTCGATCGTCGGTAGCTCACCCGCCGGAATCCACCAAAGAACAAAGGCCGATCGTTCGCCGCGATCAAACCACTTCGCTCGTTGTCGCAACACATCGGCGTGGGCGCTGCGGTATACGTAGTCATTCAGCGCATCGAAGCTCTCCCAAACCGTGAGATTGAACAGCAGTTTCGGCTCATCGAAGGCAGCACGCGCCGCCGCATCAATCTCGTCGCCGGTTGCACGCCAGACGAAGCCGGGCGAACCGTCGGCCAGCGCGTTGATCTCGTCGAGTCGACTGGTGAAGCCCTCCATTTCGGGCGCATCCATCGGGTAACGACTGACGGCGATATTCGCCTGGGCCAGGTGAAAGGACGACATAGCAGAATCTCCCGGTTCCGTGAGGGCGGCGGAGTATCCGGAGGACGGTACCGGATTGCAAGTAAAACGTCGCGCTCAGGTTCAACGCTCGCCCTAACGGACGCGAACCGGATTAACCGTTATCCACGTACGGTAACTTTCGAGCTTGAAATACAGCCTGGCGTGCCTACCAGGCGCCGACCTTGGCGAACCTCGAATCAGCTGTCCTCGACAACCACTTCAAACGTGACGGATGCGCTGGCGCGGTAGATCACCTCGTCAAAGCTCGGTACGGCGACGGCCTGCGCTGGCTCAGCCGAAGCAACCCGCGAGCCGGTTACCACGACCTCCTCGAGATATTGGAATCCGCCGGAAGGCGCAAGAAAGACATCGCCGTAGTTGAAGCTGACCGCTTTCAGGCGCAACCCCAGCTTCTCTTCGAAGTAGCTTGCTTGTTCGAGGATCTTGTTTACCGCCTTGTCGCGAACCTTCTTCTCATATGCGTCTTTTTCGCTGTGTTCGAATTCGACGCCGCCAAAGCCGACGTCGTCGTCTTCGTCAGCGATCCTCGCCACGCCCTGAAACAGGGTTGGATTGTTCACCGACGCGACGAGCGTGTTCACCACTTCGAAGCTGTTTGGTTTGCTGCCGAACCAGCCGAACTGTGGTGAAGCCGAGTACTTCGAGCTCTGTATATCGTCGCTGTCCAGGCCGAGTTCAATCAGCGCCGCAGAGATGGCGTCACGTTTCCGGTTGTTGGCTTCCAGTGACAGGGCGAGTTCACGCTCCTTGGTACGTATCACCAGCGTAATTTTCGCCACATCGTTGGAGCCGACTTCCTCCGCGTCATCACGCAAGACGATCGTGCGTGTCTGGCTCTGCAGGAACGCCCTCAATTCTTCGGGCGTGCCGGTCAGCTCGGTGGCAGACGCCGACGCAGCAAACAGGACCGACGCAACCAGCAGCAGGGATGTGTTCTTCGACATTCGTGTTCTCCATCAGCGTGTGATCAGACGCCTCACCTTACGGCCGGTGGTCGATCGCATCAACCGACAAAACAATTACAATATATTTACAATATAAGTATACTGCCTGTATGAAGAAACGCGGTCGCAACACAACCGGGCGAGCGCTGCCGGAGAAGCAGCAGGTGACAATTCGACTCGATACGGCGTCCGTGGATTACTTCAAGAGGCTGGCTGACGAGAACGGAATTGCTTACCAGAGCCTCATCAACCTTTATCTGCGCGACTGCGTGACCCACCGCCGGCGTCTGCGGATGCGCTGGGAAACCTGAGGACAGGACACGATGACCGAAGCGAAAAAGTACCTGGTGGAACTGATCAAGCAGCAGCCGGACGGCAGCTCGACGGATGACATCGTTCGCGCGCTGGCCGTTGATCTCGTTATTCGACGCAACAAGGATGCACAGCGCTTTGCCGGGCGCGAAGCGTTGGGGGAGAAGCCGATCTGGCGGCGGAATTTACGCCGGCACTAGCGATGCTGCCAACGGTGTAACGGTACCGTCGTTCCGGCAGGGAAGTCCTTCTGTTCGCGAGTGAGTTCCAGGTAGCCGTCTGTGCCGGTCAGCGAAGCGAAGTCACCCGAGGTATTCGTGGGTACGGGCAGGGCGAGCAGTTGTCCCGCCGCATTAGACACGATTCGAGTCGGCAAAAAACAAGTCAGCGGCGGAGCGAAGCTGATGGGTTGGCTCAGGGTTGCAAATTCCGGAGGCAGAGACGTGCCACCCGCGGCCTTGTACAGCGCCGGCAGTACATACTGGCGACAGCAGACAAGATTGGATACCGGGTTGCCCGGCAACGCAAATACGAGCTGACCATCCGGACCTTTACCGAACCACATCGGCTTCCCCGGTCGCTGGCTGACTTTGTGAAACACCAATTCGACGCCCAGGTCACTCAGTACACCAGGTACGAAATCGGCTTTGCCCATCGACACGCCGCCACTCAGGACAAGAACATCCGCATCCTCCAGGTGATGCGCGATACGTTCACGCATAGCCGACGGGTCGTCCTGCAGGTGGTCATGAATCGTGTTGTCGTAGCCGGCGCCCGCAAGCATCGAAACCAGTGCCGGGCCATTGGACATCCGGATCTGGTGTGGTTCGATCGGTTCTCCTGCGGGGACCAGTTCGTTACCGGTCGAAATAACGCGGACCACAGGAACCTCGCTGACTGAAACCTCAACGAGGCCGCATGAGACGAGGATCGCAACGTCGACAGGCTGAAGTCGCAGGCCCGGACGAAGCAGTACTTCACCTTCCTTGTGATCCGAGCCGCGCGGGTGAACGAATTGCCTGGGCTCCGGCGAATAACCGTCTTCCAGTTTCGCCGTGTTTCCCGATACCTCGATTCGCTCGACCGGGATTACGCAGTCGACGGTTGGCGGCAGGGACGCGCCGGTCATGATCTCGATGCACTCGCCAGCCTCACTGCCGATTTCGTTGTCGCCGGCATGTTGTGTTCCTGCTATCGGGAACTCACGGCGGCCGGCGTCGAAATCCTCGAAGCGAATCGCGATGCCGTCCATTGTCACCCGGTCAAACGGTGGCTGGTCCCTCTCGGCGCTCACGGGCTCGCGGAGAATCCGGCCGGCAGACTCGTTGACCGCGACGCGCTCAACCGGTGCGTCCGCGGTTTCGCGGAGAATAGCGGCTTGCGCCTCAAGTACCGTCAGCATCACTCATGCTCCCGGGCAATCGCCCTGTGACCAATGTCCCGGCGAAAATAGACGCCGTCCCAGCAGATTTTTGCCACTGCGTCATAGGCGCTACCCGCTGCCTCGGACACAGATTCGCCGAGACCCACAACACAGAGTACCCGCCCACCGGCCGTCACCACGTCGCCGTTGTTGTCCGCGGTGCCGGCATGGAAGACCTTCTGTGAGTCACTGTCGACCGACTCCGTGCCGTGGATAACGGCGCCTTTTGCGTAGCTGTCCGGGTATCCGCCGGCCGCCAGCACGACACCGAGTGCAGAGCGCGCGTCCCACTCCGCGGATTGCGTTGCCAGCGAGCCTTGCAGCGTGGCGCTGCACAGTTCAAACAGGTCCGAGCGCAGCCGCATCATGATCGGCTGCGTTTCAGGATCGCCCATTCGACAGTTGAATTCGATGACTTTCGGCGAGCCGTCGGGCTCGATCATGAGGCCGGCGTAAAGGAAACCGACGTAAGGATGTCCGTCGTCGCGCATCCCTTTGAGTGTCGGCTCAATGACCTCGGCAAGGATGCGTGCCTCCACGCTGTCTGTAACCACCGGTGCCGGTGAATACGCGCCCATACCGCCGGTGTTGGGTCCGGTGTCTCCTTCGTCCCGGGCTTTGTGGTCCTGCGATGTCGCCAGCGGCAGGACAACGTCACCGTCGGTGATCACGATGAAACTGGCTTCTTCACCGGAGAGGAAATCCTCGACGACGATACGGGCGCCGGCATCACCGAAACGGTTGCCAGCCAGCATGTCCGTGGCGGCCGCCTCGGCTTCTTCTACGGTCTGCGCAACAATCACACCTTTGCCGGCCGCCAGCCCGTCTGCCTTGATGACGATCGGGGCGCCACGTTCCCGGATATAACCAAGGGCAGGCTGCAGCTCCGAGAAATTTTGATAGGCCGCGGTCGGGATCCCGTGGCGCGCCATGAAGTCCTTGGTGAACGCCTTCGAACCTTCCAGCTGCGCGGCGGCGGCGCTCGGACCGAAGCACGGCAGGCCGGCATCATTGAACGCATCGACAATGCCTGCGACCAGCGGCGCTTCAGGTCCGACAATGGTTAATGCACAGTCTTCATCCCTGGCCAGTGCGACCAAGGCGTCGATGTCATCGACACCGATCGCAACGTTGCGCATGCCGGGCTCACGCGCCGTCCCTGCATTGCCCGGGGCGACGAGGACTTCCGTGACCTGTGATGAAGCGGCGCATTTCCACGCCAGCGCGTGCTCGCGTCCGCCGGAGCCAATCACCAGGACCTTCACGGCTAGTGCCTGAAGTGGCGCATGCCGGTGAACACCATCGCCAGGCCGTGCTCGTTCGCCGCCTGGATGACTTCGTCATCACGCATGGAACCGCCTGGCTGGATGATCGCCGAAATGCCGGTCTCCGCTGCGGCATCAATGCCGTCGCGGAACGGGAAGAACGCGTCGGATGCCATAACCGAACCATCGACCGACAGGTTTTCGTCCCCGGCCTTGATCGCTGCGATCTTCGTCGAGTAGACGCGGCTCATCTGACCAGCGCCGACGCCGACCGTCATGCCGTCTCGACAAAAGATGATCGCGTTCGACTTGACGTACTTGACGACGGTCCAGGCAAACAGCATGTCGCTGATCTGCTGCTCGGTCGGTGCTCTCTCGGTGACGACCTTCAGGTCGTCGGCGGCGATGCGGCCAAGGTCTGTGTTCTGCACCAGCAGGCCGCCGGAGACTTTCTTGAAATCGAAGCCTGCTGACGGTTCGCCCCAGTCACCGGTTTCGAGAACACGCACGTTCTTCTTGGCGGCCGTGATCTCGAGGGCCATGCTGTCGATGGCAGGTGCCACGATCACCTCGACAAACTGGCGATCGATGATCGCCTTCGCGGTGTCCACGTCCAGCGGGCGGTTAAAAGCGATGATGCCGCCAAAGGCAGATGTCGGGTCCGTTGAAAAGGCTTTTTCGTAGGCGCCCAGGATGTCAGGGGCAACGGCGACTCCGCAGGGATTCGCGTGCTTGACGATCACACAGGCGGGTTGCTCGAATTGTTTGACGCACTCGAGAGCCGCATCGCTGTCCGCGATGTTGTTGTACGACAGCGCCTTGCCCTGGTGCTGTTTCGCCGTCGCCAGGCTGCCGACCGACGGCTGCTGATCAACATAGAAAGACGCATCCTGGTGGGGGTTTTCGCCGTACCGCATCTTCTCGACACGTCGACCCGCATAGAGGATGCGATCGCCAAGTGGGTCGTCACCCAGGGCACGCGACAGGTAGCCCGTGATCGCCGTATCGTAGGCCGCGGTGTGCGCGTAGGCTTTCGCGGCCAGTCGGCGTCTCGAATCGAGCGACATGTCGTCGGCATTCAGCGCGCCCAGGACGTCCTCGTAATCGTCGGGGCTTGTAACAACGACGACACCATCGTGATTCTTCGATGCGGCGCGAATCATCGCCGGGCCGCCGATGTCGATATTCTCGATCGCATCGTCGATCGTCGAATCGGGGTTCGCGATGGTTTCCTCAAACGGGTACAGGTTTACGCACAGCAGGTCGATCGGCTCAATGCCGTGCTCGTCCATCACGCCCTCGTCAGTGCCACGCCGACCGAGCAGACCGCCGTGGATGACGGGATGCAGTGTTTTGACACGACCGTCCATGATTTCGGGGAAGCCGGTCTTGTCGGATACCTCGATGGCGTCGATACCCGCGTCACGAAGCTGGCGGCAGGTACCACCGGTGGACAGAATCTCGACGCCGAGCTTCGCGAGCCCCTCGACGAAGGGCACGAGGCCGCGTTTATCGGAGACGCTTACGAGCGCCCGGCGCACTTTGAACATGCGGGGTCCTGGAGTGATTAGAGTGTGTGTTCCACCCTCACTGGATCAGTGAGTAGGTGCGTAATTTCTTTCGCAACGTGCCTCGGTTGATACCGAGAATGCCCGCTGCCTGGCTTTGATTGCCGTCGGTGTAGTTCATGACCGCCTGGAAAAGCGGACGTTCGACTTCGCCCATGACAAGGTCATACAGATCGCCCGGACGGTCGCCATTCAATGTGGCGAAGTAGTTCTCGAGTGCGTCTTCAGTGTGCTTGCAGAGAGGTTTTTTGCTCTTTGTTGCTTTCAATGCTTTGTTTTTTTCTTTTTTTGATTTTGCCACGACCTGCTCTGCTCCCCACCTCAGCGAACCTGTACTCCCGTGGGCGGACAACGGCCCACACTAGGCCGCTAAAGATCCTGACACGTCATGGGTGTCGAAGAAGTCTTCGATCAGGCGAAGTTGATTTTCGGCGTTGTCGGCCCGCACTGCCTGGTGCCTAATCTCGCCGCTGTATGCGAGCCTCTCGAAGTACCAGGTAATGTGCTTGCGTGCCACCCGAACACCTTTTTTCTCCCCGTAAAAACGGTGTAGTTCGTTCAGGTGGCCGAGAATAATAGCACGCAAATTCCGATTTTCTACTCGAGATTTTTGACTAGTGTTTTCGAGCGCTTTGTTCAATTTCTCGAAGATCCACGGTTGCCCCTGGGCCCCGCGGCCGATCATGATCCCGTCTGCTTGAGTTAGACGCAAAACTTCAAGCGACTTCTCTAAAGTTGTTATATCTCCATTCGCGATGACCGGGATTGAAACCGTGTTTTTTATGTTTGCGATGGTCTCGTATTCGGCGTTGCCGGTGTATTTGCAGGCCCGCGTGCGCCCGTGAATGACCAGTGACTGTATGCCGCAGTCTTCGGCGATGCGTGCGATGTTCACGCCATTGCGATGGTCGGTGTCCCAGCCCGTCCGGGTTTTCAGGGTAACCGGGACATCGACAGCCGACACGACAGCTGACAGGATCTCGCTGACAAGCAGCTCATCGCGCATCAGCGCCGACCCGGCGAGCTTCCGGCAGACCTTCTTGGCCGGGCACCCCATGTTGATATCGACAATCTGGGCACCCCGGCCGACGACGGCCTTCGCTGCTTCGGCAAGCTGACGCGGCTCTGAACCCGCAATCTGAACGGCGACCGGTTCCGCGTCCAGGTCGAGGTCGAGCCGATGCCGGGACTTCGGTGTCTGCCACAGGCTCGTATCCGCCGTGGTCATTTCCGACGTGGTCATGCCGGCGCCAAACTGACGGCACAGCGCGCGAAACGGTTTGTCTGTGACCCCGGCCATCGGTGCAAGCACGAACGGGCTGTCGAGCTCGTAAGGCCCGATCTTCAGTGGCTTGAGAGTGATCTCGGTCATGGCTGCCTATTCTAGAACAGCTTCGGGGTACCCGCGGCGACTGGCTCGGGTTGCTAGCGGAAATCCTGCTTGACGCAGCGCAGCGGGCCGGAGGGCTGACGGTAGCACGCGTTAAGCTGGTAACCCTCGGCGTTTGGTGACAGTTCGGCAATCGGAATGGTGGCCTCGAAACTGTCACCACCGGAGACGGTACCGGCGGCCGTGCCGCGGTTGGCAAGATAGTCGACGGGGTCGACAACAACACTGCCCAGCGATTCCTGGTATCGGTCTGTAATGGATACCGTAATCACCGGGTAGGGCAGAGGCTGGTCAGCCTGGTTACCAACCTGCGCGAAAATCGTCAGCAGCCGACCGCTGTCGTCTGTCAGGCCCTGGGCCTTTTCGATGCGCCAGCCGCTGACATCCCATTCCGGCGTTACCGGCATGCCCAGCGCGCTGTAGATGGATTGCACGGCGCTGCCGAATCGCGGATCGGTCGCGAGTTGCTCACGCTTTTGATGCACACTCTGTGCGCCCAGCGCCAATACGAGAACCGCGGCAAGCGCACCCAGGCCGGCTGTTCGACCGAGGTTCTGCGACGCGCTTTTCTCTGCGATTTGGGCTGGCGCGACGTCCGGCGCAGCCATCGCTTCGTCTGTCTGTTCGCCGGCTTCGGCGAGCATCTCGTCGTCTTCCGGCACATCGTCGTTTGCCGGCTGGTCATCGTCGTCGCCGCCCATGTGCCGGCTTCGGCGAGCATCTCGTCGTCTTCCGGCACATCGTCGTTTGCCGGCTGGTCATCGTCGTCGCCGCCCATGATGATGCTGTCGACGTCCGTTGGTTCAGCGCCCTGTTCGAAGACAATCGTCGACGTAAAGCCTTCGTCGTCCTCGTGCGCGATCGCCAGCAGGTCCTGGTCGATCAGCATATTGATCGTCTGTTCTTCTTCCGACGGCGGCGGCACGTAGTGCGGGTGGCCGGGGCCCGGTGCGTCAACGGGTTGCTCCTCCGGTTCGTCGCCAAGCTCAATGATCTCCGGCATGCCCTGGTCGTCGGGATTGGCATCCACCTCACCGTGATCCTCAAGGCCGTCATCGTCGGGATCCAGGATGCCCGTCAGGTCCAGGCCGCCGTCGTCGTCCACCGGCAGCGGTTCGCCGTCGTACAGTTCCGCGGCGATGTCGAGCTCTGACGCCTCGATGTCGGCCGCGGCCTCATCCGAGATTTCGTCTTGGCTCTGCTCGTCGTCGACGTGATCGTCAGCGGCAGGCTGATCCTCATCCAGCGACGCCTCAGCGATGGCCTCGGCAACGGGCTGCTCGTCGTCAATGGATTCGTCCGTCTTTGCCTCGACCTCGATGACGTTGTTCGCCGGTTCATCCGTCACCGCCTCGATGATGTTGTCCGCCGGTTCATCCGTCTCCGCCTCGGCCTCGATCAAGTCGTCGGCTGCTTCGTGCGGATGATCATCGGCCTCGTCACTCTGATTTTCATCGAGCGTCTCGAGCTCGATCGCCTCGTCGGTGACGCTGTCGTGCGTTTCGGGTTCGTCGGCGTCTTCTTCACCAGCATCGGCCTCAAGCGAGTCGAGCTCCCGCGACAGCTCCGCATCGACGGCTTCTTCGCTGAGTTCTCCCCAGTCGTCGTCTGCCTTTTGCTCGCCCTGTTCGTCGTTGGCGTCGAGATCTGTTGCGAGCAGGTCGCCAAATTCATCGAGCAGTGCCTGCCACTCATCTGCCTTGCCGAGTTCGATGTCCTTCTGCAGTGCTTCCGGATCCGGGCCGTCAATCGCAGGCACCGCGTCCACGGGCGCCGCCGCAACCGGCACGGCCTCATCGAGGAAGTCCTCTGGCAACGGGGTGTTGTCATCGAATCGCAGGACCGGTTCGACAGCCTCCGGCTCTGCCGATTCCTCGACGACGTGCGCCGCCTCGTCCGCTGGCATGTCGTCGAAATCCTGCGCGGTCTCTGAGTCACTGTATTCAACGGCGTCGGCGGACCATTCCGGTTCGGAATCGGTCGCCTCATCGACCGGCGCAGGGTCATCATCGTCCCCGGTGTTCGCGGATTCCTCAACGCTGACCGGCTCCGAAACCGCCGGCGTTTCCGGGAGTGCGTCGAGTTCGGCCTGGATATCGTGGTCGTCGTCGGATTCCAGATCGTCGAGCAAAGCGCCAAGGTCCAGGTCGACGGCTTCGGCAGCTGCACCGTCGGCAGGCTCAGCACTCAGAAACTCGTCCACCGGTGTCGGCGCTTCATCGAGCAATTCGTCGACCTGGGTGTTGCCATCGTCAAACAGGCCCTGTTCGTCAACCATGGTCGCCGCCGGTTCGAACACGTCGGTGTGACGCAGGTCAGGTGACGTGGCTTCCTGTGGCTCATCCTCGGTCCGGAAGGCGCTGGTGACCTCGGGGTCAGAGAGAATGTCCTGTTCGTTCGAGTCGGCGAGCGGCTCATCGTCGACGTCTTTTTCATCGAGCACGCGCCACTCGACACCCGTATCCTCGATACGGATGTCTTCTCCGGCGAGCTGGTCCAGCGTCTTCAGCAGTGCCGCACTTTGCTCCGCGGAAATTGACTGCGGACCCGGCGAGGGTTCCGGTGGAGTTGGTGGCGATTCGCTGGAAGGCTCAGGAACCAGCTCGGGAATGGAAGGGTCGGGTATTTTCGGTTCAGGTTTCTTTTCAGACAGGTAGGCAAGGGAGTTGAACGCATGGCCACAGCTGCCGCAGCGGACCATGCCGGCGGCCTGTTTCAATACCTCCGCGGTTACCCGAAACGCGGCTTCGCATTCTGGACACTGTGTGTACACGTCTTAACTCTGCCTGCGGCCGCTCAGCCTCACCCAGTTCTGTCCGTCCTGGTGCATGACAGTTTGTTCGTCGAGCAAAACCCACGGCTCATAAGCTTTCCGAACACTTGCAGCCTGTTCTTCAAGAATTCCTGATAATGCCAGTCTACCGCCGGTTTTGACATATTCTGAGAGCTGGTTCGCAAGTTCGACAAGCGGTCCCGCGAGAATGTTGGCCACAACGACGTCAAAGCGGCCCGGAACAGGCTGCAAGGGATCGACGAGTTCGATATCGACCCGGTTGCGTTCCGCGTTTTGCTGCGTGGCAATGATGGCCTGCGGGTCAATGTCCGTGCCGGTGGCGCTGGCGGCGCCAAGCTTCAGTGCCGCGATGGCCAGCACACCGGAACCGCAGCCGTAGTCGAGAACTGAACAGTTATCGAGGGACTGGCCATCCAGCCACTCCAGGCACATTGCCGTGGTTGGATGGGTGCCGGTACCGAACGCAAGTCCCGGGTCCAGCTGAACCACGATCGCGTTATCAGTGGGGGGCTTGGCGTCGCCGGGACAGATCCAGAGCCGGCTGCCGAATTGCATGGGGTGGAAGTCACGCAGCCATTCGCGTTCCCAGTCACGATCTTCGAGCTGCTCGAGGCTGTGGTCGCCCAGTTCGCCGAGTTCGCGCTCGAGAAAGGCGACCAGCGCCTCGTGGTCGAGGCTGTCGTCGAATAACGCGGTGACGCGCGTTTCCGTCCAGAGCGGCGTTTCACCAACACCCGGTTCGAGAACCGGGTCGTCGGCATCATCGCTGAGCGTTACCGACAGCGCGCCAAACTCCAGTAACAGGGCCTCGACGAGCTCCGGGTTGTGGCCGCCCAGGGGCATGGAAAACTGCTGCCAGCTCATGGGCGGCTCCGTCTCGGAAATGCGCAGCAGCGCGCCCGTTTACACGAGGCCGAGGCGCTTCTCGAGGTAGTGGATGTCCGTGCCGCCCGCCTGGAATGCGGCATGCTGGAATATCTCCTGGTGCAGCGGCACGTTGGTTTTGATGCCCTCGATGACGATTTCCGACAGCGCGTTCTTCATTCGAGCGAACGCTGCATCGCGGTCGCCGCCGTGCGTGATCAGCTTGCCGATCATCGAATCATAGAACGGCGGCACCTTGTAACCGCTGTACACGTGGCTGTCCATCCGGACACCCGGACCGCCAGGCGCATGCCACAGTGTGACCAGGCCGGGCGAGGGCATAAAGTTCTTCGGGTCTTCGGCATTGATGCGGCACTCGATGGCGTGGCCGCTGATCTTGACGTCTTCCTGCTTCAGCGTGAGCTTCTCGCCCGAAGCGATCCTGAGCTGCTCGCGGACCAGGTCGACACCCGTGATCATCTCTGTCACGGGATGCTCGACCTGGAGGCGGGTGTTCATCTCGATGAAGTAGAACTCGCCGTTCTCGTACAGGAACTCAAAGGTGCCGGCGCTGCGGTAACCGATCTCGAGGCAGGCGTTAACGCAGCGCTCACCGATCTGCTGCCGTTGTTCCTCGGTGATGCCGGGCGCCGGTGCTTCCTCGATCACCTTCTGGTGACGGCGTTGCATGGAGCAGTCGCGCTCGCCGAGGTGGATAGCGTTGCCCTGGCCGTCGGCCAGCAGCTGGAACTCGACGTGACGCGGCGTCTCGAGGAATTTCTCCATGTACACAACGTCGTTGCCGAAGGCAGCGCGAGCCTCAGCCTTGGTTACGGTTATGGCGGACGTCAGCGAGGCTTCCGAGTGAACGACGCGCATACCGCGACCGCCACCACCGCCGGATGCCTTGATAATGATCGGGTAACCGATGTCCCTTGCGAGGCGCAGGTTTTCATCCGCATCGTCGCCCAGGGGCCCGTCTGAACCGGGCACCGTGGGTACACCGGCGGCTTTCATAGCCTTGATCGCCGAGACCTTGTCGCCCATCAGGCGGATGGCGGACGCCGGCGGGCCGATAAAGGTGAAACCCGATGACTCAACGCGTTCGGCGAAGTCGGCGTTTTCTGACAGGAAGCCGTAACCCGGGTGAATGGCGACGGCATCGGTGACCTCGGCTGCCGAAATGATCGCCGGCATGTTCAGGTAACTCTCCGCCGACTGGGCCGGCCCGATGCAGACGGTTTCGTCGGCGAGCAGTACGTGCTTGAGGTTGGTGTCGGCGGCGGAATGCACAGCCACCGTCTTGATGTCGAGTTCCTTGCAGGCGCGCAGGATCCTCAGCGCAATCTCGCCGCGGTTGGCGATAACGATTTTCTCGAGCATGACTAGAGCCCTAGCCGCGCTGGTCGATGACGAAGAGTACCTGGCCGTATTCGACCGGCTCGCCGTTCTGAACACGGATCGACTTGACCGTGCCGGACACGTCGGCTTCGATCTGGTTCATCATCTTCATGGCTTCGATGATGCACAGCGTGTCGCCTTCGTTGACCTTGTCGCCAACCTGGACGTACGGCGCGGCGCCCGGCGAAGACGACGAGTAGAAAGAGCCAACCATCGGTGCCGTGACCTCGTAGCCGTCTTCCTCGGCGGCGGCGGGTGCTGCCGGGGCAGCGTCTGCGGCCGGAGCTGCGGCGGGAGCGGCCGGCGCTGCCGCCATCGGAGCGGGCGCCGGAGCAGGCGCGCTGACCGTGACCGGCGCACCCTGTGCGTAACGACTGATGCGGACGGATTCTTCCCCTTCGGTGATCTCGATTTCCGCAATGCCTGACTCATCCAGCAGTTCGATGAGTTTTTTGACCTTTCTGATGTCCATCCGCTACCCCTTAGCGTTTTCTACATGACGGTGCGCAGCGTGCACCGCGAGTTCATAACCGTATGCGCCGAAACCGAACAGGCAGCCGGTTGCGATATCGCTGAACCAGCTCTTGTGCCTGAAGTCCTCGCGCGCGAACGTGTTACTCAGGTGAATTTCGAAGAACGGGATTTCCACGGCCAGCAGGGCGTCGCGCAGGGCGACGCTGGTGTGCGTGAAGGCGGCCGGGTTCAGGATGATGACGTCGATGCCATCGCGCTTCGCCTCGTGAATCCGCTCGACGAGTTCGTGTTCGGCGTTACTCTGGTAACACTGCAGCTTATGACCCAGTTCTGTCGCGAGCGTCTGCAAACGCGCTTCGATGTCCGCGAGAGACGTCGAGCCGTACACATCGGGCTCGCGAGTTCCCAACAAATTGAGGTTTGGACCGTTTAGAAGGAGAAAATCCGACATTTTCCCGCAGTTAGCGACCAGATAGCCGAAGTTGCGGGCGAGTTTAACTCTTTTTTGTGGTCGTGGGGAAGTTTCCGCTGCAATTACCGAATACACGCATTGCAGGGCACAGCGCGGGCCTTACCGGCGCCAATGCCCTCGACTGGTTCAGTCGGCAGGCCGCTACAGGATTTCGCGAGCCTCTTCGACGCTCAGGCTGCCGTCATCGAGTGCTTTCAGCGTCTCGGCCAGCTTTTTCAGATCATCTTCGAAGATCTCGCCCATGTGGGTATCGATCAGCCGGCCTTCGTCGTCAACGATCATCGTGAACGGCAGGCCGATGAACGGCACACCGGACGACTCTGCCACTGCCATGGCGTCTTCCTGCCCGACCAGCACCGGGTAGTTGAACTGTGCTTTCTCGGCATAACGCGTGACGTCTTCCGGGAAATCCACGGCAATACCGATCACCTGGATGTCGTCCGCGGCGTGTTCAACCTGGAAGGTCTTTAACAGCGGAATCTCGCGACGGCACGGCGCACACCAGGTCGCCCAGAAATTCAGGACGCGGTACTTGCCTGACCACTCGTTGATGTCGCGTGCATTCCCGGCCATGTCCGGCAATGAAAATGCGACGGTACCGGGCAGCGCCTCGGCGGCGGCAGCCTGCGCTTCCGCGACGACGTTGGCGACCGTAGCCGTGTTTTCCGGGTTGGCAGCCGATTTCGCTTGCTGCTGTGCCGTGTACAAAAGGACGCCGCCAGCGAGGGCGATCATCCATACACCGATGATCAGTGCAATTCGCATTGTGTTTCGTTCCTGGTGTCAGTTTGCGGCTGTTACCGCTCCTGCGGAAAAGGCCTCACGCACGTGCGATGCGAAGGATTCGGCTTTCATGAAGCCGACCACCTCGTAGCCGTGGCGTTGCTGGCCGTCGGTGCCGAAGAAGATGATCGTCGGCGGACCGAACACGCCAAAG
This sequence comes from uncultured Woeseiaceae bacterium, assembly GCA_964606915.1. Lineage (GTDB taxonomy): Bacteria > Pseudomonadota > Gammaproteobacteria > Steroidobacterales > Woeseiaceae > UBA1847. The sequence goes on along the minus strand of CAZSIQ010000002.1, from coordinate 2,853 downwards.
CGGCCCAACAGTTCCTGGTCTGCTTCATCGTTGGCCGTGACATCGGCCTGCAGCAATACCGTGTTCTCCAGTGTGGCGTGAACTTCGGCGTCCGTAAAGGTGAACGCTTCCATTTCCAGGCAGGACACGCACCAGTCCGCGTAGAAATCGAGCATGGCTGTCTTGCCCTGCGCAGCGGCGCGGGCCACTTCGCGGTCAAGATCCGCCACGGTCTTGATGCGCACGAACTCCAGGTGTTCCTCTTTCTCGACCGCAGCGCCGTTGCCGAGATTGACGCTTGCGAGCGGCTTCAGCGGGTTGCTGCCGCCGGTCAGTGAGCCGAGCAGCAGCAGGACGCCGTAAATGAGTCCCAGTGAACCAAAGCCCTTGCCGAGTCTCTGGCTGATCGAAGAGTCCGGGCTGAGCGATGTCAGGCCGCCGAGGAATACGCCGGCCATGAAGACCAGAACGGCCCACAGCGCGAGCGTCACTTCACCTGGCAGGGCGCGTGACAGCATCCAGATAGCGAGGGCCAGCATCATGAAGCCGAAGGCGCCTTTGACCTTCTCCATCCACATACCGGCGCGCGGCAGTAGCTGGCCGGCGGAGGCACCGACCAGCAGCAGCGGAGCGCCCATGCCGAGGCTCATGGCGAACAGTGCCGAACCACCGCGTACCATGTCGCCGGTCTGGCCGATGACCGTTAATGCAGCGACCAGCGGCGGCGCGACACAGGCTGTCACAATCAGTGACGACAGCGCACCCATAATAAAGGCGCCGACATACGTGCCGCCTTTCTGGTTGCCGGATACGCCGGCCAGCCTGCTCTGGATGCTGCTGGGCATCTGCAGTTCGAAGGCGCCGAACATGCTGATTGCGAGCACGACGAACAAGCCGGCGAACAGGAACAGCACCCAGGGCTGGTTGAAGGTTGCCTGCAGCTGCAGTCCGAGCGCAGCAGCCGCGATACCGGCGGCTGTATAAACCAGCGCCATGCCCATGACGTACGCCAGCGACAATGTGAAGCCCTTGCTGGTGCTGACGTTGTCGCCTTCGCCGGCAATGATGCCGGAGAGAATCGGGATCATCGGCAGCACGCACGGCGTAAACGCCAGTGCCAGCCCGGCACCGAAGAACACCGCGATCATGGCCCAGAGACTGGATTCCTTGATGATGCCGGCGAGGCGGCCCTGCTCGGAAACCGGCGCAGCACCTGCTGGCGCCGACACCGTGGGTGCCGTAACCGGTGCGGAATCTGCACCTTGCGCCGGATCCCGGATCGCCGATGTTGGCAGTACCGACAGGTCCTGGATGGCGTCGGCCGCGGGCAGCGTCGCGGTCAGCGTCCGGGTCAGCGGCACGTAGCAGAGTCCTGCATCGGCGCAGCCCTGGTAGCCGAATTTGACTTCGATATCGGCGGCGTTAGCAACGCCGCGAGCGAGTTCTACGGTGCCGACGAAGCCGTCGTAGTAGACCTCCTGGTCACCGAAAAACTGGTCGTACTTCTCTTTGCCTTTCGGCAACTCAAGACTGATCGCACGTGCCGGACCCGAACCGATGGCGACAGAGACCTTGTCGCGATACACGTAGTAACCCGGCTCGATCTGCATGCCGATCTCGAGCGTGTTGCCATCCACAACGTAGACGTTGGGGAAAAACACTTCGTCGGGTTCCGGGAATTCGTCGTCGCCGCTGCTGCCGAGGCTTGAAAAGTCCAGCGTGCCGGTCGAGGCAACCGCTGCCTCGACGGGCTTCATGGAAACCGTCTCGATCCAGCGCGTCGGCGCATAGCAGAAGCCGGAGTCCAGGCAGCCGCGAGAATCGATCGTCACGGCGAGGTTCGCCGGCCGGTTGCCCGCGTTGGTGTAAGGGATACGTATCAGGACGTTTTCGCGATAGATCGCCTGCTCACCGAGAAAATCGTCGGTGTGCATTTCAGCGTCGGGGAACTCGACGTCGCCAAACTCAATGGCCTTGTCGCCGCTCGAGAAACCGAACGCGTCCCGGTACATGTAGGCGCCGTCTTCAATGAACCAGTCGATCTCGATGGCATCACCGGCGTCGAATACCGCGTAACGAAACACCTCTTCCGGCGGGGCAGGACGGTCCTGGGCCATGGCGGTGCCGCCCAGCAGCGTGATGATTGCGAGTAACCAGCTGATTTTCATGCGTTTAAGGCTCTGATTTCCTGATCGAATAGCGCTCTTGATGTGTATCTGACCGCAAAACCGGGGCGATTGTTACGCGTAAATGCCGCCGTGTCATGGGAACAGGTCGGGTTTTTCGCCGAAATCTCAAGCGAAAACGCTTGAAATCCAAGCACCCGTCTCTATGATTGGCACTCCTCGCGGCAGAGTGCTAACAGAAAAATGCCGCAAACCGACGCAAAACGGTTGGGAATCAATAAATTACAGGAGATAGACACATGAAGATTCGTCCGCTTCATGATCGGGTCATCGTCAAGCGTATGGAAGAAGAGCGCATGTCCGCTGGCGGCATCGTGATTCCCGACGCGGCGACTGAAAAGCCGATCAAGGGTGAAGTCATCGCTGCCGGCAACGGCAAAATCCTCGACAACGGCGACATCCGTGGCCTCGACGTCAAGGTGGGAGACAAAGTGCTGTTCGGCAAATACGCCGGCACGGAAGTCAAGGTTGAAGGTGAAGAACTGCTCGTGATGAAGGAAGACGACATCATGGCAGTCATCGAATCTTAAGTTTCTGAAGGAATAAACAATGGCTGCTAAAGAAGTACGTTTTAGCGACGACGCTCGCCAGAAAATGTTCGCCGGCGTCAACACTCTCGCTAACGCCGTAAAAGTCACGCTCGGCCCGAAAGGCCGCAACGTCGTGCTCGACAAGAGCTTCGGCGCCC
>CAZSIQ010000001.1:0-137530 GCA_964606915.1 uncultured Woeseiaceae bacterium | reverse complement strand
GTTCGGTCTTGAACCAGTCCATCATGAACTGGTTCGAGCTCTTGCCGTCCGGATTACCCAGCGGCTCGCCGACCGCGGTCGATGCCTTGTATTTTTCCAGCGTACCCATTGCGCGAAGTATGCCCCCGAAGCCTCTGCGTCTCGACCCATTCCCTCACAGAGATACAACCGCTTGCATTTAGGTGTACCATCTTGTACCATGCGTACCAGTGGTACATATGGTTAGGAATGCTAAATGGAAATCACTGTAGACCTTAACGACGCCGAGCCCCCGTTCGCGCAGCTGATCAGCCAGATCCGCTCTGCGGTACAGGCCGGCGTACTGTCACCGGGTGATCCGTTGCCGTCGATACGCCAGCTCGCGACGGACCTCGAGCTGAACAACAAGACGGTCGCCAAGGCCTATCGCCTGCTGGAGCGCGACAGCATCGTGGAGTCGAGGGGCTACCGCGGCACCTACGTGCACAGCAATGCACGCGCGAACAGCGAAGTGGACCTGAATGCCTGGGTGGCCGAGCAACTCGCCGAGACGGTGACCCGATTGAGAGACGCCGGCGCGACCGATGCCGAGATTCGCAGCGGCCTGGCTCTTGTAATGAATGAACGCAGCACCCTGGGAGAATCATGATGCTGAACTGGATTGAATATCTGTTTTACCCGATTTTTATCGCACAGATCGTGCTGGTTTCCGTGTACCTGCCGGGGAAGATGAGTCAGCACATGACGTACATGCTCAAGAACTACCCGCCCGAGCAGTATCCAAGGCTGTACCCGCAAGAGACCGACAAGTACATCATCGGTCAGTGGAAATACAGCATGGCGAACTACATCATCGCGGCTATCGGTTTTGTTCTGATCGGACTGCTGTTGTTTGTTGTTGATCACAGCACTTTCGCAGACGACGGGTACATCTCTGAGGCCTGGCCGGCTTTCTACGGCCTGCTGCAGTTCCTGCCGCTCATCGTTCTTGAGCTTTCAGCGTCGGGCCAGATGAAGCTGATGCGCGAGAGCAATACGTCGACAAAACGCAGCGCGGAGCTGATGCCGCGGCGCCTGTTCGATTACGTGGCACCGGCGCTTTTCGTGACGGCTGTGGTCGCAGCGCTGGGTGCCGCCGCCTTCGAGATGGCACTGCATGATTTCGTCTGGTCGTCAGACCGACTGAAGCGGCTGTCGATCCTGATTCTGACCAACAGCTTTTTCGTCGTGATCGGCTACGGCTTGCTCAAAGGGCGCAAACCGGATCCTTACCAGTCCACGACAGATCGCACTCGCGTCGTTAGTCTCAATCTGCGTTCGTTAATGTTCACGAGTATTGCGATCAGCGCATTCGCGATTCAGCAATCACTGGACGGCGTTTACAACATCGACTACCTCGACGCTGTTGTCATGAGTGTGTACCTGCAGGTTGTATCCATGCTGTCCTTTGGCTACCTGCTGCACCAGCAGCGTCTGGCGGATATCGATTTTGAGGTTTACCGCGACGCGAAGGCGTAATCTTCGGGCTGGCTCCCGGGTCTTCTGTATCGGGACCCGGGAGATCCAGTCATGTCATCACAACGTATCGTTATCGTCGGCGGCGGATTCGCGGGTGCTTTCGCCGCGAAATACCTGAGAAAGGCGTTGCCCGCAGACACCGAGCTTGAGCTCATCAACACGACGAACTATTTCGTGTTCCAGCCGCTTCTGCCCGAGGTGGTTTCCGGCAACATTAGCGCACCGGACGCTGTGACCCCGCTACGCCAGCTGCTTCCCGGCGTGAACGTGCGCATGGGCAGGGTGATCGGCATCGACCGCGAGGCGCGGACCATTACGCTGCTGCAGGGGAGTTTCCGAACGCCGCAGACGCGACGCTTTGACCATCTTGTGCTGGCTGCCGGCCAGGAAACCAATCTTGATGTGGCTCCCGGTTTTCGCGAGCACGCACTGTGCCTGCGAAACCTGGCGGACGCGCATGAACTGCGTAACAAGATCATTCGCCGGCTGGAGCATGCGGACGTTACAGAAGACCCGGTCATCCGCGAAAGGCTCCTGACTTTCGTGGTCGGCGGCGGCGGGTTCTCCGGCGTCGAGACCGTCGGCGAGGTCAGCGAAATGGTCAGACGTACGTTGCGGTTTTACCCCAACCTGTCGCAGGACGATGTCCGCGCGGTCATTGTCCAGTCCGGTGACCGCCTGCTGCCGGAGTTGCCCGAGAAGCTGGGCCAATACGCGGCGAAAATCCTCCAAGAGCGCGGTGTCGAGGTCGTGCTGGACACGCGTGTCGCATCAGCGAGCACGAACGCTGTTGTGCTGTCTGACGGCCGCCGCATCGAGACCTGCCTGTTCGTATCGACGGTCGGCAATGGCCCGACCGAGTTTTCTGAGTCGCTCGGCCTTCCATTGGATCGTGGCAAGGTCGTCGTGGATCGAACGCTCAAGGTGGAGGGTGCCGACACGATCTGGGCGATTGGTGACGCTGCCAAAATCCCGCTGGGCAATAACTCATTCGCGCCACCAACCGCGCAGTTCGCGGTTCGCGAAGCAAAACGGCTTGCACTCAATATCGCTGCGCACATTCGTGGGGAGGAAACGCTGCCATTTTCGTACAAACCCAGTGGTGCGCTGGCTTCCATCGGTAACTACAAGGGCGTGGCACAAGTCTTTGGTGTCTCGTTCTCCGGTCTGCTCGCGTGGATGACCTGGCGGTTCCTCTACATTGGCATGCTGCCCGGGTTTTCGACGCGACTGCGCGTTGCATTGAACTGGGCGTTCGATTTCGTCATGCCGCGCAGCATCGTGCAGATTGCCAACCGGGGGCAGCCGGCCACCATTACCCGGCGCTACGTAAAGGGCGATGTCATCTCATCGCCGGGTCAGTACGTGGATGGTCTGTACACCGTGCTTGACGGCTTTTTGGAATCGCGCGTACCGCAGGGCGAGGGGCAGGAAGATTTCGTGCGCGTGCTCGGTCCGGGCGATCACTGGGGGGAGCTGGGCGCGTCAGACGGCAGCCGCACTCAGGGAATGCTGGTAGCTACTGAAGACGCACGGGTGCAGGTGCTTCGTGCGGACGACTTCCGGAAGCTCAGGGCAGCGTTTCCGGCATTGGACGACTACTTTCGGCGAATTAGTCCGAAAGCGTATGCACCTGGTTTGAGAGGAAGCAAGACGGACTAGGAACACGGCCGCAACGCGTGGCTGAGACTTTCCTGGCTCGCTGCTAGACTGCGGACAGCCTGTGTATCGGTCTGTTGCGTGAACATTCTTATCATTCTTGAGGTGCTCGGCACCGCGGCATTTGCTGTATCCGGTGCGCTTGCTGCGTCACGCAAGAACATGGATGTTTTCGGCTTCTGTGTGCTCGCCCTGATTCCTGCCGTTGGCGGCGGCACACTGCGCGACCTGATCCTCGATCGCAGTCCCGTTTTCTGGGTCGAGAGTCCCTGGTACGTAGGTATCGCAGTCGTTGCTTCGCTGGCGGTGTTCTTTCGAACCTTCAAGCCGGGTGGTCGTATGCGCCTGCTGATCTGGGCGGACGCCATCGGGCTTGCCCTGTTCGCCGTGCTCGGCACTGAGATCAGCCTGGCTGCCGGCACCGGCCCGGTCGTCGCCGTCATGCTCGGCGTTATGACGGGCGTTGCGGGCGGCATGGTGCGTGACGTGATCTGCAATGAAATTCCGCTGGTGCTGACAGGGGAGATTTACGCGACGGCTGCATTCGTCGCCGGTGCCGTGTTCGTGGCCTGCGACCTGGCCGGGATCGGCCGGGATATCTCACTGCTTGTCGCGGTGGTCGCAGGCTTCGCGATTCGCGCTGCCGGCATCGTTTTCAACTGGTCTTTGCCGAGGTTCAACGAGCCGAGTTGACGCTTTCGCAATTGCACGTCGGCGAGCATAGACTGGATGCATTCAAGGGGATCGGATATGGCACCCATCGACACAGGGCGACGGCGCCTGCTCAAAGGCCTGGTTTTCGGAACCGCGGCGGCCACGTTTCCTGCGAATGCCGCACCGGCATCCCGGCCGACATCCGCAAAGGACGTTTCGCCCGCTGACCTCGCTCGCGACGAAGCTTTCTGGCGTGAGGTGGGTCGGCACTACGAACGGACCGACGGCATCCTGAATCTTGAACATGGTTACTGGGCGAAGATGGCTCAGCCGGTCAAGCAAGCCTACTTCGATTCACTCGATACGGTGAATCGACAGAACTCCTACTACGCACGACGCGACTACCGGCAGGATGATGCGGATGTGCGAGCGCGCGTCGCGCAGGCGCTTGGCGCCCACGACGACGAAATGGTGATTACGCGCAACGCGACAGAGGGCTTTCACAGTCTCGTTCGCCAGTATCGGGGGCTCGGTGAGGGTGATGCTGTCCTGCTCGCCGATGTCGACTACCCAAGCTACAAACCACTGCTTCGCTGGCTCGGTGACTCCCGCGGTGTCGACGTCGTCGAAATCATGTTGCCGTCTCGCAGCAGCCAGGATGAGGTCCTTAAGCGTTATGTCGATGCATTTGACGCACACCCGAACCTGAAGCTCGCCATCGTCACGCACGCCTCCAACCAGCACGGGCTCGTATTACCCGTCGCCGACATCTCGGCGGCAGCGCGCAAGCGGGGCATCGACGTAATCTGCGATGCTGCGCAATCCTGGGGACTGCTGGACTTCACGATCGATGAACTCGGCGTCGACTGGGCCGTCTTCAACCTGCACAAGTGGATTGGTGCACCGCTCGGTACCGGTGCGATGTTCCTCCGGCGCGATACGCTGCACAAGGTGGCGCCTTATCCGGGCGAGAGCGATCCGGAAAAGGTGTCGGCAGCCGCGCGCATCCACTCAGGGACCGTGAACTTCTCGGCGCGACTCGCTGTGCCCGATGCGCTGGATTTTCACGACGCGGTGGGTCCTGCGAACAAGGAAGCACGGCTGCGCTACCTTCGCGGGATATGGACTTCGGCCGCCGACGAGATGCCGAACATCGAGGTGCTCGGTGGTTTGGACGAGACCGCCTGGAGCGGAATCGCGTCGTTTCGGATCAAGGGTAAAAGCGCTGTCGACGATGCGGTTGCGTTGCAGCAGCGGCTGGAGCAGGACTTCGGCATCTTCACCGTCATCCGGACTGGCCTTGCATCCGGCGCCTGTGTACGTGTGACGCCACAGGTTTTCAACACACCGGACGACGTTGGCCAGCTGGTCGACGCCCTCCGTCGTGTTTAGTGTGCCGGCCGCAGGCGCGACCGGCACACACTAGCTCAGGCCTTTAACTGGTTCCTGATCGGCATGCGATAGATCCGCTTGCCGGTGGCGTCGGCCAGCGCCGCCGTCAACGCGGCCGTGAACGGCGGTGTACCGGGTTCGCCGACGCCGGTTGGCGGGTTGCCCGACGGCAGGATATGCACATCGATCTCCGGCATCTCGCTGATGCGCAGCGGGCGGTATCCGTCGAAGTTGCCCTGGTCCACAGCACCGTCGGTGATGGTGACTTCTTCGCGCAGGGCGGCGGACAGGGCGTAGCCGATACCGCCTTCCATCTGCGCCTTGACGACGTCGGGCGTCACGGCAATGCCGCAGTCGACCGCGCAGGTCACCTTGTCAACCGAGAAGTTACCGGCGTCGTCAACACTGACGTCGACAATCTCTGCCACCACCGAGCTGAACGATTCCAGCACCGAAATGCCGCGACCGCGGCCTTCACCGAGATCCTCGCCCCAGCCGGCTTTCTCGGCCGCCAGCTGCAGCACCGCGGTATGCCGGGGATGCTCCTTGAGCAGCTCGAGGCGATACGCCAGCGGATCCTTACCAGCCTCCTTCGCGAGCTCGTCGAAGAACGCCTCGGTCACGTAGCCATTTTGCGTGTTGCCCACGGCTCGCCACCACAGCACCGGAACGCTGGTCTGCATGTCATTCAGGCGAACATGCACGTTCGGCACGGCGTAGGGCAGGTTGCTTGCGCCTTCGACCGATGCCGTGTCGATGCCGTTCTGGATCATGCCGGCGAACGGTGTGCCTGCAAGGATCGACTGGATGGCGATCCGGTGACGCCAGGCCGTGATGTTGCCGTCAGCGTCCAGCGCGCCCTCGAGGATGTGCGAACTCATTGGCCGGTAGTAGCCGGCACGCATGTCGTCTTCGCGGGTCCACTGCAGCTTGACCGGAGCCCGGCCGTCGATGGCCTTGGCGATCGATGCCGTCTCAGCGATGTAGTCGCTGTTCGGTACGGCGCGACGACCAAAGCTGCCACCGGCAAACTGCGTATGAATCTTCACCATGGAAGGATCCACTTCCAGGATGCTGGCGGCGACCTGCTGGTCGACCGTTTGCAGCTGTGACCCGGTCCAGATTTCCGCGGCATCGCCGGTGTACTCAACGATGCAGTCCATAGGCTCCATGGTCGCGTGTGCAAGATACGGGACACGGAATTCGCGTCGTACGACTTTCTCAGCGGCGGCGAAGGCGCCGTCAACATCGCCGTCGTTGCGTGCATCCTTGCCTTCGTCGGAAGCGAGCGCGGAGTCAAAGGCTGCGAACAGGTCGTCACTGCTGCGCGTGTCGACGCCGGTCTCATCCCACTCAATGGAAAGCGCGTCACGGCCTTTCTTTGCTGACCAGAAACTGTCGGCCAGGACGGCGACGCCCTGCGGGATCTGTACCACGTCTTCGACACCCGCGACATCGAGTGCCGGCGCCGGATCAAATGAGCTGACGGTCGCGCCGAATCTCGGCGGGTGAGCCACGACTGCGATCAGCATGTTCGGACGCTCGATGTCGAGCGTGAACGTGGCACTGCCGTCCGTCTTCGCGTTTGAATCGAGACGGGGCAGGTGAGTGCCGATCAGCTTGAAGTCAGACGGATCCTTCAGCACCGGTTCCGCGGGAGGCTCGATGGATGCCGCATCGGCCGCAAGTTCGCCGAAGCTGGCCGACTTGTCGCCGTGACTGACGATACCGCTCGCTACCGTGATTTCGGCAGCATCCACGCCCCAGCGCGCAGCAGCCGCGCCGACAAGCATCGCACGCGCACCGGCAGCGGCATTGCGAAGCTGCATCCAGCTGTTGGCCATGCCGGTAGAACCGCCGGTGCCCATGACGCCAAAGAACAGGTTCTTGTAGACATCGGTATTCGCCGGGGCAAATTCTGCGCGCATCTGGGACCAGTCTGCATCGAGCTCCTCGGCCACCACGGCCGGCAGGCCCGTTGTCGAACCCTGACCCTTGTCGAGGTGCTTGACGATCACGGTGACCGTGTTGTCGCTGTTGATTCGGACGAAAGGACCGAGATCAACGGTGCTGGTCTCCGGCGCCGGGCCGCTCGTTGCCGAGGGCGTCTCGGTTGTCTCGGAGCAGCCAACCATGAAGCCTGCGCCGGACAGACCTACCACTTTCAGGAAGCTGCGGCGATTCATCGCCGGTGTCGGGAGTTTGATTTTTCCAAACATCGTTATGCCTCCAGCTTGTCGGCCGCCAGGTGAATCGCGGCTCGAATACGTTGGTAGGTTGCGCAGCGGCACAGGTTGCCGTTCATCGCGTTGTCGATGTCGTCGTCTGTCGGCGACGGGTTGCGCTCGAGTAGTGCCGCGGCACTCATGATCTGGCCGGACTGGCAGTATCCGCACTGGACGACGTCCAGCTCTCGCCAGGCTTCGCGAATCGCCATCGCTGCATCGGACTCGACGCCCTCGACGGTGGTGATTGCCTGCTCACCAACGGCCGAGACCGGCATGATGCAGGAGCGGATTGGCTGTCCGTTCATGTGAACGGTGCAGGCGCCGCATTGTGCGATACCGCAGCCGAATTTCGGGCCGGTGTGACCAATATCCTCACGGAGGACCCAGAGCAACGGTTTATCAGCAGGAACATCAACCGTTACGGACTTGCCGTTAACATTAAGTTTGAACGCCATAGAACACCCGGAGTTGTTGTGATTTACTGGATTCGTGGCGCGACTCCGCCACCTGATTCTCATCATACCTGACGGGTGTCACGGTTGCGTTAAATTTGCCCGGAACGCCCGCCCGACAGAGTGGCCCAGCATGAACAAACTCGAACAACTGAAGACCATGACAGACGTCGTCGCCGATTCCGGGGACATCGACGCGATTGCGATACACAAGCCGATGGATGCGACAACCAACCCGTCGCTGTTGCTCAAGGCGGCATCGATACCGCGCTACGCGTCCGTGATCGATGAAGTCTGTGAATGGGCGCTGGCACAGGCCGTCGATGACGCCGAGCGCCTCGACCTGCTTGCCGATCGCTTCGCTGTTGCTGTTGGCAACGAGATTCTCGACATCATCCCGGGGCGTATTTCCACGGAAGTCGATGCGCGCCTGTCGTTCGAACGCGATGCCAGCGTTGAACGGGCGCGGCGACTGGTTGCGTTTTACGAAGAGCAGGGGCGTGGTCGCGATCGCCTGTTGATCAAACTCGCATCGACGTGGGAAGGCATCGAGGCGGCGCGCGTTCTTGAAGGGGAGGGCATCCAGTGCAACCTGACGCTGTTGTTCAGCGATGTACAGGCGGTGGCTGCGGCCGAAGCCGGTGCCTTCCTGATCTCGCCGTTCGTTGGTCGCATCCTCGACTGGCACAAGGCCAACGAGCCCGGCCGCGTTTTCACGGCTGAAGACGACCCGGGTGTCCAGTCAGTCCGCACGATCTACCGGCTGTTCAAGCACCGGGGCTACGAAACCGTGGTGATGGGTGCGAGCTTCCGAAACGCCGGCGAAATCGAAGCGCTGGCGGGATGCGATCGCCTGACGATCAGCCCGCAGTTGCTGGAGGAGCTGGCCGGCGACGGGGGCGAGTTGCCCAGGAAGCTGTCCGAAGACGATGCGCCGCCACAGCAGCAGGCGAGCTTCCGCAACGAAGCGGATTTCCGCTTCCAGATGAATGCCAACGCCATGGCGACCGAGAAACTGGCGGAGGGTATCCGCGGGTTCGTCGCTGACCAGCTTAAGCTCGAGACGCTGTTGAGTGACCGTCTTGCCGCCTTGCGCGCCGCCTGAGACAGCATGAACTAGCGACTCCGGGTTAGACTGTCCACAAAAGGGGGGGAGCCTTTTGGGGAATTCGACACTCAGCGGTATCGACTGGGCGGTCATCGGCCTGTACTTCAGCGCGTTGCTGGTGCTGGTGCTCATGGTGACGCGCAGGAACCAGACGACCACCGACTACTTTCTTGCCGGCCGTAACGTCGGCTTCTTCGCTATTGGCGCATCCATCTTTGCGTCCAATATCGGTTCAGAACACATCGTCGGCTTGGCGGGGCAGGGTGCGACGACCGGCCTTGCGATGGCGCACTACGAGCTGCACGCGTGGATCGTTGTCCTGCTGGCCTGGATCTTCGTGCCGTTTTATTACCAGTCGGCCGTGTTCACGATGCCGGAGTTCCTGGAAAAGCGATTTGGTCCAAGGCCGCGCTGGATCCTGTCGCTGGTGTCTCTCGCAACCTATGTCCTGACCAAGGTCTCGGTCACGGTGTACGCCGGCGCTGTCGTTTTCCGAACCCTGCTGCCGGACACGTTTGGCAGCCCGGAGAACGCGTTCTGGGTGGGTGCCGTATCCACGGTCATACTTACCGGGCTGTACACCGTCGCAGGCGGGTTTCGCGCGGTACTGTTCACCGACTCGGCGCAGGCAATCATCCTGTTGCTGGGCTCGGCTGCGATTACCTGGATCGGTCTTGGCCAGCTCGGTGGCTGGGGCGAGCTGCAGGCCTTCGCTGCCACCAACGTCGCAGACTATGCGTTGTGGAGGCCGTTGTCGGATCCCGATTTCCCGTGGCTGGGGATCCTGATCGCGTCACCGATTGTCGGTATCTGGTACTGGTGTACGGATCAGTACATCGTACAAAGAACCCTGGCGGCCCGGGATCTGCGATCGGCCCGGCGAGGCGCGCTGTTTGGTGCATTCCTGAAAGTCTGGCCGGTCATGATTTTTCTCGTGCCGGGCCTGATCGGCGCGGCGCTGCACGAGCGGGGGCTGCTGCAAATCCCGATGGCCGTTGACGGTGGCTTCGTCGGTGACCAGGTGTTCCCGACCATGGTCGTCAGCTTGTTACCGGAGGGCTTGCGCGGCCTGGTCGTCGCCGGCTTGCTGGCCGCATTGATGAGTTCGCTGTCGTCACTGTTCAATTCGACGGCGACGCTGTTCACCGTCGATATCTACGACAAGCTGAGACCGGGTGCCACCGAGCGCCAGCTGGTGACCGTTGGCCGGCTGGCTACCGGTGTCGTCATTCTCCTCGGCCTGGCGTGGATACCCATCATGCCGCTGATTTCCGACGGTGGCCTGTACCAGTATCTTCAGAACGTGCAGGGCTACCTCGCGCCACCCATTACCGCGGTCTTCCTCATGGCAATATTCAATGAGCGCATGAATTCGCGGGGCGCGGTCTGGGGCTTGAGTCTCGGTTTCGCGCTCGGAATGCTGAAGCTGACGCTGCAGGGGCTGGATGGCAACGGCATGGACATGGGGCTGCTGTCCGGTCTCGCCAGCCTGAACTTCCTGTATTTCTCCGGCGTGCTGTTTGTCATCAGTATCGTGACGATACACGTTGCCTCGCGGACGGCGCCGCCGGAAGACGCTGCGACAACCAGCGGACTGACATTTCGTTCTATCGATCGCGACGCGGTCCGCGCCAGCTGGAATCGCAATGACGTTATCGCGACGGGCGTTATCGTCGGCCTGATTCTGGCCGTTTACCTGTACTTCTCGTTCTGGATCTAGCCCGGAGTCCTGCGTTGCCGCTGTTCGGGACTGGCACTAGAATGGCCGGCCGCTCCCTGGCGAGTTACGAATGATCGACGTCAAGCCCGTTCACAGTGTTGCCGAGCACCCGGAAGACCAGCTCGGATTCCTGCTCGATGAAGTTGCTGCCGGTCGGCGCTGCGCGCTGGTGACCATCGTTGGCATCGTCGAGCGAGCGTCGCGAAACGTCGGTACGCAGATGGTCGTGGTTGACGACGGTCGTTATGCGGGCTCGGTATCCAGCGGCTGCATCGACGGCAGCGTGGCGACGTTCGCGCTGGACGCCCTGAAAACCGGAGAGCCGCGCCGTGTTCGTCTCGGTGCCGGCTCAAGTTACTTCGATCTGCAGTTGCCCTGCGGTGGTGGCGTTGACCTGTTGATCCAGCCGGACCCGGACGTCGATGAGTTGGACACGGTGGTCGAGCAACTGCGACAGCGGTCCTGCGTCACCCTGCCGGTTGGTGACTTCAACGTCGACTACCGACCGAAGCCACGACTGGTCCTGGCGGGTCGGGGTTCCGAACTCACCGTGTTTACCCGACTCGCGACGTCCAGCGGATTTGATGTCCGTGCCTTCAGTCCCGACGAGGTCGACGTCGAAACCTGCTCGGCGCACGGTGCCAACGCATCGAAGCTGCAATTATCAACCGACGCACCTGCGCTGGAGGCCGATGCGTGGACCGCGATCGTCACACTGTTCCACGACCATGACTGGGAACCCGCGTTATTGAAGGCTGCGCTGGAGACGAACGCCTTTTACATCGGTGCTCTTGGCAGTGCGAAGACCCATCTGAACCGCCTGGACACCCTGGACCGGATGGGCGTCGAGGGCGGAGAGCGGATCCAGGGCCCCATCGGTCTTGTGCCGTCGATGCGCAATGCGACCATGCTGGCGATTTCGACGCTGGCCGAGATCGTCGACCGCTTTAACCAGCGTCATCCCTCGCCGGTCGCGGAATAAACTCACTGGTAGCGTTTTTCCAGCCGACGGATCGCGAGCGTTCCAATAATCGCCGGCAGCACCCAGGGGATTACCTGCCACTGGCCCGTGAGAATTTCACTTAAGAAACGCGAACCGCCGAAAGCAAAGAACGCGGTATGGGCACCGATGCCGCTGCCGATCATCGAGCCCAGGTGCATGCGCATCCGTTCTTTCGCATCAGGCGCCTCGACAAGACCGTCGCGGTACAGGCCGACCGAGAACACGAGGCTGATACCGGCGAAGATCATCAACAGGATCTGCCAGTGAATAACGCCAAAGGCACCGACCGCCAGTGCCAGTCCTCCCAGCACGAACGCGTTGGCACGATGCAACGGTCTTCTCAGCCGGTCGGGTTCCCGCGCGGTTTTCAGGGCCTCGATACCGTGTCGCAGACTCGCAAACACCAGCACCGCGAGCATCAGCAGGAACAGGCTGAACATGCGGTAGTTCATCGCCCGGCGCTCGACGTCCTCCGGGCTGAATTCGACGCCCGGGTGGCGAATACCGATCGGATCAACCAGCACCATGATCGAGCTGATAGCGGCAGAGATAACCACCGTCATCATGGCCCGAACATAGTAGCGTCCGGCCAGCTTGTGCAGGGCTGAGCCTTTGCGGGTAAACGCCGGTGCCCAGAACAGCACCAGCGCAACACTTCCAACGGCGATGTGCAGAATTACGAGCAACTCGTGCAGGTCAGTCATGGTCTTCTCCTCCAGTGTTGCTGCACAGGCTACGTTTCAGGCTGTCGACCCATAAGTGCCGTTCGTCAGGACCTCAAACCGTGACTTTTGGCCTATGGCAAAGCGGCGGGCCTGCCGTGACAATGACCCTATGAACCAGAGGCACATTAACGACGTTCTGCAGCGCGCCGCCGGCATCGTGACCTGGGCCGTCGTTAGCGGTCTTAGTGCCTGGATACTGTTTGTGAACCAGGCGATGCACTACCTGCCCGGCTTTGCAGCACTCTCGCTCGTGAACCTGGGCGCGATGTGGGTGGCGATGACGTCGGGCGTCAGGGCGAGACAGGCTGTCATCGCCTCGCTGGTGCAGCTTGGCTCTGCGCTGGCCATGGGCTGGTGGCTGCAGTTCGATTTCTTGCCGATCTACACCATCATCTGGATTGCGATCGCGGCCTTCATTTTTACTCGCCGACA
Organism: uncultured Woeseiaceae bacterium; assembly: GCA_964606915.1. Lineage (GTDB taxonomy): Bacteria > Pseudomonadota > Gammaproteobacteria > Steroidobacterales > Woeseiaceae > UBA1847. Next base: position 124,660 of record CAZSIQ010000001.1, on the reverse strand, counting down.
AACCATCGTGCTGTTCATCGGCGTATCGATCGCCTGGTACCTGATTATGCGTTTCGGCTGGCAGAGCGACGGGGCGATCGTCAGCGTGATGCTGTACGGCACGTTCCACCTGTTTGCTTTGTTGACGACGCGCAATATCCAGCAGGCAGAGACTGCACGCGATCGTGCCGAAACCCTGAATCGTGAACTGCTGGCAACCCAGCACCTTTTGTCAGAGGCATCCCGGCAGGGTGAGAGGACGCGAATCGCTCGCGACCTGCATGATCTTCTCGGGCATCACCTGACCGCGCTGACCATCAACCTGCAGATTGCCGAGAGGCTCAGCGACGGCGAAGCGAAGGAAAAGGTCGCTGAGGCGAGGGCGCTTGCACGGCTGCTGCTCAGCGACGTGCGCGATGCCGTCGATACACTGCGTGAAGAAGGTGGCGTCGATTTTGAGCAGGCCATTCGGCTGCTTGCTGACAACGCTCCGGAACTGGACGTTCACGTGGATATCGAGCATGACCTCGATATCGACGATGTCGAAGTCGCACAAACGGTTGTTCGGCTGGTCCAGGAGGCGATGACCAATACCTTGCGGCATGCCAATGCCAGTGACTGCTGGGTTCGACTTTGGCGTGAGCAAGACCAGCTGCTCGTCGAGGTACGGGACAATGGCGTTGCGGCAGCCGATATACGGGAAGGCAATGGCCTGACGGGAATGCGTGAACGACTGTCGGCTCTGCACGGCAGTCTCGAGGTAGACCGCCTGGACGAGGCGTTTCGGATTAACGCGCGGATTCCACTGGCCGGCTGATGACGATACGTATCGGACTGATCGATGACCAGATGCTGGTCCGCCAGGGAATTCGTGGCCTGCTGGAGCTCTCGGACCGGGTCGAGGTTGTCGCGGAAGGGGCCGATGGCGATGAGGCCGTGTCACTGGCTTCGGACGCATCCCCGGATGTCATCCTGATGGACATGCGCATGCCCCGCATGGACGGTGCCGCGGCAATAACGGCGCTTTCCGAGGCGGGCATCCACGTGCCTGTCATCATCCTGACCACGTTTGACGATCATGAGCAGGTGCTGACGGCCATCCGGGCCGGCGCCAAGGGCTACCTGCTCAAGGACGTATCGCTGGAAAACCTGGTTGATGCGATCGAGTCCGTGGCGGCCGGCGAGACCATGATCCAGCCCAGCATTACCGAGAACCTGCTGCGCGGTATTTCCACGCAGCCCTCCGGCGACGATGCACCCGCCGAGGACCTGACGCGCCGTGAAACCGAGGTGATTCGCCTAATGGCGGGGGGCTACAGCAACCGGGAAATCGCCCAGGCGCTGTCGAAGTCGGAAGGTACGATCAAGAACCATGTGTCGAATATCCTGGCCAAGCTCGGGGTACGGGATCGCACGCGCGCCGTGCTGAAGGCGATCGAGCATGGGGTGATTTGATAATCACTTGCAAATAACAATCATTCTCATTACCATCTGAGTTGTCGGTGCGGCGCTCCCCCGTGCCATGACCGACAGCCGAGGGATCGGTTTGCTCCAGCGCCGGAAGGGTCGCGTCTCTGCTCCGACTCTTCCGGCGCGCTTACCGGGATGGGACCATGACTGTCATTGCCTTAGCGTTGTTTGCGCTGCTCACTGCCGCTGCCGTGCTGCTGGCGCGTCAGCACCTGAGCTTTATTGCTTTTGCCTGCGCCATGCTCGCGGCCGTGCCACTGCTTATCGCTGTTCAGCAACCGGGTACCGCGCTCGCCTGGATTGCCATCGTCGGCCCAATCGTTGCGATGGGTGTCATTCTCGACAGCCTTCGCCGGTTTTCCTGAGCCACAGCCACCTGCAAGACGCCGACGCTGCACGAAAGCCCCGTTTGAAGTCCGCAGGGACCACAAGCGGTAACAAAGTGTTCTCGAGTGTCATTCGTGGTGCTACTCGCCGCTATACTCCCATGCGATGGCGCACAGTATTCGGGCAAAAATGCCGCAGAGTCTCACGGCGGAACTGATCGACAGCAGCTGGACCGGTGCAGGCTGGCGCGTGCGCACAACCCGCCTGGTCTGCTGGATGACATTTGCCCTGAGCCTGCTGCCTGCGCTGGTGGTCGTGAGCCAGGGCTATTCAAGGATGCAGCAGGTCGCGATTGCCACGCTTGGCCTGATGCTCGCCGCCATCTTCTATCGTCGAGCGCCACGGCTCGCCGCCCTGGCGCCGGTCGCATACTTCTACGGTTTCGGCGCGATGCTGATTTTCGATAACGCTTACTCGGCGCCGGCCGCAGCGCTTTGCCTTGCGTTGGGAATGAGCCTGCTCGCCGTTTTCTGGGGTAGCCGGGGGCTGGTCACCGGTGTATTGGTGACCGCCGCAATCATGCTGTTGTCCGGTGCGCATCTGTTTGGCGGCGACAACTCTGGCGTCCGGACCCTGGACCAGCATTTGTATGAATGGAGCGAGGAGAACTTCACCCGGGCCAGCATCATCGCGCTTTCGCTGATAGCGGCGCTCGGTTCAACGATCGCAATCATCGTCACACGCCAGGAGCGCGTGCTTGCGATGCTCAAACAGGAAAACGATGAACGTCTCGAAGCGGAGCGGGCCTTTCAACAGGCGCAGCGTACGGCGATGGTCGCGCAGGTCACCAGCGGACTTGCCCACAACTTCGGCAACGCACTGACCGTGATCACCAGCTGGGCCGAACTGCTCGACCGACACCCGAACGATGCCGAACTGTCGCGTCGCGGAATCCAGGACGTTCGCAAGGCCGCGAAGCAGGCGTCCGGCGTCGCCCAGCAGATCATGGCACTCGGCAAGGACCGCATCCGGGAGCCGGAGACGGTCAACCTCAGCCAGGAGGTGATGTCGCAGATCGGCTTGCTGCGAACGGTACTTCCGTCCGCTATCAGCATCCGGGAAAAGATCCAGCCGGAGCTGTACGTGCTGTCAGACAAGACAGAACTTCAGCAGGGTTTGCTCAACCTTGTGTTGAATGCACGGGATGCGATCGGTGAACACGGCAACATCGACATCACCGCGTTCCGGTCCGACGACGACAGCGTCGTGCTCGAGGTTCGTGACGATGGCGAAGGGATGCCGGCAGCGGTGCTGAATCGGATCTTCGAACCGTTTTTCACCACCAAGGGCGAGCGCGGCACCGGGCTGGGACTGGCAACGTTGCAGCGCTCCATGCAGGCGGTCAATGGCGATGTCAGCGTCAAGAGCAGCCCGGGGCAGGGCTCCGTGTTCCGGCTGACGTTTCCATCCAACACGGCTGATCCCGAGGTCGAAGAGACGTATCGACACGACATCATCGACGTGCCGCGCCGCGGGCGGATCCTGGTCGTCGATGACGAGGACATGGTTCGCGACGTCATCACGCTCGGCTTAAGCAACGCCGGCTACGAGGTGGTCGAGGCGGAAGACATACCCAGCGGCATCCGGCGGCTGGAGGATAGGGACATCGACATGCTGCTGACCGACGCCGTTATGCCGGGCGGCAAGCTAGTTGACTTGGTCAGCGCGTTTCGCCGGGAGCACCCCGGCAAACCGGTCATTGTCTGTTCCGGCTATATGCCTGAAGAAGTGCTCGCTGACCTGTCGCAGGACAAGGAGATTGAGTTCGTGCAGAAGCCAATGGATTTGCGGGCGCTGACAGAGAAGGTTGACTCGCTTCTGACGGACTGAAGTCGCGGCGGGCGTGTCATCCGACGTGCTGTAACGGTATTTCCTTAAAGCAAGGCGCCACCGGGTCGCTATACTGGTATCGAACGGACCAGGCTGTCACTGCAACATCGCGACCGCCCGTCCGGAAACAGCTCGCATGTCCGGCTGTGGCTACCACGGAAATTCTGTGCCTGATACACCGCAACACAAGCCCGCCCCCGAACTCGCACAGGCGATGCTGGATGCTGTCACTGACGGCGTATCCATCATCGACGAACACGGCGCACACGTCTGGGTTAACCAGGCATTCTGCGACATGGTGGGGTTGTCAGCCGACGAGCTGATTGGCTCACACCCGCCCCATTCCTACTGGGCCACCGAGAACATCGACGAGATCGCCAACGCCTTTGCCGATACGTTGGGTGGCGAGCCCGCCACGTGGGAGCTTGAATTCCAGCACAAGACGAACGGTCCGTTTCCGGCGCTCGTGTCGGCGTTTCAGTTCGAGTCGGGTGGACAGACGTACTTCGCGGCGACCGTCAAGGACCTCACGTCAAAAGAGCGCATTGCTGGCCAGGTCGCGAAGACGGAGCAGCTGGTGGAGACAATGTTGAGGGGCGGTGACGTCAGCACCTGGGACTGGCCACTGTCGGAAGGTTTGCCGACGGTAAGCGACAGCCATTTCACGATGCTTGGCTACGAGCCCGGCGCATGGCAGCCCAGCTACCAAGAGTGGCTCAAGCGGATTCATCCCGACGATCTCGAGATGGCGGACAAGTCCATGAAGGACCTGCTCGAGGACCGGTCACGCATGCACGACGCCGAGTTTCGCATGCTGACGGCCGATGGCAGCTGGCGCTGGGTGCTGGCGCGCGGCTACGTCACCGAGCGTGACGAACAGGGCCGCCCGACGCGCGTTACCGGGACGCACTTTGATATTCATACGATGAAGCTGCAGGAACAGAAGCTGCGCCAGCTGCAGAAGATGGAGGTCCTCGGGCAGCTCACGGCGGGTATCGCACATGACTTTAACAATGTGCTGGCGATCGTCTACGGCTCCCTTGAGATCCTGCGACTGACGGCGGAAGAGCGGCAGCGCGACAGTCTCGAAAACGCCTTCCATTCCCTCGACCGCGCCAGGAACCTGACGCGCTCGCTGTTGAATATGACCCGGGTCGACGGGGCCGGTGAAACCCGGGTTGATGCTATCGAGGTGGTGAGCGGGATGATGTCGGTACTGCGCTCGGCAACATCGGATACCTGTGATCTGCAATTCGATCACACGGCATCGGTACTGCCGATCCAGATCGATCGCGCCTTGCTGGAAAATGCACTGACCAACCTGGTGTTGAATGCCAAGGACGCCATCGACAGCGACGGCGGGCGAATCGATATTCGCTGCGAGCCCGTGATCCTCGATGCAGCGCACGCGGAGTCACTGAATGTCACGCCGGGCGAATACTGCGTGTTACGGGTGGCCGATACCGGCTGTGGAATGAGCGAAACTGTTTATGAGAAGGCGACGGAGCCGCTGTTCACGACCAAGCCGGTCGGCCGCGGCACCGGGCTCGGCCTGGCGATGGTGAAGCGCCTGGCTGACGAGTCGCGCGGCTTCCTGCAGATCGATTCCAGCGAAGGCAGCGGGACGACCGTGCTGCTCGGGTTCCCGCTGCTCAGCGCCCGTTTTGACACCGACGACGCAGCCGCCCCAGCCATAGAGACCGACGGCAAGACGGTGCTGGTCGTTGACGACGAGAGCGAGTTGCTGGATATCGTCGCATCACAGCTTGAGCGTCTCGGCTACAACGTTATCAAGGTCAACAATCCCCGCATGGCCCTGACGGAAGTACAGAGCCGCGAGATTGACCTGCTGCTGACCGACGTCGCGATGCCGTACACGATAGACGGCGTGGAACTCGCACGACGCGCCATGGCGATCCGGGACACGCTGCGCGTGCTGTTCATGACGGGCTATGCTGACGAGGACGTTACGCAGAAAGCCGCCCAGATGGGGCCGGTCCTGTACAAACCGTTCGGCATCGATCGACTTGCCCAGTTCGTCACGCAGGCGCTCGAGGCGCCGGGGGACGAGGAAGCCGGCTGAACGCTCGGGAAAGTTTGTTAGACTCAGGCTCAGGTTCCGCACAAACGCAGGTCATGCCGAAACGTAAAGCACCTCTTCCAAGAAAGTTCGGCGGTCGCAGAGAAGATCGTTCGTTGATCGTTCTGTTGTGCATGGCTTTCGTTAACAACTACGCAAACCTGTTGAGATTAGGGCTCGTCGTCGGCGGCCTGTACCTGGTGTCCGTCATTTCTGAGGAGATCGATTCCGGCGGGCGCTACGACAGATCAATCGTCGTCACAGAAGACAACGGGAGCGAGGCGACACCTGATCGTGCGGATAATCCGGACGCCGTCTCGCAGGGCGCTGAAGTCATGTCCGACGTGGAGAGAGCTTCCTGGGAGCGGATTCGGCAACATAACAACTGCACACGACGCGAATACCAGAGAGAAAACTACGAAAGTTGCGACCTCGCCAATTCTTCTGTCTATCCCCAGGATGAAGTGTTCAAGGATGACGGATCTCGGGCGATATTTGATTTAGAAACTCTCTACGCAGACGTCCAGTAAGAACAGTAAATGAGCACCGACAGTAACGCCGTCGTCGAAGCGGCACTCGACCGAATCAACGACATCGCCACCCTGCCGGAGATCGCGCGCGCGGTCATGGCGGCTGCAGATAACCCTGAAACCAGTGCAGACGACGTGGAACAGCTCGTCAGCAGCGATGCCGTGCTCGCCGCACGGGTCCTGAAGGTCGTCAACAGCTCCTTCTACGGCATGCCCGGTGAGGTGGGTTCGATTCACCAGGCCGTCGTTATGCTGGGCCTGAACGCGGTCAAGAATATCGCCATTGCCGCGAGTCTCGGCAAGCTGTTTCGTGGCACGAGTATTCACGACTTCTTTGACGCCAGGGAGCTCTGGCAGCACAGCACGGCGGTTGCCTGCGCGTCACGCATGCTCGCCAAGCAGGTCGGTGTGGATCCCGAGCAGGCGTTCCTGGCGGGAATGCTGCACAAGGTCGGCCTCGTAGTGGAAATGCAGTTTGCCCCCGAGAAACTCAGCCAGGTCATCGATCGCCTGTTCGAGCCGAACGCGGGTCGCCTGCTGGACATCGAGGCAGAGATCATCGGCGCCACCCATGAGCAGTTCGGTCGCGCCTTCTGCCAGAAGTGGCAGTTCCCGGTCGTTCTGCAGGACGCCATCGGCGCTCATCACGACCCGAAAGTCCTTGATGGTGAGGCGCGCAGGCTCGCGGTCATCATCTGTGTGTCGAACTTCCTGTCGGATGCCGCAGGGGTGGGTTACATCGGTACTGTGAACGGCGAAATGCCGCCACCGACACTGCTCGAGGAGCTCGGTGTCACCGACGATGACATCCAGGGCGTCATCGCTGAGCTGCCGGCGGCCATCAAGCTGGCCGGACACCTCGTCAAGTAGCTTCGACCGTCGTCCCCGACGGACCCTGGCGATCCAGGATCATTGTCTCGAACTCATCCGGTGGTATCGGCCTTGAGAACAGAAAGCCCTGGCCGTAGTTGCAACCCATGCTCTGCAGCAGGGCGACGTGGTCCGGCGACTCAATGCCTTCACCGATGGTCTGCAGCGAGAGATGGTCGGCGAGCGTGACGATCGACGATGTGATCGCAATCATGTCCGTGTTCTCTCCGGCGCTGCGAATAAAGGAACGGTCGATCTTGAGTTCATCGATAGGCAGCATATGCAGCCCACTCAACGATGAGTGTCCGGTACCGAAGTCGTCCATCATGACGCGAATGCCCTGGTCGCGAAGCTTTTGCAGTACATCGCCGATATCGGCCCGATTGTCGACGACCGTTGTCTCTGTCACCTCGAGTTTGATGCTCTGTCGCGGCAGCTTGTAGCGGTCGACCTGGCTGGTCACGAAGTCGACGAAGCCCGGCATCAGGATCTGCGTCTTGGACACGTTGACACTGATCGCGAACGCTTTGTCGACCACGCCACGGCGACGCCAATCCGCCAGCTGGCGGCACGCGCTCTCCAACGCCCAGCCGCCCACCGCGACGATCTGGCTGGATTCCTCTGCGATAGGTATGAACATGTCTGGCGGAATCGGACCGCGCGTCGGGTGGGTCCAGCGTAGCAACGCCTCGGCCGCAACGATGGTGCCGTTGTTGAGATCGAGGATTGACTGGTAAACGACGCTCAGCTCGTTGTTGGCCGCTGCATTCTGCAGGTCCTCTTCAAGGGCCAGCCTGTCAAGCTGCTCGTTAAACATGTCACTGTCGAATTCGACAACGCAGTTGCGGCCACGGCGTTTGGCTTCATACATGGCAGCGTCGGCATACCGCAGCAGCTCCGGCGGTCCGCCGTTGGTCGTTTCGTTGGTCACGAGACCGATACTGGCGGTGGATACCAGCTTGTGTCCGCGGATGGCGTGCGACTTGGCGCAGGCTTTCAGGAGCTTGTCGGCAACCATCTTGGCGGTGTCCGTATCCGGCAGGTCCTCGAGCAGGATGACGAATTCGTCGCCGCCGAATCGCGCGGCCGTATCGACATCGCGGATGTTTGCCTTAAGTCGCTTGGAAATACTGACCAGCAGTTCATCACCGGCGTCATGGCCCAGCGAGTCGTTAACGGCCTTGAAGCGATCAAAGTCAAAGAACAACACCGCGATAATTCTATTACTGCGTTTCGATCGGCTGAATGCACGCTCCAGTGCGTCGATAAAGCGTGATCGGCTGGCGAGCCCGGTCAGCGTGTCCTGCTGGACAAGGCGTTTGAGCTCTTCCTCGGCTTCCTTCATCGAGGTGAAGTCAGCGATCGATCCGGACAGGCGCGTTGCGACGCCTTTTTCATCGCGTACAGCGGCTGCGCGCATCAGAACCCAGAGGGTTTTGCCGGCGCTGGTCATCATTTGGAACTCGAGCTCGAACTGCGAATTCTTGGAGACGATGAAGCGGGTCAGGGCACGCTTGACGCGATGGATGTCCATCGACGCGATGTGCCCGAGCATCGACGTTCGCGAGGCGATCAGGTCCAGTCCCGGATCGTCCAGCAGCTCACGCCAGCGGGGCGACAGGTGAATGCGGCCGGCCTGGATGTTCCAGTCGAAGATCGCGTCGCGTGAACCTTCGAGTGCGAGCTCAAAGCGCTCCTGGCTCTCTCTCAGCTCCTTGTTGAACGACTCGGTCTGGGTCATGGCGTCGCGCAGCGCCTGGATGTCGATATGCACGCCGACCATGCGTGTCGGGTTGCCGTCGTCGTCGCGCTCAACGACCTTGCCGACATCGCGAATCCATTGCCAGCTGCCGTCCTTGCGACGGACTCGGTGCTCATTGCGGTAGCTCGTGGACTCGCCCTCGAAATGCGCGCGCACGTCTTCCATCGCGTCGTTGAGGTCGTCCGGGTGAACCAGCTGCGCCCAGGTGTCGACAGCCATGGGCAATTCACCCGGTTCGTAGCCGAGCTGCGTATACCAGGTGTCGTTGAAGTAAGTCTCGCCGGTCGTGACGTTCCAGTCCCAGAGCCCGGTATTGGAGTTTGCCAGCGCGCTGTTCAGTCGCTCCTCGGCTTGCCGTGCCTTCACCTTCGCTTGTTGCAGGTCAGACACGTCGGTCGCGATGAGCACGACGCGGTCGGGACGACCATGCTCGCCGAGCAGCGGCACCTTGTCCAGGCGCATGTGCACGTGCTCGCCGTTCTGCAGATCGTATTCGCGAACGTTGCCGAGCCGCGGCTTGCCGCTTTTCAGGACGGCCAGGTCGTCCTTCTGGTGGAACGCAGCCTCTTCGGCATTGAAGAATTCGCTGGTGGGTCGACCGCGGATCTGTTCGCGTTGCTTGCCGACGTATTTCGCCGCTGAGGCGTTGCAGTCGAGAATGTTGTTGCGGTCATCCTTGTAGAAGACCAGTCCCGGAATACCGTCAAGGATGCCCTGCAGTTCCTCTCGCTGCGCATCCAGTTCGTGTTTGGCGTCCTCGAGTTCCTTGTTGGCCTGTTCCGCGTGGTGTTCCGCGCGCTTCTGCTCGGTGATGTCAAAGCGCCACGAGATGTAGCGCTCGATCTTCCCGTCGCGGTTGAACTGCGGCACGTTGGTTGAGTCGACCCAGTACAGTGAACCGTCCTTGGCGCGGTTGCAGACCTGCTCGCGCCAGGCGTTGCCAGTCGCGATTGTGCGCCACATGTTTTTCCAGAATTCCGGCTCGTGGTGCCCGGAGTTCAACAGGCTGTGGGGCTGGCCGATCAGCTCCTCCCTTGAATATCCGCTGATCCGGCAAAACCCTTCGTTCACATCGATGATGCGCCCGCGCAGATCCGCGACCGAGTACAGCGTGTGCGAGTCGATGGCTTCCTTCAGGGTCTCGAGGTCGTCGCTCTGCTCGCTAAGGCGTCGGATGGCCGGCTCGAACATGAACAGGGATACCAGTGCGAGCACTATCAGCGACGCGAAATAGGCGAACGTCTCGGCGCCCTGGACCCGGTCGATCTTGTTCGCCAGTTCCATTTCGTGCAACCCGACGATCTCGTTCATCCGTGGCAGGAAGGCGTCGCCGTACGCAACAATCGTCAGGCCGATGCCGGTCGAAATCGCCGGTCCGGTTGCTGTGTCGTTACTCTTGGCGGCGTGAAGGAGATTCTCAACGATAATCTTGACGGCCTGCACGTCGGCATCGATGTCCATGTAGGCATCGGCAACCTCGCTGGAGTTCTCGCCGGAAAAGCCCATCGAAGGGTCGCGATTGCGCAGGCTTTCATGGCTCTTGACCCAGAGCACCAATGACGATTCCAGGTTCTTGGCTACCGCCTCTGTCAGCGGGCGGTCCCCTGCGAACACGGCGGCCTGCAGCTGCAGGGCCTGGCTGCCGATGCGCTGGCTCAGCATGCGCTGGCGGCCGGCAACATTGATGACCGTGCCGTCGCTGATCATCGCCTCGTTGAGCGAGCCGAGGACAATATGGGTGGTGACCGACAGGGCGGCGAGAATACCCAGCGCGAGCAGGTAAAACACTCGCAGTTTGGTCGCGCTGGTCGCGATTTTTTTCATTGTTGCCGGTTTCCTGCCACTGGGATGGGTAGCGCTTTTTGCGCTGTAGACCGGGTATCGGCGCGGGCACGGGTTTTCTTTAAGGGTTTTCCTGAGGCCGAAGTCACGGTTTTGCGGATATCGGCCGCACTCCGGCGCCCGGGAAGCCTGCTATGTCCGGAAGTTATATCGAAGCACGGAATCGACATTTTGTTGCCGCTCAGGGATGCGATAGTCTGCGCGGCCTCGAAAGCAGGATGCAGTGTTATGACCAACGACTACGTGCCACCCAAAGTCTGGACCTGGGATGCCGAAAGCGGCGGCCAGTTTGCCAATATCAACCGGCCGATCGCCGGCGCAACGCACGACAAGACGCTGCCGGTAGGCGAACACCGCTTCCAGCTGCACTCGCTGGCGACGCCGAATGGCCAGAAGGTCACAGTCATGTTCGAGGAGCTGCTGGAAGCCGGGCACTCGGCCGCTGACTACGACGCGTGGCCGATTCAGATTACCGACGGTGACCAGTTCGGCAGCGGTTTCGTCGAGATCAACCCGAACTCCAAGATACCGGCGCTACTGGACACCGAGACCGGTATCCGCCTGTTCGAGTCCGGTTCGATTCTTGTCTATCTCGCTGACCTGTTCGGCGAATTCCTGCCGACTGACACGGTCGAGCGAGCCGAGACGCTGAACTGGCTGTTCTGGCAGATGGGCAGCGCTCCGTTTCTCGGTGGCGGTTTCGGCCACTTCTACCACTACGCGCCGGAGAAATACGAGTACCCGATCAACCGCTACGCAATGGAAGTGAAGCGCCAGCTGGACGTACTCGATCGCAACCTGGCGGAACGGGAGTTCCTGGCCGGGAGCAATTACAGTATCGCCGATATGGCGACCTACCCGTGGTACGGCGGACTTGTCCTGCGTGACAGCTACGAGGCGGGCGAGTTTCTCGATGTCGCCAGCTACAGCAACGTTATCCGCTGGGCAGAAACGATCGACGCACGTCCTGCCGTCACGCGCGGTCTGCGGGTCAACAGGACCTGGGGAGACGAAGAATCGCAGCTTCCCGAGCGACATTCCGCGGCGGACTTCGACTAAGGATTACTCCTCGTAGGCGATCGCCATCACGGTCAGGAACCGACGGTTTTCGCCGATGGCAACTTCGACGTCGTCGTCGACGCGTTTCTTCAGCAGGGCGCGCGCCAGCGGCGAATCGATGCTGATCCAGTGTTTCCCGGCGTCTGTCTCGTCGGGGCCGACTATGCGGAAGGTTTCGGTCGCATCGTTGTCGTCACAAACTTCGACAGTCGCGCCGAAAAACACGGCGTCGGTCCTCGGACGTTCACGCACGACAGTCAAGTCCGGCAGGCGCTTCTGCAGGTAACGGATCCGTCGGTCGAGACCGGCCAGTTCCTTTTTTCGGTAGATGTACTCGGCGTTCTCTGAGCGGTCGCCCTCGGCCGCGGCGGCGGACAGGGCTTTGACCACGTCGCGGCGGCGCACCCAGATATCCTTCAACTCGGCCTGAAGCTGCGCGTAGCCGGCCGGTGTGATGTACGCCGACGATTTCGGCGCCGGCGGTCTCCAGCGTCCCACTACATCGACTCCTCGTCCTCAGCATAGCCGGTGAGCTCTACGTAACCGCGTCCGTCGACCGGCTCGCCAAAACGGCTGCCCGCCACGTCAACCGCGCCTTCCCAGTAGCGAACGATGGTGAACAACTCCTGGTCCGCCATGACCGGTGTTACGCGCAGCTCCAGCCCCATGTCCGGCACGGCGAGCGTCCAGGCCGACGGGTAACGCCCGCCGGCCGGACTGTCCCAGGTGTCCGTGACGTCGAGTTCAACCTCCGCCGCGGCCAGGTAGGTTGATTCGCCGTTTGCAGCGATATACGTCCCGGCGCTGTTCGGGTCCTGCGATCCGTCCTTGAAGCGCAGGCTGTAGAACATCAGCTCCGTGTTGTCCGACAGCTGCAGCGCGAACCAGTCCCAGCCAACCTGCTCACCGGACAAGGCGCTCGTGCTCCACTCACGATCCAGCCAGGACTCGCCCGTCACGGCGAAGGACTCGTCGCCGATGCGCAGCGAACCGTCCGTCGCAAGACGGCTGATCGTGTAGTAATACGACGCGTTACCCGGTTCCGACGACTTCTGCGACAGGCCGGCGTCGCCGTTCAGGACCGGCGGCTTGACGGCGTTGAGCCTGACATCAATGGCCATCTCGTCGCTGGACGCCTTGAGCCGCCATGCATCGCCGTCCTCAGCGATAGACCAGTCGTCCAGCCAGACCGCGAACGGTGCCGACGTGGCGCCCGCAAGACCGGCTGCGCCGCGCGAGGACTTCTCGGCCACCAGGAAGCGCTGCTCGTCGGGGTCGGTAACGGCAAAGTGTGCGATGTAGACCTGCCCGGTCTGCCAGTCTTCACTGCCTGCATCGCTGTCCGGCACCAGCGCAAAACGAAAAATAGTCAGTTCATAGCCGAATCGTCGACCGGTCTCGCTGTCGAGATTGCCGGTGACATACCACCATTCGTTGCGAAACTCCGGATGCGGGCCGTGGTCGTCCGGGAACACAAAGCGACGTGGCTCTATGGCCCGCGCAAACCCGGCCTGTTCATCCGCGCCCAGCAGCCCGGCCAGCTGTGACGGCTCATCGTCGGCAAAACTCGACGTCGCAATCAGGCACAGAGCTGCAAGCAGTAATCTCACGTCATTCCTCCCGCATCGCGATGGCAGGCTCAACACGTGCCGCTCGCAGCGCCGGATAGAGCCCCGCTGCCAGTGCCGCGACAACGGCGAAGGCTACCGCCTGGCCGACGATCAGTGGACTCACCGTGACGTCGATCTGCCAGCCGAAAGCGCGCCGGTTGATGACCTCGATCAGTACCCATGCCATAGCGAGACCCAGTGGAATCGATGCAAGCCCGCTGATGAGACCAATCACGCCGGTCTGCGTGCTGATCAGGCCGGCAATCTGCCGTCGCGTCATGCCAAGCGCTCGCAGCGTGCCCTGCTCGCGGTCCTTTTCGAGCTGCAGGGCCAGCATCGAGGACAGGATGCCGACCAGCGCAACGCCGGTTGCCAACCAATACAGCACATCGGTAATGATGAACGTCTGGTCGAATACATCGAGCGACAGGTCTCGAATCGTCCGGTTCGATGTGGCCGACAGGCTCGCACCGTTCAGCGATTCAACGGATTGGACAACGCCATCGGCGTCCGCGCCGTCCGCGAGGTACAGCCCGAGATTGTCGATAGCCTCGTCGTCGAAGAAACGATCGTACGTGTCGCGGCTGATCATCAGCCCACTCGCGTTGACGTCGAAGCTCTGGTAAGTCGCGAGCACGAGGAAGCCGGCAAGGCCGCGATCCGTACGCAGCTCAATGGTGTCTCCCGGCGAGACGCGGAAACGATACGCATACGGCTCTGAGACCAGCACCGCAGCTGACGACTCCCACGCCGGCCAGGTCGCATCGGCGTCAGCATCGAGCAGTGTCGTGCCGGCGTAGGCGTCGGGCGCCATGTCCACGGCCAGCAGCTGCCGGCTGCCGTTCTCGTCTTCGATCCTGGCCAGCCGTGACGTGCTGACGGCGGTGACCGATGACAATGCGGCGATCTGTTCGACCGTTTCCGTCGGAATGGGCAGGCCGCTACCGCTGACGTACACGTCAGCGCGCAGAGCGACACCAAGCCAGTCGTCGACCGAGGCGCGGAAGCTGTCCACCATGACGCTGACGCCTATCGTTGCAGATACCGCAACGGCCAGCGCAACGATTGCGACGCCGGTCCGGCTCAGCCCGGAGCCAACGCCGGCCACCGCAAGTCGCGATGAGACGCCACCAACAGACTCTGCCAGGGGCTCCAGCCGACGGGCGAAGTGCTTCGCAATCAGCGGGACGCACAAAGCAAAGCCTGCGATCAACATGAATACAGCGGTGAGTCCGGCCGTCAGGCTGCGACCGGACAGCAGCAGGAGCAGCGCCGCGACCAGCATGATGGCAATGCCCGTGGCCGCGATCCTCGGCAGCGCACGACCGGCCTTTCGTTCCAGCGTCGAGCGGAGCATCGAGAGTTTCGGTGCCAGTGACGCTGCCTCAATGGCCGGGACCGTGGCAGCCAGCAGGGACGTCAGCATGCCGGCGATGAATCCCTTCAGCAGGGTAAAGGTATCCAGGCTGACATCGGTGACACTGACGCGAAAGTACAGGTCGTTGATTGAGCGGGATACGAGGCCGAGCAGTTGGTCTCCGAGCCAGCTGCCAGCGAAGAGCCCGAGCATCGACGCGAGCAGGCCAAGCAGGGCGGCCTCGCCGAGAATGGAGACGAACACTTCTCGACGTGTCATACCGAGGGCGCGCAAAACGCCGATGAGTCCGCGACGCTGCAGTACCGAGAAGCTCACGCTGTTGTAGATCAGGAATACACCGATCAGCAGGGCCAGCAGGCTCATCGCCGTCAGGTTGGTCATAAATGCAGCGCTCAGGTCCAGCGTGGCGCGTGTACGCCCTTCGGCATTCAGCAGCGCTACTTCGTCCGGCAAGAGCGCGCGAAAATCATCCGCATTACCGTCGATGCGGACATCGATCCGCGACAGTCGACCGGGCATGCCGAACCAGGACTGCGCCGTCGCAATATCCACCGTCAGCAACTCGTCCAGTGCCGACGTTTCCTCGCCGCCGAACAGACCGACGAGGACCGCCTCGTAGTCCTGCCCGCCGCTCGCGACTGTAAAGCGGTCGCCGCGCACGATGCCCAGCGAGTCCGCACTGCGCTGGCTCATCAGGGCGGCACCGGGTACGGCAAGAAAATCGCGAATGATCGCGTTGGCGTCACTGGCACCCTGGGCGTTTGCCGTAAAGCTGCGCATCGCGTTCTCGGCGAACAGGTCGATGCCAAGCACGCCGAATCGTCGCCCGTTTATGCGAACCTGGTCATCGATGACCGGCGCGATACGGTCGATGCCATGCACCACGCGAAGATCACGATACAGGCGCGCGTCAACACCCCGAGGGCCGCCGATCACCTGGTGTGTCGCTTCCCCGGTGACCGTGTCCATCGACAGCAAGAAGGCTTTTCGCGCGCTCGCGTTGGCGAGGTCGACAGCGACAATGACAGCAACGCCGATCGCGATACCGATCACTGCCAGGGCGAGCTGCCACCGGTGTCGAAGCAGGTAACTGAAACTTGCCCGCCAGCGAACCGGAATCATCCGCTGTGCTCCAGGCGTCCGTTGTGCAGTTCAATGCTGCGATCGCAGGCAGCAGCGACGCGCGAGCTGTGCGTCGCGATAAGCATCGTGCCGCCCTGTGCGCGAACCAGTTGGTCGAGCAGGGCCAGCACGTTTTCGGCAGCGGCATCGTCGAGGTTACCGGTGGGTTCGTCCGCAATGAGTATTCTTGGCCGGTGTGACAGCGCGCGCGCGATCGCTACGCGCTGCTGTTCACCACCGGACAGCACATCCGGGTAGCTCCCGGCCCGGTCAGCGAGACCGACAGCCGTCAGGAGTTCGTCGATGCGCTGGTCGGATTCGCGGGCTCCGACACCGTTCAGTTCCAGAACCAGCCGGATATTGTCGGCAACCGTCAGAGTCGGGATCAGGTTGAAAGCCTGGTAGACAAACCCGAGTTTCTCGCGACGAAACAGCGTACGTGCGTGCTCATCGAGGCCCGTCAGGTCGATACCGCAGGTGAGTATCGTGCCGGCGTCCGGGGTATCGATGGCACCGAGCAGGTTCAACAGCGTTGACTTGCCCGAGCCGCTGCGCCCGCGGACGGCTACGGATTCGCCGCGCCGGACTTCGAGGTCCACGCTGTCGAGCACGGTGTGGCTGAGTGTGCCTTCCTGGTAAATCCGGGAGAGGCCGCTGGCGACGATTTCGGGCGGGTTCTGGCTGTTCATAGTGCGACTGCAATTCATTTGCCGGGGGAGGGAATAAACCTGCCTCGCCGTGCGTATAGTGTGTGTAGCAGATGAAAAATGACGCGATGCAACAACGACTGGCACAACTTGGCGGCGGCGCACATGCGCTTGCGACGCAGATACTCGGCAATGCCGACGATGCGGCGGATGCGGTGCACGATGCGTACGCAACAGTATTGTCGAAACCCGAAGCCTACGACAGTAACAAGGGGCCGTTAAAGCCCTGGTTCTTACGCGTCGTGCGCAACCGGTGTATCGATATTCGCAGGAAGCGACGGGATGAGCGACTTCCCGTCGAGGAGTTTGCTGACGCCGGGCCCGGCCCGGAACAGCAGGTGCAGCGAGATGAACGCTCGCGGCAGATCGAGTCTGCGCTAAAGACGCTGACTGCTGACGCCAGGGAGATTGTCATCCTGCGCGATTATCTCGACCTGTCGTACGCAGAGATTTCTGACGTGTTGGGCGTCGCCAGGGGGACCGTCATGTCCCGCCTGCATCGCGCAAGACTGGCGCTGAAGGAGGCGCTTCAAAACGATGAATAGTGAAGAACGGCCAATCGACAAATACCTCGACGAGTGGTTGTCGGGCTACATCGACGGTGAGCTGACTCAGCAACAGCGTCAACGCGTCGAGGTTCATTGCTCGCAGAATGAAAAGGCGCAGGCCTTGCTGGACGAGCTCAGGGCGCTGAGAGGCGATGTCGGAAATGCAACGCTGAGCCAGTATGGCGAAGACAAGTGGAGAGAACAGATGGACGATACGGGTGTACAGGTTTCAAGAGGTATTGGCTGGCTGCTGCTGATCGGCGGTGCGCTGGGTCTCGGTGGCATCGTGGTCGTAAGCTTCCTTGCAGATCCGTCCATCGGCTGGTTCATGAAGCTCGTGATGGGCGGCTTCTACGGCGGTATGGCCGTGCTGCTCGGATCCGTTATTCGCCAGCGCCTGATCGAACGCAAGACCGACAAGTATAAAGACGTGGAGATTTGAGCATGATTGTAGTGACAACCGAGACCATCGCCGGCAAGAAAGTCGTCAAGACCCTGGGCCTTTGCCGCGGCAACACAATCCGCGCAAGGCACATCGGCAAGGACATCATGGCCGGGCTGCGCACGATCGTCGGTGGCGAGATTCACGAGTACGCGAAACTGATCGCAGAAAGCCGTGAGCAGACGATTGACCGAATGACCGCCGAGGCAGCCAGTCTCGGTGCGAACGCGGTGATCGGCGCCCGCTTTACCACGTCAGTCATGATGGGCGGTGCGGCGGAGTTATTGGCCGTCGGTACGGCCGTCATTGTCGAGGACGAATAGGCCTCAACTCATTCCGCGGGACTCTTTGACAAGGTCGTAGGCCTTGTTGATTTCGCGTGAGCGCTCTTCGGCCACGGCACGCATGCTGTCGGGGAGGCCGCGAGCGGCAAGTTTGTCCGGGTGGTTTTCGCTGATCAGCTTTCGGTAGGCACGTTTCACTTCTGCGTCGCTGACCTCCGGTGAGAGGCCCAGTGCCTGGTAGGCATCGTTGAGGCGATTTGCTGTCGGCGGCATACCGCCGGGCTGCGCGCCGGCGCCGGTGGATGCACGCAGCAAGGCCTCCAGCTGCTGCACGTCGATCTCACTGAGCCCCAGCCTCTGCGCGATGCGCACCAGCATCGCGTGTTCGGCTGGGTCGATACGACCATCTGCCGCAACGGCCATGCACTGCAGCTGGAGGAAGAGCTGGATCAGCGGTCCACGGCCACGCGTGATCGCGCGGAACCGGTCAACGGCATCGTCGAGATCGAAGTCTGGCTGTTTGCCGCGATTGAAGGATTCTTTTGCATCGCTGCGCGCCTGCTGGTCCATGCGGAGCATGTCAAAGATACGCTCCACCGCATCGATTTCGTCCCTCGTGACGACGCCGTCCGCCTTGCTCAGCGCGCCCATAATCGAGAACGTCGAGTCCATGAGGTTGGTCTGCGCCACGCGCAGTCCGCCGATAACCGAACGCGCAAGCGCTACCCCGGCAAAGTAGCCGGCGATGGCTCCGACCAGGAGACCAACCGGACCGCCAAGAATGAGGCCCAGTAGGGCACCGATAGCTGCGAAAATCATGCGCGAAGTGTAGCAGCGGCGTGGCGACGCCCCGAGCAAAAAACAGTTTGTTACAACGGCAGCACACTGGCTTGGTTAGCATGCATTCATGAAACGCATACTCCTGCTTGTACTTGCAGCGCTATCGGTGCCGGCTATGGCAACAGAGACCCCGGACTACGAGGTCGTCAAAACGACGGACGATTACGAACTGCGACGCTACGCGCCCTACCTGGTCGCCGAAGTCGACGTAAACGGCAGCATGTCGCGCGCCGGAAACAGTGGTTTTCGCATCCTTGCCAACTACATCTTCGGTGATAACCGGAGCCGTACCCGCATGAACATGACGGCGCCGGTCGAGTCGGTCGATGCCGGCGAGAAGATGGCAATGACCGCGCCCGTTGAGTCCGTGAGCAGCGGCGATGGATACACTTACGCGTTCGTTATGGAGCGGCGCTACACAATGGACACGCTGCCAATGCCGAATGACTCGCGCATCCGAATCATTGAGCGTCCGGAGCGACTCGTCGCCGTGACGCGTTTCTCCGGGCGCATGAGCAACGGCCTCTATGAGCGCAAGCGCTCGGAGCTGGTGTCCGCGCTGGAACGCGACGGGGTGGAAGTCCTGTCAGGCGCGATGCTCGCTCGCTACGATGCGCCGATGGTGCCCGGCTTCATGCGTCGCAACGAAATCATGTTCGAGATCGCCGAGTAGACCCTACCAGCGCTCCTTGAGATACGGTGCTGCACCGCTCGCCGCATGTATGACGGCGTAAACGAAGCAGGCGGCGACCGATGACGCGATCATGCACAGCAGTGCCGCGTGGTTGATCCACTCGGTGTCCAGCAGCGATGAGTCTCGCATCAGGAAGTACGACAGCTCACCCATGAGCGCCAGGAAGATAAGCATCCCGGACGCGAACAGCAGCCAGCCGGGAATGTGCTGCCAGGCGACCTTCAGTCCCGGCCTGACTCCCCGAAACGTCGCAAACACCAGGGTCGACAGCAGGATCAGCAGGATCGAGAAGCCGATCCCGTAGCGCTGCAGTGTATTCAGGGTGGCAAAATCGACATCGCTGCGGCTGCCACCCATGAAGGCGTGCATCGTTGACAGCAGGCAACTGATCACCAGCAGGGTGAGCAGGCCAAGCAGCACAACCAGTGCGATCGTGTAATTTGACTGTTTCATCAAGGCTGCGGAGATCCCGTGAGCGGGCAAATATGCGGTAGTCTATAGGGCGGTGCAAGCCGCGGGGTATCGGCTACGGGGGCGCCATGAAACCAGAAGTCATCGTCATTCTTTGCATTTTTCTCAGCTTCATTACGCTTGAGATCCTGTTTACGCATTTCTTTCGCAAGCCGCGACAGACGCGTGATGACGGCGTTGTCGAGGTCGTCAGCACGATGACACTGATCCTGTTCACGCAACCCTTTGTGCTGGCGGCGGGTGGATTCGTCGCAAGCCTCGCCGCGCCTGATTCGGCGGGCGTGCTCGCGACTCTGCCGTTCGTCGCGCAGTTCGGCTTGCTGCTCGTGTTTGACGACATGATGCAATACTGGTGGCATCGCCTGACGCACAACACCAAGTGGCTGTATAACCTGCACCGCGCTCACCACAATGCGGAGTACCTGTCGATTCGCATCGTGTATCGCAACAACGTCTTCTATTACCTGCTGATGCCGTCGCTGTGGTTTTCGGGCGCCATGATCTACCTGGGACTCGGCTGGGCCTACGCTGTGTTTATCGTGGTCAAGATGGCTGTCATCTATGGCGCTCACAGCGACGTGCGCTGGGACGAGAAGCTGTATCGCATACCGTGGATGTCGCCCGTGATGTGGGTCGTGGAACGCGTGATTTCGACGCCGGCCACGCACAGTGCACATCACGGCAAGTACCTCGACGATGAGGCCACCCACTACAAGGGCAACTACGGCAACCTGCTGTTCTTCTGGGACATCCTGTTCGGTACCGCCCGGATTACGCGACGCTACCCCGACCGTATGGGGGTAGAAAACCTCGAGCCGATGTCGGCCGGCGAGCAGCTGTTCTGGCCGCTCGTGCGCAGCAAGGCTGAGACCACCGAGGCAGAACCGGGCGCCGCTGGAAAACACTCCTGAGCACGGTTACAGTGCCGACACAATAAAAAGGAGAGCCGGTTTGGCCGATTACACGGACGTCGATCCCGCCCAGACTTCCAACCGCATGGCGCGCTTCCTGCGCGTCGTTGAGGCACTGGGAAACGCATTACCCCATCCCGTGACGCTGTTTGCCCTGTTCGCGACCGGCGTGGTCTTGCTGTCGGGGTTGCTCGGCTGGATGGATGTGTCAGTGCCGGATCCGCGGCCCGTCGGTGCCCGCGGCCGGGCCGACAACGGCCTGATCGAGGTCGTCAGCCTGATGAACGGCGACGGTTTCCGAATGATCATCATGAATCTCGTGACCAACTTCACGAGTTTCGTTCCGCTCGGCACCGTGCTGGTCGCGCTGCTTGGTGTCGGTGTCGCCGAAAAATCCGGGCTGTTGTCCGCCCTGATCCGGTCCATGGTCCTGAACGCCAATCCGCGCATGGTCACGGTCACCATCGTGTTTGCGGGCGTTATCTCCAACACGGCCTCGGAGATGGGGTACGTCGTGCTCGTACCGCTCGCCGCGGTGATCTTCCTGTCGCTCGGCCGGCATCCGCTCGCCGGACTCGCGGCGGCGTTCGCCGGTGTTTCCGGTGGCTACAGTGCGAACCTGTTGCTGGGCACCGTGGATCCGCTGTTGGCCGGTATCACCGAAGAAGCAGCTCGCCTCATCGACCCGGGCTACCAGGTCGACGCCAGCGCCAACTGGTTCTTCATGATCGCGAGCACCTTCCTGATCACGTTCGTTGCTAGCTTCGTCAGCATCAAGATTGTTGAACCGACGCTCGGCAAGTACGACCCGTCGTCGGCCGGGCTCGGTGACTTCGACGACCATCGACTGGATCCGCTGACCGGCCAGGAGAAGAAGGCCCTGAAGGCGGCCGGCGTCGCGGCGTTGCTGATGATCATTGGTATCGCAATGCTGGTCGTCCCTGAAGGCGCCGTGCTGCGCAATCCGGAGACCGGGCTGATCAAGGGCTCGCCGTTCCTGCGCGGCATCGTTGCGATGATCTTTGTGTTCTTCCTGGTGCCCGGCGTTGTGTTTGGCTGGGTGACCGGTTCGATGCGCTCTGACCGCGATGTCATTAATGCGATGGCTGACCAGATGAGTACGCTCGGCCTGTACATCGTGCTGGTCTTTTTTGCGGCGCAGTTCGTCGCGTTCTTCGGCTGGACGAACCTCGGTGCCGTCACCGCTGTCACCGGCGCCACGTTCCTCGAGGAAATGGGGCTCACCGGTCCCTTCCTGTTCTTCTTCTTTATTCTGATCTGCGCGTTCATCAACCTGATGCTGGGATCCGCATCTGCGCAGTGGGCCGTTACCGCGCCCATCTTCGTGCCCATGCTGATGCTGATCGGCTACAGCCCGGAGGTTATCCAGGCGGCCTATCGGATCGGTGATTCGAGCACCAACATCATCACGCCGATGATGAGCTACTTCGGCCTGATCATGGCGTTCGTTTCCCGCTACGTGCCCAAGGCCGGCGTGGGAACCTTAATCGCCATGATGTTGCCTTACTCCGTGGCCTTCATCGTATTGTGGAGCACGTTCTTCTTTATCTGGGTCTTCGTGCTGGGTATGCCGGTCGGACCCGCTACGCCGACGTACTACGAGGTCGGGGGCTGACCGTAGCCGAGGGCGTTTACGCTTTCGGTACCCTGACTGCGTCGGCCACGATCTCGTAGACGACGCCCGCGTCCAGCGGTGCGTCGTCACTGCCGACATCGTCCTTAAGGTGCGCAGCCTGTTCCGGACTGCGCTCCACTTTCACCAGCGCGCCTTCCAGCAGCACGGTCTTGCTACCGATATCGGTGGGCACAAAGAAGCCGTAGTCGCGGAAGGAGACGCGCAACACCGTATCGCCGTCCTTCGCAATGAAGAAGCAGCCTTTCTTCTGGCAGACCTTGCTGACCCGGGTCTCGATCAACACACGCTGGTCGATCAGCGCGTCGGCTTTTTCCATGACCTCGCCAAGGCTGTGAATGTCTGCATCCACGACGAGCGGCTGGCCGAAGGTTTCATACTGGTCGGTGACGGCGACCGGCTCGGACAGGCGAACCGCCGGCTGGTCAGCGAGCAGGTTGCTGGCACAGAGCGTGAGAGCAATCAGGATCAGGTGCTTCATGACGGGTCTGTCTCCTCGTCAGTGTCGACGGTTTTCAGAACGAACTTTTCGATGCTGTACAGGACACCGCCGACCGCCAGCAGGATGCCCACCATCTGCCATGACTCTGCCTTCGACTGGGCCATGAGCCAGACGCAGATGACCAGCGCGATCAGTGGAATGGTGAAGCCGCCCGGCAGCCGGAATGCTTCTGCCCGATCCGCCTCACTCGCCTGGCTGCGGATGCGCGGCAGCGACAGGATGCAAATGACGTAGCCCAGCAGTCGAACGACGGTGCTTGCCACGGCGAGGCCAAGGAAGTCACCGCTGACGCCGAGCAACAGTGCGAGTCCACCGGTGAACAGGATGCAGGTAAAGGGCGTCGCGTGGGTCGGATGAATGCGTGCGAAAAACGACGGCAGCGTACGCTGCTCAGCCATGGCAAACACCAGGCGCGGGGCCGACAGCATGGAGCCCGACAGGTTGCCGCCGATGGAAAACACGGCAGCAAGTGCGATAACGAATCCGCCGATCGGGCCGGCAAGCGCTTTGCCAACGTCCACGAGGTTGGAGCTTGCGTAGGCCTCTGCCGGTATGACCGCGACAAAAACCTGCACGATCAGGAAGTAGAGCACGCCGGTCGCGATCAGTGTGCCGACAAGGGCGCGAGGAATCTTGCGTTTGGGCTGGTCCGTCTCGCCGGCCGTCACGCCGACAGTCTCAAAGCCAACGTAGGCGTAGACAAGCGCGAGCGTGGTCGCGCCCAGCTCCGTCACGGTAAACGGCGCGGGCGGAATAAACGTCGCTCCGCTGATCTCCTGCAGCCCGAGGAGGATCAGCAGCGCCAGCGGTGTGAGTTTGAGGAACGTGAGGATCGCCATCGTCCGCACGCCGTCCTTCACACCGGCGTAATTCGCCCACGTCAGGCCGAGGGTGACTAAAGCGATGATCGCGAGTTGCACCGGCGCTGGAGACAAGGCGGGGTGGAGTCCACCCGCATACTCCGCCAGCACGTTGGCGTTGGCCGCAAACGCGGTGACACGGCTTAAGTAAATCGCCCAGCCGGTGCTGAACCCGGCGAACTGGCCGAAGGCATCGGTGGCATACAACACCGGTCCGCCCGTCTTCTGGTAGTAGCTGGCCAGCTCCGCGAAGGTCAGTACGACGGCCAGGAACAGAGCACCCACGATGAGGAACAGCCAGGGACTTAACAGCCCGGCGTTCTCCGCGATTCGGCCGGGCAAGGCAAAGATGCCGGCGCCGATAAGCCCGTTGAGTACAAGGAAGGCGGCGCCGTAGAAACCGATGTCGCGGCGAAGCGTTGAAGCGTTAGTTGTTTTTGTCATTGCCGGTGCGAACCGGGCTTAGTCAGACAGCGCTTCCTGGATCTTCGCGTCCAGCTCGGCTGCAGAGAACGGCTTCTGCAGGAAGTTGAAACTCGCGTCGACGGTGCCGCCCGAACCAAGCACGTTCGACGTGTAGCCCGAGATGAACAGCACTTTAACATCCGGCACGGTGTCCATCACTCGTTCGGCGAGCGACTTGCCGGACATCTCCGGCATCACAACGTCGGTCACCAGCAGTCGGACGCCGTTGTCCGGCGCCTCGATGACCTTGAGCGCTTCGCTGACCGAACGTGCGGCGACGACGTCATAGCCGAGCTGCTCCAGCATGGCGGTCGTCATGCGAAGCACGGCGACCTCGTCCTCCACGAGCAACACCTTTTCCTGCTGGCGCGTCTTGCCGGACGGGCCGTCTGATGCATCTACCGCGACCAGTGCGTGGCGCTCGCGCGGGAAGTACAGGTGGAACGTGGTGCCTTTATCGGGCGCAGAGTCCACGTGAATAAAGCCACCGCTCTGCATGACGGCGCCGTAGACGACGGCGAGGCCAAGCCCCGTACCGGTGTCGGTCTGCTTGGTCGTGAAGAAGGGTTCAAACAGGTTTTCGAGGTCGGCTGCCTCAATGCCCGCACCCTCGTCCCGAACACTCAGCCGCACGAAATCGCCGACCGAGGCTTCCGGCAGGTCATCGATGTCAGCGGGTGTTATGTGCAGGTTGTTGGTTGCGATGCGAACGCGTCCCCGGCCACCCATCGCATCGCGTGCGTTGACACAGAGGTTGACGACGATCTGGTCGAGCTGCGCCTGGTCGATACGAACCGGCCAGATGTTGTCCTGCAGCTGCCAGTCCAGCGCGATGCTCTCACCGATCAGTCGTTTGAGCATACTGATCATGCTTTCAAGCGAGCGGTTCAGGTCGATAACTTCCGGGTTCACCGGCTGCCGGCGTGCGAAGGCCAGCAGTTGCTGGGTCAGGCGTGACGAACGCTGCCCCGCCTGCTGGATTTCCTTCAGGCTGTTGTAGCCCGGATCGCCGTCCTGCAGCTGGCTCAGCGCAATCTCGGTCTGGCCAAGAATCACCGCCAGCATGTTGTTGAAGTCGTGCGCGACACCGCCGGCAAGGCGACCGACCGATTCCATTTTCTCGGCCTGCAGCAGGCGTTCCTGCAGCCGCTTGCTCTCGGCCTCCGAGCGATTTCTTGCGTCCTGCGCCAGTACCTGCGACATCAGGATGGCGGCGGCACTGGCAAAGGTCATCTCGTCCTGGTGCCAGTGGCGCGGCTCGCCGGTGTGCTCCAGGCAGATGACGCCTGCAAATTCGCCGTTGACGAGGATGCCGGCGTCGAGCATTGAGCTGATACCCAGCGGCTTCAGCAGGACGTCGGTGAAGTCCTTCGTCGCCGGGTGCGTCAGTGCGTCGTCCGCCGTGATCCGTGATTCTTTCTGCAGCGCTTCCCAGTAGCGGGGGAAATCGGAGGCGACAAGCGTCATGCCGCTGGAGTGGCTGGATTCCGATTCCTGCCACTGCTCAACGCAGATCATTTCGTCGTTCTTGTCAGACAGCAGCCAGATGCCAACACGTTCGACGCCGATGGCGTGAGAAACCATGACAGACAAGCGGCGTGCGGTCTGGATAACATCGCCCTGGGCGATGGCGTCTTCGAAAACGAACGACGCGAGCGCCTCCTGCTGGCGCTTGGCGCGCGAGGCGTATTCGGAGCCGGTATCGGTGTTGGCGTGTTCGGGAGACGCATTCATGTACCCGAGATTATCTCGATACCGGGTCAAATACGATCAAGTGAAACCAATCTTGTGAACTGCGTCTCCCGACTCTCCCGATGCGTGTTGCGGCAACACATCGATGCGTTCTATGCGGCCTCCGGGGTCGGCAGGTCGCGGTCCTGCAGCAACTCGCGGGCCTGGGCCCCCTGGATCATGTCGAACAGCGCATGCACGGCGATGGGCAACCAGATGGACCCGCTGACCACGAACAGCACGGCGAGCACCGCACCGGCGCCGGCGGTTCGCCCTATGCCCTGGATTCCCTGGTAGCTGTGGGCCAGTCCGAAGGCGATTGATGACACCAGTATCGCTGCCCAGACCGGCATGAACGCCGTCAGGTACCAGAGGACGAATCCGCGAAACACGATTTCCTCTACGACACCGGCCGTAAGGGACACACCATAGAAGCCATGAAGTTCGCGGCGACTTGCCGGAAGGAAGAAGCCGATGTCGCCGAATTGGCTCGTGTAACGCTGCCGCTGTTCGCGGTCCAGGTTGCGCATCCCGCGCACCGAGAAGGCAAGCGCGACCAGTACGCCGGCGCACACGGGCAGGCACCACCAGAATCCCGCGCCCGTCGGCACGCTAAGCCCGAGCCCCGCAAAGTCGCGGGAAAGAAGCAGCCAGGATGCGATCAGTACGGCAAGCGCACACCACTCAAGAAGCGACGTTTCACGGTAGAGCGCGAGCCGGTCGATCGTCTCCCCGGCTTTTGCTGCCGCGACCAGGCGCCGGAAGGACAGCCAGCCGTAGGCAGGCTGGACGATGAACAGCAGAACAATAAACAGGTGATCGATGAGGTGCATTGCCGTATTCTCAATATTCACAGTAATGTGAATAATATTATTCACTATATAGTGAATATTCAAGTTTTTGTGCAATAAACAGAGCTTTCGATGCAAGATGTCAAGATAATCAATAACCTGGACACGGTTCGCCTGCTCGCAGACCCCTTCAAGCTGAAGCTTATACAGGCCTTCGCCGAGTCCGACAGAACCGCGGCCGATGTTGCAAAGTTACTCGACGAACCCCTGACGAAGCTCTACCGGCATGTCGACGCCCTGCTGGATGCGGGACTGATTGAAGTCACCCGCGAAACGCCCAAACGCGGAACCGTTGAACGACAATTCAGGACCACTGCGAAACGCTTCGAGGTCGACCAGGCCCTGTTCGGATCGGGGAATGCCGGGGAGGCGGTCGCCCCGGTCAGGAAAGTTCTTGCCGACACTGAAGGCGAAATCGTCGACGCTCTGGAAAAGCAGGATCCGGTCATCGAACCGGTGCTGGTCCGAATGGCCATCAAGGGGAGTCCGGATCGCCTGCGCGAGCTGCAGGCCTCGTTGCTCGAATGGGTCGAGTCCGTATCCGCCGACAGCGACGAGCTGGAAGGCGACGAGATCGAGGCCGGCTGCCTGATCGCGTTTTATCGCCGCGAGGACAGCTAGCGCAGGGCCTGCTCCAGGTCGTCGATGAGGTCGTCTACGGTTTCAGCGCCCACAGACAGCCTGACCAGGTTGCGAGGAATCGGGCTGTCGGGTCCTTCGATGGTGTAGCGGTGTTCGATAAGGCTCTCGACGCTTCCCAGTGACGTGGCCGCGATGAATACTCGGCAGCGATTGACGACCGCCAGCGCATCGTTTTCATCACCGTTGATCAACAGGGACAGCATGCCCGAGAAACCGCCATGCATTTGTCGTTTCGCGATTGCGTGACCCGGATGTGATTCGAGACCCGGGTACGCCACCCTATCCACCGCAGGGTGATTTTCAAAATGCGTCGCAATCGTCATGGCGGACGCCGATGACTGGCGTACGCGAAGAAACAGCGTGCGCATGCCGCGCTGCAGTAACCACGCGTCGACACTGCCGGGCAGGGCGCCGAGCTCGGCGCGCAGCGTGCGAATGCGCTGCCACAGCTCGTCATCGGCCCGCGTCGCGAGCGCACCCGCGAGCACGTCGCTGTGGCCATTGAGGTACTTGGTTGCTGAGTGCATGACGAGATCGGCACCGAGTTCGAGCGGCCGGGTCAGCACCGGTGTCGCCACCGTCGAATCGACAGCGAGTTTCGCTCCCGCCGCGTGCGCGACCTCGGCGGCATGCTGAATGTCGATGATGTCCCAGGTCGGGTTACACGGCGTCTCGATCCAGACCAGGCGGGTTTCACCCGGTCGAACCGCTGCCTCGAGTGAACCTTCGACGCCGGGCTCGAAAGCAGACAGCTTCAGTTGCCAGGTCTCGGCGAAGTCCAGCAACCACCCGCGCAGCCCCCAATACATCACTTTCGGATACACGACGTGATCGCCAGACTTGAGCGCCTGGAAGACGGCCGCTGCTGCCGCCATGCCCGAGCTGAACAGCTTCGTTTCATGGGCACCTTCGAGCTCGTTCAGCATCGCTTCAGCGGCGTCGTAGGTGGGGTTGTGATCGCGGCTGTAGCTTCGATGTCCACCGATGAGCTGGTAGTGCTCATCGCGGGCAAACGTTGTCGACAGCTGAATCGGCGGCACAACGCCGCCGGTTTCCGGATCAACGTAGTGCAGTCCCTGGGCGATCTGCGTTTCGCGGGTCTTGGCCATGGTCGCTTTCGCTTGAAAACGCCGAGTCTAGCGCAGACTGGAGGCGAGATAGGGCTGCCGCGTAACCGGTGCACAAAAAAGCCCGCGAGGCAGTACCCCGCGGGCTTGTGTTGCCGGGTTTTGACTACCGACTAGTTTTTCACGACCGGCTCAAAGCCTTCCAGCGCTTCGGTCAGGCCACTGACGTATTCGATGCCTGCCGGGATCATCGTCGATGAACCGTCAAACGCACCCGCCATGACCTGCGAGCGGCCGTCGAGACAATCATCCAGGAAGGTCTCCATTACCGCGAAAAACGACTCCCGGTTTTCAGGCCGCGCGAAGCCGTGACCTTCGTCCGGATACAGCACGTAGGTAACCGGCAGTTCGTTGGCCTTCATGGCCTCTACGATCTGGTCCGATTCCGGCTGCTTCACACGCGGATCGTTCGCACCCTGGCCGATCAACAGCGGCTTGGTGATCTGGTCGGCTTTGTAAAGCGGTGAACGGGATCGCAGGAACTGTTGTCCTTCCTCGGTATCCACGTCGCCAACACGCGCCTTGAACATCGCCTTCAGCGGCTCCCAGTAGGGCGGAACGCTGTTAATCAGCGTTACAAGGTTAGACGGACCGACAATATCGACACCGCAGGCGAAGGTCTCCGGCGTGAACGTCAGGCCGACCAGCGTTGCGTAACCGCCGTAGGAACCACCGGCAATGGCGACCCTGTCTTCGATCGCAATGCCTTCGTCGACAGCCCACTGCACAGCGTCAATCAGGTCGTCGTGCATGGCGCCCGCCCACTCCATGTTGCTGGCATTGATGAACGCCTTGCCGAAGCCGGTGGAGCCGCGGTAGTTGACGCTGAGGACCGCGTAGCCGCGGTTGGTCATCCACTGGGCGAAGCCCGAGAAACCGTATTCGTCACGCGCCCAGGGGCCGCCGTGCACGAGCAGAACCATCGGTACCGCTTCTGACGGCTTGCCGTCACCATCGGGGTCCGAATGCGGCGGCAGCGACAGGTAAGAGACCAGCTCCAGGCCGTCCCGTGACTCGATCGAGACCGGGTGCATCTGCACCAGCGGAATGTTCTCGAGTTCCGGCTGCGCCGTGAACAGCTTGGTCAGCGAGCCCGCTGCCCGGTCGTACGCGTAGTAGGTCAGGGGCTGCGTGGATCCGTCGACCGCCACTGTCCAGAGGTTGTTGTCGGCTGACTGAGCCAGCACGCTGACGGTGCCACCGAGCTCGGACAGCTTGTCGAGATCACCGGCGATGCTGTCGCCGATCGGGAACCACTCGGTTTTCTTGTAGTTGATGCTGAACGCCTGGGCTTCGTTGGTTGCCGGGTCAACGATGACGCCGGCGATGTCCGCCTTGTCGCTCTCGGCGATGATTTCACGCTCGTCGGTGTCGATGTTGACCTTCAGCAGGGCGGCCTTGTCGCGACCGGCGCTGTCGAGCATGTGGAAGTGCTTGCCGTCGGCCGTGAAGTTCACCGGCGCGCTGGTCAGTGCGTCTTCCTGGTCGATGACGAGCAGGCTCTCTGAGTCGCCGTTCTCCAAGATCTTGTGCACGTCGAAGCCGCCTTCCGCGGTCGGTACGAGACCCAGGCGAATGTTCAGCTCCATGTCGGCGACGAAACCGGCGAAACGGTCATGCTCGAGCACGAGTTCGCGTTCACCCGTGACGACGTTGACGCGATAGACGTCGTGGTACGCCGGGTTGCGGTTGTTGATGCCGACGAGGTACTCGTCCGGGTACTTGCTGCTGCTGCCGACAAACGTACCGCGGATCTTCTCGAACGGCGTGAGGTCAATGGCCTCGCCGCTCTCGACGTTGACCGAGTAGATGTGGAAATCCTCGTCGCCGCCGGTGTCCCGCGTGTACAGGATGTGCGAGCCGTTGCGTGCCCAGCTGTGTCCGCCGATGCCGCGCAGGTTGTCGTCGGTGATCGGCTTCGCGGCATCGAAGTCGCCAAGCGGCGCTACCCAGACGTTAATGACGCCGTCCAGCGGTGCCATGAAGCTCATCATCGTGCCATCAGGACTGATGCGGCCCTGTGTACGTTCGGGGTTGCCGAAGTAGGTGCTGCGATCGACCAGCTGGAAGTCGTCAAGGCTCATGACCTTCGACTCGGCCGCCATTGCGGTGGATGTTTCTTCCGCCGATTCGCCAAAGCCGGCAACCAGGCCAGCGGCGAGCAGGCCCAGGAGGATGGGTTTGGTTTTCATAGTGTGTCCCTGTGTGGGTGTAACAAATACGCATTAACGCTGCGGACCCTGTCGGGCCCGCAGCGGCCCCGTTATGCGCTTCGAATATTGGCGTTCAGACGAAACAGGTTCGTCGGATCGTATTGCTTCTTGATCTTTTTCAGGCGCTCAAAGTTCCCGCGATAGGCAAGACTGATGTCGTCGCCCTCCTGGTCATACAGGTCGTTGGAGTAGAAGCCCTGCGTATGCCCCTCGACGGTGTCCCAGTGACCGCGAATGTAATCCCTGTGGGCGTCGCCATCTTCGCCCGCCTGCCAGGATACGAAGGACAGCAAATTGTGCTTCGCTTCGCGATGCGCAAACGCCGTGGCGTCATTCGCGACGCGGCCGATGGCACCGCCTGCCTGCTGCGTGACCACCGACGTACGCCTGCCCGGGACAGACTCAAAACCGTCGAGAATGTCGTCGATCAGCGCCCCTTCGAAATTGCCGACGACGCCGGTTTTCATGTAGCCGCTGAACGAGCGAATATCGTCCCAGTCGCCGGATCGCTGAACCGCCACGTAATCCTTCGCAGCGAGCGTGTTCGCGAGGACCTGGCCGAGCTTCGCCGTCTCAGCATTGAGCTTGTCGATATAGGCGGTGTCGGTGCCACTGTAGTCGAAGTACATGCCGGCAGCCGGTGGCGAGTCGCCCGGTCCGCCGCCGATAAACATACCGGCGTGCATGTCGTCCGGTGCCGCGTCGGCAAATTCGCCGAAATAGGTCAGGACCTGCTTCGCCTGGCCGAACGGGAACACGATGGAACCGCTGATTACCTCGCGCTGCATCGGATGCAGCTGGAACAGGAAGGACGTCACGACACCGAAGTTGCCGCCGCCGCCGCGCAGCGCCCAGTACAGGTCCGGGTTCTGCTCGGGACTGGCGCGACGTAGCTCACCGTCCGGCGTCACGACATCAAACTCGAGCACGTTGTCCAGCGAGAGACCGAAGCGTCGGGCAAGGCGTCCAAAGCCGCCGCCGAGTGTCAGCCCGCCAACACCGGTGTGCGAGACGGTACCCGCCGTCGTCACCAGCCCGTGAGCCATGGCCTCGTGGTCAAGTTCGCCGAGCAGGCTGCCGCCCTCGACACGTGCTGTTTTCGCGATGGGGTCGACATAGACGCCGCGCATGCGCGACAAGTCGATCTGCATGCCGCCGTTGCAGCTGGACTTGCCGGATGCGGAGTGGCCGCCGCATTTGACGGCCGTCAGGAGGTCGTTGTCGCGGGCGAAACGCACCGCCGAGCTCACATCGGCCGAACCGCTCGGCTGGACGACGAAGGCCGGCATCTTGTTAAAGGAGGGTTCGAGCAGCGTGCGTGCTTCGTCGTATTCGGCAGAGCCCGGCAGCCAGAGCTTGCCCTTCAGGGCGTCACTGAGCTCCTGGACTTCAGCCTGTTTGAGTGTGAAGCCGCTGCCATCGAGCTTGACGGCATCGATGTCGCTTTCGACCTTGGTCGGTCGGTAAAGAACATCTTCCCAGTCGGCCCATACGGGCGTGGAGGCGGCCACGCTGGCCGCCACAGACGTGCGCAGGAACTTGCGTCGATCCATGATTATCCCCTGTCAGTGAATCGAAATGGTTTTTGTTCTTTTCTTCAGCTCCAAAATAGTTACATAGATTACGAACGGCAACCAGCGTAGCGCTGTTTTTTTGCGGGCTTCCTAGTTCCTGCCGTACGCCCTGAACACGACGCCAACCATGTCCAGTCCGGGATTACTCGCGTGAAGTCCGCCATTCGACGTGTGCTGCACGCGAAGGCTTAACGAGAACTGCCGGCTACGGCCAAATCGTTTGGCGAGCTCGACGGATGAGGTGAAATGGAATTTACCGCCGAGGTCCCGGTTTTCGAAGTCCGACGAAGAAAGCAGTGTCGGGCTGAGGCCAAACTCCAGCAGTGTATCCGGCCGATTCAGCGGCAGACGCCAGACCGGCCCTGCCGATACGAAGCCGTGGTTGAGTCCGCCGGAGGTAAAGGTCCCTGCGGCCAGTTCGATCCGGTTAGCCCTGAGGATGGACGGCGCGTCGACATCCCAGGTAACGGCGAACTGCGTGGTATCGCCGTACTTGCCGAAGCTTTCCAGGACCCGGTAGCCGGCCGGTGAGAGTTCGTTTGCCAGCGTGCTGGCTGACAGCAGCAGCAGGGCGGAAACTGAAAGAAGACGGGTAAGCATGATGATTCTCCTTGAGACAGCGTCTCGTTACGGAGGTCATGCTATGGCGAAGCCTAAATACGAACTATGGCTAAAAAGTCAGTTTTTTGGCACTCAACGTCCAGTGGTCAGGCTCTACTGATCTCTTGGCTCACATGTCGCCAAATGGTCGGGTTGAAGACCATACCGAGGTGGGTGGCGTTGGTTTCAATGTGTCGAACACGGGGACTGTGCCGGTCAATCGTCGCAGGCCAGGCCACGACGCCGTCGGACTTGCTGTAGATCGTCGTCACCTGCGATTCGATGGGTCGCTTGTCGCGCTGCGCGACCACGTGTTCGATCCACTCGAGGTCCATGCCGCGGTCGCGGAAATAGCTCGCCGTCGCGGTGTATTTCGGTCCGCCAATGACCGGGCTGCCGAGCGTGATTACATGGCGAACCTTGTCGGGACGGTCGCGGGCAGCTTCGCGCGCCACGTAGCCACCGAGGCTCCAGCCGACCAGTGTCAGGGGCTCACCGCTTTGCTCGTAGATGTCGTCTACGCGCTCCATGAATCGGTCGCAGAGGTAGGGCACGCAGGCTTCGCCGTTGTAGCTGTCACGTTCTTCCACCGGCCAGGTGTCCGACAGGCGCTCGACAGCATGCGGCAGGTTCAGCCCGGCCAGGTTCTTGCCCATGCCCCAGCCCTGTGCATTGTGTCCGTGGGAACGCAGGAATCGGCGCATCGCGGCGGTATACCGGTCGTCCGCGCCGAAACCCGGGACAACAATGACCGGGTGTCCGTTGCTGTCGGACGTTTCGCGGAGCCGGCCGGTGGCCAGTGGGCCCAGGATCGTCGCAACCTCGAACAGCACGCGGGCCTCACGCAGCAGTTCCACGCGCCGTGGCTCCCAGAGTTCGGTGTCTGGTTTCATGACGTCTCCTTCGAGCGCATAACAATGGCGATGGGATCCAGCGATTCGAGGTGGGACTGCATGCGTCGCATCGTTGATTCCATCTCGGTCTTGGACGCATCGTCGAAGGGTGCGAGCTGCTCCGTAATGAACTGCGCCGCTGCCGCACGCGCGTCGCCAAGCAGCGTCTTGCCGCGACGCGTCAACTCACACAAGAATGACCGGCCGTCGGATTCCGACTGCCGAGTACTGATCAGTCGTCGCTCCTGGAGCCGGGTCAGCAGCCCGGTGACGTTTCCTCGCGTGACCACCAGCTCATCTGCGATCTGTTTGGGCTGGGCCTGGTCGCCGAGCTTGTCGATCGCGCTCAACACGTCGTACTGCGGGATCGTCAGGTCGAATTCCCGGAGCATCGCGGAGTATCGACGGTTGCAGGTCTGGTAAGCCTCGACAACGGCAAACCAGCAAGCCGAATCGAGTTTCGACAGGCGGTGTTGATGCATGGGGCATTCCCGGCGACATAAAGTTTAAACCTAAACCATAAAAGTTTAGGTATCAACTAAATGGGCGGCCCGTTTTGTAACGGCTTATTTCGGCGGGGGAGAGCCTTGGGCTTAGGCGTTTTCCGACGCGGGTTCGCCCCGGCGCTTGACCAGCGTGTCGGCGAAGCCGTGGTTCTTGTCGCGATGACCGGCCTCATCTTCGCGGACGGCGATGATCACGTCGCGGAGCCGCGCATTGGCCGGCAGGTTCCAGTACTCGATCGCAATGTCGGGTGCCGGAACGTTTTCCACGCGACCCGCATCGACCTCGGCCAGGTAGTCGGTGTAACTGCGCACGGCTTCTTCCTCGAAGTAGCCGACGATACGGTGCGCGGTTTTCGGCGCGAACAGGTAGATGAAGAAGTAGACGTTGTAGAAGATGAACTGCGCCACCATGATCAACCCACGCTCAAACATCGACGGCTGGGCGATATGGATAAACGTCATCAGGTGCATGCGCTCGTTGTCCGCTTCCTCGAGCAACTCATGGATCCAGCCCTGGTCGTCGCGGATGTGGCGGATCGATTTGAGGTGCTGAAGCAGGCCACCCACCATGCCCGGAACGGCAGCCACGGTCTCGAGTACGACCGCACGGTGGCCGTAGCGCTTGCGGAAGAAAGCGTCCGCAAAAAACCGCAGCACGCGGGTAAAGCCAAGTGCGATGTGGTCCGACAGGTTTTTCGGTGTGTAGCGGGTTTGTTCGGCCATGACTGCCTTCCTCAAGCTGCTGGGTTCGCTGCTTCTAGAATGGGTCTAATTTACATTGAGAGAAGCCCGAGATGCGTGAAATCCATTGCAAAATGAATGACATCTTGGAAACCGGTACCCGGAACGGGACCAGCAGGGAGCACCTTATTTTCCCAGCAGGTCTGCGTAAATAGGAGTTTTCTGTCCGGATACGTCGAAAAACCCGATGAAAGCTCTCCCGGCCACAAAAAAAAGGCGCCCTCCAAGGGCGCCTTTGGTCAGGGTGAAGGATTCAGGCCGCGACCGGACTCGCCGTGTTGTCCTGCGATTTCCTTTTGCGACCGTTCAGCATCCAGCCGATCGGCGTCCAGCGAATCAGCGCCGCGTAGGTAATCAGGCCGATCACGATCGTGCCGACCGACGAGACCAGGAACTCGACCCACAGGTTCCAGTTCGTATCCAGCAGCAAGTACTGGATAAAGACGACCGTCGGCAGATGCATCAGGTAGATCCAGTAGGACGAGTCGGCGATGTAGCGCACCGGCTTGCTCGCACGATCCATGAATCGCTTGCCGGCCACCAGGCAGACCAGGGTCATGTGCAGCGAGATGTAGGCTTCGAGCGTGCTGAGACCCACTTCGCGCGGCGACAGCTCCGCACCCGCCATGAAGACGGCGATGCCTTCCTGGAAACTCATGGGTGCCGGAAGGAAGCTGTAGAGCGCGGCGTACATGATCACGCTCGACACCAGCATGACCGGCACGTAAGGCCGCAGTTTTTCCAGCAGGTCCTGGCGGCGGAAATAGAAGCTGCCGAGCAAAAAGAACACACCGTAGTAACCGAGTGACCAGAGTTTCGGCTCCAGTTGCTCAGGCGCCGGGTGTGGCTGCACCTGGGTGGTCAGTGCGGGCACCATCAACAGCGGCAGTGCGAAGACGATGACGCGCGGCGTCAGCAGGCGGTCCGCCAGGCCCTCGAGCTTGTCACCGAAGCGGGCGATGACGGCGTATACGAGGCAGAAGTACACGAGGTTCAGCAGGAACCAAAGGTGTACCGATGAAAATGGCTGCGGCGGTGCCATCTCGGGATTCGCCGTCATCCACGCGATCACACCGAGCATCGGCGACGGGTTCTCCACGTTCTCCATGGCCCACATGACCGGGCCAAACATCGCAACCCAGGTAAGCGGCAGGAAAATGACCAGCGGCAACAGGATGCGAAGGCCACGGTTCTTCAGGTAGCCGCCGATACCCCGCTTGCCGATCAGGTAAGCGCCGAAGAAGCCCGCGATCAGGAAGAACAGCGGCATGCGGAACAGGTGACTGAACCAGGCCACGACGTCGATCAGCACCGAGTTGTCCGAGCTGGCCGACAGCCAGAATTCCTGCATGCCGGGCACATAGGCCAGTGCCGCGTGGAAGAACACGCCGAAGAGCATCGCTGCAGCTCTCAGGTTGTCCATGTAGTGATAACGAGTGGTTTGCATTGTTGTCTCCCTCCCAAAAGAGACTACAGGTAGTCCGTTTTGCGCGACTGCAGGAACAGCGTCCCCGCGATCAGCGCTGTGATCAGTCCCGCCTCGGCCACCAGCAGGCCGAGTGCGGTCGAATTCCAGACGGGTTCAGACCCGCCCATGTGTTGGTAGATGCCCGGTATGCCACCCACCGCGTGCATGAAGATCGAGATGCCGATGTTGCAGATCGTCATGACGACGATGGTCCAGGCCTCCGACTCCATCACCATCGCGATGGAAAACACCAGGACAAAGGCAACCGCGAGCTCTCCGAGCGTGATGACCGCGAACGGAATCATGCCGTTTGGTATCTGGTCGGTCGTCGCGATGGCGATAACGGTTGCTGCCGTCAGCACCGACCAGCCGAAACCAAAACCCAGCAGGTTTGAGACCATCTTGTTGCGCGTGTACTGCAGGAAAGTCACCGGCAGGCTGAGCATGAAAGGCAGCGTCTGCTTGGTCTTCTCGAAAATGACCGTGCCGAAGACAAAGTGGATGCCGATGATCACGACAACCGAGATCATCAGCACGACGCCGGTATACAGCACGACGCCGCTCGCGAATCCGATCATGGCGACGGCGAGTGCACCCAGGGCGGCGTAACCAAGCATGGGCAGGCGAACGAAATGCCAGTCCTTGTAAATCATGTTCCAGTCGACAGCGGTCATGCGGCTTTCTCCAGTCGCTTGGCTTTCACGGCAGCCACGAAAATTTCTTCAAGGTTCAAGCGCTCGGTCGCAATGACTTCACCGCCGGCCGAGCGAATCCGCTCCTCCGCACCGGGGTCAGCACTGTTTAAAACGAGGTTGCCGACACTTCCCTCCTGGCGGCTCGTTACCAGCGAGTCGAGTCCGCGAAGATCAACGTCGCCTGGAGCCTCGAAACGCAGTCGGCACCAGTTCTCGATAAACGATTCCTTGTCATCGGTTGTGACGAGCTTGCCCCGGTCAATGAAGGTGATCTGGTCACAGATCTGCTCTACATCGTTCGTGTTATGCGACGAGAAGAGGACCGTGCGCTCTTCATCCAGCAGGACTTCAACGAGCTCATCGAGCACTTCGCTGCGAGCAACAGGATCCAGCCCTGTTGTCGGCTCATCGAGCAGTAGCAGGCGAGGGCGCCGGGCGAGCACCAGCAGCAGCTGGGACTTCACGCGCTGGCCGTGTGACATGCCCTTGATCTTCTGTTCGCGGATCAGGTCGAACTTTTTCAGCAGATCGGTGGCGTAGGCCTCGTCCCAGTTCGGAAACACGGACCGGACGAAGCGCATGTGCCAGTCCAGCGTCGCATGGCCATAGAGTCGAATGTCCTCTGATGCAAAACCGGTGTCCGCTTTCGCCAGGGTTTCGTCCTCCGGGATTCGGTGCCCGAGAACCTCGACACGCCCGGCATCCGGTTTTACGAGTCCCATCAGGATGCGCAAGGTCGATGATTTACCGGCGCCGTTGGGGCCGATAAAACCCATGATCCGTCCGGTCTGCAGCTCGAGATTCAGTGAATCGAGCGTGAAGTGTTCGTAGCGTTTGCTGACGTTCTCAATCTGGATAGCGAAGCTCATACGTCGTCTCCGTTCAGTCGTGCTTTGAGTCGGTGAAGCAGCTCATCGCCCGACAGGCCGAGCGCATCGGCCGCCTCGATAGCGCTGTCCAGCGCAGCGTTGAGCTCGCCGGTCTTTAACTGCTGCTGGATCTCGCCAATCTCGGCGACAAATGATCCCTTGCCCTGTTGCGTCACGATCACGCCCTCGTTCTCCAGTTCCTGGTAGGCCCGCTTGACTGTGATGACGCTGACCTTGGTGCCGACCGCCATCTCGCGGATGGACGGAAGCCGGAAGCCCGGCGTCCAGTCGCCGACGGTAATTCGGCGTTTGATCTGCTCGATGATCTGCAGGTACATCGGTCGCCCGTCTGTCTGCGACAGTACGAATTGCGTCGTCATTTCAGCCTACTGTGCATAAACAATATACACAGTATACACACATATACACAGTGGTCAACTGTGCATGCACAGTGGTTTTCAGGGCGGGGGAGACGGACGGGCGGCGGCCTGCGTATAGTTAGGCCTCTCGGCGGGTCCCGCCGGCTCTCAACAAGAACACGAGGACGCCATGGCGCGACTGATCGTCTACTACGCCCATCCCGGGCACAAGCACTCGCAGGCCAACCGCAGCATGTTTGCCAGGGCGAAGCAGGTGGCCGGCATCACGGTGGTTGACCTGTACGCCGAGTACCCGCGATTCGAGATCGATATCGACCTTGAACAGCAGCGCCTGCTCGACCACGACATCGTGGTGATGCAATTCCCGATGTTCTGGTATTCGACGCCGTCGCTGTTGAAGGAGTGGATAGACCTGGTGCTTGAGCATGGCTTCGCGTACGGCAGCAATGGCGACAAACTCTCGGGCAAATGCCTGATGCTCGCCGTGACCGCCGCCGGTCCCGAGTCCGCGTACCAGGAGGACGGCTACCAGCGCTACCCGATCAGGACCTTCCTGACGCCGTTGGAGAGAACCGCGGGTCTTTGTCACACCGACTTCCTGCCGCCGTACGTTCTGTACGGCGCGCTGTCGGCACAGGATGACGGACGCCTTCAAACCCACGTCGATCAGTACATCACCCTGCTCGAAGCAATTCGCGACGATCGATATGACTTCGAGGCAGCGGCTGCGATGGACGTTGTGACGGCCGACAAGCTGCCGATTCGGGAGGCATAAGATGCAGGACTTTCTTCTGCTTGCGTTCCTGTTCCTGATTGCCGGCGTTATCGCGGTACCGATCGCGTCCCGTCTCGGCCTGGGTTCCGTGCTTGGCTACCTGCTCGCCGGCATCGCGTTAAGCCCGGTTCTTGCGCAGCTGCACGTCGATGTCGTCGCTATCCAGCACTTTGCCGAGTTCGGCGTTGTCATGATGTTGTTCCTCGTTGGTCTCGAGCTAGAGCCGTCGATGCTCTGGCGCATGCGCAACAAGCTCATCGGGCTTGGCGGCCTGCAGGTCGGGGTTTCCGTCGTCCTGATCGCCGCGGTCGCGATGTTGCTCGGCCAGTCGCTAAGCGTCTCGCTCGCGATCGGTATGGTGCTCGCCTTGTCGTCCACGGCGATCGTCCTGCAGACCCTGAATGAAAAAGGGCTGATGAAGAGCAACGGCGGCGAGTCGAGTTTC
The DNA here is from genome assembly GCA_964606915.1 of uncultured Woeseiaceae bacterium. GTDB lineage: Bacteria > Pseudomonadota > Gammaproteobacteria > Steroidobacterales > Woeseiaceae > UBA1847. Next base: position 84,853 of record CAZSIQ010000001.1, on the reverse strand, counting down.
CAGGTGCTCCTGTTCCAGGACATTGCGGTTATCCCGATGCTGGCGTTTCTGCCTTTCCTGGCTGTCCCCGAGCTGCTCGACGCAGTAGCGGCCGCGCCCGCCGATGACCACGGCGGCGGTCACGGTCCGGCGTTCATCGATTCGCTGAATGCCTGGCAGCGCGGACTGGTGACCGTAGGGGCTATCGCCTTTGTTGTCTGGTTCGGCACGGTCCTGACGAGGCCCGTGTTTCGCTTTATCGCCATGGCGCGTCTGCGAGAGTTGTTCACGGCCTTCGCCCTGCTCATGGTCATCGGCATCGCGTTGCTGATGATCGTTGTTGGCTTGTCACCGGCACTCGGCACTTTCCTGGCTGGAGTCGTTCTCGCCAACAGTGAATATCGCCATGAACTCGAGAGTAACGTCGAACCGTTCAAGGGTCTGCTGTTGGGTGTTTTCTTCATCACGGTCGGGGCCGCCATCAATTTCGGTTTCCTCGCATCGAACCTGGCCCTGATCGTAGGACTGAGTGTCGGGTTGCTCGCACTCAAAACACTCGTCCTGCTCGGGCTGAGTTACCTGTTCAAGATTGAGGGCGCGGGACGTTGGCTGTTTGCCCTCGGACTCTCCCAGGCCGGTGAGTTCGGTTTTGTACTGCTGTCGTTCACCGTCGCAAACGGCGTGATCCCTTCTGACATCGCAGACAAGTTGCTGCTGGTTGTGACGATTTCCATGTTGCTGACACCCGCCCTGTTTATCGTTTACGACAAGCTCATCGCACCTCGCTACGCGACGGCACAGGCCAGGGAGCCAGACGAGATCGACGAGCATGCCGACATCATCATCGCGGGCCACGGACGCTTCGGCGGCATCGTCAATCGCATCCTGCGCAGCGCGGGTCGCAAGACGGTGGTGCTTGATCACCATTCCGAACAGCTCGATCGCCTGCGCATGTATGGCATCAAGGTGTTCTTTGGTGACGCCACCCGGCCGGACCTGCTGCACGCGGCAGGCATAGAGAATGCAAAACTGCTGGTGATTGCCATCGATGATAAGCAGCAGGCGACCGAACTGGTGCATTACGTGACCGCAAACTACCCGAAGGTCCACATCACCGTGCGTGCGATCGATCGTCATCATGTCTACGAGCTTTGGGAGGCGGGCGCACGGGACATTATTCGCGAGAACTTCGACAGCGCGGTTCGTACCGGTCGCTCTGCACTCGAAGCGCTCGGTGTGCATCCCTTCGAGGCTGAACGTCATACGCAGGTGTTCGTGCGCAATGACAAAGCGGCGATGGCAGAGCTGGCCGGTCTCTACCGCACGGATATGCCCGCACACGAAAACGCGCCCTACGTTGCAAGAACGAAGGAACTGATCGTCAACCAGGAGCAGCTCTACAAGGGGGATCCCGGCGTTTTCGGTAACCGCATCGATCGCGGCTGGTCACCGCCGACGAAGGACGATGTTGATGCCGTAAGGGCGGAGGCGAAGAAAGACTAGTCGGCTATCAGCCCGAGCGTGAGTTCGGTCAGCATATCGGTGACTTCACCAACTGGCATCGGGAGCGATGAGGCGGTGATCGAATACCCTTCTACATAGGGTAGTAACAGGCTGCCGACTCTAGCCTTCTGTTCGTCCGAGCCTTGGGCGCCTGCAACAGAATCCGCCACTACCGAACACAGTGACTTGTAGTACAGCGTAATTTCCCGGTTTACAACGTCGTTGCGGCTGGAAATGGCCCAGAGCTCCCGAAAAACCCGGCACATGTCCGACAACTCGGTTCCGTGTTTTAAGACTTCGGCGATCAGCCGATGGGTGCGTTCGCGCTGATCCAGTGACGCGCAGGCCTCCGCAGCTTGCGTCAGTTCGGCTTCGCACGCCCCGAAGTAATCCGCCACCATGGCCGCAAGCACGTCGTCCTTCGATGCGAAGTAGTACTGAACGTTGCTAAGTCGCATCCCGGCGCAGTCGGCGATCTTCCGCATAGTGAGTCCGGCGTTGCCGTTATCACGAATGATCTGCAGCGCACAGTCGAGGATCTGCTTCTGCTTTAACGTTCGTTTGCTGTTCTCGTTCGACATGCGGCCTTACCGATTACCTATACGCGTGCGCCCGGTTTGCGACTCTATTCAGGCGACGGTACGTCAAGCATAGCAATAACTTGACGGCATAGGTCAATTGACCTAATAATTTAGGTCGTATGACCAAACCAGACCGAGGATCCGACAGTGATTAAGAAACTTCGTACTCCGGACAGCCGCTTCGACAATTTACCTGGATATCCCTTCGCACCGCATTACGTCGAAGATCTGGAGGGCTTCGAAGGACTGCGAGGCCACTACCTCGATGAAGGTGACGGTGATTCGAATGAGGTATTCCTGTGCCTTCATGGCGAGCCAACCTGGAGTTACCTGTATCGCAAGATGATCCCGGTGTTCGTTGAACATGGCGCACGTGTCATTGCGCCGGACTTGCTGGGCTTCGGCCGGTCAGACAAACCGGTCGACGAGGGTATGTATACCTTCCGGTTTCATCGTGACTACCTTCTGGCGCTGATCAAGGCGCTGGATCTGAACAATATTACGCTCGTCTGCCAGGACTGGGGCGGGTTGCTTGGCCTGACGCTGCCAATGGCGCAACCGGATCGATTCAAACGCCTTCTCATCATGAACACGGCCCTGATGTTGGGCCCGGCGGACAGCCCCGCTTTCGATGCATGGAAAGCTGACATCACGCAGGACGTCGATCTGGACCTTGCGCGGTTTATGCGTAAGTACGAGCCGGTAATTAATGAACAGGAAGCCGAGGCCTACGCGGCACCGTTCCCGACGCGCGAACACAAGGCAGGTGTCTACAAGTTTCCAAAACTCGTCGGTACTGACGAGTACGGCATTCTGACGTCGAGAAAGGCCGCCGAATACTGGTCGTCTGAGTGGACGGGGGAAACATTCATGGCCGTGGGCATGCAGGACGGAATGCTGGGTCCAGCGGTCATGTCTCACATGCGGCAAATGATCAATGGTTGCCCACCACCAATGGAGATTGCCGCGGCCGGCCACTTCGTCCAGGAGCACGGTGCCGAGGTCGCTGGAAGGGCAGTTGCGGCGTTCGGGCTGGCTGAATCGCAGGGGTGAGGAGAGATGAGGATTCTCAATCTGGTGTTTCATCCTGATCTGGCTTCATCGCGGGTCAACAAGTCGTGGATGCGAATATTCGAGGAGAGCGGAAAAGTCACGACGTCTCTCGACATGTACCAGCTTTACCCAGACTTCGTGATCGACGTGGAGCAGGAGCAAGCAAACCTGTTGCGGCACGACCGAGTCATTCTTCAGTTTCCAATGTACTGGTATTCCATGCCTCCCCTGCTCAAGAAGTGGCTCGACGACGTACTGACGTACGGTTTCGCATACGGCAGCACAGGCGACAAGTTGGCGGGAAAAGACCTGCAGACTATCGTTTCAGTCGGGGGTCACCCGCGCTACTACTCCGGCTTTGACATCTACGCGACGGTCCATGAACTGTTACGACCGTTTCAGCTCACGGCGAACCTTTGCCGAATGAACTACATGATTCCGCTGTGGACGTTCAGGGCAGACGAGGTCGGCGAGAAAACGATCGAGGAGTACGGAACGGAATGGGCCAGCTCAATTAACGACCCCGCCCGTTCAGACGCTCGAGAGTACTTGCGAAGTCTGCCCAACGGTACGGAATAGCTCGCACTACGGTGGACGCGCCTCACGATGCGCGTCTGTAGAATTCGAAATGCCGAACCCGTCGGAGACTCTGCCAGCGGCTAGCTTGATTCCTGCATACTGGTCGATATATCTGACCATGGACGCCCTTGACCATTTCAACGGTGCCAGACGGAAGCTGACAGGGCATGAATAACGCGAGTGGATCGCACGACGCTCGACCGGGCAAGGTTCTTGTCCTGGGAGGGGCCGGTTTTGTCGGCCGCCATGCTGTCGCCGCTCTACTCGACGCAGGTGCGCATGCTGTCATCGGCACTCGCTTTCCCCGGTCGCTCGGGAATCGTAAGCCGCCGCATCCGGCCGCATTTGACGTCTCGCAACGCGAGATCAAGCTGGAGTGCCTGACAGCGGCGGACGACTGGCTACCGCTGATCGACGATGTCGATGCTGTCCTGAACTGCGTCGGGATCCTGCGTCAGCGTGGCAGGGAGACCTACGATCTCGTGCATCACCGGGCACCGGCCGCACTTGCCGAGGCGTGTCGCCAGAAGGGCAAGCGTTTCGTTCATGTCAGCGCGCTCGGGCTCGATAAACCGGCACGAAGCCGTTTCCTGACCTCGAAACTCGCTGGCGAAGAGGCTATTCGCAAAGTCGGTGGCGACTGGGTCTTCGCAAGACCCTCTTTACTCGATGGTGTCGGCGGTTTCGGCGCTGCCTGGCTTCGCGGTGTATCTCGTTTGCCCGTGTTCGTTGCGCCCGCGGATGCCAAGGGGCATATCGCCGCACTGGACGTCTCCGAACTCGGCGAGGCGTTGACGCGCCTCAGTCTGGGCTCGGCAGAGGAACTGGACCTCGCTGACTCCCGTGTATTCGAGCTGGGCGGCACCCGGTCCTGGGAGTTTCGGGACTATATCTTTGCGCTCAGGAAGACCTACACCGATAAACCGGCCGTGTGTATTCCGTTGCCCGGCATCCTTGCGCGTGCCGGTGCGCACCTGTTCGATGTCCTGCACTTTTCGCCGTTTTCGTTCGGGCACTGGGAGCTACTGCGAAGGGACAACAAGCCAACGAGGAACCGCTTGCCCGAGCTGCTCGGACGCGAACCGATCTCCGTCGTCTCGCGGAACCTCCTCGACTAGCGGCCGGGCCGTCTGCGTAGGTTCAAGCGCACGGAATCACGCGATGCGCGGAACTCACTCCAGCTTCTGCCATTCACTCAGCCAGTCTTCGTATTCGACCAGCCGGGGGTCTGACGACGCCTTTGCCAGATCGATCGCCTTGTGGATGTTGTTTCGGGCGTCGTCGTAGTCGTGAAACTGCCATTGCGCGTAGGCGAGGTAGGCGAGCATCTCGGCTCCCCACGGTTTGCGTCGAACGGCCTCCGCCAATAGGCTGGTGACGGCCGACGCATGCTGGTCTTCATCAGCATGGAACAGATCAAACGCAGCGCCGGCAAGTGTTTCGGACTGGAGCTCGACCGGCGCGGCGAAACTCTGACGCAAAGAATGTTCGTGCTCTTTGAGGCCGTCCATTCCCTTTGCGGCAAGGTCTTCCGGTATCGGCCAGTCGTTGAACAGGAATTCGAGCCCGTCATACAGGCCACGCGTCATGACGTCGCCGTGATCCAGGTTTTCGTAGATTCGGCCTGTCCAGTTGAGGTTACCGGGCTTGATCCTGTCGAGGTCGCCCAGGATCTTCTCAACGTTCCTGCGACGAATGGTGTTGCCTTCGGTACTCAAATAGACGCGTTGCCCTGTGAATTCGATGTCGGGAATTGAATCGATCAGGCGGGTGTAGCCGGCATCTGACATGCCCCATCCGGCCGCGATATAAAGTGAGAAAAGGTCGCTGTTGGAGAAGAGCAGTTTATCCACCGGAACGGTACCGCTCGAGAACCCGAACAGGGCTCTCAGTTTGTTGGTTCGGTATCGGCTGTCGATAAAGGGAATCAGCTCGTTTTCCAGGAACGACGTGAAGCTATCCACTTCGTAATACAGGTCCTTTTCCCGGTTCGTGTTAACGATCCCTACGACAATCATCTCGGGCGCGTCACCCTGTCGTGACAGGTACAGCGACGTCCCGAAAGCGAACTCGTGGATGAGTTCCGCGTCCGTGGTCACGAGGAGCGTGTAATCCTCATCGGTTTCGTTATACGAGTCCGGTAGTGACACGAGAATGTCACGGCGTTCGCCGAGGATATCGGAGTCGAGCGTGATCGTCGTTGTGCGTTCGTCGGCATACAGTGCCGCGGGAATCAGTATGAAGCCGGCGAGACAGGTGAAAAGAAACCCGCGCTTAAGTCTGTAAACCACTGTACCCCCCCCTGAGTCTCGAGAAACTGTCAGGCTGACACTCAGCGAGGTGCTTGTTACGTCCGCTTTGACAGCAGTTATCTACGCGATAGCGACAGGTGCGAATCGCGCCCTCGATGCCTTAACAAAGCCGGCTGCGTTTGAACGGGATACGCCACTGGTTTCTTGGAGTCTCGGTGGAACGTTTAGTTCGCGAGGGAGCAGGGCTCGCGAAAAGGTCGCTGACTAAATCTATTTGACGAGGAAAGGCAGGTTGTGGACGACGGCGCCACCTTTGCCATCGTAAGCCGACACAAAGACGCGATAAGCGCCCGGCTGATTCGGGGCCCGGAATTCGATTCGATTAGTCCCCTGGCCTTTTTTAATCGCATCGGGGAAGGATGGCGGGACTGCTTCAGCATCGCCACCGACCCTGCGATCGCTGCTTTCCGCAAGAATTTCCCAGGTGTAACTCAGCTCATCGCCTTCCCGGTCAACGATGTCGGCTTCGGCCCAGGAGCGTGAGCCAGGGCTCACCTCTTTCAAAGCCACAGGTGTTTCCAACGACTGCAGCTTGGGCGCGCGATTCTCAGGCCACTCGCCGTTCCAGGCGTAGGCCATCGCATCGACGCGAGGCAACTTTTCGCCGGTTGGCAGGAACATGCCAAACCAGGTGGAGGTGGTTTCCTGTTTCTGGCCCCAAAAGAAAACGTGGGAGCCGAGCGAGCGTCCGGCATTGTTGTCCCGGTCGAGCGTATAGGCCGTGTAGGTTTCTCCGGCCTTGGTGCTCGGATCCGGTTCAATCGGCGCGCCCCAACTCGTCTGGCGGACCTCCCAGGTGCCCAATACGCCAAACTCGGTCAGCATGTAGGGGCCCTGCCATCCCGACTCGAGCAGGCTCTTCCCGACGCCGGCTGCAGCACCGTAGGCATTCACACCAACAATGTCGACAGTCGGGTAGTGCTTATGGATGGCTTCGATATTCGCCGGCGTGGCCGAAGCCAGCACCGTCATCACCGGGTGGTGGGGATCGAGCTCCTTGATGATGCCCGCGAGATGGTCAAGCTCCTTCCAGATGCGGACATCCGTTTTCCCCTGCATGAAGGCTTCCATTTCATTGCCAAGTCCCCAGGTCAACAGGGCAGGGTGGTCCTTGTATTTGAGCACGGCTTCGCGCACTCGCTTACGCTGCCGCTCGATGAATGCGGCATCGCCATAATCGAAACCATGGCGCACATGTTGGACCCAGAGCCCCACAGAAACAGTAATGCCCAGCTCATGCGCACGATCCAGCAGGGGTTTTCCATCAACTGTCTTTTCGAGGTCTGATACTCCCCAGGTGCGAATAGAGTTGCCACCGGAGGCTTTGAGCAAGGCCAGGTCGCCGGTGCCTATTCCGGCACCTTTGACCTGGTAAGGCTCTCCATTTCGCAGCAGGGTATAACTGCCATCGGACTGCTTAGCTACCTCGACCACTGAGCCAGTCGAAGAGTCCTCGCCAGCCAGCAGGCTGGCCGGAAATGCCGCCAGCAATGCTGCCGTCGCTAAACCGGCAAATGACAGTTTCCTACGCATGCCTAGAAGTCGTTACTCAGCATCACGACCTTTTTGCCAGCCGCTTCCGCCGGTGACCAGAACCAACCCTGGGGGTCGTAGGTGTTGGCGAAATACAGCTGGTTCATGACGACTTTGTAAGCCTCTATGGCTTCTTCTTCCCTGCCCATGTTCAGCAGGGCTTCGCCCTTGATGAAATAGCTGGTACCGACGTCGTTGAGTGCCCAGTTGTCAAACACCTCTTGATTCGTCTGCTTTCGCTTAACTTCCTCGGTTTCTCTTTTGAGTTCGATTTCCGCCTGCATGTCCAGCGCTTGTTCCGTGTACAGCTCTATACATTTGTCGGCGTAAGTCACCGCTGCGCTGTAGTCGGCTCTATCCATGGCGCGCCAGGCCTTGGTGGTCAGTGTCTCCGAACTGAAGTCGCCAAAATCTATTGCTGTAGATCCTGTGGATGCAGTGGACGCTGTGGTTGCGGGTGTCTGTGCACAGCCAACGGCAAATACGGAGATCGCAATAAGGGGGAGTATTTTTTTCATGCTTCAGGTCCTGGTTCTGGTTATTGAAATGAATCGCCTGTTTTTAGTGGATTTTGTGACGATCAACTTGCCTGTAGCAGACTAATATGCGCCGCTGTATTTCATAGGTCAACCAAAGGGCTTACCAGTAGCCAGTTACTGCAGTAACCAAGGCGAAAGGGCCGTCAGAACGGGTTGGCATCTGCTTCTGGCCGTAATCGGCCACTCAACAGTTCTGCGGTAGATTGACGACGTCTGGCCCAAAGCGGTCATTACCCGGCACGGTGTGCAGGAAACGGGTGGCTAGCTTGCCGTTTTTGCACTGCACGGATGCCCCGGTTGATCCATTCAACGTCGATGCTCAGTATATTCAGACAACGAAGAATCCGGAGATCCGGTCATGACAAAGTCCTTGCTCGCTGCTGTCACAGCAACAGCCCTCGCTTTCGGAATGGAATCGGCATTCAGCGAAGACATCGAGGGTGTCATCGAACACCCGATGATCGAGCGATACCCCGGACAAGTAATCGCATGGCAGCACATCGAGAACTACCAGCCTTACAAGGTCGCAACAGGACCGGTCACTGGGTATCGGGCTATTGCAGACTGGATCGAAACAGAAGGTCGTGTTACCCGCACGTTTTTTAAACTCGAAGGTGACGATCGCTCCTACTCCGAAATCTACAAAAACTACCTGGACGCCCTCAACGCAGAAGGATTCGAGATTCTAGGCACCGGTTTTTCAGCCGATCGCCGAGGCACGGCTATCGGCTCACGGCAGTGGATGGAGGTTACGTTCCGCGAAAATCCGGCAACCAAGCCTGGTGCCGTAGGCACCATGTTTTCAGGCACTTCATCCTCAGGTGGTGCGGGCGCGATCGTAGCCACCAAGGAGCGCGCGGCGGGTGTTGTCTACGTTGTCGTTTACGTCGAGCAGCATTCCAAGAACTACGTCGGCGCATTGATAGATATCGTGGAAGTAGAGGCAGCGGAAACAGGGTTGGTCACGGTCAACGCTGAAGCAATAGGGACAGATATCGATGAATACGGTCGGGTTGTACTCGATGGCATCGTATTTGAATTTGACAAAGCGACGCTAAAGCCCGAGTCCAGGGCCGCACTTGACGCGATTGCTGAATACCTTAATGCAAATCCGGGTATGGACTTCTACGTCGTTGGGCATACCGATTCTACCGGGGCGTTTGCATACAATCGCAAATTGTCGGCTGACAGGGCGCAGTCAGTCACGGAAGCTCTGATCAAGGATTATGGCGTCGCGTCCAAACGGCTGGAGCCTCATGGAGTAGGCCCACTTGCACCGGTTTTTTCCAATCAGAGTGACGCGGGTCAGGATGCAAACAGGCGAGTCGAACTGGTCGAGAAATAGGAGCGGTAAACGGAACGCGTGCCCGGTGGACATATACCCGATCTCGTTATGCGAGCGAGTCTTCCGACTCCATTGAACCCGTAACAAACGAGTATCGGATCCAGTGACGGCCGCTCACCGGAAGCGGTCGTTGAAAAAACCGGAAGACTTATCGCGAACCGGTAAACGTAGCGTACTCACATATCCAGACGCGCTGACGCTACAAAGCGTCCGCACGACCGCGGCATCAAGACGGCAAGAGCTCTTTCTTCTGGTCTGGCTGCCATTGAGCTTTGTGCTCCTGTTTTAAGTAATCCGGCGCAGCGACGGCGGCTTGCCTGTAGTGAAGGGTCCACTGTGCTTGTCAATCGGGAGACGATGCGTTCATTATGGCCGCATAAAACAAGAACGGGGAGAGGGTCTTGGGGAATATCCTTATCCAGCGCGTTAACCGATTCATCATCGTGTTCCTTGCGACAAGCGTCATCGCTGCATGCGGGGGAGGCGGCGGTGGTGGCGGCGGTGGCGGAGGCAGCAACACGCCGCCGACAGCAGTGTCGTACCTCGACATTTCCATCACCGCCATCAACGGGCAAAACATCGTCGGCGCCAGGGCGAAGCGAGGCCGTTTTACTGCAACGCTGAACACCGAGGGGCAAGCGCAGTTCTCCGACAGCGATACCGTCTACATCATTGTCACGTCGACATCCCAGGCGATCTTTTCTATCGATGTGAACATCTCCGGCATTACGGGTACGGCGTTCCTAAATTTCGACTCGTCGCTGCCCGAGGGTAGCTATCCCGGCAGCCTGCGCATCCAGCTGTGCAAGGACGCTGGCTGTTCCAACCAGGTGTCCTCCGACACGATCCCGGTGCAATACGAGGTTCTGCCACCGCCCCTGCAGGGCGTGCCGCTTGAACTTGCATTTACGCGCTACCAGGACACGGACCCGGCTACGCTTGTACAGCCGCTGGATTTCAGCCAGTACGCGCCACCGGTCGAAGAACCGACGGTCAGACTCGAGCTCGGTCCCGAGATTGGCGCGAACTCTCCGCTGACGACGTGGGTCGAGATGACCTATGAGAACAACGAGCTGACGTTTACTGCACCGGATACATCACTTCCCTGCGGTTCGTATGAGGGCGAACTCTACATCGCGTACAACACGATCGCATTCGAGGGAGACACCACGGTTCCCGTTGAGCTCACTGTCTCGTCCCTCCCGGTCGTTGAGTCGGTCCATCCGAAACTCGGTTTCTCGGACCGGGGTTCGGACCACACGCTCGTAGGTTGCGGCTTCGATGCCATCACCGCTGCCGACATCTCGATTCCGGGGCTGTCGCCGACATCAATTACGGTCGATTCAGATTCCGAGATTTCAATCTCCTTGCCATCCGGCAGCACACCGGATTCCTACACGGTGGCGATTCCCAGCCAGGCGGTTGCCGACGCGCCTGCAGACCAGCTAGTCATCAAGCAGCCGGCAACAAGGCCCGACTTTCAGTACGACACGATGGCAACGTCCGTCACGAATAACGGTGCGCACCTTTGGGACGAGCAACGGGAAACCCTGTACGTCAGGCGACAGCGCCAGAACGTCGTTCGATTCCAAAATACGGGCACTGAATGGGTCGTCACCGAAGACGTGTTCGGTGACGACGACATCGATCGGCTGTACCTGTCTGCAAGCGGCAACGAGATCATCACCCGTAACGGTACGATACTCGGCGTCTATTCCGCGGACACGCTGGAGAAGCTGTCCGAAGCGGATATCTTGTACACCGGACAAGACGGCAACTTCTTCTCGCCCGGCGACAAGTATGACCGGCTGTACTTCCCGATCACGTTTTCGCCAGGCGATGCTTTCGCCAAGCTCTTCAGCCCGTACGGCACCTACCTCGGCAACGCGACGTACGACACTGGCGCGACGATGACCTACTACCACGTCAGCGGAAACAAGGACATCGTCTTCGCCGGACGCCGGTCCGGCGGTTGGTACCGTTATGACGTATCTGATGGATCTGCGATCCTGCAACCCTCGCCGGTCGATTTCGACCTGCGCCTGGCGTATCCATCAATGACCGGCAAGTACGTCGAGATGAACTACAACTCCGAGGGTGAAAGCTTCTCGGTTTTTGATGCCAACCTCGACTTCGTCGGGCGCCTTCCGGAAACCGTACCGCTCGACTTCGGCATCGCATTTCGCAAGGGTGCCGCGCTCTTCGACGAAGACAACGACACGATGATCGTCAGCTACACCAACAGCCGTAATGGCCAGACGCCTGGCACCATCGCGCGCTACGAACTGTACGACCTGACCTCAACGGTAAACGACCCCTTGGTTGCCATCGACGCCGCCGAAGTAATGGGCGAGTACAACCCGAACGCGGGGCACAATGATGCGTCGGATGTCTTCTTTGCCAGCGAGGACGGTTTGACCTTCTTCCGGATTGGCCGGCGCGTCACCATTCACGCGAACCCGTTCGTGGAGTAATCAGGCGTACTCGCGCAGGGATTTGCCACGCCCTACGAAAGCGCCATGTTAAAGTATGCCAATGGCACCAACGTACGAAATCGTATCAATCAAGCGAGCAGAGCCGCCGCCGGACACTGAGGGCGCGAACTGGTACGAGTACATAATCGCGGCAGATGACAAAAGCACCATCCACGGTTGTCGACAAGGGAGTCTCAAGGCGGTGACCAGTGCGGTCGAGACCATCGTTAGCCAGCTGAATGAACGGCACGCGAAAAAGCGCAAGAAGGAAAAGTAGCTCTCATCGTTGCCATGCCCGCTTACGGCCGACCGCCGCCGCCTGGCCCAAAGCAGACGTTGCTTCTTTCAGAATAACGGGTAACACGACAACTCATCGGAGTGCCAAAATCTTGCGACCAGTCTCATTTCTCCTGCTCCTGACAACCGTCATGATTTCTGCTTGTCAGTCGACGGACGATGCCGAAAACCCAGTTTCTTTTACGCCGCGGTTTGAAGTGATTGGGGAAACGGAGGACTTTCCAGTGGAGGTCCCGTCCGCCTTCGATTCCACGCGTGGTTGGCTTGTCGTCCAGGAAAATCGCTCCGATACTCAGTCGGCTGAAATAAGTTTGCCGGTAGCGATTATTCACACGGATGCCGATAACCCTAAAAGCCCGGTCTTGTACTTGGCCGGTGGTCCAGGCGCCTCAGCCATGCGCACGGCAGCTTACCCGGGCGCTTATCCCTGGCTCGAAGAACGAGATTTCATTGTCATAGGACAGCGCGGGACACACTATTCAACGCCAGCATTGATGTGTCCTGAATACCGTAAGGCCATCGAAGAGGCCACGGATCGGGTGACCTCTGTTGTCGCCTGTAAGGAAAGACTCGAATCCGCGGGCATAGAGCTGGAAAACTACAATAGCCAGGCGAGTGCTTCTGATATTGACGATCTGCGCGTGGCACTGGGGATAGAGAGATGGAACCTCTATGGCGCCTCTTACGGCACTCGGCTTGCTTTGGTGTATGCCAAGCGCTTCGGCGACAACGTCGATTCGATGGTTCTGGATTCGCCGCTTCCGCCAAATGCGATCTATGATGATCAGAGCGCCAGGAACCTGGAAAACGCCATAAGGGCAATCGCACAGGACTGCGCTGTTCAACCCTCGTGCAATGAAGCGTTTCCAGATCTGGAGCGGCGGTTCTTTCAAACGATCGAAGCCGTTTCGGAGTCACCGCTTGAGATTGACGAGTTGGATACGCCGATTACGGCTGCTGGCCTCGTATCGCTCCTGCCGCTGAACACCAGCGCCGATATACGCCGCGCTCCATTGATTATGGACTACCTGGCGAGGCTCGACCCGAGCCTCAACGAGCGCCTTACCGGAGCACCGCGGGCTACTGATTTCGCCTGGGGAATGCGTTTCTCGGTTTGGTGTTCCGAAGCCCTGCCGTTTAGCGAGCGCAGCCGTATGGAGGCTCCCGCTCCGGTTCTCGGCGGTTATGAAAGTGCCGCGGTGTCCCCGGCACTCTGTGATGCCTGGGGCGTAAAACCACTTGAAGACAGCGTTGTGGCGCCCGTCATGTCAGACGTTCCCACGCTCATTGTTGCAGGCGAGTTCGATCCCCTTACGCCACCTGTATGGGGCGAGTTGGCATCGAAAACCTTGCCCAATAGCCTCGTTGCGGTCGCGAGAGGAGACAGTCATTCGCCGACTCAACATTGGGGTGGTGACGGTTGCGCGATGAGCCTTGCCGCGGAGTTCATCCGTTCGCCAGAGCGTGTGCTGTCGGCGCCGAAATCGACTCACTGCTTGTTCGACAGAAAAGCCCCGGACTACTCGTTGGAATAGAATCATCCGCAGAGCCATCCAAGTTTTGCGAAGAGTTCGCACACCAGCCCGCAACACTACGCAGAATGTAAACAACGGTGCAGACACTGGATGTCGTTATATCTCGGATTCGCCGAGCCCTGATTTTCAGGAGAAGGGGCGCGTATTGTGGTTTCCACGGTTCATTTACTATTGTCTGCTCCTGACCCGAAGCGGACTGACGGGGAATACCGAATGTATCCGAGAGTAGTCGCTCTGGTTCCTAACGAAGAGCTTCAAGAGTGGCCGACCAAACGCTTGCTCGGTCGATTAAAGGCTCTAAGGCAGCTTGAAGAAGACTTCGACTCGTCTGATCTCGAAGGAGAAGAAGTGGGTCATGTCGACGGCATTATCTTCAAGTCGGACCCGAGGTGGTCGACTGCATACAAGGATCTAAAGACCATTCTCGATACCCGCGAGAATATCCGTTCAGGCCGGGATGATCGTCTAGCCCGAATCAAACAGCGTAGACGCTAGAGGAAAGTCGGCATTTAGCCGAAACCTGCCGTTAGCCGAATGTTTACTCTGACGGCTCCTGACCCGAAGCGGACGCTCACAGGTTCGTTATTCAGCCGAAATAGACGGTTCGCCGATCGTCGACTGGGCTGGGTGTCATTCCACGATGAATTCCGGAGAAAGTAAGCTCTCTTCGAAGGCCGCGGAGGAAATCTGGATGCGTGGAATGACTGCATGTGCGACATGCACACAGACGGTCAATACGAATGTCTGACCAGGTTCAACTTGACCAGCAGTCATAGAGGATCACGGAAACACTTCTACGCAATCGCTCTGTGTGGTTTGCAGGTTGTTTACCTCTGCGAGTCCGCAGTCCTGGTCAGGAGTCAGGTTCAGCTTTCTTCGCAAAAAACTCCTTGAATCTCTCACTCCGCACGCTCTCGTCCGCTGGAAACGAAGGTCCGGGCCCCGCATACAGGTTGCGAGAATCGATCGGCTCTCCACTTTCTGAATCAACAATCACCGGGCGTATTCGTCTATCCGTTTCTTGATCAAAGAGTTGAATGGGTTCTCTATTTTTCTCGAAGTACCATTTTTCTCCGAACGATGTAATGGCCATCAACAGATTCGCCGCATCATAGCCTTTGTCGGTTAAGTGGTACTCAAACCGCTCGGGATTATCTTGATACTTACGTTTCTCCAGAAGCCCATCGTCGACCAAAAGCTTCAAACGCTTAGTCAGGATGTTCCGCCCAATCCCTAGCCAGCGCTGAAACTCACCAAACCGATGGGTGCCGTAAAGGCACTCCCGAATTATCAAAGGACTCCACCAGTCCCCCAGTACATCCAGAGAGCGGGCGATCGAGCAGGGTGCGCTTGCAAATTTGGTGCGTTCCATTCGTGAAAGTCCAGACAGTTTCAAATTGAAACTTTATCATAGATTCTGTTAGTTCTATAATGGAACTCACTTCGCAGAGAGAAGAACAGTGAACAGAACCCCATTAATTTTCGGACTCCGTAAGTCGATCGCATCACGGCGAATCTGGCCGGTAGCTTTGCTTTGGGCAACTATGACGGGTTGCAGCATTGCGATGCCTTTTCGATATGTAGATGAGGATCTTTCAAAGGAACTGACGAACGAAAACCTCGTGGTCAGCGTAACGATGACTCAGTACAAATCTGACTGGACGTCTCGAAAGCTGTTTTGGCGACATGTGGAGCGGGTTGAGAAAAGCCTATCCGAACGCCAGGGGCTCGTCGGCTACTCGATGCGTAGGCAGATCTTGGGAAACCGCGCCTGGACAATGACCATCTGGAAAGACGAATCGAGCCTCCTCGCATTTGTCAGGAGTCCCGCTCATCTGGAGGCGATGCAGCAGGCACTTCCAACGCTTGAGAATGCAAGCTTCGCCCGGGTGGAATTACCGGCATCTGACATACCCCTGTCCTGGGAGAAAGCTGAGCAATTGCTGATTTCCCAAAATAGCAAAAGCCTCTATCTCGACTAACCCATCACCTATTTAAGGAGTAGACCACCATGCCATCATTTTCTACAGCGTTCGCGCTGCTTGCTGTACTGGGTGCCGCCGACACCGGCAAACCAATCAATGAGACGGCAAGCATCGATAAATCCTCGGAAGTAGTTGTTGTTGTTTCTAACCTCGATACAGGCAAAGGCGTGATTGCCTGCGCGCTGTTCTCCTCAGAAGAGGGTTTTCCAATGGATGCAAGTCCAGAGCTTCAGATTCGCAAAGACGCGCAAACTGGAATCAATGAGTGTCGGTTTCAAAACCTGGCACCTGGTACATACGCTGTTGCAGTTTCGCACGATGAAAACGAGAACGGGAAGACGGACACCAATTTCCTGGGCATCCCAAAAGAGGCATGGGGTGTGTCGAACAACGCGCGGCCAAGAATGAGGGCCCCCAGATTCAAAGAAGCTTCGTTTGAGTTAGCTGAACAGCAGACTCTGCAGCTCGAAGTATCCGTCAAGTAGTGGAGTAATCATGCTGAACTCAAACAGTCTGTTGGCCTCATATGGACCGTGCGCAATGATCACGGGTGCGTCAGATGGTATCGGTAAGGAATTCGCTCGAACGTTGGCATCAATCGGGTTTGACCTGATCCTGGTGGCACGTCGAGTTGACCGACTCGAGGATCTGTCCTCAGAGCTTTCGAGGCGCTACAAAACGAGGTGTCGAGTGATTGAGGCTGATCTTGAGAAAAACGATCAGATTTCTCACGTGCTCGCACTAACGCAGAACGCCGATATCGGCTTATTCGTCGCCAGCGCGGGCTTCGGTACTTCAGGTTCTTTTCTTGATACACCCCTGGCCGACGAATCAGGCATGCTGGATGTCAACTGCCGGGCTGTGCTGTCAATGTCCCACAGTCTAGCCGCGAGATTTGTAGAACGCGGGCGCGGTGGGATTGTTTTCCTAAGCTCAATTGTCGCGTTTCAAGGCGTACCTCGTTCAGCGAATTACGCCGCAACCAAAGCGTACATTCAATCACTAGCAGAAGGGCTGCACGTCGAACTCAAACCACTGGGAGTCGATGTAATTGCCGCAGCACCCGGACCTATAAACAGCGGTTTTTCAGAGCGGGCTGGTATGGACATGGGTTCAGCTCAAGATCCAGCCGATGTTCCAGGCGCAACTCTCAGGGCACTGGGAAAACAGGTCACGGTCCGTCCGGGCGTTTTGTCGAAATTGTTGGGGTACTCTCTGAATACGCTCCCCCGCTGGGGGCGAGTGAAAGCTATGACGGCGATAATGGGTGGAATGACGAAGCACCAGTAGGACCGACACTGTGTTGTGATTATTGGTGCTTCTCGTCTGCTCTGTCAGGCATACGTGCCAGCCATTGAATCTATCTAAGCCTGGCAGTAGAGATCGAAGTCTTTGGCTGGACTCAGATAACAAAAAGTCTCTTGGCAAATTCGTCGAGCTTTTCCACGGCCTCATCCATGCGACCAGGGGTTGGGTTTGCCATCCAATACCTCATCGCTCCATCGACCATCCCATGGGTCATGAACGCCACTTGTTCGGAATCCATTTTGAAAAAGGCACCACTAGCTACGCCCTCGTCGTAATTTTCGCGGATCGAGGAAATGATTGAAGCACCCGGCTGGTAACGGGTCGACAGGCTGAGTTCCTTGGTCTTGCCATAGAGCGGCATCACGTTCCGGTAGCGCGCGGCACAGAGGAACAATGCTCTGAACATTGGACGAAAACGCTCGGCGTATGCAGCCTCACTTTCCCAACCCTCATTCATGGCATCGACGAATCTTTGCTCCATACGCTCATGGAGCGATTCAAGTATTCCCGATTTGTCGTGAAAGATTCTAAACACGGTTCCGACCGCCACACCCGTCTCCCGCGCTATTCTCGCGGTAGAAGTCTCGGAGTATCCGTGCTCGGCGAATAGCTGTTCCGAAACATTAAGAATGGCTTCTCGCTTCGCTTCAGGATTGATTTCTCGCTTTTTCTTGTTCGTTTTCACTACCTTAGAATGACTGATAGTCATTCTATTGACAAGGCGAGCGCAAGAATCAATAATGACTGACGCTCAGTCATTGGAGAGAACGTTGCGTTTCTTGTTTTACGTTTTTTTGGTTTTGGTCTCTGGTTGTGGAGCCGGGAATGTTATCGAGACAAAGGAGGAAGGTATGAAATCCAGCGACGCACCGGGGGTCGCACAAGGGTCTCGGAGCCGTTTTCACTACACCCTTGTGACCCAGGCCGCGCCTGAACGGATCTGGGAGGTCTGGACCGACGTAGAGGGTTGGAACAGATGGGATCGCGGGCTCAAGGCCGCAACTATCAGAGAGAAATTCTCAGAAGGTGCCAGCGGCGTCATCACACCGTTGTCGGGGCCAAAGGCGAAATTTGTCGTTACAGACGTTGCCGAGGGCCGTTCCTACACGTTCGAGACAAATCTTCCGTTAGGGAAGCTCGTTGTCCAACGAAGCATCATCTCTATCGAAGAGGACACAACAACTTTCAGGCACGACGTAGGCTTTCGAGGGGCTCTCGGATGGTTCTGGGCACTCTCGTATGGAAGCGGGTTTATGAAAGCGCTGCCTCCTACTATGCATGAACTAGCACGGATAGCAGAGACCAAGGAAGAGGTCGAGTGACGTACACGACGCGTGCCCTGGTTGTAGTCGTTTTGATGCAGTTCCTTAGCGGATGCTCCACGACGACGCTTCAGGAGCCACCTCCTAATCCGGATCCAATCACCATTACATCCGCCGGTGGAACGAAGATTCACATCGTTCAGACGGGTTGGGTCTCCGTGAAGGACAATTTTCGCGAGATCAGCGGGCCGGAGTCGCTCAGGACGCTTTCGATAGTTCTTGACCGAAGCTGGACTGAGTGGATGCCAATTCAACTCTATGTCATAGAGCACCCGGAAGGCATTGTCCTTCTGGATACGGGGGAAACCTCCAGAGTCAATGAAGCCGATTACTTCAACTGCGATCCTGGAACAAACTGGTTTTACCTCAATCAACTCCGATTTGCTGTCAATCCGGAAGACGAACTTGGAGATCAGCTCGCGAAACTTGGCATTTCGACCGATTCGGTCAGGTGGACTGTTTTGTCGCACCTTCATTCTGATCACATGGGCGGACTGGAGTACCTGACGGATTCGGAAATCCTGATTTCCCGCGCGGACGCAAACGGGCACCAGGGCGCACTTCTCTGTCGTCTTCCCAAAGGATTGGAACCCAAGTTTGTTGACTATACCGACGAGGGATTCGGTGCATTCGACAAGAGCTACTCAGTAACCGCAGACGGATCGATTCGGATAGTTCCTACACCGGGTCACACAGCAGGACATCAGTCTTTACTCCTCAAGGACGATGGGAAGTACTACCTGTTTGCCGGCGACGCCATATTCGACCTCGAGAGGCTTGACAGAGGAACCGCTATTGCAGGCATCGTCGAAGACGTTGACGCTGCAAAAGACACCGTTCTGCGAATTGAGAGACAGCTCCGTGATTTTGATACCTACCTTGCACCTGCTCATGACCATGGCGTTCGACATCGACATAAACGAAAGGCACGTCCTTAAGCTCGGTTCATCAACACTGCTGGCTAACAAAACTCACAAAGTGAAGTTAACCCTAGAACAACGCCCCGAATGATCAACACAAAGAAATGAAAACGCTCACTACGATCTCGCTATTGATAAACATCATAGTACTCTTGCCGGTCTGTATTGGGATAATTACGGATGCCGATTGGACCCAAGCAAGCTACGGACCACAATCGCCGAGTCGAAGCATTCTGCTTTCAGTCTATATGGCAATCGGTCTGCTCTCTGCACTTCTACTCTGTTTCCAAGACGTAAGTTTCATTGCAGCGCTTTTGTTTGTACAAGTTTTATATAAAGCGACGACACCATTCACTGTCGGAACACTCGAAAACCCGGTCGTCATTAGCAACTTGATAATTGCCGCATTCCACACGGTTACGCTTTTTTCCATCTGGCGAAAAGTAGTTTGACCTGTCCTATTCACGTGAGACAGAAAAAGGTAGTGAATGCCCGCTTCTGGCCGTTACCGGACGCCTGGCTGACGTTTGCTATGATTTCAGCTTCTGACCCGAAGCGGGCTATAGACCTTCTTACCAAGAGAGTTATGAAGACTTCCCTTCTTTTTGTTACTAGTTGGTGTGTTCTTGGCTTGCTGAGCGCGTGCACGGCTGATGAAGCCGATGCACCACGCGACGAACAACTATCCACTGTCAGGGTACTCACTCCTGAACAGGTCAACTATGTCCCTCTGAATCCGGCCCGTGGCGATCGCAGTCCCAAAGCTGGTGTGCTGTGGGGTGACATCCGATCAGATAGATCGTCGGGCGTTTTACTGCAGTTCGCGGATGGGTTCTCGTCGCCGCCGCATATCCACAACATTACCTACCGCGCTGTTGTGATTAGCGGCGAACTCCACAACGACGACCCGGGAGCGGAGATGTTTTGGATGGGCCCTGGCGCTTTTTGGACCCAACCGGCGGGAGAAAATCACATCACAGCCGCGAGGCCAGGGAGCGGGGCGACGGCATTCCTGGAGATTCTCTCTGGCCCCTACCTTGTTCAACCCGCAACCGAGGCATTCGATAATGGGGAACGACCTGTCAATGTAGCTAGCTCAAATCTTGTCTGGATGGGTGCCGAAGAATTCTCCTGGGTTGCAAAGAAAAGCGGCAATACAAGCGCAGAAGTCGCGCTGCTATGGGGAGAGCTGAGCGGAGAGTCCTTCAATGGTTCATTCGTGAGAATGTCATCAGGTTTTTCAGGCAGTGTTTCCACAATATCCGGACTGCTAAGGTCAGTCGTCGTGCAGGGCGAGTTGGCCCACAGTGTGTCGAATGCGACAGAAACGACTGTCATCGGAGCCGGTGGTTTTTTCGAATCTGCTCACGGTCTGGATCATTCGGTGTCGTGCCAATCAGATTCACCGTGCGTAATCTATCTGCGAACCCGCGGCGAATTTCGAGTTCAATAGATAGTAGATACTCCGACCATGCCGCATTTGAACGACCGCTTCTGGCCGTAACCCGACGTCCGCCGAATGTCTGCTATTCTGGCGGCTCCTGACCCAAAGCTGCCGCTCGCAAAGTGCATTTTTTCAAGAGATCACCACAATACGTGTCCGCTGCTCAATGACGATCGATGAAGCATTTCAGCTGTTTCGCACTCGACTAAAGGAAGCAGGAATAGGTGTCCCGAACGAGCAATCGCAATCAGAGTCGTTCGGTAGCAGGTATTCTGAGATAGAGCTGAACGACGCGGGATTCCGATTGGTATTCGACTGTAGGGACTCCACGTTAGCCCTCGAAATTACGCATGGCCCTCCTGACGCTACTCGAGCTTACTGGCTAGACCTATACACCGCACGTTGTGCGAACAACGAATTTGCAGAGATCGAAGATGATCAAGTCGGATTCGAAGATTCGGTCGCGTACGGAATAGATCTATTGGCGCCGACAAATTGAATGTCTGCAATTTGCCGTAACCCGACGATTATCGAATGTCTACTATTCTGACGGCTCCTGACCCTTTGCGGTCATTCGCGTTCGCGGCACTAATCGGAGTTCTTCAGCGTTGGCTGAGCTTTCTAGATCATGGAACGAGACTATTCGCATAGACGCAAAGAGATAGAGTCGCGGTTCAAGTGGTACCACAGCGACAAGAGCGAGAGAGAGGAACTCATCTCTCCGTCCGGCAATTTTTGTCTCACAATCGATAGCTACTCCACGGGCAAGAATACGTGGGCCTACACGCGTGGCAGAGTTCGCCGAGTTGGTAGCCGCAAGCTGATCGCGGACATCAAGCGAAATTTCAGCCATTTCTGGTACTCATGGATTCAACATTCAAACGGAAACGAGTACCTGTTGTGTGGCGAAGACTATCAAGGTCAGACCGTAATCAACCTAACCCGTGGAACCACCAACAATTTCTTTCCAGATTCTGGTCATGAAGGCCACGGATTTTGCTGGACGGCAGCATTTCCGTCACCCGATTCGAAGATCATCGCTGTGGATGGATGCTACTGGGCGTGCCCGTACGAAATTGTGTTCTTCGATTTCTCGAATCCTGACGAACTGCCTTACAGAGAGTACCTGCGAGTATCCGATCAAATCGGGAGCGACGGGTGGCTTGACGACAATAATTTCAAGCTGACTCGGGAAATCGAGGTTCGCAAAGCCGATGGTAGGCCTTACGAAGAACTGTCGGACGATGAGCAAGACGAACTTGACGAGAACAGTGATCTGTCAGAGCACATCAAACAGGAAGTAACTGTTACGCGAAGACAGATTTTTAAGGACTCCGAATGACCGGTACTGGCCGAAACCAGCCGTTCACCGAATGTCTGCTATTCTGACGGCTCCTGACCCAAAGCGGACGCTGCCAATTTCCGCTTGTACAACACTGTCCTATTGAAAGTCAGCTACTAGAGAGGATCACTACCGTGAGACAGGTTGCTTTGATTCTGATCAGCGGAGTCTTTTGCTTTGGGGCGATTGGCAGTCTGGCCGATGAAAGCAGGAGTGACGAACCGAGAGCCCGCGATCTCGGTATCCCTTTCGACGGACAGCCTGGGCCGTTAAATGCGATCACGGATGTCTCCGGGGTTCTGGTGGGTCATGAAACGATAGTCAAGGGCGAAGGTACATGGATTGCCGGTGAGGGACCTGTGAGAACAGGCGTAACGGCGATCTTCCCGTTTGGAGACGATCCGGCGGCCGTTGCTTACGCGGCGTATCACTCCTTGAACGGAAACGGGGAGATGACGGGGACAATCTGGATCGACGAGAGCGGCACGCTCTCCGGCCCCATCATGATCACGAACACACACAGTGTCGGAATCGTCCGTGACGCTGTCATCGAATGGTCGCTAGAGAAAACAGGTGGACAGGCTGCCTGGTCGTTACCGGTGGTTGCCGAAACCTGGGATGGTCTGTGGCCACCATACGGTGGTCTCAACGACATAAACGGCTTTCACGTAAAGAAGGAACATGCGTTCGCCGCCCTGGATGCAGCCAGGGGCGGACCTGTTCGAGAAGGAAACGTCGGTGGTGGTACGGGCATGATCTGCAATGAATTCAAGGGCGGAATCGGCACGGCGTCTCGGCAGTTCTCTGTGGGCAAGGAGCAATACACTCTTGGTGTACTCGTGCAGTGCAACTACGGGCGTCGCGACTGGTTGCGAGTGGCTGGAATTCCGGTCGGCCGCGAGATCAATGGTGCCACTATCTGTTACGAAGGTGAGGTGCCCGAGGGACGAATAGAGCCGTCTTGTGAATCCGAAGACACCTCATCCCGCCGCCCCGAACTCGGGTCGATCATCGTCGTAGTTGCGACTGATGCGCCGTTGTTGCCTCACCAACTTGAACGAGTCGCGCAACGGGTCACTCTAGGGTTGGGGCGCCTCGGCAGCAGCGCAAGTGATTCATCGGGAGATATCTTCATCGCATTTTCTACGGCGAACAAGGTCGCATTCGATGAGGAGCCTGCGCTGGTTCGGTCCCTGGCGAACCCTCAATTGACCCCCGTCTTTCTGGCGACCGTCGAAGCGACCGAAGAGGCTGTAATCAACGCAATGGTAGCCGCCGAAACCATGACTGGAGCAGACGGGTATCGTGTCCCCGGTCTACCGCATGATGAGCTAGTAGAAGTGCTTACAAGGTTCGGCATCGTGAAGTAGCACGGTCTCAAGGCCTGAGATGGTTCGAGTGACGTGCGATATCCGGTGGGTGTCCGCTTCTGGCCGTAACCTGCCGTTTATTGAATGTCCGCTATACTGACGGCTCCTGACCCAAAGCGGAAGTTAATCTTACTGTATAAACCCGGTGATCGAGAATGAACTGGCCAGTAATCCTTATGTTGCTCCTCATGGTCTCGACTGCTCTAGGTTCAAACTCAGATTCGAAGCAGAACGAGACAGAAGGCGTTGACGATGAGGTGGCAGTCAAAGCAGCTGTCGAGCACTTCGTGTTTCTAGAAGTTTGCAGCGATCTCGGTGTGCTTGGTCTCTTGGATATGGACTACGAGTCATGTAGCGAGCAGCTAGACATCATCAGGAGTTTCTGCTGGCATGATTTCGACGGTTTCGCTAAGGACTACCGAAAGATCGCTGAGGATAATGACAAAGAAATGTTTCTCAGCCTTTCAAATGCCTTTGCCTATTGTGTTAGGGGTCATCTTCTCCTTCAGCTAGAAGCGGCTAGTGAAGACGGAGCTCATGAAGCCACTCCGGAAGGACACTCTGAGCGAGATTAAGACAATTCAGCTAGATCAACAGGCGCGGTGCTAAACAGTCCGCTTTTGGCCGCAACCAGCCGTTCGTCGAAGGTCTGCTATCCTGACGGCTCTCGACCCAAAGCGGACTGCGGCTTGTAGGATCAACGGTCAGGAGGACCGAGCTTATGAGAGTTGTGTTCAGAAATGGGTTTCTGCTCCTACCAATATTGATCCAACTATCAGGGTGTGGCTTCGATCTGAGGTTAGCCCCTACGACTATCGAAATGTCGAGGGTGTCATCGGAGGAGTTTCGGACTCGTCTTCCCGAATTGGAGGAAGATTCGGTGGCAAGGCTGGCAGCTCGAAAGATTTATCGAGTAGATTTCACTACAGATGCGTCGATCTGGGAGAAGGCGCTCAAGAGAAGAATGGCTGTCGGCGTCTATGCTTGGCCCTGTGGGAGCCCCGACACAAGAGTTTCCTACCCTTTACTGTTCAGTGGACCTTATCGAATGGAAGGAGCGCTATCGGGCGAGACGAGTCATAAAAATACAACCGGTGAATACTCTTTTTTTGTTTTCGCAAAAGGTGATGTTCTACCAAATGCCCGATTGACTGACCGAAGGGCCTACAACTTTATCGGCGAGGAGAGGGAGCTATGTTTCCAGGTCCAAGGCGGCAACATGCTTCGCCACTTCGTGACCGAGGAAGTTAACTTTCTCGCAGACTTCAATTAGCTGTGCGGCTGCTTTGTGGATTCTTTTTGGAGTAATGCAAGGATCGAGTGACCGCTTCCGGCCGTAACCTGCCGCTCTCTTAATCTCTGTTATCCTGACAGCTCCTGACCCAAAGCGGACGGTCGCACAAACTTGATAATCCTCGGGTGAAGCAATGGATCGAATCGATATCAGCCTCAGCAAGGACGAGTTAGTTCTTTTCAATAACGCCGTAAACGAGGTGTTGAACGGGCCGGATGCGATCGACGATATGGAGTTTCGAACGAGGCTTGGAGTAGACCGACTCTTCGCAAAAGAAACTCTTGCAAAAATAGGGGACATTCTGCGCTAACGGCCGCGTAGTGTTCGAGTTAAGAGAGTCGCCGTACAGCTTCTACAATGAGCTTTTGATAAAACTGATCGCCGTCTTCATCTGTATTTAGTTGGCGATCTTCGTTGTTCGAAAACCGCCAGAAAGCTAATTAGATCACTAAGCAATGCAGGTGTACGCAAAAGGTTCATCGTGTAGGACAAATGGATGCAGGCTGAAACTACGATTCTACGAGTAAGGTGGTCCACAGTGATTAGGATCTGGTGGGGCTGGTTTTGGCGAACGACGCTCGCGACGTTCGCTTTTGCGTTTCTTTTAGGACTCCTATTTCAGTTCGTTCTAGTGCCGTCAGTATTTACAAGTGGTGTAGCTGATTCAATTGTGTCGACGTTGGGCACGATTGCTGGCTTTGTGTTTACGCTGATTTTTCTCAAGCTGTCTATCGAGAAAAATCTGCGGCATGATGATGTGACTTTTCCCAAAGAGCCAGACGGCTAGCTCCCATATTTTGAGTACTCCAGTTGTCCGACCAATTCTATTGGTTCTGCATGATCAACCAGATCGGACAGTCCGCTTCTGGCCGTTAGCCGCCGTCCAGGCGATGTCTGCTAATATTTCGGCTCCTGACCCAATGCGGACATCAGTTGAAAGAATGGAAAGCGTTTTCGTGGTTCAGCATGTACATATCCTTCTTCCGCAACAAGAAGAGGACTACAAGTTCATAGGAGTGTATGCATCCCATGACGACGCCTTAGCGGCAGTTTCGCGGTTAGTGAAACAACCTGGTTTTCGCGATTTTCCGCGAGTTGTTGATCCTTCAATCGATGATGATGAGCAGGGATTCCACGTTTCGGAATACCGGATCGGTAAGGACCAATGGGAAGAAGGCTTTGTCACCGTTCTTTGACTCACTGGTCTGGCCTCGAGATTTCGGACAAATAGGATTGCGTGTCAGAACCAGCAATCAGTCGAATCACGCCGTTTCAATGACATCTGTTTCTCTCAACTCGTGTTCAAAGAAGTAGCGCGCGATGGGTCGACAGTTTGATCTCGAAGCCAAGATTCGGTTTCTGAGTGCTGAAGAAGGTGGTCGTTCAAAGCCTGTATTTTCGTCATACCGCCCGAATCATGACTTTGGGGTACATGATGATTACGGCCTGGTGGACGCGGTGCATGAGTATGTTGGGACAGACCATTGTGATCCTGGCCAGTCCGTTTTTGCGAAGCTGACGTTCCTGAATGATCAGCCTGTACTTCGCCGTCTGTTTCCGGGGCAGGAGTTCCGAGTTCAGGAAGGGGCCAGGATTGTAGCGATCGGGTCGATCTCGAGGCTGTTGAGGGCGGATTTACAAGCCTAGACGGGGCGATATCCCTGTGTCCGCTTCTGGCCGAAAGCTGCCATCTAGCTCAGTCCAAAACGTAACAGGCGAAAGTCCGCTTGCCTGGAAAAGCAGACAAGGACGAACCTCCCGTTTCCGGCGAATCCCGATTGAGTATCAGGCTACCTCGCCGGCCGCCTGTGCCGATGCCCACGCCCACTGGAAATTGAATCCGCCGAGTTGGCCGGTCACGTCGAGCACTTCACCAATGAAGAACAACCCCTCGTGACCCTTCGCCGCCATCGTGCTTGATGAGATGAAATCCGTGTTGATGCCACCCAGGGTCACTTCCGCCGTGCGGTAGCCTTCGGTCGCTGCCGGTTTCAGCGGCCACTCGGACAGCGACTCGCCGATACGGGACAGACGATCGTTCGACAACTCAGCAATCGCCGTTTCGGCGACATCGTCGAAGAACAACCGCTGCAGCTCCAGCACCAATGCACGCGGCATCAGTTTCGACAGGACGCTGCGCACCGTGGTTTTCGGGTTGCTCGAGCGTGCGGCGACCAGCGAATCGGAAAGATCTGTCTGCGGCAGCAGGGTGGCCATTAGCGTGTCGCCCGGGTGCCAGAAGCTGGAGACCTGCAGCGCCGCCGGGCCGCTCAGGCCGCGGTGAGTGAAGAGCAGGTCTTCGGTAAACGAGCGTTCCGGGCTGGCCAGGGTGGCCGCCACGCTGACGCCGGAGAGTCGCGCCATCATGTCGTGCAGCTCGCCGGTAAAGGTGAACGGCACCAGCCCCGCGCGTGTGGGCAGCACCTCGAGGTCGAACTTGCGAGCCAGGTCGTAGCCGAAGCCGGACGCGCCCATCTTGGGGATGGACAATCCGCCCGTCGCCACCACAAGGGCGTCCGACGTAAAGCGACCGTGGGCAGACTGGATCGTCCAGCCCTCGTCGACCCGCTCAATACCCGCTTCGGTGAGCAGAGTGACGCCGGCGGATTCACATTCCGCGAGCAGCATGGCCAGGATGTCCTTGGACGATCGTTCACAGAACAGTTGCCCGGCCGCCTTTTCGACCCAGGGAATGTCATGCCGCTCGACCATGGCCAGAAAGTCGTAAGGCGTGTATCGGCTGAGTGCCGATTTGCAGAAGTGCGGGTTCTCAGAGAGGAAGTGCCGCGGTTCGCAGTTCAGGTTGGTGAAGTTACAGCGGCCGCCGCCAGACATCAGGATCTTCTTTCCCGGCTTGTTTGACCCTTCAAGCACCAGCACCCGCCGTCCGCGCTGGCCGGCAACGGCAGCGCAGTGCAGGCCAGCCGCACCGCCACCCAGAACAATAATGTCAAACGCGTGCTCGCGACTCACAGTTACAAACCTGCTGACCCTGTTGCATTCCGAAACAGCTTGAAACCCGCCAGAGACGCACTCTGGCGGCGCTGCCGCAAGAATACTTGCAAGGATGGAGGGGCTTCCAGACTACGGGAGACTACAGTGAAGTCTATCGCAATCAATTTGACACTCTTCAAGATCGGCTGGGTCGCCGTTGTGTTCAGCGCCGCGGCCGGAATGGCCGAGGTTGGCGTTGCCACCGTCGCGCTGATCGTTCTCGTACACCTGCTGCGCGCCGAGCGCGCCACGCGGGAGTTTCGCCTGCTGATCATCGCAGCGCTCGCGGGCCTCGCGTGGGAGAGCATGCTGGTCGTCGCCAGCGTGCTCCAGTACCCGACGACAAACGCCAACCTGTTCGCGCCATACTGGATCATTGCCATGTGGGTGCTTTTTGCAACGACGCTGAATGTCGGCATGCAGTGGCTGCAACGCAACCTGTTGCTGGCCGGCGTGGCCGGCGCTGTCGGTGGACCTATGTCGTTCCTGGCCGGCGAGAAGATCGGTGCTGTCGTCATCGGTGACGGTGGCTTGTGGTTCATCGCGGCCGGCTGGGCGGTCCTGCTGCCCGTCATGGCCTTTGCTGCGGCGCGCCTGAACGGCTACACGACGCCGGCCCCGATTGTTGAGGAGAAAGCAGCATGAAGCGCCTGGTCCTGATTCTGCTCCTCGCCACATCGTCGTCGCAGGCCTCCGAACTGGTCGATGCGTTCGAGTTCGATGTGTTCCTGGACAAGAAGCCGATTGGCTATCACAGCTACGAGCTCACCCGCGACGGCGAGCGTACTGTCCTGTCCACCGAGGCGAAGTTCGATATCAAGGTCCTGTTCGTGACCGCGTTCCGCTACTTCCACCAGAACAAGGAAGTCTGGAGCGGTGACTGCCTCGTCGAGATCGAGGCGCAGACCGACAGTAACGGCAAGCTGTCCGCGATTGCCGGTCAGCAGGCCGAGGCCGGATTTGAGCTGGCAAAGGGTGATAGCCGGGAAACGCTGGACGGCTGCGTCAAGTCATTCGCGTAC
Organism: uncultured Woeseiaceae bacterium; assembly: GCA_964606915.1. GTDB lineage: Bacteria > Pseudomonadota > Gammaproteobacteria > Steroidobacterales > Woeseiaceae > UBA1847. The sequence continues at coordinate 56,122 of CAZSIQ010000001.1, read as the reverse complement.
TGGAACCCGAGCATTCTCGAAGCGGATCGCCTGCTTAACGCACAGACCGGGGACTACGAGTCGGTCGAGAGTCGTTTCGACGGCGAAGAGACGCTGACCATCGGTGGCCAGAAGATCGAGACGCGGCGTTACCGCCTGACCTCCCGACGCGGCGATATCCTGCTGTGGTATGCGGCAGACGGCGGTCAATGGCTGGCGCTGGATGCGCCGGCTCGCGGCGAGCGTCGGATCCGCTACGAGGCACGCGACGTGCCTGACGCCGAGATACTTCAGGCAATGCTGCGCTGATTGTGCGCCCCGTCAGGCGACGGGGCGTTCTTCTGCCGCGTCGTCGTTCGCGGCATCCAGGACCGTCGAGACCCACGCGTTAACGTTCTGGCAGAACTCGCTGTTATCGACATTCAATTCGAATATCGGTGCGTACTGCCGCAGTTTCTCAATGCTCGCGCCGATGAGCTTCATGCAGTAGGCCTGGTCGGCCTCGACGCTGGCCGCAAAGCGAATCAGCAGGTCAGACAGCATCTCGTCACGGTTGTCCCGATTGTCCGCGCCGATCTGGCAAAGCTGGTTGGCAAACACCGCAATATCGCGCACCTGCTCTTCCGGCGTTTCCGGGTCGGGCAACTCGCCCTCCGGTACGCCCTGGATCGCAAAGATCAGCGCTTTGGGCAATTGCCATGTTGCGGCTACGGCTGAGCCGATGTCGGCGAAGTCCACACCGAGCACGGTACGTGCTGCTTCCGCCAGGGAAATGCCTTCATCGCGCGCAACGTCCTGCATCTCGTCGTATTCGTCGCGGAAGTAATAGATGACGAGGTTTTCACCCAGCGACTGGAACATCCCTGAGATGAAGGCCTCTTCGGACTTCGGCAGGTTCTGGCGTTTGGCCAGGTGCCGGGCGATCAGTCCGCTCAGGAAGGACCGGGCCATCGAGTCCTTAAGCAGCGAGTCGCTGCTCTTCATATGGCCGAAGAACGTCAGGCTGTTCGCCGTCATGCGAACCTGTTCGAGCCCGAGCAGGACGACGGCCTGTGAAACATTCGTAATCTTGCCGCCGCGGGCACCGTAGAACGACGAGTTGACGAGCTTCAGCAGCTTGCTGGTCAGCGCGAAGTCACGAAGGATGACGTTGGCGAGCTTGTCAGCCGGGGCATCCGAGTCAGACGACGTTAAGCGGTTAATGTCGGACAGCGTTCGTGAGACCGTCGGGAATTCCTTCTTGCGACGCATTCGGCGCAACAGGTACTCGATGGTGCTGTGCTGCGAAACGTTCTCGACGACGGCCGCTTCCATATCGGCTTCGCGAACAAAGGTCTCGAAAGCCGCCAGCATGTCGGCGCCGTTGGCGTAGCGATCCTCGGCCTTGCGGGCGAGGGCGCGACGCAGGAACTTCTCAAACAGCGGGCCGCCTTCCAGTTCCGCCAGGTGAGCATAGTCGGGTTTGGCATCCACGATCTTCTGGCGAATGTCGGTAAACGATTCGCCCTGCATGGCCCGGTGACCGGTGACCATTTCCAGGAAGGTGCTGCCCAGTGCAAAGACATCGGTATGCGGACCCAGGTCTTCGCCGACGAAGTGTTCCGGCGCCATGTAGCGCAGCGTGCCGACCGCATAATCGCGCCGGCGGGGGATCTTGTGCACATACTGTGACAGCCCGAAGTCCATGATGCGCGGCTTGCCGTCCTGCGCAATCAGGATGTTTCGCGGACTCAGGTCGAGGTGCACAACGAGTGAGCGATGCGCAACGCTGAGTGCGTCGAGAATGCTGCGGATCAAGGGTACCGCGGTGCGAATGGTGTACGGCCCGCGTTCCTTCAGGATCTTCGACATCGTCTCGCCTTCGACGAACTCGAAGACAAGGTAGGGGCCGATGTCAGACTCACCGGCGTCAAACACCGTCACGATATTCGGGTGGTTGAGCTTGCCGGAGATCTCGCCTTCGCGAAGCTTGTTTTCAGCATCGCCCGACGACACGGCTTCATCCACCGAGGTCAGGACCTTGATGGCAACACGCCGCTTCAGGGCCGGGTCATACGCGAGGTACACGACGCCCTGCGAGCCTTTACCGAGCTCGCTCTGGACGTGAAAACGCCCGAACCTGTTTGCTTCCTGGTGTGTCACTGATCGTGTTGCATAAAGCGCCCCTGTCCTGTGGTTTACGGCTGACCAGCGCCGAAACTTGAGCGTTTGGCCCACGCATTCTGTTAAAGGCCGGGGGATTAGTGCCGATACCCGAACTAACAGGTTGATGTGACATAAATCCATCGAGAGGCTTTCACATGGAAATCCCCGGTATCAGCACGAATGGCTTTGCTGGCTCCTCGGTTTCGAAGCAGTCCCAGGGACTGAAACAGGTATTCAAGAGCGGGTCCGTCGACGGCGGCGCAGCCCCTGAGTTCGCGCGAAAACGTGGCCGCGTTTTCGGCAATTCGAATGGCTTCGCGCTGGGCGCGCTCCGACAGGAGATTCGCGCGGCGTTGACCGAGCGATTCAAGGTTGCCTTCTCGGCAGCTGCCGGGCCCTTCAACAAGAGTGCACCGACGGCGGGCGAGGTTGCCGGCGATGCGCTCGCAACGGCCGGGCAGGTCGCCCGAACGAAACCGCTGGAGGCCCGTGAGGCGCTGCAGCAGCTGCGCAAGGATGTCGCGGCGGCCGGCGACGCGGTGCGCGACCTTATCGACGACGACGATCTTGATGATGTTGAAGACGCGATCGCAAAGATAAGCCGCGGACTGGACAGCGCCGATGACGATGTGGCGCGTAATACACCGTCTGCAGCATCCTTCCTTGCTGCCGACTCCGTGTTGAAACAGCGCTCATCGATCCGCATTCGCACCCAGGAAGGCGATGTTGTCACGCTGGACCTGCGTCGCCGGGAGTCCTTCTCAGCGGAAGATGTTGCTTTACAGGGAAGCAACGGCTCGTTCACCTCGACCGAGGTGTCCGTCTCGAGTCGCTCAAAGCTGGTCTTCAGCGTTAAGGGCGATATCAATGAACAGGAACTGGCGGCCATACAGGGTGTGTTCGAGCAGGCAGAAACGATTGCCAATGATTTCTTTGGTGGTGACCTTGCAAAGGCATTCGATGCGGCGAGCGGCCTGAGTTACGACGCCGAGCAGCTGTCTCGTGTCAGCCTGAAATTCCGTGAGCGAGAGGTCACCCGAGTGAACTTTGCCCAGCTTGGTGCGCTGCCGGCTCAGCCCGTGCCTGCACCTGAAACCGAGGCCGTTGCAGGCCCGGTCAGCGTACCGGTGCTGCCCGATGTGCCCTACATCAAGACACCCGCCGCTGTACCGGTCGTGACCGAGGCGCCGAAGGAAACCGACATTGGCGCTGCCCTTGTCGGTGCGAGTGAGCAGGCGACCGAGGTCGAAGAACCACCTGTTAAGGCGGCGCCCCCGGACAGCGCAGTTGACGCCTTTGCTGAAAGCCTCGGCGATTTCCTGCGTGCGACACTCGAGGGATTCAGCACAGGGGGTGAGCAGCGGTTCTTCTACTCCGAGTCGTTCAAGTTAAAACTCCTGTCGTCGGTCATCAGCGTTTCCACGCCGGACGGCGGTGAGCGCGCTGCCGAGAATGCCGCCGCGGTTGTCGATGCCGTCTCGGACGACGATCGCGACGACTAGTCAGTACCGGCGCCGTTCGCCCGGCGTTGAAAACGACCGCGCCTTTGGCATGCTAGGCGCATGGAGAGCCTCAGCTTAAGCTGGCGCACGGCGATACTGCTGTTTGGCGCGCTGCAGGGACTGATCACGGCCGTCGGCCTGTTGACAATCCCGGTAAACAAAAACGCCAATCGCTTCGCCGCCTTTATCCTGTTTGTTTTCATCCTGTGGATGACGCCGCACATCATCGGCTTTGCGGGTTTCTACCAGGCCTTTCCGTGGCTGACTTATCTGCCAACCGACTGGGGTCTCGGTTACGGCGCGGCGATTTTTCTCTATTGCTGGTCGCTGGTGTATGGCGGCCTGCCGCGCTACTGGCCGCTGCTGTTCGTGCCGATGGTTGCGCAGGTCGTGTACTACAGCGTCCTGTTCACCTGGCCGACCGCCGACAAGTGGGCGTGGGACGACTCCGTCCACGTGCCGTATGTCGAGCCCGTCGAATCCGCCGCGTCCCTGCTCTTTGGCGTTGTCGGTGTGGCTGTCGGCTGGCGTCTGATTCGGCGATACCGCGCGTGGCTGCGTGAATACGTCTCCAATAACGAGACCCACGACCCACGTTGGGTGCACCAGTACTTCTATGCGCTGGTCATCACGCTGATCTGGGCGATGGGCGAGTACCTGTACCGCCAGTTCATTGGCCCGGTGTCCTACGAAGGAGGCTTCCCGTTTTTTGTTTGGGTGTCGGCCATTACCTACTGGCTGGGGCTCGAGGCCTGGCGCCACGCGCGAATCGTCAATCCACCCATGCAGGTGACACCGGTTGAAGCTGACAACAAGGCGGACCGGCTGCGCGAGCTCGCGACCCGGATCCGCGAGCGTGTGGAATCGGAGGGCCTGTTTCGTGACCCGTCGCTCACGCTCGCATCGCTGGCGAAGCACGTCGCTTCGAACACCTCGTCGGTGTCAGCGGCGATCAACACCGTGTTCGGCAAGAGTTTCAGCGACTTCGTTAACGAATACCGGGTCGACACGGTCAAGGCCTCCATGCTCGAGAGCCCGGGTAACAACATGCTGGAGCTGGCGATGGACGCGGGCTTCAGCTCCAAGACCAGTTTCAACCGCGTGTTCAAGGCCATGACCGGCCAGACGCCCAGCGCGTGGCGCGCGGCAAGTGCCAAATCATAAATCCGCGTAAATTCATGCGTTTCGGGGCGCCTGCGCACGGTCATCCGGGCAGAGTGCCAGCTCGTTTTTGAGGAGCTTGCTCATGAGAGTGCTGATTGTCCTGTTGTTCGCCCTGCCTGTTGCCCACGCTGAACTGCCGGATCCGCGGTTGACCGCGGAACAGGCCGCCGAAGATCTTCGGCTGCTGCAGCTCGCGATGACGCAGACTCACCCCGGTTATGGTCGCTACACGCCCGTGGCAGACATGGAAGCAGCGTTTGCGTCCCTGCAGCAGCGCGCCAGCGACGGGATTGGCAGCAACGAGCTGATCGTCGAAGTGTCACGCTACCTGTCCCTGCTCCGCTGCGATCACACCAAGGCGGAAATTCCCGCCGGCCTGGCCGACTACCGGGATACCGAGCCGACCTACCTGCCGTTTCAGGGCAGGCTGTTCGGCGAGCGCTTCTACGTCTGGCATTCTGGTGTCGACGGCCTGTCCCGCGGTGATGAAATCCGGTCCATCAACGGCAGGCCCATGACCGAGATCGTTGCGGCGATACTCCCGCTGATCGCTTTCGACGGCTACACCGAGCACGCCCGTCAAACCTCGTTTGGCGTGACCAGCGAGCTGAAAGGCGGGGCTCTGGATCATTTTCTGCCGCTGCTGTTTGGCAGCAGCGCCGAGTTTGTCTTCGAGGTTGGCGGTGCCGACGGCAACTTACGCGAGCTGGGCGGTTCTGCGCTGACCTATCCCGACTGGCTGTCACTCAACCCGGAGGCGAAGGGCCGCTATCGAAATTTCTCGGACGACGATGCGGTTCGGCTGACATTCCCCGATGAAACGACGGCGGTCCTCGCGGTTGATACCTTCGTCAATTACCGTACCCCGGTGGACCCCGACGATGTCTACCGTGACCTGATGCGTCAGCTGGAGGGCAGGGACGTGCTGGTGCTCGACCTGCGCCAGAACGGTGGCGGTTCCGAAGATGCGTCCATCGGTCTCCTTCGCTACCTGATGGACCGCCCGTTTCGCGTGTATCGCGAGAAGCGCGTCCGGTCGATCGATCACGGTGAGCTGCGCGAGCACTACTCGACCTGGGAAAAGCGTGCGCTCGATCCAAACCCGCTCGGATTCAAGTCACTGGACAACGGTGAGTACCGTTTGCGATCACTGTTTGCTGGCCAGGAAACGCGCGAACTGAAGCCCGCCAAGATGGCTTTCAAGGGTCGCCTCATCGTCATGACGACGCGCAACAACGCCTCCGGCTCGACCGCGCTGATGACGGTGCTAAAGCAGCGCGAGAACACGGTGTTTGTGGGCGAAACGACCGGCGGTAACCCCGACGGCACAACAGCCGGTGTGCTGTTCTTCCTGAAGCTCCCGAACAGCGGGATCACGGTGCGTGTGCCGTGGTTCCTGCAGGTGGCCGACACCGATGTCGTCTACGGTGGTCGCGGACTGGAGCCTGACCAGGTGGTCGATGTATCGATCGACGATCTTGTGGCCGGGCGTGACCCGATCCTGCAACGAGCGCTTGAGCTCGCTAGCGATCCATCACGTCCTTAGGGCTTCGATCGACGAACCAGAGGCCCCAGTGTTTCTCGGCGCCATTCGGTGCATTCGGGTTGCCTTTCCAGGGTTCGTCGAAGGCTTCGAAGAAAAACACGGTGACGTTGTGCTGCGCGCCCCAGGCCATCAGCTCGTCGAAGTAGCGCAGTTGGTCCGTCTCGTTGGCACGATCGCCGAACTCATCGGCGGTCGTTGCCCAGCCGGCTTCGAGGATGGCCATCGGCTTACCCAGCTCGTCACGCACGCGCGCCATGTTCTCGATCGTGTAGGGCATGGCTTCGTCGATGCTCTTGCCTTCCCAGGCCGGGTAGGTGTGTACACCAATGTAGTCGACGATTTCCGCCAGTTCGTGGCCGCTGCTCGCCCACCAGTCGTAGTTGTCTGCCGTTGATACAGGCACGTCGACAGCCGCCTGGACACGCTTGATGTACTCGATGACGGTCTCGACCGGCACCATGTGATCATTCCATTCGACAAGGGCCTCGTTACCGACATTGATCGACACGACGATGTCGTCGTACTCCTGCGCCAGGTGGATACCGCGCGTGATCTCCGCGGCGTTCAGGATCTTGTTTGCTTCCAGTTCCGTTTCGTGTATCGGCTCGTCCAGCCAGGGACAGTTCTCGTGATTGCTGATTTCTGCGCGCAGCCAGATGCCGAGCAGCATCCGGATCGGCAGATTGTGTTCGCGAATCAGTTCGAGTGTCGTCTCGGTGTTTTCGCCGGAGTCGTACATGCGAACCAGCGTCAGCTCGTTGTCGACAAGAATCTGCAGGTCTTCGAGGATTTCCTCGCGTGACGGATTGTTCGCACCGTGCCCGCGGTCCGGGTACTGGCCTTCACGGAAACCGGAGTAGGCAACGGCTCGTACCGTTCCATCGATCAGGGCATCCGGAGACTGCCACGGCGTCTCTTCAGCAGAGAGTTGCGTCGTCATCATTAACATCACAAAGCAAAAACGTGTAAGCGTCATTCCCAGAGTTTAACAAGTGTTACCGACAGGTTGCGCCCCGGGGCGTCGATTCCCGAGCCGTGATAGCGATAGCGCTTGTCCAGCATGTTGTTGGCGCGAATTTCTAACTCAAGCCCGTTGTCGGTTGCAAGGCTGAGGCCCGCACCCACGGTGATCCAGCCGGGCGTGCCGTCGGGGTTGATGCGGTTGTCGCGTTCGTCACGTGCGCTCAGGCGGTCCTGCGCGGCGGCGAATTCCAGCTGGAGATCCCAGCGCATGGTTGGCTGGGGTTCCCAGCCAAGCCTGAATCGACCGTTCAATGGTGGAACACGGTCAGCCGGTTCCTCATCGCCGGCGACTTCCTGCTCGCCCCGCGAATAGTTGACGATGCCGGTGAGCGTCAGCGAATCGGTCAAGGCGAGCTCGAGCCCGGTCTCCACGCCATACACATCGGTGCTGGCCGCATTGACGCTCTGTACGATGTCGCGGCCGTCGATCGTTTGCTGGCCCGTCGACACCGACGTGATGCGATCACGATAGTCGATGACGTAGACCACCAGTTCCGTACGAACAGGGCCCGAGGCAAAGCGCAGCCCGGTATCGAACTGCCACGCCGTCTCTGATTCGAGCGTGGTGTTCGGCACGTTGAAGCGGTTGCCGGGGCGATTACCCAGCGTACCGAGATCGAAGATGTTGGGGGCGCGGAAGCCATAACCGAGGTTGGCCGTCCACTGCAGTTCTTCGGTCAGGTCGGCAATCACGCCAACATCGCCGCTCAGGTCGCTGACGCTGAAGTCCGAGGCGACGGTCTGCTGCGTTGCGGCGAGGTCGATATCAACGCGATTGGCCCGCAAGCCGCCACTCATGCGAAGTGTGTCGCTGAAGCTGCGTGAACCGTTTATGAAGGCGGCGTACTGCAGGGTTTCCGAGCCGTCCGGAAACCGTGACGCCAGGTTGCTTGTGTCGCCGGTCGTGATATCGCGTTCGATGCGCGAGCTGCTCACCTCATCCCTGTACGCTTCAACACCGGCGACCCAGGAGAAGTCGGCGAAGTCCGTGGACCATCGACTGGTGATACCCGTCAGCGTGCTCTGATTGGCTTCGAAGCGCCTCGCGTCGGCGCCGAAGTTGCGTGTCCGTCGATCGTCGTTGACCTGCTGCCAGCCGATATCGACCGTCCACGTTGCGTTCTGCATATCCTGGCGATACTGGCCGCGCACGAAATGTCTTTCGTTGGGCTCGAAAAAGAACTCCGAACTGTCCGGCTCGCTTTGCCCGAAGCCCGCGACCAGTTCGTCGAAGCGCGGTGTTTCGGGCTGACGCCCCGTCTGGATGTCGAACAGCCAGGCGTGTCGGTCGTCGGGTTCGAAACTGACGACCGCCCGGGCGGTGGTTGCTTCATACCCGCTGGGGCCAACCCGGTCACCGCCGCCAATGCGTCGGTTGCCGGTCTGTGTGTGATTCGCATAAAGACCGAAGGCGAGCGTTTCATCGCCGGCTTCGACACTGCCGGCCACGGTTCGCAGCAAGTCTGCGCTGTCGTAGCGCGCTTCAAAGCTCCCTCGCTGTCCGCGTTCATCGAACTGCGGTTTGCGCATGACGACCTGCACAACGCCGCCGACCGCGTCGCTGCCGTACAGGGACGTCGGCGAGCCTCGAAGCACCTCGATACGCTCAACGCCGACGGATGGCACCAGTGCGAAATACTGGGTAGGTGCGCTTCGAAAGATGGCGTTGTTCAGCCGAAAGCCGTCGACAGTGTGCAGGATCGACGAGCCACGCTGACCGCGGATGATTGCGGCGCCCTGGCCCGGTGTCGTCTGCTGCACGAACACGCCGACCGACGCACGCAGCGCATCCGTCAGCAAGGGCTGCATCTCGTCCTCGGTGACGACATCGATGGCGTAGTTGATATCGCTGGTCACCGCCTGCCGACGCGTCGCGGACACGACGACTTCGTCGAGGATATCGGCACGGACATCGGAGACGATGCAGCACAAGGCCGCAACGACGCAGACAGGGGTTTTACGCATAGTGGCTTTTAGCTGTCAGACATCGCGCGAAGGCGCGAGGACGCTGAGCATACAGCATCAGGGGCAGGGCGCCGACTCCGGAAGTAGAATTATGTTGAATTAATCGGCGAGGCCACAGGCCGTTCAGCGGCAACAGCGGGCGCCCGCCCGGACTGCGGGCACCCGGCGTAAAAGCCGCGATCAGGCGCGCTTTTGCGTGTCGCCCGTCCAGTTGCTGTTCGCCGCTTCACCGGTACGGACCGTGAAGAAGCGCATCAGCTCGTTCAGGTTGCGTAGCTGCGCCATCGTCGATTCGGTCGCCGACGAGGTTTCCTCGACGAGCGCTGCGTTCTGCTGCGTATTGTCATCGAGATCCTCGACGGTCGAACGTATGCTCGTCACGCTCATGGCCTGGATCTGGCTGGCTTCGGCAATCTCGTCGACGATGCTGCTGACGTTCTGTACGCCGGAAACGATCTCGTGCAGCTTTTCGCCCGTGCGATTGACGAGTTCGGAGCCCTGGGAGACCTCCTGGATGCTGCGTTCGATGATCTCCTTGACCTCCTGGGCGGCCTTCGCACATCGGCTGGCGAGGTTTCGTACTTCACTGGCGACGACCGCAAAGCCACGGCCCTGCTCGCCGGCGCGTGCGGCCTCGACCGAGGCGTTCAGGGCGAGCAGGTTGGTCTGGAATGCGATCTCATCGATAACGCCGATGATCTCCGCAATCTTGGTGCTCGATGCGTTGATGTTCTGCATGGCCTCAATGGCTTCGTCGACAACCTGGCCGCCGCTCTTGGCGTCTTCCCGCGCGCCGTAGACGAGGCTGGTTGCCTCCGCAGCGCGGTCGGCGTTGCTCTTGACGGTTTCCGAGAGATCGCGAACCCGGCTGGAGGTGTCCATGATGGAACCGGCTGCGCGCTCGGTGCGATCACTGAGATCGCGAGCGCCGGCGCTGATCGCTTCGGACGCGGTCTCCACCGACTCGGTCGATTGCTTGATGCGCGACACAACCGACGTCAGGTTCTCAACGGTCTGCGACGCGTTACTCATCAGGTTGGCGAACGAGCCGTCGTACTGGCTGCCCGTGCTGTGCGTCAGGTCGCCCTTGGCGAGCGCCTCAAGCGCGCCGGCGACATCGGCCACCACTTCCTCTGTGACCTGCAGCATGTTGTTGATGCTCTCGGACAGCGTCAGCAGGACACCGTCCCGGCCCGCCGTTGCCACCCGGCGACCCAGGTCGCCGTTGGCCGCAGACGCAATAACGCTGGACACCTCTTCGACGACCTGGCGTTCATCGGTAATGTCCTTGATCTCCAGCGTAGAGCCGACCCGCTCGCCATCGTCGTTGTAGACGGCGTTGAAGATCAGTTGGGCGACACGGCCGCCAAACGTCTTTTCAATGTCAAACTCCGGATGCTCCTGGTTCAGCCCTTTGACCGCCGCGTCGAACATCGACAGGTTCAGTGCTTTCAGGTCGCCCGGGTTGAAATCGGGGATGACTGCTGCGAAGTCTGCGTGGAATTCGGCCAGGTAACGCGCGATTGCTTCATTGGAGTAGATGACCTGGTTGGTGCTGTCTGCCACAAGAACGTTCGTCGAGATCTTGTCGAGTGAGCGGGTGAGCCGGGCAATCAGCTCGGCTTGCTCGCGTTCTTCGTCGCGGCGCTCGCGGAGCATGCTCTGCATTTCATGCATTGAGGCCAGGAGACCGGTTGCGTTGTCATCAACGGCTCGCTTGCGTTCGATCAAGTCTCCCCGTGCGATCCGCGACGCGAATCCCATGAGGACTCTGGGCTCTGCGCCCAACATGTAAGTTACCTTGGAGATAACCAGCGTGGCCACGAGCAGGGTGACGATAGCAAAACCGATGGCTGCGATACCCAGTCCCGACAAGGCCGCCGTTGTCGCTGAATACTCGGATTCTGCTGTTTGTTGCAGCCCCGCTGCGAGACGACCTTCCATCGCGTACAACTGTTCGATCTTGCCGGTGATGGTGGCGAACCAGGTTTCCGAGCTGACGTTGAAACCTTCGCGCAACTCGAACGCGAGATCCCGGTAGCGCTGCGTTTCCAGGTAGTCAGGATGTTGAGTAACAACGTCGAAGTCCGCCAGCTGCTCGGCATTCGCGGTGCGCCTGAATAAATCTATGAAGAGGTCCTGCTCGTTGATCAGCTGCAGGATACGGCGCTCGTTGGCGGGCGTGAACCGATCCAGGTTGAATGTCACGGAGAACATGGCTCGCTCGATGCCCGCACGCTCCTTGCTGCTGGAGAAGTTTGCGTACGCATTCGCCATGCGACTGATGCGCGAATTCGACGACACGTTCGACAGGCGGAAGATATTGCTGAGCAACTCCGTGTTGATACCGGTGTAGAAGGCGACTGCCTCACCGGTGGGAATGGCCAGCTCGTTGACGGATGCGCGCCTGTCTTCCAGCGTCTCGAGCCTCGTAAGCGCTTCGGCGACACCATTCCAGAACAGTTCGCGATCCACGTTCGACGACGTACCCGCAAGTACATCGCGAAAGGCGGTCAGCTTCTCGTCGGTCAGCTTGCGTTGCTCCGGTAGCTGGCTGGCGAAGGCTTTGCCCTGGCTGCTCAGGAAGCCAGCCGACATACCCCGTTCTTTCTGCAGCTCGTGTACCAGTTCTCCGCCTGCGATCGCTATCCTCGACAGGATCTTCAGTTCGCGGGTTTCTGCGCGACGCTCGAGCATCGACGACAGGTCCGAGAAGGATGCGCCTACCGTTGCGAGAACCGGCACCGAAACCAGCAGGATCAGTATGGAGCGGACTTTGAGTTTTTCGAAAAGAGAATTGATCATGTTTTCTTTCCTTTTTTATTGCCATTTCCACGTGGCGAACAGCCAGAGCTTGTCGGTGTCGACAGCAAAGTCCCTGGCCTGGTAGCTGGCGAGCTTGAGGCCGCCGGACAACGATTCGTTGAACTTGCGTGTTGCAATGAGGTTTATCTCGGTGCCGTAGTCGATGCCGCCGGTGTCGGCGCTGAAACTGTGGCGTACGGCTTTGAGGTTTGTTCCGGCGACCTTCGCAGCGACGGCAAGAAAGCCGTCTTCTACGCCGTTCGCGGGTGTCGCCAGGAAGACATCACTCCAGCCGTTGAAGGCATGACCCGTTGCGAACGGTGTCTGGAAACCGTAGACACCGTCACCGGACAGGGTTTCCTGGCCGGCACTGAAGGTAACGGGTTTCAGGGTCACGCTGGCTTCGACACGAAGGTAATCGGCGTCGTTGGCGTCAGAGCCGTTGCGATACGGCGTCTGCTTCGCGTATTCGACGCCGAGCCTGATTGGCACACTGACAAGCGACGAGGCATGTGATGCACGCAGCCCGAGGGTCTTGTGCGAGTTGGCCTGGTTGTCTTCAAAATCGAGAAAATAGCCGTAGCCGACGATCGTCGTATTCGCGATGCCTGAATACTTCACATTGACGATCGGTGCCGCGAGATCGATGTTCCCGTTCGGGTGGTCGTCACCGAGGATGCGATGCGCGCGCGTCAGGTAGCCGGCCGTGATGACCGTATTCTCAAGCGCCGCAGACGACACCGTTAGTCCATCAAAGGTCTGTTCGTTCTGGCGCCAGCCGACGTTGCCGATGAAGCGGTCGTTGTCGAGCTTGATGCGCTGGCGGCCGAGCGTGACCTTCGTCTTCTCCAAGCCGCTGTAGCTGAGCTGCACACGGTTGAGCTCCGTGCCATCGGGGTCTGCGACCACCGAGAAACCGCTGTCCCCGTTGGTCAGGTTGTTGTAGTCGCCGGCGAGGTCGAAGACAGCCTCAACATCGGCGAGCACGGTCCAGTCTTCGACCAGAGTCCACGTGAAACCGGCACGAAGCTGGCCGGTCAGCGCGTCCGCGTCGCTAAGCGCGTTGTCCTGCGATACAGACTCAAAGCGCAGGCGGCTTGTGGCGGACCAGTCAAATTGATCGGCCGAAGCCGGTGTTGCAAAAAGCAGGCACAAGGCAGCACCTGTCAGACCACGAACTGACATTGTCGATATCCTGAAAGACTCAAACGGTTCCGGGCCATCTGGAAAAAACCCGGCTTCGAAACCGGTATCGACGGGAAATCCCTGAACTTTAGGTCAGAAAAGACCTGATACGGCCCGCGAGTAGAAAAAGTGACGGCAGACCGCCGGACGTGGGCTAGCGAGGGCTGGTCTCGGTGCGGTTGCGCCAGTCGGTCGCGACCAGCAGGCGCTCGAAATCCTCAACGGGTACGGGCTTCGAGATGAGAAAGCCCTGCACGTAGTCACAGTCGTGCTGACACAGGAAGTCGAGCTGGGCTTCGGTCTCCACGCCTTCGGCGGTCACGCTCATCTCCATGCTGCTGGACATCGCGATGATGGCCGAGACGATCGAGCGACAGCCTTCGTCGTGCTCGATTTCTGCAACAAAGCTTCGGTCAATCTTCAGGTTGTTGACCGGAAAGCGGCGAAGGTAGCTGAGCGATGAGTAGCCCGTGCCGAAGTCGTCCAGCGACACGGACACATCCAGTCCGCGCAACTCGTTCAGCATGCGCACCGCGCGGTCGCCACCGGACATCAGCGCGGATTCGGTGATTTCGATATCGAGAAAACGGGCGTCCACGTTGCTGTTTCGCAATGACCTGGCGACAACAAAACTCAGGTCCTGCCGTGCCACCTGGATCGGCGACACGTTCACCGACAAGTGAAGCGGAGGCAGCTCTCGCTCCTGCCAGTCGGCGAGCTGGATGCAGGCTGTGTTCATGACCCACTCGCCGATCGGAACGATCAGACCGGTTTCCTCGGCGATCTGGATAAACCTGTCGGGCGGTACCAGGCCGAAGTCCGGATCATTCCAGCGCAGCAGCGCCTCCGCGCCGACAATCTCCAGCGAGTGCGGATTGACCTTGGGCTGGTAGTAGAGTTCGAACTGGTCGAGCTCAATCGCTTTGCGCAGCCGCGTCTCCATGAGCAGGCGATTCGCCGCGGCTTCGTTCATGGACTCGGAGTAGTACTGGTAGTTGTTCTTGCCCTGCTCTTTGGCGTGATACATCGCCGCGTCGGCGTTGCGGATCAGGTCGTCTGCCGAGCTCGCGTCCTCGGGGAACATCGAGATACCGATGCTCGAACTCATGTACAGCTCGTGCGTGCCGACGACGAACGGCTGGCCCATCAGGCTGCAAATCCGGCGGGCGATATTCCTCGGTGCGTATTCGTCCGCTACGTTGCGCAACAGGATAATGAACTCGTCGCCACCAAGGCGCGCCAGCATGTGGTCCGATTCATCGTCGGTGATGCGTGAAATGACATCACCCTCGCGCAGTTCGCGGGTGACGGACTCGGAAAAGCGCTTCAGGATTTCGTCACCCACCTGGTGGCCCAGCGTGTCGTTGATGCGCTTGAAGTCATCGAGGTCAAGGAACAGCACGGCGATACGCTGGTGCTCACGCTGCGCCTGTGCCATTGCATTCTGCAGCTGGTCACGGAACATCGAGCGATTCGGCAGGCCCGTCAGGCTGTCATGATAGGCGAGGTACTGCACGTGATCGTTGGACTCACGGAGGTTGGTGCTCATGTCGCTGAACGCTTCGGCCAGTGCGCCGATTTCATCCCCGGAGTTTCGCAGGTGGTGGACGTGAAGCTCGCCGCGGCCGATCGCGTTAGCCGCCGACTGGATCTGCTTGATGGGCAGGACAACGATATGGTGCAGCGCGAGCAGCAGGGTTCCCGACGTCAGCGTGATCGCGAGCAGGGTAATGACGAACATGGCGACGGCAAATTTTCGCGTCGATGCATTCACCTGGGACGTCGGCAAGACGGCATACAGCAGCAGTTCACCGGGCAGCTCCCGCCCCTTGACGTAGTGGCCCTCGCCGTTCAGCAGGAATTCGCGGTAGCTGCCGTCCATCGCGAGAGCGCGCCAGGTTTTGAAGTCCACACCCAGCGGCAGCTGCGTCAGACCCTGTTGGGCGTGGCCTGCAAGAATGTCGCCTCGCTGATTGGTCACGAGGAAAAAGCCGTCTGTGCCTATGACGGCGTTACTGGCCACCGAAGCCAGCTGCTCTAGTCGCCGCGACAGCACCAGGTAGGCCTGCGTGGCGTTATTCGCATCACGCACCGCGAGCGCATTGAGCAGAATGAGTTCGTCCAGTTGTTCGTCGAAATACGCACGGAAGCTGCGGCTTCGGCCGATAAACCACTCGCGCTCGGCTGCGGTAAACGACCCGTCGTTGTGCCCGCCGTGCAGCTCTCGACCGTTATGGTGGCCGAGCATGACGCCGGCGGCATCCATGATGAAGAATTCCTTGAAGTCCGGGTTTGCTGCGCGAAGCTGGTCGAGGCTGGCTCCGAATTCAGCGCTACCGTTGCCCGCCAGGTAGTCCTGCAGCGGTCCGCCCGCGCCGAGCATGTCGAGGTTGGCATCTGAGACACGTCGCGTCTTGTCGACGGTCTCGTACACGCGCTCGAGGCGCGTGCCGACGTCGTCGAACATGCGTTCGGTCGCCGAGATTTTCAGCTGGGTGTACGCGATATTGCCGAGAAACAGCAACGGCGCGACGACCAGTGGCACCAGGAGTGCTACGAATTTTGTTCTGAGCTTCACCAACAAACCCGCTGACGGCCGCAAAGGCCGGTCGTTGTCGATTCCGCGAAGCACGCGCGGATCCTCTCGTTGCTGCGTCGGCTGAACCTGGCGGTCTGGATGCCGCTTCTTAGTATTCGATCCCGGGTAACTGGGGAGTTCCTGGGATTCCTGGCTGCGCCGACAGCAGCGCTTTCCAGCAACATAGCGGAGCTCGGTTACCCGCGCGGGGTCCACGCGCCGCTGATTCGTATTTGTTAGAAAATTACCACGAAAAACAGGCGCTGCTCAACGCGGGGGGCTGAGCGGGTGGTGGTCGAACCCCGGCTAGCGGTAGATTCGGTAAAGCTGGACGTACGGCAGGGCGCGCTCGTCCTCGAGCCTGAGTTCGCGGAGCAGCTCGAAGTTGTCCGGCACGTCGCCGTCGAGCGCCAGAGCGTTGAACAGCGGCGGATTGATGCCGCGAATCTCGTCGACACTGCTGGCGACCGCCCCGTTCGGCGTTCGCTGGAACAGGCCGTACAGATGAACCAGCACATAGTCCACGCCGGGCTCCGCATCGACGAGTGCAGCGGGTTTCAGCTCAAGCAGTCGATTCAGCTCAAGGACCTTGTCACCGTGCTGCTGCGTCAGAAGGAAGTTGTTGGCAACCACGCTGCAGTCACTGTGATAGCGAATCGCGTGGCCGTCGTCACGAACCCCCAGCATGACACCGGGTGAGGCCTCGCAGGCTTCGCTGACAGTCTCGAAGACCGGGTGCACGATGGCGTAATCCACCATCATGCCCGGTGGGTAGTTGACGAAGAGTACGTATCGAATAGGGGTGACAAACATCATCAGCGTGCCGATACAAGCGACGGCTGCGACAAGGCCGGTTTTGAGACCGGCACGGGATGCGTATGCCTGGAACAGGATTGCCGGGGCGATCAGCAGCGTCCATGCGCCGAAGGGGTGAAACCGAAACTGGGTTAAAAGCATTGCCGCGCCGAAGACGATCGCAACGTTGCGCATGATGTGGCCGGCTGATTTTGCCGTCCACGCGAGCCATGTGAACACGACGAGCATGACCGGCGTCAGGAACACCAGGAAACTGTAGTAGCGCGTCATGCCGGTGTGCGCATCCGACCTTGCGAGAATCTCGAAAGGCGACCGTGTCTCGGTAATCGCATCAAGTCCGACCTGGCCCGCAGCGATGTAATTGGCGCCCGTGAAGCCCTGTGCAAGCAGTGGAATGACCAGCACGATGGCGATCCCGATCGCTGCACCCAGTCCGCGTCCTTCCGGCTTAACGCCCGAAAAGACCAGCAGCATGATTCCGGTGCAGGCCGCCACGTAGACATGAAAAACCGACAGCGTCGTGAACTCGAAGGCGAGCTGCCGGAACGGGTCCGAGGGCAGGGCGATGGCAAGGCTTGCCACCACAAGTCCGATCACCAGTGGTGTGACTTGTTCCCGCGTCGGAAACTGGCCGCGCAGCCAGATCAACGCGAAGGCCGCGACAACCGGCAGCTGCAGCAGGAAAAGACTGGTGTGCATGGCCGGCGCAAAACCGAGCGCGACACCCAGCAGCAGGCCATTGTTTCGCGACGGCTCATCGACAAAGCGGATTGCAGACCATGCCGTGAGCAGCGTGAATGTCAGCTCCATGAAGTGATGGTCGATAATCCCGACACCATGCAGCAGCTGGTTGAGCGGCAGGATGGCGAACGCCAGGACTGAGGGCACAGCGAGCGCCAGGCCCAGGCCGCAGCGCCTCGCCAGCGCAAGAAACAGCGCCATGTTGACCAGTACCCAGATCGCCGGGATGTAGGCGAGGAACTTCATCGGTTCCATGGCCGGAGACACCAGCAGGCCGAGCTTCAGGACCTGGGCCATCAGGTAGTCGTAACTCCATGGCCACGTAATCTGGCTGCCCTCAGGCACGTGAATAAAGGGGTCGAACTCGTAAAACGCCTGGCCCTCGACGGCAACATCGAGAATACGACGTGCGTGGTACAGGGAGTCGTTCCCGACCGGGATGAAGACACCGTCCACCACGGCAGCGGAGAGCATGCCGAGTGCGGTCATGTAGGCGAACAGGCTGGCCAGCAACCACAGCGCGATGTAGTAGTTATCGGTCTTCGACAGGGTCACCCTGGTCTCCAGTCGTTGGCGGTCCTGTGTTGCGGACCCGGAAGACGGGTCGTCACTCGCCGAAGCGTCTGGCGTCCGGACCCGGAATGCGAAGATAGGACAAACGTTTCAGTTCGCGTCGGCCGCGCGTCACAGTATCGAGAACAAAACCGCAGGCGAGCGACAGGAAGGCGAGCAACATCAGGCCCGTGCACAGGATTGCCGTCGGGAATCGCGGAACCAGCCCAGTCTCAATAAATTCGATAACGATCGGCACGGCCAGGATGACCGATGCGCTCGCGAGGATGCCAAACACCACCGTGAAAAAGGCGAGCGGACGCTCCTCCTTCAACAGCGAGACGATGGTCCGGAGTATGCGGAAGCCGTCACGGTAGGTATTCAGCTTGCTGACGGAATCTTCGGGGCGCTCCTTGTACTGAGTGTCCACTTCCGCCTGCGGCATGCCCAGTTCAAGCGCGTGAACGGTCAGCTCGGTTTCAATTTCGAAGCCACCGGACAGAACCGGGAACGACTTGACGAAACGGCGCGAAAGCACTCGATAGCCCGAGAGCAGATCAGAAACCCGGCGACCGAACGGTGCGGAGACCATGTTGGTCAGCACGCGGTTGCCGAAACGGTGCCCGAAACGATACGCGTCAGTCGACGTTTCGATTCGGCGACCGGTGATCATGTCCAGCCCCTCGTCGAGCAGCTTGTCGATCATCGCGGGTGCAGCGGCTGCTTCGTAGGTGTCATCGCCATCGACGAGGACGAAGACGTCGGCCTCGATGTCGGCAAACATGCGGCGAACAACATGGCCCTTGCCCTGCATCGCTTCACTGCGCACGACCGCCCCGTGCTCGCGGGCAATCGCCATCGTCTCGTCAGACGAGTTGTTGTCGTAGACGTAAACGCTGCACTCGGGAAGCGCGGCACGAAAGTCATCGATGACGGTGCCGATAGTACTGGCTTCGTTAAAGCAGGGAACGAGCACCGCGACGTGGAGCCTGCGATCGTCCTTGCTGCCGGTTGCACGACGCTCCGAGAACGCGGCGTCTTCCACAGAAGTGCTCATTTCCGCATTGTAACTCACTGTGGCGGGCTTCGCGCTCGTGCATAATGCCGCCACCACCATCGGGAGCACGCCGTGCCTGCCAACTTTTCGCGACCCGGCATCAACGTCGCCACCTGGGCTGTCACCAGCCTGGTGACCATTGCGATCGCCCTGATCAATACCGACGCCGTGTTCACGCCAGGCGGCATCGTGCCAATGGGCAACGACGCTTTCTACCACGCGGCGCGTATTCTCGATGCCTCGGTCGGCGAGCGCGGCTTCTACCAGTTTGATGCGGCGATCCATGTGCCCGAAGGCAGCTGGCTGACCTGGTCATGGGGCTTTGACTACTTGCTGTCGCGCCTGGTGATTGTCCAGCAGTTCCTGTTTCCCGCGTCCGACCCGATGAGTTTTCTGGTCTACGTGCCGGTGATCTGGATTCCCGTCAACGTCTTCCTGCTGCTCGCCATTACCCGGGCCGTTTCCCTGCCGGCGATGTACCGACCTCTCGCCGTCATCGGCTTCGCCTTGTTGCCAACCACGCAGACGCAGCACAGCATCGGCCAGCTCGACCATCACTTCATGGAGCTGTGCTTCGTCCTGCTCGTAACCCTGTGCCTGCTGCGCTGGCTCGCCGACCCGGACCGTCGACATCGGGCGATTGCGCTTGGCGTGGCCATGGGGGCAGCGCACGCGTTTCATCACGCGCTGTTTATTCTCCAGCTCCCGGTGCTGCTGACTGTTGGCGTCCTCTGGCTGAAAGGGCAGTCACTGCCACGGGCAGCGACGGAACCGGTCGCCGTCGCCGTGGTCATATCCACGCTGCTGGTTGCGCTGCCGTCCGGGCCGGTGCTGGACATGCAGTTCAACATGACGACGTTGTCCTGGTTCCACGTGTACATCTCGGCCTGCGTTGCTGTTGTGTTGCTGGTGCTTGGGCGCCTCGACAGGTCGTGGCGCAGTGCGGGCATACTCGCCGCCATCTCCGTGGTGGCGCTCTTGCCGATGATCGAGCAGGTGGTCCGCGGCGGCGAATTCCTGTCCGGACAGCTGCTGATGCTCGACAAGATTCTCGAGATGCAGAGCCCCTTCGCCATGATCAGCGGTGATTTCGGCCTCAACGCGACGCTCGGCCTCTACGGACTGCTCGTCCTGTTCCTGCCTTTGATGATCGTCTACGCCGCGTGGCGGCTTATCGTTGACACGACCCCCGTCAGGATCGGTTACTTCGTGTTCGCGATCATCGGTCTCACACTGATGCTGGCGCAGTACCGCCTGAACTACTTCGGCAGCGCTTTCATGCTGGTGACGCCCTGGCTTGCGCTGGAGCAGCTGCAGAAACGTACGCAGTGGAAGCGCGAGCTGGTGCTGGGCGTCTCGGTCATTGCGCTGCTGCTCACCTTCCGGCCGACACTGACGGGCAGCCTGTTCAACCGGTTTCCACCGGCGGGCAATATTCTGTATGCCACCGTGCAACCGTTGATGCCGGCACTCACAGAGGCCTGCAACGAAAACCCGGGCATCGTCCTGGCCCATCCGCAGTTTGGTCACTACATCACCTACCACACGCAATGCAGCGTTATTGCCAACAACTTCCTGATCAGCGACCAGCATTTCATGAAGGTGGAAGAGGTCAACCAGCTGTTCACGGTGCCGGCCGAGATCATGGCGGGCGAGGGTGGCCTGATTCGCTACGTGTTCGCGATGGCTGCCGACACCCATGAAATGGTCGACGGCGTGGCCGTGTTGAAGTCGCTGGACAACATCGCGGAGCGCAACCCCACGCTGATGCGTGACCTCCTGTTTACCGACGAGTTGCCGGGCGGCGTCTCGGAACTGCAGCGCGTCGAAGCGCAGACCGCGACCGGGACAGTGCCGGTGGCCGGTGTTTTCCGGTTCGACAACGCAAACTAGGGTTCAAGCGCCGGCCGCGACTGCCGATACCGTGAACTACGTGGGGAAAAACGCTGTAGTTCATGACGATTCAACTTCGGGCGCTGCGCCAAAGTGACGAACAGAACATCCTGGCGGCTTCGGATGCCGCGCTGCTGCGAGCAATACCGGATACGCTGCTGGTCGTCGATCGCGACGGTGGGATCTGCCTGCATCACACCGGCTCAGAACGTAACAGGGACATTGACCGTGTTGTCGACACGGTGAGCTGCCTGTTCGAGCTGGCATCTGCTACACGAGAGCCGGTCTGGCGGACCATGCTCAGCCGAACGCTGGACGAGCGACGGTCGCTCAGGGACGACGCCAGTCTGCCTGACGTCGATGTGTCTTTTGAAATTCGCGTCGTGCCGTACACCGACGATCATGCGATCGTCCTTTTACGCGATCGCACGCAGGGTTCCGGCGAAGAGTCACAGATTCGCCGGCTGACTTTCTTCGATAGCCTCACCGGTTTGCCGAATCGGCAGTCTTTCATGATCGAGGTATCGGATGCCATACGAACAGGCAACCCGTTCTGCCTGCTGTATATCGACCTCGACAATTTCATGCGCATCAACGAATCGCTGGGACACAGCGCCGGTGACAGCCTGCTGTGCGAGGTCTCCGAGCGAATCGAGGCCTGCGTTCGTGGCGACGACGTCGTCGCCCGGGCCAGCGGCCCGCCCGTGCAGGTCGCGCGGCTCGGCGGAGATGAGTTCACGATTCTCGTACACGATGTCGAGAGCCTCGATGGGGCACGTCGTATCGCAGATCGGATCGTTGACGTATTGATTGAGCCGTTCACGCTGGGCGAGCGGATGGTCACCGTAACGCCGAGTATCGGCGTGGTCTGCTTTCCTGATGATGGCGAAGATCTCGACGGCTTGCTGCGACACGCCGACACCGCGCTGGTACAGGCGAAGACGGCCAGCCGCAATCGCATCAGCCTGTACTCAGGCTCGCGTTCGCGCGAGCACGCCGAGCAGCTGGAACTGGAGCAGGAATTGCGCCAGGCGATTGAGCATGACGAACTCGAGCTGCACTTCCAGCCAAAACTGAACCTCGCGCCGCGCTACATCAGCGGCGTGGAAGCGCTGGTCCGCTGGCGTCACCCCCGTCGCGGCATGATACCGCCGGACCAGTTTATCCCCGTCGCCGAGACGTCAGGGCAGATCGATGCGCTGGGTGACTGGGTGCTGCACGCGGCATGCCGCCAGATCCGGTCATGGCAGGCGACGCCGCTTGCCGATGTGCGAGTCGCCATTAACCTGTCCACCCAGCAGTTCCGGGACCCGCGTCTCGCGAGCCGTATCCTGCGTTCACTGACGCGTTACCGCTTGATGCCCGACAGCCTCGATATCGAACTGACAGAGAGCGCGCTGATGAGCGATGCGGAAACGACGATACGCAGCCTGGCACGGCTCAAGGAGGCCGGTATCGGCATTGCGATCGACGATTTCGGTACCGGTTTCTCGTCACTGAGCTACCTGACGATGCTGCCGCTGGATGCGGTGAAGATCGACAAGACCTTTGTGTCCACGGTGCAGGAAGAGGGCAGTGACCTTCGCTCAATCTGCACGGCCGTGATCGCCATGGCGCACAGCCTCGGTCTCTACGTAATCGCAGAGGGTGTAGAGACGGAGGAGCAGCTGCAGTACCTGCACTTTCTCGACTGCGACCAGGTGCAGGGTTTCCACTTTGCCAGGCCAATGGCTGGTGAGCAGGTGTCCGAGTTCATCCTCGAGCATCGGGCGCAGTATCCGAAGCGCTCATTACTCGCTGCACACCCGGCATAAAAAAGGGCAGCCGAAGCTGCCCTTTTGCTGGTCGTGCCGGCTTCAATCAGAAGCGGAACGTTACGCCCAACTGGATCCGGTAAACGGACGGCAGCCGTGCGATTTCCGGCGCCGGTACCAGCGACGTCGCGTCACCAGCGATGTAGCCCGGTGCAGGAACGTAAACATACTGGGAACCGTCGGTCGACAGGCCAGCGACTGCAGGCGCGACGTTTGACGGTGCCGTGTAGCTGTCTACGCGACCCCAGTTGTCGTTCAGCAGGTTGCCGAGGTTCTCGATGTCCAGCGTGATATCGAACGCCATGTCGTTCTGCAGTTTCACTTCCTGCAGCAGCCGGAGGTTGACCTGGTTGACCCAGCCCGTGCGGCAGTTGTTGCGCGTAACGATTTCGCCGC
This sequence comes from uncultured Woeseiaceae bacterium, assembly GCA_964606915.1. Classification (GTDB taxonomy): domain Bacteria; phylum Pseudomonadota; class Gammaproteobacteria; order Steroidobacterales; family Woeseiaceae; genus UBA1847. The sequence continues at coordinate 32,961 of CAZSIQ010000001.1, read as the reverse complement.
GGCTACCGTTCAGGCAGGGCGTGTTCGAGATGAACTGGTCGAGGTCCGCCAGGAATCCTGCGTCACCGGTCACGAGCGGATCGCTAACGCCGGTCGGTACGTAGAACAACTGGTTACCGATGTTGTCGCCCTCCGAGCCGAAATCGGCCAGGAAGTTGCCGCCGAACGTACGGAAGCCGTCCGCGTCACGGCTACCCATGACATAGCTGTAATGACGACCGGATCGACCCTGGTAAACGAGGCCTGCCAACGTACGATTGTCGCCGAAGAGCTCGTTTTCCCAGGTGACCTGAGCCGTGTAGCGATGCTCAACTTCGAAGCGTGACGGAGCAACATCCGGGTTGTTCAGGTCCGTAGTCGGATCGAACGCCAGCGTTTCAAACGTCACAAAGCGGTTGTAGGAACGCAGTTCCTCGACGTCCTGGTGCGTGTAACCCAGGTTCAGGTCGATGATGCCGAACTCGGTATCGAAGGTTTTCGATGCCTTGAACGTCAGGACCGTGCCGCCGCCTTCGCCGGTGTTGGTCGTGATGTAGTCTGCGTCAGCCGGCAGGTCATAGATCGGGCGACCGTCCGGTGCCGTGCCGACAACGCTGCGGCGTGCTTCGAAGATATCGTAGCCATCTTCGACGTCGGAGATGATGACGTCGGCAGACAGCAGCCAGTCGTCGCCGAGATTGAAGGTCGACAGGTCGGCCGTGTAATCGATACCGAAGCTGTATTTCCACGTGGACAGGATTTCGATATCCGGATCGAGTGCGTCGGTCTGGCCAATCGGGTTTACACCGATCAGCGGCTGCAGGTTGTTGAATGCGGCATTCGGGTCCGGCAGCTGGTTAACCGTGGTCTGCAGGATGTCGCTGACCGGCGGGCCGAAGAACGGCGCGAGGAACGACGCGAAGGTACGGCTGATGCCGTCACCGGCGTAGCTGTTCGACAGGATGATCAGCGGGGCACCGCCACCAAACAGGCCGGCGCCGGCACGAATCGTCGTGCGATCGTTGAAGTCCCAGTTGATGCCAAGGCGAGGCATGGCCAGCGACTTGCCGTCCAGGTTTTCACCGTTGCCGAAGCCACGGCGATCCAGGAAGTTCGGGTTATCCGTGATCGGGTCGTCGTTGGAGTACTGGTCGACACGAACACCGTAGGTCACCGTGATGTCGTCCGTTACGCGGTATTCGTCCTGCAGGAAGAAGCTGTCGGTATCGAGCGTGAAGTTGGCTTCCGCGTCGGTCGGAATGCCCGTGTTCGAGTTACCGTACAGAGCGAATCCGAGAGCCCGGTTTTCCAGATCGTCAATCGAGAAGAAGGTGAACTGACCCTTTGAAAACGGCAGGAAGCGGTTACGGACCGACTTGGACTCGCGTTCCCAGCCGGCTGTAAAGACGTGGTTACCCACGGCGTAGTCTGCCTTCAGGCGGAAGATGTCCGACTCATTGTCGAGTTCGTTCGAGTGGCGGAACTGGTCACCACCGGCGTTGATCGTGCCGCCACCGGCGGTAAAGATCTGGAACGCCGGTGTCTCCGTGTTGAAGCTGATCTGGCGGTTCTCCACTTCCTTGGTGCCGAACTTCACTTCGGTCGTCAGGTTGTCGTTCCAGTATGAGAACAACTGTGCGGAGTAGGCGGTCAGCTTCTCATTGATGTTGTAACGGTTTGACTGCAGCGCGGCGACGGTCGGGAAATCATCGAAGGCCACGTCGCCATCGGCGACCTGATAAGAGAACACCGCGCGGTGATCGTCGCTGATGTTCCAGTCGAGCTTCAGGAGCATCTTCTCGTCTTCGTCGACATCACTGCCGGCGAACGGACCCGGATCAAACCCGTATTCGTTCTGCAGGATGTTGCGGACACGGTCCACATCGGCCTGCGTAACACCCGCGATGGCCTCAATCGGCTGCGAGTTGGTCGGGCGGGTCGTCTCGAATTTTTCGTAGTTCGCGAAGAAGAACAGCTTGTCTTTGATGATCGGGCCGCCAAGAGTGAATCCGTAGACATCTTCTTCAAAGTTGCCAAGGTCGATGTCGGCACCGTCAGACGTATCGCCGGTCAGGCTGTCATCCGTGGACAGGTAGAAGGCGCTGCCCGAGAACTCGTTGGTGCCGGACTTCGTGACGATGTTGATGTTGCCGCCAATGAAGCTGCCGTAGGTCACGTCGTACGGAGCGATGTTGACGTTGATCGCCTCGATGGCGTCGATGGAAATCGGCGAGCGCTGCGTGGCTGATGCGTTTTTCGACAGGCCGAAGTTATCGTTCTGCGGTACGCCGTCAATCGTCACGCTGTTGAAGCGGAAGTTGGCGCCGGCGAGCGACACGGCCGGGCCGCGTGCAACGCTGTTGTCGACAAGAATCTTCGGGTCACGCGCAAGCGTTGAAACGAAGTCACGCGACACGGACGGCGTGGCGTCGATCGTCGCGCGATCGAAGGCGGCACCGACACCGACAGGCACTTCCTGTGACATGCCTTCGGCCGTGACAACCAGCTCTTCAACAATCGGTCGAACAACCAGGTCAACGATCTCGGTCTTGTCGAGTGCCAGGCCAATGCCCTGGATGACGTCGGCCGCGTACTGCGTGCTGTCCGTAACACTTACTTCGTAAGGTCCACCAACGGCGAGGCCGCGCGCGGTGACGATACCGGAGGCGTTACTTCTCAGGATCTGCTGACGGCCGGTCGGAACGTGCACGATCTTGACGGATACGCCGGAGACGTTGCCGCCGGACTCATCGGTAATGACGACACGCATTGACGCCGTCGTCTCCTGTGCACTGGCGACGCTGACCGAGAGCAGGCCTGCGAGGCTGAGTGCCAGAACAACAAAAGCTCGCCGAAGCGGCGATCGGTATACAGACATTGTTAGTCCCCTGACTGTCGTTTTTTTGGTCTCACCCCTGCGCGGTGAGAAATGCGCGGAGCGGTGTTTTTGGTGCCGCGATGATAGCACCCAAATCCGGATTGCTGCAGTTTTGTGACACTCCGCAGTCTGCGGTTTTCTTCAGTCGGGTCAGTAACTTAAGGTATTAATTCGGTAGAGTAGCTAAGGCCATGAAAAGCATGGAGTTTGTATCCCGAGCGTACTGTTTCGGGGAGATTTCAGGCGGTTCCTGATCATCCACGAAAACTGTCGTGGTCACGCAACACCGCGCACCAGGGCACAAAAAAGGCGGCCCGGAGGCCGCCTCTCTTCGACGTCGTCGCGAATACTGGATCAGGTGACCGACGCCTCGTAGATGCTTGCGATGGAGTCGCCCAGCATCGCGTTGAACTCGTCGTCGCTTTGCTGCGCCTTGAGGCCCTCGGCCAGCGCACGAGAGAAGCTCGCAATCATGCCGTTCTGTCGTGACAGGCGATCATTGGCTTCTTCACGCGAGTAACCGCCGGACAGCGCGACAACGCGGACACAATTCTTGTGGGCGATGCAGTCTGCGTACAGGTTGTCCTTCTCCGGCAACGTCAGCTTGAGCATGACGAGCTGGTCGTCTGCCAGCGCATCGAGCTGCGCCAGGATGGCTGCATGCAGAATGTCTTCGGCCTTTTCCTTGTCCGGGCAGTTGATATCCACTTCCGGTTCGATAATCGGCACGAGTCCGGCAGCGATGATCTGCTTGCCGATCTCGAACTGCTGATCAACGATGGCACGAATACCGGATTCGCTCGCCTGCTTGATGACCGAGCGCATCTTGGTGCCGAAGACATCAACGGCGCCTGCTTTGGCCAGGAGTTCATCGAGACCCGGAATCGGCTTCATGAGCTGAACGCCGTCTTCTTCGTCTGCAAGACCCTTGTCGACTTTCAGGAAGGGCACGATCTGCTTTTCTTCCCACAGGTACCGGGACGTCGGCTTGCCTTCGACCTCGCGATCCATCGTATTCTCGAACAGGATGGCGCCCAGGATGTGTTCGCCGGTGAACGACGGGCTGGTCATGATGCGGGTACGCATCTGGTGAACGACGCCAAACATCTCGTCGTCGTTGCTCCACGCGTCCTCGGTAACACCGTAAATGCCGAGTGCTTTCGGTGTGCTGCCACCACTCTGGTCCAGAGCAGCGATGAAACCGGGCGCATTGCCGGCTTTCTGAAGTTGGTCGTCGAAGGTGCTCACAGCGTCTCCCCTTTTATTATCCGAGCGAGTTTCGAGGTCGCGGATTGTACCGCAAGGCGGCGGGGCCGTGCGGGCGGAATTTTCTGACGTGGTGTTCGCGTCCCGGCCGGGTGTTTCTGTCGGGCAATCGGGCTAGGCCGTGGCGCCGTACCAGTCCGGCATGGACAAGCCTTTCGACTCGAGAAACTCGCGGTTGAAGAGCCGCGCCTGGTAGCGAAGACCGGAGTCGCAGAGGATGGTGACGATGGTATGGCCGGGACCGAGTTCTTTTGCGAGCCGTATGGCGCCCGCGACATTGATGCCGCTCGAGCCGCCGAGCACCAGGCCCTCGTGACGGATCATGTCGTAAACCAGCGGAATCGCCTCGCTGTCCGGGATCTGGTAGCTGACGTCAAGCGGTGAATCGGCGAAATTCCCGGTGATGCGTGAGTTGCCGATGCCTTCCGATATCGAGCTGCCCTCGATACGCACCTCGCCCTCGGCGAAAAAGTTATGCAGACCCGAACCGCCCGGATCCGACAGGCCGATCCTGATGTCCGGATTCTTCGCTTTCAGCGCACGGGCTATACCACCCAGCGTACCGCCGGTGCCGACCGCGCAGATAAAGCCGTCAACCTTGCCGTCGGTCTGCTCCCAGATTTCCGGTCCCGTCGTTTGTTCGTGGAAATCCCGGTTGTCGGTGTTTTCAAACTGGTTGGCCCAGAAGCCGCCCAGTTCTTCAGCCAGTCGACCCGAGGTGTGCACGAAATGCGCAGGGTTCTTGTAGGGGACCGGAGGAATGAGCCTGAGCTCGGCGCCGTAGGCACGCAGCGTGTCGATCTTTTCCTTGCTCTGGTTTTCCGGCATGACGATCACCGTGCGGTGACCGAGTGCGCTGCCGACCATGGCGAGACCGATACCCGTGTTGCCGGCCGTGCCCTCGACGATGACCGCGCCGTCCTTCAATCGTCCGTCCGCCTTCGCAGCCAGGACCATGCCCAGCGCCGCGCGGTCCTTGACTGATCCGCCCGGGTTCATGAACTCGGCCTTGCCGAGAATCTCGCAGCCGGTTTCCTCTGACGCGGCATTGAGCCGGATCAGTGGCGTGTTGCCAATCTGGTCGATGAGCTGGTGGCCGGTCATGCCGGAGTCCTGTGGAGAAAGTCGTTGCTGTTGCACAAGAGCTTACGTAGTCCTGAAAGGGCTGGCCATGTTAATGGCTTGTGCGCTCTCCGTTTATAGCATTGCTGCCTATCGATAGAACACGCGACAAAACAGGTCGCCTACTTTGTGTACCACGCGTCGCGCACACCGGGTACGGGTTCGTAACGAAAGTAGTCGAACTCGGCCCACGCAGGACTGTCGCTGCCTTGTCCCGTCGCGTAGAGACCGATGTAAATTCCGGTGTAGTTAAAGCCGTCTATCTCGGCAGGCGACAGGGAGCGAAGATCGACATCCCCGGCGACCAGCACCGGGTCGTCGCCGGGCAGCCCGGCCAGGAAATCGGCTGACAGCGCGTTGACGCGGATCGACAGGATGTTTGAGACGCCCGGCGACGATGTGAAGCTCGCTTTTGCAATCTCGGACCATTGTCCCTTCGCGAATCGGCGGACCCGGAGCGTCCCGCCTTCGTTGGTGAACGTTATGGCCGAGCGATCGTTCTGCATCAGAACCAGGCCGGCTTCATCATTGTCGTCGTAGTCGCGAAACGCCATCCGGGTTGTAGCGGTGTACTGGAAGTCCCGCTGCCGGATACCGAGGAAACTGTATCGGGCTTGCCGATCGATACTGCCAGCGTTCGCCTTGAGACGGAGCTTTCCGTCGTGAACTTCATGGAAGGGGTAGTCGTGCGTCCGGCGCATGTTCCATTCGCCGCCGAGTTCCTCGCCGTCGAAATCGTCCCGGAAGGACGTCTCCAGCGTTTGCCGAGTACCGGCGAACGGCATCGGGTTGCGGAGTTCGATACGACCGGTGTCCGGTGCGATAACCGGCCAGGTGTCTTTGCTTTCCTTCCAGTCGTAGGGTTCCGTTTCCCAGGTCACGGGCGCGAGGAAGGTCTCCCGCCCCAGGATGCCGTGCTCGCTCTCGAGCAGTCGCCAGCCGAGCGCTACGGCATACCAGCGTCCGTCCGGTGTATCGACCAGGTCGGCGTGGCCGACGCCGGTGATCGGGTGGCTGTAGCTTAAGTTTCGGTGCGTGAGGATCGGGTTGCGCGGGTTGCTCTTGAACGGTCCGAACGGTGAATTGCTGCTCGCTATCGTCACCGCATGTTCGAAGCCGGTACCGCCCTCGGCGACCAGCAGATAGTAAGTGTCGTCCTTTTTGTACAGATGCGGGCCTTCGACATAATCGCCGCCGCAGCAGCCGCCCCAGAGGATATGGCGCTCGCCGGTCAGCTGCATGGTGTCGAGATCAAGCTCCTGAAGCCAAATCTCGGTCTGCCCGGGCGATGTCGCATAGGGCGGATGCCAGTTGCCGGTGTACCAGGCGCGCCCGTCGTCGTCGAACAGCAGCGACGGATCGATGCCCGGCGCATCCTTCAGCACGTAGGGATCGGACCACGGACCGGCCGGGTCTTCCGCGGTCACAATGAAGTTCACCGGCTTGTTGTGCACGATGTTGGTGACGATGACGTAGAAGAGTCCGTCGTGGTAGCGGATGGTCGGCGCATGCACGCCGCCACTCGAGTCCGCCGTGTCCAGGTCAACCTGCGACTCCCGGTGCAGGGCGTGCCCTATCAGCGTCCAGTTAACCAGGTCGCGGCTGTGGTAAATCGGCAGGCCGGGGAAGTACTCGAACGTTGAGTTCGTCAGGTAATAGTCCTCGCCGACACGAACGACGGACGGATCCGGCGCGTATCCGGGAATAATCGGATTCGAGAACTCGGCTCTTACGTTCCCGAACGCGAACACGATCAGTACGATGACCAGGCGTTGCAGCGTCATGCCCGTTTCTCCCTCTGTTCCCCGGGTCGCAGTGTGCAACACCGGCCCGGGAATTGGCAGCATGCGAGCGCCCACCGCTGATTCGTTTCATCTTGTAAGGAGCGGGTCAGCGAGCTTTGCAGGAGGTTAAGCTCTGCTCCTGACGCAGGAGAAGCAGTATGCGAGTCGCAATTGTCGGTGGTACCGGCTTTATCGGGAGTTACTTCGTGGATGCCTTGCTGGCGGCCGGACACACCCCACGGCTACTGGTGCGTCCGGGCAGCTCGGGCAAACTACGAGACGCCTCACGCTGCGAAACCGTCGAAGGCGAGGTATCCGATACCGCGGCAATCGCGGAGCTTGTCCAGGGCTGCGACGCGGTGAGCTTCAACATCGGCATCCTGCGCGAAGAGCGTTCGAAAGGCATCACGTTTGACGAGCTGCAGTTGCAGGCGGCAAAGCGGACCATCGAGGCCACAAAAACCGCCGGAATCCGGCGTTTTCTGCTCATGAGCGCCAACGGTGTGCGCGCCGACGGCACGCCGTACCAGCAGACCAAGTTCGGAGCCGAGGAAGCCGCGAAAACCAGTGGCCTGGATGTGACCGTGTTTCGTCCTTCCGTAGTGTTCGGCGATCCACGCGGCCTCATGGAGATCGGCACACAGCTCAACAACGATGTGATCCGGCTGCCGTTGCCCGCACCGGGGTTCATCAGCGGCTTCAGCACGTCATCCTCCACCGTTTCGATGTCACCGGTACATGTGGGTGACGTAGCCGACGCCATGGTTGCTGCCTTGAGCGACGATGACAGCATCGGCAAGACCTTTACCTTCGGCGGCCCGGACGTGCTCTCGTGGTCCGACATGATCCGGCGCGTCGCCGCGGCGACCGGGCGCAGCAAGTGGGTGCTGCCGGCGCCGGTCCCGCTGGTGCGCATTCCCGTGTCGCTGCTCGACTGGATCCCCGGCTTTCCGGTGACGACTGACCAGCTGGACATGCTGGTCGACGGCAACGATGCGTCGCCGGACGAGCTCAGGGCACTGATCGGCCGTGAACCGCTGGCTTTCGATACGGACAACCTCGCGTACCTGTCTTAGACAATTCGACCTGTCGAAAAGTCTGGAAACAAACGGATACCGGCGTGACACCAATGCTCCGGGGGGCGGGACTATCGTGTCGCCGCACTATCAAACCCCTCTCACCCATGGAGAACATCCAAGATGAGCATCAAGTCTATCGTCAAGGCCGTCGTACTGGCCCAGTTCGCACTGCTGGCTCTCGTTGCCAACGCGCACGACCACGGCATGAAAAAAGACATCGTCGACACCGCAGTCGGTGCCGGCACGTTCAACACGCTGGCAGCAGCCCTGACGGCCGCTGACCTCGTTGACACGCTGAAAGGCGAAGGCCCGTTCACCGTATTCGCGCCGACCGACGACGCGTTTGCCAAGCTGCCGGAAGGCACCGTTGAAAACCTGCTGAAGCCGGAAAACAAGGATCAGCTGATCGCTGTCCTGACCTACCACGTTGTCGCTGGCAAGGTGATGGCTGCTGATGTCGTCAAGCTCGACGCGGCAACGACGGTCAACGGCGCCGACGTCACGATCAAGGCGAGCGACGCTGGTGTCATGGTCGACGGCGCGAACGTCGTCACGACTGACATCAAGGCAAGCAACGGCGTCATCCACGTGATCGACTCCGTCATCCTGCCGAAGTAAGCACGACATGCGGCAGCACAGGGAGGTGCTGCCGCAACTTGCACCATGAACGCTTTCACACCTCCCGCATCCGCCGCCGTTATCGGCGCGAGTGGCGGCATCGGCGCCGCCGTTCTCAGGCTGCTGAATCGCTCCCCGGACTTCGACCGGGTTTTCGCGTTTGCCCGCCGTGCGGGCGACGGCATGACGAGCATCGACATCACCGATGAGGCCAGTGTCGCGGCAGCCGCGGCCACGATTGATGTTCCCCTGGATATCGTTTTTGTCGCTACGGGTATTCTGTATACCGATAGCATCCGGCCCGAAAAGTCGATGCGCCAGATCGACGCCGACGCGATGCTGGATGTCTTCGCCGTCAACACGGTAGGTCCCGTGACGGTCGCAAAGCACTTCCTGCCCCTGCTGCGCAGGGATTCCAAATCCGTGTTCGCGGCACTGTCCGCCCGGGTCGGCTCCATTAACGATAACCGACTGGGTGGCTGGATATCCTACCGAAGCTCCAAGGCCGCGCTAAACATGGCCATTCGCACACTGGCCATCGAGCACCGTCGCAGTCATCCTTCGTCAGCCGTTATCGGCCTGCACCCGGGCACCGTCGATACCGAGCTCTCGGCACCGTTCCAGCGGGGCGTGCCGGATGGCAAGTTGTTTACACCGGATTATTCTGCTGAATGCCTGCTTGGCGTTATCGACGAAGTCGGACCTTCCGACTCCGGTCTTGTGTTCGCCTGGGATGGCGCCGAGGTCGAGCCTTAAGGTTCTGCGACTATCGTACGCCTGGCGACAGCCTGCGTGTGAGCAACACACAGGTCGAGTCTATTCCGTATCGGACGAGAGCCGATAGGCACGGGGTGTCATCCCGTGCAGTTTCTTGAAGGCTTTAACGAACGACAGTTCGGACTGGTAGCCGACACGCTCGCCGATATCCGGCACACGTAATACGGTTGTCTTCAGCAGTTCACGCGCGTTACGCATGCGCAGGCGTGTCAGGTAGTCGAAAAAGCTCGTATCCAGCAGCTCCTTGAACCGACGGGCAAAGCCCGAGCGCGACATGCTCGCAATGTCGGCGGCTGACTCCATCGTCCAGTCCGCGCCCGGTGTTTCGTGGATTCGTGTCAGCGCTTTCTCGATACGCTTGTCCTTGAGTGCGGCGATCAGTCCCGCGTCGCCGCTGCGTCCGAAGTCGATTCGCAGCAGCTGCACGAGCAGTACTTCGGTCAGCTTGTTGACCGTCATCTCGCTGCCGGGCGCCGCTGACATGTACTCGGCGCCGAGATGTTCCAGCGTCCGCTGCAGCCACGGTGAGGTTTCGAGCTCGTCCTGGGTCATGAGCACGAAGCGCGGCAGCGCCTTGATCAGCACATCGTCGTTGTCAGCGGCGAAGTCGCAGTAGCCGCATAGCAGGAGCGTGTCCGGATCGGAGTCGCTGTCGCTGACCACGCGATGGCTCATGCCGGGTGCCAGGAATACAAAGTCGCCGGGCGCGAGGTTTTGTTCCTGCCCGTCAACCTGGATTGAACAGCGGCCGCGGCGAACAAGATGGAAGGTCGCGCGGGGTTCCTGCTCGTAAACCAGCTCCCACGGCGGCGACAGGAAGTCGCAGAAATACACGCTGCCGGCGGTTCTCAGGCCCTTCAGGATGTCACTTAGCACTTCCATTTCTGCTGCCCTCGTTTGGACGATCGGTAATAAAACTGTGGATTTTTGACGATAGAACGTTTTCCCAATCTACGGATAATAGCCCCATAACCTGATAGGAGAAAACCCATGGCCAAACCGGAAATCTACTTCAAGAGCTGGTGCCCCTACAGCCAGCGTGCGCTCGCGCTGCTGGATGCCAAGGGTATCGATTACACGCCGATCGACGTGACCACGGACTCGATCCGTGAAGCAGAAATGCGCGAACGCGCTCGTCGCACGTCGGTTCCGCAGATCTTCGTCGGCGACCTGCACCTCGGTGGCTTTGATGACATCAACGCCCTTGATCAGCAGGGCCAGCTTGACGCGCTGCTCGCCGGTAAGACGGCAGCCTGACTAATCCCCCAATGGCGTAATCCCCGTTACGCCGATTCCCTCGCCCGGGCCATTGCCCGGGCTTTTTTTTTGCCCGACGTCCGGTGCGACCTAGAAGCGCCAGGTGTAGCCGACCTCGAGTTCAAACTGGTCCATACGCAGTTCAATCGTCTGGGTGGGGTCGAACGGGTTCACGCCGGAGATACTGTGTTCGGGTGCGACCATGAACGACAGGTTCCACTCACCGCCGGATTGCGTCCTTTGCGTGACACCAAGCGCGAGATGTTCCTCGATGACCCCCGGGGCAAGAATGTTGAACAGGACTTCGGACTCCGGGATCGGCTGCGAGCCGCGGCTGATGCCAGCGCGCCAGGTCATCTGGTCACTGATCTCGTACTCAAACCCCAGCTTGACGGTCGTCATATCGTCCCAGCCGAAACCTGCTCCGGTGCTGCCGCCAAGGCAGCCCGCGGTGCTGGTGCTGGTCGGATTAACCGCCGGGCAGGTGAACAGGTTGGAAATCGGGTTGCCGACCGAGTCGATATCCGAATATGCCGTCGTTTCAACGTCGACGCTCCAGGAGAACCGTTCGTTTGGCGAGAAGGTGATTCCGAACTTCGCATTCGCCGGGATATCGAAGCTGCCGCCGTCGGCAAACAGGTCCGAGTAGTCATCGAACTCACTCATCGAGATTTCGGACTGGTATGAGGCGGCCACGGCAATGGACGGCGTGAGCTGCGCCTGGAAACCGACCTTCGCGCCGACGCCTGTCGATGTGTCGTGACCGTTGTCAGACAAGGAGCCGGGCAGGCTGCTTCCCCCGCTGCCGTTGAAGGTCTCGGTAAAACCGGCAAAGGCCGACAGCCCGGATGCCTCGAATGCCTGCACGGCGAAAACCGCGGACACACCGACTTCAAGACGCTCGTTCAGTCGCTTCGCGTAGGCGACGTCCAGGAAAGCCTGTACAAGATTGACGCCGGCCTTGCCGCCGCCGAACGTGCCCTCCCGGGTGTCGACCGGCGCCGGGCCGGGCCCGTCGGGATCAAAGGTTGCGGTGCCGCCGTTCCACTGCGTGTTCATGCCGCCGCGACCGTAGAACGCCACACCCAGCGCCGAGTCCTCGCTCAATGACCAGCCGTACGCGATATGCGGAATGAAGAAAATCTCGTCATCGCTGTCGAGACTGTTCGGGCCGATGGTAAACGCACCACCCTGGCCGTTGGCCTGGCTCGTCGATGTGGAATAGCTGCGCAGCGGGGTGAACACTGCCAGGCCGAAATCCAGCTGGCCAATACCGTACAGTGCGCTCGCCGGGTTGTTCGAGATAAAGATGGAGCCCGACGGCGAGGCAAGGCCGGCACCGGCCATTCCCTTGTTCTTGGTGCCCGTGCCGTGCGTAAAGTAGCCATTGGTTGCGCCCGCTGTTGTGAACATCGCGCTGAGCGCGACGACAGCCAGGGAGCGGCTGGTTGCAGAGAGTGTCATGTGAATGTCCTGCCGGTATGCAAAGGGTGTAGGCCGGATCCGGTCGGCCACTTCGGGCGCACGTTATCTGTATGACGCTCGCAGGCGCCACTTCTATCTATGCATATCGGTATGTCGAACTAGAATTTGCGGTGACGATCAGGTGTTATCGTCGGCGCAAAAGAGCTCATAGAGGCATTCAATAACGGCTCTCGCCTCTCCGGAGGTCAGCGAGTAATACACGGTCTGTGCGTCGCGTCGTGGCTCGACGAGGCCTTCACCGCGCATGCGGGAAAGATGCTGCGACAAGGGCGACTGGGGAATGTCGAGGAGGCGGGACAGCTCGCCAACCGATTTCTCACCCGTCGCCAGCTGGCAGAGGATCATCAACCGGCCTTTATGGCCCAGGGTCTTCATCAACGCACTCGCCCTGTCGGCCGATTTCTGCATCTCTTCGAGATGTGCGTTGTCCAGAATCTCCATACTTACACTCGCGTCGCGCCCGGTGCGCTTTTCAAAGTCACCCGTGGAATGAAGCTCGACCAGCATACACCCAGATCTGCATATTCGTCAGTCGTGTTTCCGGTGGTCCGCGTTATGTTAATGCCTTACCAGACTGGTCGCGTCGCGCCCATACGGCGTCCTTCAGCAGGGCGCCGACCAGCATCGACAGGATAAACACCAGCGACTCTGTCGGGTTGATCGCGACCGCCGCGATCGCCGGCCCTGGACAGTAACCCGCGATGCCCCAGCCCAGGCCGAACAGTCCGGCTCCCGCGAGCAGGTCAGAGTCGATATCCCGGCGCGTCGGCAGGTGCAGTTTTTCACTGAACAGGGCGCCGCGTTTCAGGACGAAACGAAAGCCGATCGAGGCGACCAGCAACGCACCACCCATCGTCAGGACGAGACTCGGGTCCCAGCCGCCCAGGACGTCGAGGAACGCCAGCACTTTCTCCGGGTTTGTCATCTGCGACACCGAGAGGCCGATGCCGAACACGAAGCCTGCAACGAGGCCCGACAGGGACTGCCACTTCATGCGATCGCTCCCAGGGCATGTCTCAGGAAGGTCGCGGTCAGAATGCCGACCGCCATGAACGTCAGGGTAGCGACGATCGAGCGGACAGACAGGCGACTGATGCCACACACACCGTGGCCGCTGGTGCAGCCACTGCCGAGACGCGTACCAAACCCAACGAGCAGGCCACCGGCGATCAGCCAGTGCAGGGCAAAGCCCTCCCGGGTGCCGGAGCTGTCGCCCGATACGAGTGGCCAGGCGAGCCCGCCCAACGCCAGCCCGGCAACGAAAAGCAGTCGCCAGTTGCGATCGGATGACTCGCGAGACATGACCCCGAACAGGATTCCGCTGATTCCGGCTATCCGGCCGTTAAGCCAAAGCAGCAGCACGCTGGCGGTGCCTATCAGTGCGCCACCCACCAGTGCGGGAACGGGCGTGAATTCGGTCATTAAGAATCTCCGGGCAGGACAGCTTTTTATATTAGAAAAAAATAATATACTAAACAACTGTCGCGGGCCCGATAGTGCGGTTGCCGTCGCATGGCATCAATAGATCAACTATCGCGTGTGGTCCTATGCATATAGCGCGCCCGAATAGGGCCGTGCCCGGTCGCCGGGCTGCCCAACAATGGGTATCGTTACGACAACGGGATCATCGCGCCTCAAGCTGCGACTGATGGACCCGGATTCTGGAACGTGGAGATTAAGGATGACGATCGTCAAGGAGCTGAACGACAAGCTCAGTGTTGCACCGCAGATCAGCGTGGATGAGATCAAGGACCTGGCGGCCCAGGGCTATCGCACCCTGATCCTGAATCGCCCGGAGGGGGAGACACCCGACCAGCCGCCCAACGCGGACATCGAGGCCGCGGCTCGCGAGGCGGGTATGCGCTTTCTGTACATTCCGCTCGTTTCCGGCTACTTCCCGGACGAGACGCTCGAGGAATTCAAGAAAGCCTACAAGTTCGAACAAACGAAGATTCTTGCCTATTGCCGTTCCGGCATGCGCTCAGCCTGCCTTTGGGCCATCGCCGAGGCGGGCACCAGCGGCACCGACGCTGTCCTGGAGAAGGCTGCCGAGGCAGGCTTTAACATCGCCGGTATCCGCATGCTAATCGACCAGCATAGCGACTGACGCCTCCACCCGGTTGGCAGGTCGTCGCGTCAGCTTACCGGCACGGCGCCGATGAGGAGCATTAACGTCAGTCCGGATGCAAACAGCAGGAAATTTCGCCGGTCCCATTTTTTGTCCATCGTTTTTCCTCCTTGTAACCGTGTTAACGGGCGAAGCCGCCGTCGCCTTTAGTCCGTGTCTTGCATCGCGTCTCGTCCCGGACGACTATCGGTACCCAAATAACAAGAGGTTCCCCTGATGGACCGCGTTTCCGAGTTGCTGGCCGCCCAGCCGGACGGCAAATCCCTGCTTGCCGACTTCTACCTGGACCCCGAGGTCTACGCGGCGGAGCTGGAACGCATCATCACCCCGAACTGGTGGGTTGCGGGTCACGCGAGTGAGTGGCGGGAGGCTGGCGATTTCCGCCTGTTCGAGCTGGCCGGCGAGTCGGTCATTCTTGTGCGCGGCGACGACGGCGAGCTGCGCGGTTTTGCCAACGTGTGCCGACATCGGGGTTCACGCGTCTGTCTCGAGACGGAAGGTCGCGCAAAACAGTTCTCGTGTCCGTACCACGGCTGGCAGTATGGCCGCGACGGCAGCTTGCTGGCGGCGCGCAGCATGCCGGAGGACTTCGAGAAGTCGGACTGGAGCTTGAAGCCGGTCTCTGTTGCCAGCCTTCATGGTGTGATCCTTGTCTGCCTCACGGATGAACCGCCGTCACTCGACGACGCGAGGCGCGACCTGGCCGAGCCAATGCGAGCGTTCGGTTTCGAGCATCTCAAGGTGGCTGCGAGGCAGACCTGGGCGATCCCTGCAAACTGGAAGATCAGCGTCGAGAACTACCAGGAGTGCTACCACTGCTCCGCGGCACATCCCGAGTACGCACAGATGCACACGCTGACGGTGGACTACCGCCGGCGTGAACAACTGCAGACGGCGATGCGTGAAAAACTCGTCGCAGCCGGTTTGCCCGCCGTGGAACACGAGTTCTCCGATTACGACACGCCCGACGGACAGATGGGCTATCACTATTCACGAACGGCCATGTTTGACGGTTACCTGACCGGCAGTCGCGACGGACAACCGGTCGCGCCCCTGCTTGGCGACCTGAAAAGCTACGACGGCGGCGCATCGGATTTCACCTTCGGGCCATTCTCTTTCATGCTGGGCTACAGCGACCACGTCGTGAGCTATGTCTTCAAGCCGGTGGACCTCGGCAACTCGAGCTGCGAAGTGACGTGGTACGTCCGTGATGATGCCGAGGAGAACAGGGACTACGACCTCGCTGCGCTGACCTGGCTCTGGGATGTCACGATGGATGCCGACAAGGCGATCATCAAAGACACCTACGCCGGCGTGAAATCCCGCTACTACGAACCCGGTGTGTTTTCGATGATGGAACGCATGGAGAGCAACTACGTTCGCTGGGTACTTCGCGAACTGGAGCGCGGGGCTTGACCAAAACGTACGATGCCATCGTTGTTGGCGCCGGCCACAACGGACTGACGACAGCGGCCTTTCTTGCGAAGGCGGGACTGGATGTCGTTTGCGTCGAGAAGAACGATTACATCGGCGGCGCTGCGGTCAGCCGCGAGCTGTACAAGGACTGGATCTACTCCAACTGCTCTTACGTCTGCAGTCTCCTGCGCCCCGAGATTTACCGCGCGCTCGAGCTGCATCGCCACGGCCTGCAGGTAACGCCGTACGGCGGTTCTGTCACGTTCATGGAAAACGGCGACTACTTCGGGTCGTACGACGATCCGGAAGTGGCTTACCGCGAGATGTGCCGGTTCTCACGGCGTGATGCCGATGCCTACAAGCACTACAAGACCGACACGATGCGCCAATGTCGTTTCATTCGCGATTTCCTGCTGACAACGCCGCCGGACCCGACGTCCTTTCATCCGCGTGATCTCATGGGTCTGCTGGCGATCGGCGCGGGCTTCGCCTCGATGGGCGATGAGGGCATGGCGGAGACGATCCGTTTCTGGACGATGAGCGTCGCCGACTACCTCAATGAGTATTTCGAGACCGACGTCATCAAGGCGGCGCTGTCCGGCAGCGGCATTATCGGAACGGCGCTCGGCATTCACTCACCGGGCACAGCCTACGTGCTGCTGCATCACTACATGGGTGACGTGGACGGCAATGTCGGTTCGTGGGGGTTTGCCCGTGGTGGTATGGGCGCGGTATCGAAAGCGCTGGCGGGCGCATTCGAGGCACACGGCGGTGAGCTCAGAACCGAGGCGGGTGTCGAGGCCATTGTCAGCCGTGATCGCAAGGTGACCGGGGTTGCGCTGGAAAACGGCGAGGAAATACGGGGAAAGCTGGTCGTCTCCGCCATGGACGTGCGCCGCACGTTCCTCGACTGTGTCGATTCGACCGAGCTGCCGGCGTCCTTTGTCGAGCGCGTACGCAACTTCAAGATCCGTGGCTCCTCGGGCAAGCTGAACATTGCACTCGATGGTCTGCCGAGTTTTCCGGCGCTGCCCAAGGACAGCCCGCTGCAGATCAGCGACATGCACTTCCTGGATTCGATGACGCGCATGGAGCGCGCCTACGACGACTGGAAAGCTGGCACGTGGTCGAAGGACCCGTATATCGACCTGCTGATCCCGACCACCGTCGACCCGACGATGGCCCCTCCCGGCAAACACTTCATGAGTTGCTTCGTGCAGTACTGTCCGTACGAAATCGAAGGCCGCGCGTGGACCGAGGATGAGCGCCAGCAGTTTGCCGACACCGTTATTTCCCAGATCGCCAATCACAGCCCCGATTTCCGTGAGTTGATACTGCACGTCGAAGTTCGCACGCCAGCCGACATCGAGCGGGAAATCGGCATCACCGAAGGGAACATCTTTCACGGTGAACTGACGATGGACCAGCTGCTGTTCAACCGGCCGGTGCCCGGTTACGCGCAGTACCGGACACCGCTGAAGGGCCTGTACATGTGCGGTTCGAGCACGCACCCCGGTGGTGGTGTTATGGCGGCGCCCGGTGCGAACGCAGCGCGCGAGATCCTCCGCGACCTGAAGCAGAAAGACGTCACCCCGGAGAACTTCGGCGATGACTGAGCGCTACGATGCCATTGTCGTCGGTGCCGGCCACAACGGCCTGGTCTGTGCTGCGCTGCTCGCTCGTTCGGGTAAGCGGGTGCTGGTGCTCGAAGCAGCGAACCGGGTTGGCGGGATGGCCGTTACCGAGGAATTTCACGACGGTTTCTGGGTGTCCACTGGCGCCCAGCTGGTCCACCAGCTGCAGCCGGCCGTGATGAAGGCGCTCGGTGTACGCATACCGCTGCTGACCGAAAGCATGAGCACCATTGCATTAGCCGAAGACGGCGACCATGTGCGCTTTTTCGATGACGACGTTGCCGGGGCGGCGAGCGGCGAGTCACGCGCTTACCGGGAGTTCCGACAGCTCGGAACCCGGCTGGCTCGTTTTCTCAACCGGCAGTTTCTGCGTCGGCCACCGCGTTTCGAAGGCGATCTCCGGCGCCTGTTGAAGCTGGGCGTGCAGCTGAGGCTGCTCGGCAGGCAGGACATGCGTGAACTGTTGCGCCTCGTCGGGCAGAACATGCACGACGAGGTTAACGCGCGGTTCTCGCACCCGCTGCTCAAGGCGGCTATCTGCCTCGATGCCGTGACCGGGACGCATACGGGGCCGCGGTCACCCGGTTCGGTGTTTACCTGGCTGCACAGGCTGGCCGGCCAGGACGGCGTTGTGTCACAACCCGCGGGCGGTGTCGGCACGATCAGCGAGGCACTGGCGGCTCGCGCTGTGGCATTCGGTGCCGAAGTGCGGACCGGTCATCCCGTCGACCGTATCATCGTCGAGAACGGGCGAGTCGCCGGCGTGGAATCTCGCGGCGTACGTTTCGACAGCTGGACGGTGGTGTCGAATGCCGATCCCAGGACCACGGCGCAGCACCTGGTTGGCGAGCGTCACTTCGAGTCACCGTACCTCAAGCGGATTGATCACTACCGTTGTGAAGGCAATGTTGCGAAGCTGCATTTGGCGCTCGACGGGTTGCCAGAGGTCCCGGGCCTCAAAGATGGTGATCTGGCGTCACGGCTGCTGATTGCACCGAGCGAGGATGCGATCGAGGAGGCGTTCAATCCTGCCAAGTACGGCGCGTTCTCGGAGAGCCCCGTCATGGAGATCAGCCTGCCGAGTGTTGCCGACGACCGGTGTGCGCCGGAGGGACAGCACGTCCTGTCGGCCAACGTGCAGTTCGCGCCGTACCGGCTGGATGGTGGCTGGACAGACGATGCGCGGGACCAGTTCACGGACATCTGCCTGCAGACCCTGTCGCGCTACTTCCGGGCAATCGGTAGCCGGGTGCTGGCGCTGGAGCTCATGACGCCGGTGGACATCGAGCAGCGCTTCGGTGTGTACGGCGGACACTGGCATCACGGCGAAATCGGTCTCGACCAGTTCATGTTTACACGGCCGGTAGTCGGGGCAACCCAGTACCGCCAGCCGCTGGACGGACTCTGGCTATGCGGCGCCGGCACGCACCCCGGCGGCGGCGTCAGCGGTGCACCCGGTTATAACGCCGCGCAGGCGATACTCGAGCGGGAGCGGCAGCGATGATCGAAGTGCACCAGGGCAGGTTGCCGACGCCGTTTTACGCTCGGCAGAAGTCACTCGACCGGCTGAACCGCTGGCACAACTGGAACGGCTACACGGTACCGGATGCGCTGTACTGCGCTGATCACGAATATTTCGCGATTCGCAATGCGACCGCGGTGTTCGATCTGTCGCCGATGAACAAATACCGCATCACGGGTCCCGATGCCCTCGCGTTTCTCGACCGGCTGCTGACCCGCGACCTGTCGTCGCTGCGGGTGGGCCGGGTCGCTTATGCGGTGTGGTGCGACGGTGCCGGCAAGGTCATTGACGACGGTACCGTGTTCCGACTCGCCGACGAGGATTTCCGGCTGTGCAGTGCCGGGCGACATGCGGCCTGGTTCGCGGATTCCGCCCGTGGCTTTGATGTTGATATTGTCGAGGAAACCGCCGACGTTGCAGCCCTTGCGGTGCAGGGACCGACCTCATTCAGTGTCCTGCAGCGTATGGAGCTTGAAGGCCTGGCGCCGCTGAAGCCGTTTTCGCATACGAGCGTCGACTTCGGCGGGTGGGAGATTCTGGTATCACGCACCGGGTTTACGGGCGACCTTGGTTACGAGCTCTGGCTCGACCCTTCGCAGGCAGAAAATGTCTGGGACGCATTGTTCCGCGCCGGTGAGCTGACCGGTATCCGCGCCATCGGCACCGAGGCGCTGGAGCTGTCGCGCATAGAGGCGACGTTCCTCGCGCCGGGCGTGGATTTCCTGCATGCCGACGAGACGATCCGTGCCGGGCGTAGCCGCTCGCCGTTTGAGCTGGGTCTCGACTGGCTCGTGGATTTCGGCAAGCCGGTATTCAACGGCCGGGAGGCGCTGGCGAACGAGCGGCGGCGGGGTTCGACGTGGCAGCTCGTTCGTCTGGATATCGAGGGTAACAAGCCGGCCGCGGACGCCTATGTTTATGCGAAGCCCGGCAAGCGGGACATCGGTTTTGTTACCTCGGCTGCCTGGTCACCGATCTGCAAACAGAATATTGCCCTCGCCACCGTACGTGCACCTTACGGCCAGGTTGGCAGCGAGCTTTGGGTAGAAATCTACTACCAGCGTGAAATGCACTGGCAACGAAAGATGGCTCGTGCCACGGTCACCGGCGGGCCGTTCTGGAACCCGGAACGCCGCCGCCTGACACCACCCTTACCTTACTGAGAGAGCTATGCCTGTCGCACGTGTTGTTGCCCTCCACAAGTTCAGCAAGATGCAGCCCGAGCGGCCTGCCAGTGACACGCTGAGTTTTGATGTCGACGGTATCGTCGGCGATCGCCATCGCGGCCACAGCCGGCCGAACGGACGCAACGACAAGCAGGTCCGCGGCAGTATGCGCCGCAACGAGCGGATGTGGTCGGCTATCTCGACCGATGAGCTGGCACAGATTGCCGACGATATGGGGCTTGCTGAACCGCTGACGGCGGCTGATATCACGATGAACATCGTGCTCGACGGATTTCCGTCCCTGTCCCGGCTGCCGAAGGGTTCGCTGCTTCGCTTTCCGTCCGGCCTTGAACTGCTTGTCGAGGAGTTCTGTGCGCCCTGCCTGTCGAAGGGGACAAATCTCGCTGAGCGCTATACGCAGGCCGATGGTTCGCCCCTGCAGGTCACCGCCTTCGCCAAGGCCGCGAAACTGAGTCGCGGCCTGTTGGGCATCGTTGACGTCGCCGGCGATGCGCATGTCGGCGATGAGGTGGAGATCGTTGTCTACGAACACCCGCGTTGGCTTGCGCTTGACTAGCGGGCCGCTAGAGTAGCGCCATGGCTGTTCACAAAATTCTCCGGATGGGCGATCCGAGACTTCGCGTCGTATCCGAGCCGGTTGCTGAATTCGACACGCCGGAACTGCACGGGCTCGTCGAGGATATGTTTGACACGATGCATGACGCTGACGGCGCCGGCCTCGCCGCGCCGCAAATCGGCGTGCCGTTGAGGGTCATGATCTTCGGTGTGGAGGCTAACCCTCGCTACCCGGATGCCGAGGCGGTACCAACGACGGTACTCGTCAACCCGGAGTGGGAGGTCGTGGACGACGCCCTGGTGGGCAGCTGGGAAGGCTGCCTGTCTGTCCCGGGCATGCGTGGACTTGTACCCCGACATAAAGCCGTGCGCTATGCCGGCTTCGACCCGTACGGTGAACGCATCGAACGCGAGGCTGATGGCTTCCATTCCATCGTATTCCAGCATGAGCACGATCACCTGGACGGCATCCTGTACCCGGACCGTATCGTCGAGAAGACGAAATTCGGATTTGAAGATGAACTGTTCGCGGCGGCACGTGATGGCGATTGAGGGTATCCGGACGGCCGTTGTCACCGGTGGCGGGCACGGCATCGGCCGGGCCATCTGCAAGCGGTTGGCGAGCGAGGGTTTAAGCGTCGTCGTCGCGGATATCGATCCGGTCGCCGCAGAGCGAGTCGCCGTCGCTATAGGCGGCAGCGCGTACGGAGTGGACGTCAGTTCCGAGCAGGACATCGCAGCGCTTGTCGACGAGGTCGAGTCGGGTATCGGTCCCATCGACCTGTTCGTCTCGAACGCAGGCGTCGGCCACGGTGACGGTGAGGGCGGTGCGGCGTCGGCGGAGGGTGGTCTCGTCGCGCACCCGGATCGCTGGCAGGCCTGCTGGGACGTGAATGTCATGGCGCATGTGTATGCAGCACGGGTGCTGATTCCGCGTATGAAGTCGCGCGGCGGTGGTTACCTCGTGAATGTCGCCTCTGCCGCGGGGCTGTTGAGCCAGATAGGCGATGCGGCGTATTCGGCGACCAAGCATGCGGCCGTGGGATTCGCCGAATCACTGGCGATCACGCATGCAGACGACAACATTCACGTGTCGGTCGTTTGTCCACAGGCGGTCGCGACCCGGATGATCGGCATCGAGGACGATGCGGAGACGCTGGACGGCGGCTTTCTTGGTAACGACGTTGACGGCATCCTGAGACCGGAAGCGGTTGCAGACTGCATCATTGACGGTATCGTCAATCGCACGTTCCTGGTCCTGCCGCATGAGCAGGTGCGAACCTACGTTGAGCGCAAGGCGGCCGACCACAATCGATGGATCGACGGCATGCGCCGATTCAGACAAAAACTCCTGGAGAACAAAGAATGAAGACGGACCTGAACGGCAAAGTTGCGCTGGTCAACGGCGGCTCACGCGGCATCGGTGAAGCCATCGCCCATGGCCTGGCCGATTGTGGTGCCACGGTCATCCTGAGCAGCCGAAGCCTCGAGGGCGTGCAGAAAGTCGCCGACGACATCACCGAAAAGGGCGGTACGGCAATCGCCAAGGTATGCCACGCCGGCAAACTGGATGACATCGAGGCCTTGACGTCGGCGATCGATGCCGAGTTCGGCCGCCTGGATATCCTGATCAACAATGCGGCGACCAATCCGCATTCCGGTCCCGCCGCGACGCTGCCGCCGGATGCCTTCGACAAAACCGTCGACGTTAACCTGAAGGGGCCGTACTACATGATGGGCGGTGCCGTTCCGCTGATGCTGAAAAGCGGTGGCGGCTCGGTCGTCAATGTTGCGTCCATCGCCGGCCTGATCTCCCTGCCGGGCCAGGCGGTCTATTCGATGACCAAGGCCGGCCTGATCAGCCTCACCAAGGCCTACGCCAAGGAATACGGCCAGGCCGGTATCCGGGTAAACGCGATTCTGCCGGGGGTTGTCGAAACCAAGTTTGCCGAGGCGCTGACCGGGGACCCGAAAGTCCAGAAATGGATGGCGCGCATCCCGGCCGCACGGGCGGGAAAACCCGACGATATGGTCGCTGGTGTCATCTTCCTCGTCTCGGACGAGGCGGCGTACACCACCGGTACCACGCTCGTCATGGACGGCGGCGCCATGCTGATGTGAGGGAAAACAAGCACTTGCGCCCCGGGGGTGGTGAAAACCCCGATAGACGATTCGGGCAGTCTGACGTTAACTAAGGGTTTTTCCCGAATGCGCCCGGAAGTGGAACTACTATACTGGGCATCGCAGGCAATGACGCCATATTGAGAGGAGACCACCGTGCCAGTACGGTTTTCGGTTATGCCCGACAGCAAGCACGTCAAGGTGACGCTGGACGGAAAAATCACGGACGAGGAACTGTTCAGCTCCTACAGGGATTTTTACCTGAGTAAGGACTGGACGCCGCAGACGCATAAGCTCTGCGACCTGAGCACGGCCGACCTGTCCGGTGTATCGGCTGATTGCATTATCCGCATCGCGGAATTCACGAAGTCGTTTTTCAAGGAACGGGGCATCCAGTCCATTCGCTCGGCGGCGTTCTGTCCGCAGGACCTGGACTACGGCTACATCCGTATGTACCAGGCGTACGCGGAAGACTCGCCCGAGGAAATGCAGGTCTTTCGAGACTTTGACGAGGCGCGCGACTGGCTGGAAGAGCACGACGAGGCGCCGGAGCCCGTTGCTGCGCTGAAGGCCGTTTAGTCATGCAACTCGGCGCATTCTCGGTCAGCCTGACCGTCAAGGACATCAACGCATCGATTGCGTTCTACGAAAAACTCGGCTTTTCCGTGTTTGGCGGTGCGCCGGACCAGGGTTGGGCAATCCTGAAAAACGGCGACCACCTGGTTGGCCTGTTCCAGGGCATGTTTGAAAAGAACATGCTGACCTTCAACCCGGGCTGGGACCAGGGCGCCCAGAACCTCGACCGCTTTACGGACGTGCGCGAACTGCAGAAGCAACTGAAAGCAGACGGCGTGGCGTTCATCCAGGAAGCGGATGAATCAGGCGAGGGTCCTGCCAGCTTCCTGATCGAGGACCCCGACGGGAACCCGATACTGATCGACCAGCATCGGTAGGCTCAGTCCCTCATCTTCAGCACGACCTTGCCGAGCGCGCGCCGCTCGGTGATGGCCGCAAACGCCTTTTTGAAATCCTCGAGCGGGTAAACCTCGGTGATGCGTGGTGTGAGCTTGCCTGCCTGCATCATTGCTGCCATTTCCATCACGTTCTGGACCTGCAGCTGCGGATTCTTCGCGGCCCAGGTGCCCCACCAGACACCGATGATGCTGGCTTCCTTCAACAGCGCGATGTTGATCGGAAACTTCGGAATGTCGCCGGCGGCGAAACCGACGACGAGGTATCGGCCGTGCCAGGCCAGCGAACGGTAGGCCTGCTCTGCCAGTTCACCGCCCACCGGGTCATAGACGACGTCGACGCCCTTGCCGTCGGTCATCGCCTTGACGGTGTCCTTCAGTGCGTCGCGTGAGTAGTTGATGAGATGATCCGCGCCGGCCTGCTTTGCGAATTCGAGTTTTTCGTCGGTGCTGGCGGCGGCGATGACGGTAGCCCCCATGGCCTTGGCGATCTCGACGGCCGTGATGCCGACACCGCCGGCTGCGCCAAGGACCAGCACCGTTTCGCCGGCCTGCAGTTCAGCACTTTGCTTCAACGCGTGATAGCTCGTGCCGTAGGTGACGCTGAACCCGGCGCCGTGTTCATAGCTCATCGCGTCCGGTAACGGCATGCTCAGGGCCTCGCCGGCGAGGCACTCGGTGGCGAACGCACCACCCCGCGGCATGACGATAACCCGATCACCCTCGGCAAATCGCGTCACGCCCGGACCCACGGCAGAAACGACGCCGGCCGCTTCATTGCCCGGCACGAACGGAGGCGGTGTCTTGTCCTGGTACTGGCCCGCGATGACGAGGATGTCCGGGAAGTTAACGCCGGCCGCGTGAACGTCGACACGGATTTGCCCCTCGCCCGGTTCCGGGCTGTCCATGTCCTCTATGACGAGACTGTCGGGCGGACCGTAAGCCTTGCAGACCAGCCCGCGCATCAGGCGACCTCGAACAATGAGGCGGCACCCTGGCCGCCGCCGATGCACATCGTGCAGACGACGTATTTCGCGCCACGGCGCCTACCTTCTATCAGTGCATGGCCGACCATGCGCGCGCCGGACATGCCGTAGGGGTGCCCGATCGAGATTGCGCCACCGTCGACATTCAGTTTGTCGTTGGGGATGCCCAGTGTGTCGCGGCAGTACAAGACCTGGACGGCAAAGGCCTCGTTGAGTTCCCACAGGTCGATGTCGTCCATCGAAAGGCCCGTGCGCTCGAGGAGCTTGGGCACAGCGAACACCGGGCCAATGCCCATTTCATCAGGCTCGCAGCCCGCGATGGCCGTGCCGCGGTAAATGCCGAGCGGTGCCAGGCCACGTTTTTCGGCAACGCCGGCCTCCATGACCACGGCCGCCGATGCGCCGTCGGAGAGCTGGCTGGCGTTGCCGGCTGAGATAAACCCGTTTTCACGAACCGGCTTCAGACCGGCAAGCCCCTCGAGCGTCGTCCCCGGGCGGTTACCTTCGTCCTTCTCGAGTGTCACGTCCACGAAGGAGATCTTGCCGGTTTCCTTGTCCATCACACCCATGTTCGACGGCATCGGCACAATCTCGTCATCGAACCGACCCGCTTCCTGTGCTGCCGCCGTACGCTGCTGGCTCTGCAGCGCGTACTCATCCTGTGCCTCGCGAGTGATCTCGTAACGCTTCGCGACCACTTCGGCCGTGTCGATCATCGGCATCAGGATTGCCGGGTGCTTTTCCAGCAGCTTCGGGTCGCCGAGGCGATGGATGTTCATGTGCTCATTCTGCACGAGGCTGATGGAATCGAGGCCGCCACCAACCATGATGTCGACGTTGTCGCAGACCACGGTCTTGGCCGCCAGCGCGATAGCCATCATGCCCGAGCTGCACTGGCGATCGACGGTCATGCCGCCGACCGAGACCGGCAGTCCTGCCGCGAGAGCAATGTGTCGTGCCGTGTTGGCGCCCTGCGAGCCCTGCGTCAGGGCACAGCCCATGATGACGTCGTCGACTTCGGCGGGGTCGACGCCCGCGCGCTCGACGGCATGTTTGACCGCGTGCCCGCCAAGGCTGGGTGCATCGGTGTTGTTGAACGCGCCCCGGTAGGCCTTGCCGATCGGGGTCCTGGCGGTCGAAACGATGACGGCCTCACGCACGGTTGTATCCTCCATTCTGCATGTCGAGATCGATGCCGAGCGCCTGCGCGCTCATCACCGCAAATTTCTGCGTTTGTTCGAAACCGGCCTGCACCTCCTGCATGCCATCGGCAGACGAGATTTGCGTCCAGGCTTCTGCGATCGCATCGGCGTCGACGCGATCGGGCAGCAGGCTCAGGCCCTGTGTTTCGAATGCCCGGTAGACGGCGAAGTTCCCGCCGCCGGCGCACAGGATCGTGCGGCTCGGTGAGTCGTCGCCGCACAGAAAGACGACACCTTCGGCGACACGCTCCGGCGTGAGCATGTTGTGCACCGCTTCCGGGATCAGGCCCTCCATCATGGCCGTGCCGGCCGCCGGTGCGAGACAGTTCACGCGAATGCCGTACTTTGCACCTTCCATGTGCAGCGTGTTCATGAGGCCGACCATGGCCATCTTCGCGGCACTGTAGTTTGCCTGCCCGAAGTTGCCGTAGAGACCCGAGCTCGAGGTCGTAAACACGATGCGGCCGTGCTTCTGTTCACGCATGATTTCCCACGCGGCTTTCGTGCAGTGCACGGAACCCATCAGGTGAACATCCATAACCAGTCGGAAATCGTCGAGGGTCATCTTTGCGAAGGTCTTGTCGCGCAGGATGCCGGCGTTGTTGACGACAATGTCGATACGTCCCAATGCGGACATCGCCGATTCCACCATCGCGGTGACGGCGTCGAAATCGGCGACGTTTGCACCATTGGCCATCGCCGTCCCGCCCGCGGCCTGGATCTCGGCAACCACGGCATCGGCATTGGGCGTGTTGCCGTCGGCATCGGCCAGGTCGTTCACAACGACGCTCGCACCTCGCGCCGCAAGCGCCAGCGCGTGAGCGCGGCCGAGCCCCCGGCCCGCTCCGGTGACGATCGCGACGCGGTCATTCAATTGATGTCCCATGTTTCTCCCTACTTGACGATGAACAGGGCGAGCAACTCGGCGACCAGCGCCGGCGTGTCCTCGCCCTCGATTTCAACGCTGACCTCGATGGTCAGCAGCCATTGCTTCGGTTTTTTCTCGACGATGTCGACGACCTTCTGGTGCGAGCGAATGCGTTTACCGACTCGCACCGGTTTCAGGAACCGCATCCGGTTTGAGCCGTAGTTGACGCTCATGACGGTGCCTTCCGGTACGACGATGTGCTGTTCGTTCAGGTGCGACAGCAGTGACATCGACAGGAAGCCGTGTGCGATCGTGCCGCCGAAGGGCGTGAACTTCGCCTTCAGGCGGTTGACGTGGATGAACTGGTGGTCGTTGGTTGCATCGGCAAACTGGTTGACCCGGTCCTGCGTAATCTTGAGCCAGTCTGACGGTTCGAGTTCGCGACCGACGTAGCCGGGCAGTTCGGCAACCGGGACGAACTCAGGCACCGGCGTTCGCCAGGTAGGGCTTTAACTCGCGACGCGCAACGACCATGCGATGGACTTCGTCCGGACCGTCGGCGAGACGCAGGGTCCTGGCACCCGTGTACATCGCCGCCAGCGGAAAGTCCTGCGACACGCCGGCACCGCCGTGCATCTGGATCGCGTCATCGATGATGTCGATGGCGACGCTGGGCACGACCGCCTTGATCTTGGAGATCCAGAGCTGTGCTTCCTGCACGCCCTGTGTGTCGATAGCGTGCGCTGTGCGCAACGTCAGCAGGCGTGCCATGTCGATGTTCATTCGCGCATGCGCGATCTTGTCGACGTTGCCACCCAGCTTTGCCAGCGGTTTGCCGAACGCCGTCCGCGATACGGCCCGATGGCACATCAGGTCCAGGGCGCGCTCCGCCATGCCGATGGCGCGCATACAGTGATGCACGCGGCCCGGTCCGAGTCGGCCCTGCGCGATTTCGAAGCCACGACCGGCGCCAAGGATCATGTGGTCCTCCGGTACGCGCACATCGGTAAAGCGAAGGTGCATGTGGCCGTGCGGCGCGTCGTCGGCGCCGAACACCTGCATGGGCCGCACAACCTCGACACCCGGCGTGTCCATCGGGATCAGTATCTGCGAGTGCTGGGTATGTCGGTCGTTTTCCGGGTTGGTCTTCACCATGCAGATCAGGATCTTGCAGCGCGGGTCGCCGGCGCCGGAGATATAGGTCTTCTCGCCGTTAATGACCCAGTCGCCACCGTCGAGGAGGGCGGACGTCGAGATGTTGGTGGCATCCGAGGATGCGACACCCGGTTCGGTCATCGCGTAGGCGGAGCGGATTTCGCCGTTCAGCAGCGGTTCGAGCCAACGGGCTTTTTGCTCGTCGGTGCCGTAGCGCTCGATGACTTCCATGTTGCCGGTGTCGGGGGCACTGCAGTTGAACACTTCGGCCGCGAGATGGGAGCGGCCCATCTGCTCGGCGAGATAGGCGTATTCAACGGTGGTCAGCCCGTAGCCGCGCGCGCTGTCGGTGAGCCAGAAGTTCCACAGGTCCTGTTCACGGGCTGCGGCTTTCAGGCTGTCGAGAATCTCGTTCTGGCGATCCGTCAGCGTCCAGCGGTCACCGACGGCAACCTCGGCGAGGAATTCTTCGTCAACGGGCTGGACCCGCTCCTCGATAAAGCGCCTGACATTCTCGTGAATGGGCTTGACGCGATCCGTGATTCCGAGGTCCATGGTATCTCCGCTTCCTTCGAGGGGTGCACAGTGTGCCAGAGACCGCCCCGGCAGGCATGTCGCGTGCTTGTCGTTCAGAAGGAATTGAGCGGAATTTTCAGGTAGCGAATCCCGTTGTTTTCTGCGGGCGGCATTTTCCCCGCTCGCAGGTTGAACTGCACGGCGGGCAGCAGCAGCTTTGGCACGCCCAGCTCTGCATCCCGACCCTCGCGCATGTCGACAAAGTCGTCCCGGCTTACCGCATCGTTGATGTGAATGTTGTCGGCACGCTGCTCGGCAACCGTGGTCTCCCAGGCATAGCGGTCGCGGCCCGGCGCCTTGTAGTCATGACACATAAACAGGCGCGTGGTCGGTTCGAGAGACAGCGTCTCGCGGATGGAGTCGAACAATTCGCCTGCGTTGCCGCCGGGGAAGTCTGTCCGCGCGGTGCCGAAGTCCGGCATGAACAACGTGTCGCCGACGAACGCGGCGTCGCCAAAAATGTAGGTCACGCAGGCCGGCGTGTGCCCCGGAGTGAACAGGACGCGACCCGGGACGTCGCCAATGTCGATCGTATCGCCATCGGCAAACAGGTGATCGAACTCGCTGCCGTCGCCGGAGATATCGTCAAGATTAAACAGCTTCGCGAACACATCCTGCACGACCGGCACTCGATCACCGATGGCGACCTTCGCCTGCAGTTTCTCCGCCAGGTAGTGGCCGGCTGACAGGTGGTCCGCATGTACGTGGGTTTCGAGCACCCAGCGAACATCCAGGCCGTCTTTCTCGCAGTGACGGACAACGGCGTCGGCACCGGCGCTGCTCGTGCGGCCGGACGCCAGGTCGAAATCGAGGACGGGGTCGATGATGACCGCTTGTTTCGAGTTCGGGTCCGAGACGACGTAAGTGACGGTAAAGGTCGCTTCATCGAAAAAGGGAGTGACGGTCGGCTTCGCCATACCGGGTGTCCTGTTTATATTAAAAAAATATAATATTAAGGTCGGCTGCTTCGATCAAGCCTGCGTCGCCAGCCGGCTCCAGTGCCGCTCCCGGATGGCATGCAGTGCCGGCATCGCGATACCGAAGGCGGCGTAGACGAACCCGGCAAACGTGATCGTCATGCCCTGTGCCAGCAGTGCAATCGTGATCGACAGAAGGGCGATGGCAACGCTGATCAGCCACGCGAGGACCGCGGTGAATGTGTCGAAGCGCTCGCGCGCGGAGAGTTGCAGGCGGTCCGACACGCGGTATGCGTAGAAGTCGAGTAGCGCGATCACCATCGACATGGAGGCGAAGCCGGCGCCAAACACGACAAACAGAAAGCGCAGGTCGTCCGGTCCCTCGATCTCGATATCGGTGGGGACGAATCCGCCGCTGAAGTAATTCAATGCACTTTCATACATGGCTTTCAGCGGATACACGTAGATCAGCACGACGAACACGAGGCTGACGGAGATCAGCGTCGAGGGCAGGTCTTCAAGGCCGTAGCGCCGGCTCCAGCGGTAGTGGGCGTACCAGAAGAACAACAGGTTGACGAAGCAGACCAGGAACGCGGGCACGCCTTTCAAGGCGTCGACCAGTTCCTCCAGTGATCCTGGCGTGTTGTCTCCGCCGCCAACCACGAGCAGCGTCACGGTAAATGCGAAGGCGGCATCGACGAAGGTCTCCAGTCGCGTCATCTCGGCGCCGCGAATCAGGAATCCGTCACTACCCGTTTTCAGATCAGTTGATTGCTGCTGGTCCATGCTGTCCGCTAAGGTTGCGACATGACTGTCAGGGCGTTGCCGATTATTGCATGGCTGGTGTGCTGCTGCGGGAGCGTGTCAGCCGATGACGAGATTGTCGTTGCCGTGGCCAGCAACTTCCTGCCGGTAGCCCGCGAGCTGGTCGCCGACTATGAATCGGCAACCGGTGTCGAGGTGAAGCTGAGTGCCGCGTCCACCGGCAAGCTCTATGCACAGGTCGTCAACGGCGCACCCTTCGACCTGTTTCTGTCCGCTGATGAGGAGCGCCCGCTGAAACTCATCGAGCGAGGCGACGCCGTGGCTGGCAGCCGATTCACTTACGCGGTTGGCCGACTGCTGCTCTGGTCGGGTGATAAAAGCCTAGCAGGCAGTGATTGCATAGAGGCTTTGCGCGCCGGGACCGGGCGCGTTGCCATCGCCAACCCCGAGACCGCGCCCTACGGTCGCGCCGCCGTCGAGTTCTTCGCCACGTCCGGCATCGACGTCTCGTCTCGCCGCGTCACCGGTGAAAACATAGCGCAGGCACTGCAGTTTGCCGTTCGCGGCGGCGCGCAGTTCGGGATCCTGGCCAATGCGCAGGCCGCCATGCTGCCCGATGGCGGGTGCCGCTACTTTGTGCCCGCCGGGCAGCATGCGCCGATACGCCAGCAGGCCGTGCTACTCAGTCGCGCCGCCGACAATGCGCTGGCGAAGCAGTTCCTCGACTACCTGGCGACCGACGCCCGCGAGCGCATTGCCGCTGCCGGTTACGAGTTTGACGATGAGTGACGGGTTTACAGCACTCCTGTTGTCGCTTCAGCTCGCGGCGGTCACAACGGTCATCCTGCTGCTGCTCGCCACGCCCCTGGCGTGGTGGCTGGCGCGGACTCGATCGGCATGGCGTGCACCGG
Organism: uncultured Woeseiaceae bacterium; assembly: GCA_964606915.1. GTDB lineage: Bacteria > Pseudomonadota > Gammaproteobacteria > Steroidobacterales > Woeseiaceae > UBA1847. The sequence continues at coordinate 1,802 of CAZSIQ010000001.1, read as the reverse complement.
TCCAGGCCATCGTGGCACTACCGATTGTCCTGCCGCCGACCGTCATGGGGTTCTACCTGCTCGTGCTGCTGGGGCCGGCATCCGGCCTCGGCGGCTGGTGGCTGAGCCTGACGGGCGGAACGTTGACGTTCTCGTTTTCCGGGCTTGTTATCGCCAGCTGTTTCTACAGCCTGCCGTTTGCGGTGCAGCCGCTGCAGAACGCTTTCGAGCCTCTTGGGAATCACGAGATCGAGGCGGCGAGGACACTGGGCGCAAGTCGCCTGGATGCGTTCTTCTCAGTCGTTTTGCCCATGAGCCGCGCAGGCTTCCTGAATGCCGCCGTACTGTCGTTTGCGCACACGGTCGGCGAGTTCGGCGTGGTCCTGATGGTGGGTGGCAACATACCCGGTGAAACACGTGTCATTTCGATCGCTATCTACGACGCCGTCGAATCGCTGGACTACGCGACGGCGCATCGCCTGTCCGCGATCCTGCTGGTCGGCTCTTTCCTTGTGCTGCTTGCGCTTTTCTTCATCAACCGGAGGCGCACGTCGTGAGCATCCGGATCCAGGTTGAACATGTACGCGACGAGTTTCGTCTGCACGTGGACCTGTCACTGGCTGCGACCAGCATCACCGGTATCTTCGGGCCGTCCGGCGCCGGCAAATCGACACTGATTCGCTGCATCGCCGGGCTAGAGACACCCGCGGCTGCCGACATTATCGTCGGCGACACGGTCTGGCAGGATGCGGCGGTGTCACTGCCGGTTCACCGGCGTCCAGTGGGCGTTGTGTTCCAGGAGCCTCGCCTGTTCCCACACCTGACGGTTCGGCGAAACCTCGCGTACGGTGAGCGCCGCAACGGACGCTCGAAGATTGCGTTCGACGATGTCGTGCAGCTGTTGTCCCTCGAGCCTCTACTGGAGCGTCGACCGGCCAGCCTGTCGGGGGGTGAGGCGAAGCGGGTGGCGATCGGGCGAGCCTTGCTCAGCAGTCCTGACCTGCTGTTGCTGGACGAACCCACGGCGTCACTCGATGAGGGCGTAGCCCGCGAGTTGCTGCGCTACCTGCAGCGGCTGCGTCGGGAGTTATCGATTCCGGTGATCTACGTGAGTCACGATATCGATGAGCTCTGCCAGCTCGTGGACGAGATGATTGTGCTCGACCACGGTCTGGTGCACGCGTCCGGTCCGCTGCAGTCTGTTCTGTCGAGAGCGGACCTGCCGGTGATCGGCGGACGTGAGGCGGGTGCGGTGCTGGAGGCCGAATTCGAGCAGTTCGATGCCCACAGCTGTTCCAGCGTTCTCCGCAAGGGCAGCGTGGAACTGGTGATCGCCGGCAGGCTCGATCCGGGTCCGCATCGGCTGCGTATTCGTGCCGACGATGTCAGCATTGCGCTTGACCGGCCGGAGCGCAGCAGCATCCTCAACATCCTGCCGTGCAAGGTTCGCGAGATTGCCCAGGACTCGCCATCGAGCGTGCTGGTGAGGCTGGATTGTGATGACCAGGATTTGCTGGCGAGAATCACGCTGCGATCAGCGAACCAGCTCGGCCTCAAGGTGGGGCAGCCTGTGCATGCGCAGGTGAAGTCCATTGCGGTGCGCAGCGTCGCCTGAACCTTCAATCTAGCGCTCCTGCCGGCGGATGTCTGTCCGTATTGCGCTGAATCAAGTTGCGGCATCTACGCATTAAAAGGGGGTTGAGGCGTACCCACTATGACAGTGGCAGCCGATCGGTTTGACCGGCGCACAGCGAACCGTGGAGGACAACCATGAACCTGATCAACTGGTCACCGTTCCAGGACATGGACGGTTTCTTTGACCG